>DAOUMD010000059.1:0-4270 GCA_034412795.1 Anaerolineae bacterium
ATCCGGCTCGATCAATTGAGGGATTGTATAGTTATTGTGATCAATTATCCCGCAGTGAGCTACATATCATTGACACGTTGCCCTTTGAGACACCTGACAATCAATTCACCATTCATGCTGTAGATAGCCAAGGGGCATTGGTTGTTGAGGGCCAGGGGCAAACATTGCTGATTAAGCCTGAACAAGAGTGGCGTCTGAGTGTGACATCTAGGCAGGATGAATACTGTCAAGTCACATATCCCTATAGGCTTTTCAATTATGGTTTGCTGACCGAAGACCAGATTCATACATCACGTTAGAGAAATGTGTGCAAGAGGGAAAGCGAACGATAGCAAAAACCACGCTCTTACACACTAGACGGAAAACAAATGTAGAATCGACCATCTACAAAGCAAAAGGTGGCCTAAGTTACGGTGGGTGGGCCGGTCGCCCGACCCGTCCCCGCTACCGAACCACGCGTGAGAGCTCCTCACGTGGCTTTTCGGGATACGGGCCTTTGTCATAGGCACCTTGAGCCGTGAATGATGTCGTGACAGTGAGCGTGCATCAGGCGTAAGTTGTCGAAGGCGTTGTTGTGGTGGTTCCTGTCGTGATGATGCACTTCAATCACGTCCTCTGGCGTGAAGCGCAATCCTCGGTTTTCAGTGTATGTTTTGATGGGAACATCGCACCCACGTGGATACACAGTTGTCAAAGATCAGGGCGGCTTGGTGTCCGTTGCCCACCAAGCGCACGCCGATTCGCTTTAGCGAATCGGACGCGACCTTTGCCACCCATCCCTCAGCTTGTGCCGGTTTCGGGAGAACGGGTCGCACCCAGCGGATGGAGCCGTCGGCCTGGCGCCTCATCCGCCGCCCCACGGGGCGGCGCAAGGTACTGAAGGTCAAGTGAAATCGGAGTAATCGGCATCATCTATTCAAGGAATTGTGATGAAGAACGTCGTTCTGCGTACCAACGCAATACCTGTGTATGGCTTCTTGAGTGTCATCACAGCCAGACAGCCTCAAGGAGAGACGTTGCCTCAGGGGAAAATCTTGGACTGCGGAGCGGGTGGGCCAGTTCCCCCGCTGGCTCTGTTTCATCAGCATGGGTTCGAGGGGTGGGGCATTGAACCGTCGGAGGGACAATTGGACAAGGCAAGGCAGTTCTGTGAGGTGCAGGACATCGAGTTGCATCTGCGCAAAGGAGATATGCGTCGTATTCCATTTGAGGATGAAACCTTTGATTACGTGTATGAGCATTACTCTATGTGCCATCTGAGCAAGCAGGATACGGCTCTTCTGGCTGTGAGAGAGATGTATCGGGTGTTGAAGAGACGCGGGTTATGCTTTCTGGGGATCATTTCGGCGGATTCTTGGCCTAAATCGTTTTTTGGGCAAGAGAAACGGCCAGGAGAATATTGGGGAGAGGAAGCTGGAGAACTAACACTCCACAGCGTGTTCAGCGATGAAGAGGGGGACGAACTGGTCTCGGCATGGGAGATTGTTTCGAAGGAGAAGCGAATCAGGTATCTTCGAGAGGTGGCCGAGGAGATGTCTTTAGAGGCGTGGATGGAGTTGTATGAGGAGGCAGAGGGTAGGTACTCGCGAGAAGACTGGCGAGCGAAGTACAAGAGCCGGGTAGGGACATTCCAGTACGCGCATTTGTATTACATTCTGAGGAAAGCGGGATAGGTTGAGAGAATGAATACAGAGGATCGCTTTAACAGACAAGGTACCACGGTTTAGTGCGGTGCTACCTTTCATTTGGAGGATACAGTTTACGTTAGTTTTGCTTTTAATAGTGGGGGCACCGCTCAACAAAACCGTCAACCCGACCCCAACAGCGGCGTTTTTCAATGAAAGATGCCTTGCGTGGGACAGTTGGTTTTGAAGTGATTGGTGCGTGGCGGGCGGGTTACGGTTGGCGTTCAGCGGACGCTTCGCTCCGTTTCACTTCGCTGCTTGCCTCCGCTGAACGGGGCGGCAAAGGCGGCCAACGAGTCAAAGCAGGCAAAGGGAGTGTCACAGTGAACAGAAATCGTATCTGGCTCTTGTTGGGAGGGCTGGGGGTAATTCTGGTCTGCTCTTGCCTGGTAGCCATAGGTGGGGGGGGGTGACCTACTATGTGTTGTTCGCCAGGCAAGTGGAAGACGGCAACAACCACCTGGAGAAGGGGCTGGTTGCCTATTATCCATTCGATGGGAATGCCGATGATGAAAGTGGCAACGGAAACCACGGGACAGTGAGTGGGGCTAGGCTAACGACTGATAGATTTGGGCATCAGAATAGCGCCTACGTTTTTGATGGCGTAGATGACTATATAGCGCTTCCTGACAACCTGGATCTCATAGACACAGCGTTTTCCATCAGTGCCTGGGTAAAGCCCAATGATTACGGTGCCAGGAGCCATACAAGCCAGTCATGTTCTCGATTCATTTTCTCATATCGATACCGGTCTCATGCAGGCGGGCATCCCACCAATAGTGGGTTGCGTTTTGGCCTCAATGAAGACAGTGGCTGTGGAGGGAACACCCACCTATCGACGGCGTTTTTTGGGCCGGACTTCGGAGGGCATGGCATCAGCTACAAGTATGGTGGCACTGATTGGTTCCTTTACACTGTAATAAGAGACCCCGAAAAGATGGTCATCTATGTTAATGGAGAAGCGATGTCGCAGCGGGTGATTCCTGGGGTAACCCTGTTTGAAAACCCTGAGCATCTGCATTCGACCATAGGTGCGCAACGAGTGACCAAGAGGAGGGAGCTCTTCTTTCCATTTGATGGTGCCATTGATGAAGTACGTGTTTACAGTCGTGCTTTGTCTGAGTCTGAAGTTGAGTTGCTTTATCAGTCGGGCCGGTGAATTAACTCTTCGGAATCGCATGGCTGTTGAGGGAGGCGGGGTGTGCCTCCCAGAGAGGTGTCATCGACACGACGCTGTTAAGACAGGCGTCTTATCGTGATAGGAATGTGATGAAAACAGGCAACGAATTAGAGCAAGTAGTGTATGGGTATTGGGCCAAACGGTTCAGTTGTACTCGTGAGGATTTTGTTCACTCAGGCACATTGATTATCAAAGAGGAGGAACTTACCGGCACTGGAAAAATAAATATCTATCGCATTTATTGGGGTGTTGATACATCCAAACTACCGGGGCCGGGGACTTGAGAAAGCCGTGGTTTCAGCACTGTGTGAATGGTGTATCAAGAACGAAGTGGTGTCTCATGAAGAACATCACTTTTTGTTGTAGGATCCGTCGTGCGCCGCCCCGTTAGGTTGCTGAAAAATAGCAACAAGGTGATAACCCAGGAGTAACAATGTCAGCTATTATGGAATCTTTCTTGATCCTTACATTTATTATTAGCTTTCAAATAATAGTATATGCTATTTTTCTGCGCCCCATAATCTTAACTTGGGGAGCATCCGAAAATGAAGCAAAAATGCCATTGGTGGGAGATAGTTTAGCACCATATATAATTTCCACTCGTGCGATAACAATAAATGCTCCAATTTCTGAGGTTTGGAAATGGCTAGTTCAACTAGGGGCAGACCGGGGAGGATTTTTTAGTTACTCTTTTATCGAAAAGGCATTAGGATATGAGAGCCGCAATGGAGATATAGAACCAGAATTTCAAGAAATGAAAGTTGGTCGTATTGTTCCAGCGTCGCTCGATGAGTCCAAGAGCTTAATAAAATATAATTTTCCGGTAATAGCGGTTGAACCTGGACAATCATTTGTTTTAAAAGGTTGGGGGGCTTTTGTTTTGAAGAAGATCAATTCAAAGCAAACCCGATTGATCGTGCGAACCTATGGATGGGAATTGCCAAATCTGAAGAATATAGTTGGTGATTTTATTTGGACGCCACTGCATTATATCATGGAAAGAAGAATGCTTATGGGGTTTAAAGCCCAGGCCGAAGCTGGTGCTGGTGTTCGGTTATCTTCAACTTCAGATAATTTATGGCTCTTGGGCGTTTTTTTTGTCAGGCGTTGGAATAGCCATAATGGCCTTTATAGGCAGGGACATCCAATGCGCTTTGCTTTCAGCCATCTATGGCATTATTTGGCTTTGGTCTCTTTTGATTTTCGATCCACGACCTAAATACAGTTTGATTCTATTGCTGGTAGTAGCTGTGACTACTATATGGTTACTGTAGGGATATTTTTGAAGAACGGGCAGATCCTCTAACTTGGACGAAAGAAATTGATATAAAGCGATCTTCACTGATCGTTACGGTTATTCAACCGTAACGGGTATTTGCGGATATACATCCGCCGATTATGGATT
>DAOUMD010000060.1:0-33834 GCA_034412795.1 Anaerolineae bacterium
CACCTGATGTGAGGCATATTAAGATAGAATACGGCGTCCAGTCGAACTTGGCCTAACAGGCTGTCGGAGAGGGTATGCGCTTAACCTTCCTGAAGCTTAAACGGCGCTCTGACCAGGCATTTGGGCATCGTTTAGGCCGAATTTTTGCTCAAGTTGTACCGCCCAGAGCTTCCAGGAAGGTCTCTCCGACAAGCTGCTAGGCGACGAGGGTCGCCGCCCTGCGCAGCCCTCGCCGCCTCCCTAATGCAGACTATGACATTATGGTACAACCCGGTAAGGCCGCATCATCTCGTTGTCCTCATGTTCGACGATGTGGCAGTGCCAGACGTACAGACCGGCGTAGTCGAAGGTAGCCTGGACCCGAGTGATCTCCCCCGGATAAGCGATCACGGTATCCTTGAATCCGTTTTCCGTGGGCAACGGAAGGTTGCTGCCAGCGACGCTGGGACCTCCACCGATCGCCTCGCGCCCCACTACCTGAAACTGCACCAGGTGGATATGAATAGGATGGGCATCCATAGTGAAGTTGTAGATCTCCCACGTTTCGGTAGCACCCGCGCTCGGGTTTTCGGTGGTATCATCCATCCACAGCAATGGATTGCCGGTGCCGTCGCCGTTGACGGTGCCCAGCAAGGCCGCCGTAGGGCCAAATACCTCGCCGTTTAACCCGCATTGTAGCACCCAGTTTCCATCTGCATTGATTTCAAACCTGACGGATTTGGACTCCTCCTCATTGAGCGACACCTGACGCGGGTTGACCCCAGTTGGAGGTGCAATGGCTGGCATCGTGTAGTTCATCGGATGGGTGGTGTTGTCCGCGCTGAGCGCCGGGCCGACCCGGAACTCCATCACCTGGCCGGTCGAGTCGGGATCGGCTACCGGACCGCCGGGGCCACCGAACGGTTCGTCCGGGCCAAGGTTCGTCAGGACATAGGCTCCCTGTTGGACATTCGTGAAGTCAACGATGACATCGGCGCGTTCTGCAGGCCCCATGAGGATCTGGTTACCCTGGTTGGCCGTAATGTTAACCGGAGCAGCCAAGAAGCCCCCTTCAGCGCCAATCTGCCAAACCTCCACCCCTGGGATGTTGCTGAAGTCCAGGATCAGGAAGCGGGAGTTGCAGCCGTTCAGCAGGCGGAAGCGGTAGCGCCGCTGCTCCACATCCAGGAAGGGCCAGCTCTGGCCGTTAACCACCATGACATTGCCGAAATACTCCGGCTGCCAGATGGGCGGCACGTCGCTGGGCAATCCGTCGCAGGCGGTATCACCCCAGAAGGGGATATCCAGGTAAGGCGAACCCTGGGCTACCGTATTAAGCCCTTCGAAGAAGGCCCGGTTGTCAGGGTAGAACAACGAACCATCGGCGTTGAAGGCGCGGTCTTGGATGGCGATGGGAATCTCGTAGAAGGCACCCAAGGGGTCCAGGCCCGGGCCCGGCCTAGGGCCCGGCAAAATTGCCGGCATGCCGGTGGTCTTGTCCAGGATTTGGTCGTCGGGACCACCGCGGATCAGCCAGAAGCCGGCCGGTCCGGCGTAGACGTTCAGCCGGGTCATTCCCAGAGTGTGGTCGTGGTACCACAGGGTGGTCGCGCGCTGGTCGTTGGGATAATCAAAAATCGCTGTTCCCGGGTCCCAGGTCATCCCCAGCCGCGCCTCAGATTTCGCTTTAAATTCATTGTAGAGAGAACCTACCTGGCTACCATCCGGCAGGTACCAGGCCTCTGGGTAACCATCGCTCTCTTCATAGGTATGCGCCCCGTGCACGTGGGTTACGATGGGGACGGGGCCCGTATAAGGTTCATGACTCGATCCGTGCGAGTCGTGAGTACCCAGCGGATTGGCCCAGTGTAGGGTCTGGTCCACCGGCAGAAGGTGGGGATTGGTTCCAAGGCCATTAATCCACTTGACCACGGTCGGCTTCCGCCACTTGTTCTCGATGGTGAAGGCCGGGTAAAAATAGCCGTTCGCCAAGGTTGGCGCCACGCCAGCGGGGCCGTAGCTCCAGACTGTGGTCATCGGGAAGTTGGCCATAGGTACACCGGGCACGTTTGGCAGGATCTGTTGCGCGAACTCCTGTACGGCGATCTCATAATAGTCAGCGTTCTTCATAGTCTTATTATTGATCTTGCCTGTGCGCCTAAACGCCGGCGGCTTGACCAACGGCGCCTGGTACTTCGCGATCAAAGTAGGATCGATGCCGTTGGGGTTCATAGATCCCTGCGCAAAGACACGCGGGACACGCACGCCCGGGGCGCCCCCCTGCAGCCTGACGTTCCAGGGCACCAGCGCAGTGGCGCCGGCCGCCATACCCAGTTTCAAAAATTGTCGTCGGTCCATTTTTAACCTCTCCTCACTAAACTTTTTGAATGATAATCTAGAGTCTCACAACGGCTGCAATGCTCATCAACTTATCCACCACCACGCAGACGCCGATATGCAAGATTATAGTCAGCATGTCAAGCTTGCTTCTTAGAAGCGAGGCGGCGCAGAAAAATACCCTACCCCGTGTTACCTCCTTTCGTAGAACCAGGGATTTAGATGAAAGCCAGGAATCGGGTTCTTGATCGTCCGAAAAAGAGCGTTGTGGGAGGCCAGTCGAACTAACCCTCGCGAATAATGCCCAGCAGGTCGCTGGCCCGTCTGGTCAAGACTTGTTGTTTGTTGTAGATACATACCCAATTGTCGTTAGCACTGACCACCACCAGGCGCAATTTAGGATAGTCTTTGAGCGAGACCAGCAGAGCGGTAGGGTCAGCCAGACGGCTGTCTTCGTCCAGAACCACAATATCAGGTCGCAGCCGTCTGATCTCTCGGGCTAACTCGGCTTGGTCGCCGGGAGAGATGCCAGTTACCTCCAGGTCAGTCTCACCAGCCAGAAAGCTGTGAATGCCTGCCCCGATCAAGATATGGGTTTCGACCACAAGAACTTGTCGCACATCGGGCGCCCTTTCGCTTGTGCCTTGAACGGACAGAGCATCTGGCGGAGCAATCTCGAATAACTTGTGAGCCACACCATTATATCAAGTAAGCACACAAACTTATATAATCCTTATTCATCCAGATGGTATTAGAAAAGGATTATCTTTGGTTCAGATGGGCTAATACTTTGTGAGGGATAACACAATATGATCAGCTAGAGGTGTCGGCGAGGTTGTTCAATCCGTGGCGACGGGCGAAGTTGGCCACTGCCCGGCGATTGGGGAGGTTAAGCTTGGCCAGAATGTTGCGGACATGGACTTTTACGGTGTTATCGGTGATGACCAGGCGATCAGCTATTTCCTGGTTGGTAGCTCCGGTGGCCAGCTCGTGCAACACCTCCAGCTCGCGGGGTGTTAGCTCGCCCAGCTCAGCCGGATCGGAGTCAAACGCCCTGCCCAAGCGGGCAAACTCATCCAGGATGTGGCTGGTCATGGTCGGGGAGATGGCTGCTTCCCCATTCTGGACACCTCGTAAGTAGTCCAGCAATTTGGAAACGGGCACGTTTTTGAGAAGATACCCCTTGGCGCCGCTGCGGATGGCGGCAAACAGCCGATCATCCTGTTCGTGTACCGTGAGGAAGACAATCTTGGTCTGTGGCCGCTCGGCCAGGATGGCCTGGGTGGCGTCCAACCCGGTGCCGTCCGGCAGTCCAAAATCCATGAGGATCAGGTCGGGTCCCAGTTCGCGGGCCATAGCAACCACTTCGCTGACACAGCCGGCCTCTCCCAGCACGGTGATATCCGGCTGTGCCTTGAGCAGGCTCACCACCCCTTCTCTGAACAGAACATGGTCGTCAACGATGAGTACTCTCATAGGTCACGATCCCCTCATAGGTCACGCTGGATGGGGCGACTGAGATATAGGGTCAAGCGGGAGTCGAAGAACCAATAACGTACCAGTATTCGGACAGGAGGTGAGGGTGAGTTGCCCATTGATTTCCCGTGCCCGCTCTTGCATGATCGCCAGGCCAAAGCGCCCCTTGGGCCGAATACCCTCTGGATCAAATCCCTTACCGTCATCCGAAAGGCTAACCATCAGTGTGTCCTCCCCCCATACCAGATTGATGTCAACTTGTTGGGCGCCGGCGTGCCTCTCAACATTAATCAGGGCTTCCTGGAAAATGTAAAGCAGTTGCTGTTGGACAATGGCGGAGAGGGGCCGAGGCTGGCCCCCACTGACCAGTTGCACATTAAAGCCGTCTCGTTGGCCGATCGATCGGGCCTGAACCAGCAAGGCCGTGGCCAGGTCGGTCGAAGTGTGGGGGAGTGAAGCTGCCAACATCCCACGCACCACTTCGTAGGCCTCGTTGGTCACATCGCGCATCTGCGCCAGCTCTCGTCGAATCTCCAAGTTCTCACTCAAGGCGCGGGCGCCTGCCAGTTCGTCCAATTTGAGGTGCAAATAGCCGAGGCTGTGTCCCAGTGAATCGTGCAGATTGCGGGCGATGCGTGCCCGTTCTCGTTCTCGCTCGGTCTCCGCCCGTCTGCGCGGGCTGATATCGTGGATGACAGATTGCACGGCTGGCTGGCCCTGGTAAGTAATCGGTACCGATGCAATCTCGACATCCACACTTGTCCCGTCGAGTCGGACCAATTTTTCTTCAGCCAGAGGCATACCCTTGCCTTCTTCTCCCACCTGCTGCATTAGCATGTGTGCCATATCCCAATAGTCAGGATGGACAAAATCGCGTATCGGTTTGCCGATGAATTCTTCTGGGCTGGTCCCACCCAGGAGTTTTACCGCCTGGGGGTTCACGTAGACGAGCGTCTCCTGGCTATGGATAACGATGGCTTCGAAAGCGAGTTCCACCAGACGGCGATAGCGTTCTTCACTTTCTCGTAGCGTCTCCTCTGCCTGCTCGCGCTCGGCAATCTCAGTCCGCAATGCCTGGTTGGTTATTGCCAGAGCCTCAGTGCGTTCCTGAACCCGTAGTTCTAACTCGTCGCGTGCTGTGCGCAGCGCCTCTTCCATCCGCTTGCGCTCGGTGACGTCCAACGTATACTCGATGATCTGGATGACCTTCCCCTCTTCGTCAAAAATAGGGTGACCGTGGACCTCATAGACCCCGCGATCACTGTTTAGGTCATAATGAACGTGCTCCACTAAGACCGGCCTGCCGGTTTTCTTGATCCGCTCCATCGGGCACGGGTATCCAACGTCCTCGCACGGTGCCGCCCGCCTATGAGTGAGGGCATAGCAGGTAACGGCCTGGGGCATATCCCCCGAAAGGGCGGCAGAATTGACCATCTTGATGGTGTAATCATCCGCGTCTATCACGTAAAACGGATGCCTGAGGGATTCAAAAACGGTCGTGATAAACTGGTTCTGCTCTCTTAGCAACGCCTCCGCCCTTCCCCGCTGCCTGTCAATAGCGAAGACCAGAAAAAGCATCAGGATGAGCAAGGGTATTTCGGTAAGTTCCTCGGCCGGGATTTCACCGGCAAGGACCTTGAACAACAGAACGGCTACCACAACCGTCACCCAAGTGCCTGCGCGTATGGCAAAGGCGCGGAAATTCCAGAAAAATGCCCCGATGATCAGTAAGACAAAGATCACGTGAAAGAAGAATATCGCGCCATCGGTGAAGATCAGGAGAACGGCTGACGCTAGCAATGCCAAATCTAAGAGCGCAAGCCATCGGTCTGTTTGCAGCACTTTCAAAACGTTGCCGATACTAACCTTTTGGGATGACCTGTCTGTATTCCCCACTGACGTTTTCTTTGTCATATGCGTAAACGCCTGAACTTAAAATACTGACGGTGCTCGACAAATTTTCTTAGATTCTCGACGCCTAACACCGGCGCTTTCCCGCAGGGACGCAGAGCGCAGACCAATTCAGCGCTCCCGAAGCATACCACCATACGAGGCTAATGTTTGGGGAAAGAGAGACTCGGTTTTTTGACAGAAGGCCAAAAAAACGGCTGTAGTTTTGCGGCTTTTTGATTCAGCGGGCGGGCTCTAACGCCATCTCCAGCTAGATGGGCGCTGACCGGGAGAGAGTCGCATACACTAGACAGTGCGTCCGAAGCGACTCAATCTCGGGATGGCGCACAGTCCCAGCCGTTATTGTAGGCGTCCAAAGTCAAGTAGATTGCTTCGCCGTGAGAGTACTGCCACGCCTCGCTACTGCCCTTCACGCCAGAGCCGACAGGATAGAGGGACAACCACCATCTGCCCTCCTGGATAGTTTCCCTGACGCAGATGGCAGATGCGCCCTGGCTCGTGTGGACTCCGCTTTACCCATTATATCACGCTTTGAGTCCACCCTGTAATAAATATCAGCTAATGTAACGAACTTTAAGAGATTTTTGAGAAATCGTATCACATTCATCTGGGTGTGGGGACAAGTTGCGGGCGCTTCATCACGCAGAGGAACCCTGGATGATCCAGGGCCTCAGCACCGTAGCGAGCTATTTGAACTGGGGACAAAGATCCCCGGTCTTTGGGAAAAATCGGAGGTCTGTTTACTCCCGTACGGCCGCGCGCCGGCGCCGCCAGCGCCGCCAGACGAACACGATGATCAGCACGGGCAAGACCAACACCAAGAGCACCGGCAGGACGAACACGATCAGCCAAATCGCGGCATCCACAAAGAACTGGCCGGCATCCACCAGCGCCCGCGAGGCATCACGTAAGGTGCGCAGCGGCTGCCAGCCCTCCTCGACGATAGGCTTCTCCTCCTCTTCTGGGATCAGCTCCACGTTGATGGTGGCCAGTGCCGTCATACGCTCCAGATACTGCATACGCCCCTTGATCTGCTCGATCTGGCCCCGGATATTGGTCAGCTCGCGGTGCACGGCCAGTACGTCCTCGGCCTGACGCGTCTTCTCGCGCACCTCGGTCAGCAGAGCCAGCAGTTCCTCTTCGGTGGCCTCCAGATTGCGCAGCCGGGCGCTCAGGTCGGTGTACTCCTCGGTCACGTCCTGGGCCGAGACGTTCTCACGCTCCACCTCCACCGCCAGGTCCTTGATCTGATCCATAGCTGCATCAAAGGATTCGGCCGGAACCCGGATAGACACCCTGCCTCTCAGTTGTTCGTTTACGCGCCACACGTCGGCGCTGGCGATGTACCCATCCAGGCTAGTGGCAACACCCCGGACTCCAAGCAAAGCCGCCTCGGTATCCTCCACGACGATTGCCAACTCCGCCGTGCGGATGATCATGCGCTCGGCGACAGGCGCCAAGTCGCTGGGAGCCGCCTGGTAGGCGATGCCATCGGCAGGCGGGGCTTCCATAGGCAGCGCGGCGGGCTCCTCCCGCTCCATTTCGACAACCACTTCCCTGACCAGTGTGGCTTGCGGCAGCGGCGCCAGTGCCGGTGCCCGAGAACCTACGCTAACCAGGCTCAGGATGGCCAGGCCGAATAGGATGACGGCCAATACGACAACAACCAATCCGACGATGATCCAACGTGTTGATCGAGACTTCTTTTCGCTCATTTTTCCCTCCCGGTATGCAGTTGTGTCTGCATTGAAGACGCCAACTTGTGTCCAAATGTTCCCCTATCCATAGGTTTATCCTGTGAAGATCAACGCGGAAACCACCAATTTCCTAGCCGGCGAAGAAGGGTGTAGAATGACGCGCCATGATAACCAAGCCAGGATCATTCCTCAATTCAAACCCCCTCCGCCTCCTGTACCCAGTTGCCCTGGCGCACCTGACTATCGAGCTGTGCAGCAATTACCTGCCGGTCGTTTATCCTATTTTAATTACGGCCATGGGGCTGAGCTACACCCAGGTTGGTTTTGTGACGTTGG
Organism: Anaerolineae bacterium; assembly: GCA_034412795.1. Lineage (GTDB taxonomy): Bacteria > Chloroflexota > Anaerolineae > 4572-78 > NAK82 > JAUVPY01. The sequence goes on from DAOUMD010000060.1 coordinate 7,737, forward strand.
TTGCCGGAGCTGGGGCAACGTTGGTCCAACCCATCTTCGGTTACTTGAGCGATCGGTGGGAAACCCAGCGCATTATTGTATTAAGCGTCGTCTGGGCCGGCTTCCTGATGGGTTTGGTCGGACTGGTCCCCAGCTATTGGTTACTGTTGATCCTGGTGGGACTGGGCAGCCTGGGCTCTGCCGCTTTTCATCCAGCCGGAGCGACTGTTGCCGGGTCGATTGCCACCACCCGACCAGGGGCAATGCTGTCAGTTTTCTCGATGAGTGGTACATTTGGCACAGCCTTGAGCCCGCTTCTGATAACGGCCGTCATCACACGCACGGGATTGCCGGGAACGTTGACGTTGATCCCCATCGCGCTGCTGGCCGCTTTACTGATCCATCACCAATCAAACTGGGGAAAACCTGCCAGGTCAAACCCAACCTCTGCCGGGTCACACACGGCTGAAGACCGAGCCAAAGTCGAGAATGGTTCACTGGTAGGATTGATCCTGGTGGTTCTGGCGACGATGTGCCGATCCTGGTTTCAGGTCAGTCTGGCGACCTACCTGCCAGAATGGCTGCAAAGCCAAGGCTGGTCGCCCGTGAACAGCGGACAGATGTTGACGGTATTGCTGGTATCCGTCAGCGCGGGGACCTTAATCGGCGGGGCGCTGTCGGACCGGATTGGTCGCTGGCAGGTGTTGGCTTTGAGCCTGGGCCTGTTAGGACCAGCGGGCTGGTTATTCTTGACGGCCAGCGGACCTGCACAGGTCGGGTTATTGGCACTGACCGGGGCATTGGTCGGCGCCAGTTTCCCCGTGACGGTGGTGATGGCCCAAGAGAGCTGGCCACGTGGTGTCGGCCTGGCCTCGGCATTGGTGATGGGATTGGGTTGGTTACCAGGCGGAATCGGCGCCTCGTTCACCGGCTTTGTAGCGGACCAGACCTCACTATCAACAGCTCTGGGTTGGTTGATCGTTCCGCCAGTCTTGGGGCTTGCCTGCACGCTGACGTACAGCCTGGTATGGACTAAGTACCGCAGGGGTCAAGAGGACGTATGATATAATAGAGATATTGGATGCTGGCTCCCTTACGAAGAACAGGAGAATTCAGATGGCGATGCTTCCCTTACAATCAGACATCATTTACGGCCCTGTCAACTCCCGTCGCTTGGGCCGTTCGCTGGGGATCAACCTGCTGCCGGCCAGCCACAAACTGTGCTCCTTTGACTGTGTCTATTGCCACTATGGTCGTACCCGGGTCAAGACGCTTTGCCCCGAAGCAGGCCAACTGCCAGGCGTCGAAGAAGTTCTCCAGGCTGTACAGGAGGGGTTACTAGCCCACCGCGACATCGATTACCTCACCTTCTCTGGCAACGGCGAGGCGACGCTGCATCCCCAGTTTCCCCAGATCGTCGCCGGGGTCCGCGAGCTTCGGGATGAACTCAGACCTGAGGCAAGACTGACCATCCTCTCCAACTCCTCCACCGTCCACTTAACCCACATCCGGAAAGCCCTGGCGAGCCTTGAGTCGCCCATCATGAAACTGGACGCCGGTGACCCGAAGACCCTGGCCCGTCTGAACCGCCCAACACCGGAGGTTGCACTGGAGAGCATGATCGAAGGACTGAAAGGCGTGCCAGGGCTCATCATTCAAAGTGTGATGGTTGATGGCCGGGTGTCCAACGTTCGAGGCGCGGCGTATCGAGCCTGGCTGGCCGCGCTGATCGAGATCCGGCCAACTCAGGTCCAAATTTACAGCACCGACCGTCCGGTGCCGGACGCGGGCCAGAAACGTGTGTCGCCCTCCGATTTGCGACGTTTGGCCCAAGAGGCCAAAGCTCAGGCCGGGCTCCAGGTCGATGCGTATTGGGCCTAATAGCAAAGGCATAACGAAAAGGGAACTGTTTTGCCAACAGCTCCCTCCCAAGGCGGATTGTATCGAGATGGACAACTTGACTTTATCGGCGCTATTTCATCTGGAAGGCCGCAACAATAGCCAGGATACCACCGATGATACCAAATATGCCCAGCACGATGACCAGGGCCACGGCGCTTATTATGGGGTTGGCCAGTATAAGGATGCCAAAGATGATGCTTAGGACACCCAAGACGACAACTCCCCAGCCGCCGCCTTGAAAGGCCTGAATCAGGCCGATGATGCCCATAATGATCCCCATGATACCAATGATGGTCGCAGTGAGAGTCGGGACCAGGATGGTGCTCCACAAGGGGTGCTGTATCACGATGATACCTGCGATGACGCCCAGGATACCCATGAACAGCTTCCAGCCCCACTGGGATTTGTCGATGAAGATGCTGATGATCGAGAAAATCCCGCTGATGAGCCAGTAGAACCCCAGGACCAGAACCAGGAAGGACATAGTTGCGCCTGGATTTGTTAGCAAGAGAACACCGATGATGATAGCCGCGATACCTTGCAACAATGCCAGCCACCATGGAATTGCCTGGCCTTCTGCAGCAACTGCACCTGTCGTCATGATTTACCTCCTTCTCCCTGAGTAAAGATTGAGAAACGTAAGCCCACGACGGTACGACACCGTCAAAATCAAGTTTATTATGATCCATTTTCTCCAAAAATGCAAATGCCAAAAACTAGCGAAATGACAACAAAATATATGAAATCTTCTTTCCTTGTTGGCAGGAAGTATCCACAGCCAGGAAGTTGAATCAAAGCACATCCAGATGAAATCGTGCCGCAATCCCCCTGGGGGCTACCTGGGCGGGACATGTATCACCTGTCACCACCTATGATCGCTATTTGACTTCCCTGGGAAGTAGCCAGAATTGGCTCCCCCTCGTTGGTAGCCAAATTTACCACAGTTAACGTTAGATCGCTGGTTCCCTGGCTCGTTCCCTGAAATGTGATGGAAGCCAGTTGGCCGCTGCCGTTGACAGATTCCCTGGGGGCTAGCTGGGTCAGGGCGTAGTTAACGGTCCCCGTCGCGTTATCAACTTGATTCTCTGCCACGAAGTCGGGCGATGGGAAAGAACCAGGCTGGATCTGCACTCCTTCAGTGCCGGGGTCGGCGTCCTGAACCTGGAGAAGCGCCGGGTTAAACTGCAATTTAATCTCAGCCCCCCACAGTCCTGAAACATTGTCGATTACGATGTCTGCCGTGGTCATTTGTCCACCGTCAATTTGCTGAGAGGCGGGCACAACCCGAACCACCGTCCCGCCGGGGCTAGTAGCCGCCGGTGAGGGAGGGAGGAGTGACGTTGCTGTCGGGCTGGGGGCCGGCGGCGTTGGTTCTGCCGGTCTGGGAGTGGGCCATATCAGCTCGCAGCCGGCCAGCAGGCCCAACAGCAACACCAGGCCCAAGTATGCAAATCGTCGCCAGAGACATGTCGGCTGATCTCTTGCCGCCATCGTTTGGCTTCCTGACTTACGCTTAAGAGAGTTACTGCCAGTTGGAGACAGGCCCCCTCCGGCTGTAGTTGCCACTGACCAACGACAGGTCCAGAATATCCATCTTGCCATCGGCGTTAAGGTCCGCCGTCATCTCCGCGCGACGATATCGCTCGGAGACGATATCCAGGTCATAGGAATCGATCAGGTCATCCTGCGTCACATCACCGGCAAGCAGGGTGATGGTTCCCATATGTCCATCGGGTAACACCTTCTGCCCACGCAGATAACCCGTATGAAACACTTGCAAGCATTGATAAACCCGACCAGGGTCAGACATAATCTCAAAGTAACCGTCATCGCCGGTAACCACAGCCTCCTGGCCGGGAATGGGACTGGAGCAAGCCGCCTCCTTCAAAAAGATGCGCGTCCCGGCGTATGCGGTCCGGCCTTGCAGCAAGACAGTACCTCTAAACAACGAATTAGGCCATGGCGTACGGACGACGGTTGGGTGCGGAGTAGCGGTTCGCGTGTTGGTGGGGCGCGGCGTGCTGGTGGGCAATGGGGTCAGGGTGCGGGTCGGCGTCAGCGTGATCGTAGGTGTATCGGTTGGCGTCGGGGTTCGGGTTGGGGTACGGGTCGGTGTGGGTGTGGGTGTGGGTGTGTACGTAGGTGTACGAGTCGGCGTCGGTGTGCCAGTAATGCCCTGAAAAGGCGGGACCGCTGCAACCAGGACCGGATCAGAGGCCATTGCAGGCGGGGGCGCCTCCGGCCAAATCGCGCCCGATAACAATAGGATCAGCAAAGCCATGCCTGCCACGCCAATCCAGGTCTCAATCAGTCTCTTGTTCATTTCGCTACCACATTTATATTACGTACTCAGGGATGGTTCACTATTTGGTTGACACTTTTTACCGGTCAAATCAAGCAAAGTAACCTCGTAAAACGTGATGCGTGAGTAATCCACCGAAATTATCTGCACTGTTCTGGTGTTGCTATGAAGCCTGGAAGCCCGCCTCTCCGTGTAATTTATTTCTCGGTGGATTACTTGAAGGCACATTTGCAAGGCGCATTCGCCCAGAATCATTACGCTTTACGCCTTACGTTTTACGAATTTGTCTGGCGAAGCAGGCCAAATTGTCAACCTGAGCCCGACCTCGGCGAACTCAATTTAGTATACCACACATGCCCCTCATTTTCAACTGATTTTTTATTGACTCTCACAGATTCTATGGAAGACTGAGCAGGTTGACTGACAAAGATTAGTACTACCAATCAAGTGGACGGCGGCCAATTCAGGGAGACATTGTCCCCAAGGTGAAGCGTATCTGCAATTTTCCACGTCCAGGGTCGGTGTGGTATGATGGTCTTGCTGAGGACAGCCCTCACCCCCGGCCCCCTCTCCCAACTTTCGGAGAGGGGGGGCGAAGCAAAAGGGGGGGCGGGAGGTGGGCTTGTCACCAACGAATCCGACATTGTCAAGGTACTTGCCAGGAGGCCATTCCAATGAAAGCACTAGTGCTGGAGAACTATCACCGCCTTGTGTACCAAGATGTGCCCGAGCCGCAGGTGGAACCCGAGGATGTTCTGATCCAGATCCAAGCTTGCGGCATCTGCGGTAGCGACGTCCATGGTCTGGACGGCAGCACCGGGCGGCGTATTCCTCCGGTGATTATGGGACACGAGGCCTCGGGCATCATCGCCGAGATTGGACAAGACGTCAGGGGATGGCAGCGGGGGGATCGGGTCACCTTTGACTCGACCATCTACTGCGGGACGTGCTATTTCTGTCGCCGGGGCGCGATCAATCTGTGTGATAACCGCCGCGTGTTGGGGGTGTCGTGTGACGACTACCGCCAGGACGGCACCTTTGCTGAGTACGTAGCCGTTCCCGCGCGCATCCTGTACCGCCTGCCGGAGGGGCTCTCTTTTGAGAGAGCCGCGATGGTGGAGGCGCTGTCGATTGCGGTGCACGCGATTGAGCGGGCGCCGATTTCCCTGAACGACACCGCCGTGGTGGTGGGCGCGGGCACGATCGGGCTACTGATCATCCAGGCGCTGAAAGTGGCGGGCTGCGGAGGGATCATCGCCGTTGACCTGGATCCAGGACGGCTGGAGCTGGCTTGCCATTTGGGCAGCGACGAAGGGCTAAACCCGGACGCAGTTGACGTGGCAGCACGCGTGCTGGAGCGCACCGCCGGGCGTGGCGCTGACCTGTCCTTTGAAGTGGTAGGGGTCACGCCCAGCCTCACACTTGCCATCCGGTGCCTCAAGAAAGGTGGTTCGATTACACTGGTGGGCAACTTGTCGCCTGCTACGGAGTTTCCACTCCAGTCGGTGGTGACCCGCGAGTTAACTGTGTATGGATCGTGCGCATCAAAAGGAGAGTATCCCGCCTGTCTGGATTTGATGGCCAGGGACGCCGTCAACGTAGACGCCTTGATCAGTGCCGTCGCTCCCCTGAGCGAGGGAGCCTCCTGGTTCAAGCGGCTCTACGACGGCGAGCCGGGCCTACTCAAGGTCATCCTGACGCCCCAGGCCGGATTCTAACTATTTTCGTTCATTTTCTAACCACTCTCCTATGGAATTCCAACTTGGTTCAAACATAAATGTGTTAAGCTAGTAAGGTCTTTATTGTCGCGGTGCCAGTGATCGCCTGCGGTCCACCGACGCAGGCACGTGAGCCAGCCATCTTGGCTTTTGAAGGAAGGATGCCGGCGCCGCTCGCATGCCGGCGTAATGCAGGTGTAATTGGGTTTCTGACATACGCTTCACACATGTTCCGAGGTAAGGTAATTCTCCATGACTCAGTGTCCAACCTGCCATGCCACATTTGTCACCAACACGATCTTCTGCGCCGAATGTGGGGCTTATCTGCCCGAACCCAAGGAGCTACGCACCGAGCCTATAGAGGCGAGCCAGATCCCGTGGACAGATGATGCCCCACCTCTCTTTGCCACAGATACGGACTTGCTCGACCCCGATCTGCTGACCATTCGTTTGCGCATCAGCCCCCTCGATTCTTCGCCAGACCACTCCAATGGAAAAGCGCGCCAGACACGTGAACTGCAAATAACCTTGATCAAACCAATCCGCCTGGGCCGGGTTGACCCTAAAGAAGGGATATACCCTGAAGTCGACCTGACCGATGCCAAAAAGCACGGCATCTCACGTGAGCACGCCTGCATCTATCGACGTGGTCACGCCGTCGAGGTGGAAGATTTGGGAAGCATCAACGGCACGCTGTTAAACGGTTCGCCGCTTGCCCCCTATAAACCCGCATCTTTGCACGATGGCGACCAGCTTCAATTGGGTAAGTTGTTGATCGAAGTGAGCTTCGACGTGCACCCGTCCCGAAGAGCCCAAGCCAAGAGCTGCACCGACGGCAACGCGGCCTGACTTTGCGTTTCTCTCCTCACTTTCGAAAACGGGCCAGCCCCGTTGCCAGCCGGCCCGTTGTTGTTTTTTCCTCTCTCCATCTGAGTGCGCCCAGATTTCTGGTAGGACGGCATCCCCATGCCGCCGCTGACGCATAGGGATACGCCAGCTACCTAGAACTTGGACAGACCCTCTCCATCTCGCTCACTGGCGGGTAGGGAGTGTTCATAGTATAATTACTAAACCAACCGTACCCTACGGGTTATCTTACCCCTTCACTTACAACAGGAGAAGGACGTGCCCATTATCGAAGAAACCATTGACATCGCTGTGGGGCCTGCCGATGTCTTTCGCTTCTGCCACGATGCTGCCATCCGGCCCGAGTGGGATGAACAGGTACTGCGCGTAGAATTCCTCACCCCCCCACCTATGCGCCTGGGGACTTTGCTCCGCATTGACGCCAAGCCAGGCGGCCGTTCCACCGTTTTTAGCTGGGATGCGGAGGTAGTCTCTTACCACTTTCCCCTTAGCTCGACAGTGCGCGTGCTGGATACTGCCTTCAGCAGCCCCTTTGGCCCTGGCAGCGAGGTCAAGTGGGAGTTCAGTTCGTCGGGTGGCGGCACGCGTGTGACCTGGACCTGGAACTACAAGCCACGGGGCTTTATCGCCAACATCCGCGATATACTGGGAGGGCGTGCCGCGACCCAGCGAGCCATCCGCAACAGCTTGAAAAACCTTAAGACGACGCTTGAGGGCGGCAGGCGAGCCGGGGCGTCCTCACGTTCCTAAGAAAACATCAACCCAACTTGTACCATACTCAAAGACCCCGCCTTGGGCGGGGTCTTTGCAAGACATTACCAGGTGCCAGCCACTTCAGAAAGGTGTCCGGCACCTTATTCTAACGTATTGAGGTTAAGGCCGCTCTACATAGTGCAATGGCAGACGGAAGTATGGGGACAGCGGGTCGCCGATGAGCGGCTTGGCATACTCTACGAACCCGGATGTGATCTCCCCGGTTTCCCCGTCGATATACTCAGGCGGCAATGGTCGTTCCATGTTAGCCACTTCAGAGAGAGGCGTCATCCCCGCCGTGAACTCGTAGGGGATTGAGGAAAGGCGGACCAAGGAGATCATGTTCCCACCCTCGCCGGCGACGGCAGCCCGAACAGCCGCCCTGCCTACCTGGTAGGCCTCCTCCAGATCAATGCCAGAAGCGACACTCATGGAGGAGCGCTGCAGGTAGTTCGGCTTGTCCACCCGCGCCTTCAGGCCCATCTCTGCCGTGATCAGACGGGCGACCTCATCAGAGGCCCCGCCCTTCATCTTGTGACCGAAGACGTCAACCTCCTGCTGCAATGCCGTACCCAGTGACTCGCCATTCCGGTCGCGGGCGCCCTCGCTCAAGGCAATCACCACGCGTCCCAGGCGGCGATAGACCACCTCAACTTCTGACAGCAGCGTCTCCTTGGAAACGGGGCGCTCCGGCAGGTACACCAGATGAGGCGCATCCTCCGGCTCCTCTCGTCCCAGCACGGACGCCGCCGTCAGCCAGCCCGCATTCCGCCCCATAATCTCCATAATCTTCACCGGGCTGCTGGGAGCCATAGACTCCGTGTCATAGCCGGTATCGCGCATCGCGGTGGCCACGAAGCGAGCAGCGCTGCCGTAGCCCGGGCAATGGTCGGTACCCACCAGGTCGTTGTCCACCGTCTTGGGGACGCCGATGGAGACCAGTTCATAGTTCGCCTCAAGTGCCATGTGGTGCACTCGATGGGCCGTATCCATCGAGTCGTTCCCGCCGTTATAAAGGAAATAGCGGACATCGTAGGCCCGAAACACCTCAAGAAGCCGGTCATAGTCAGCATCGGAGAGTTTATGGCGCACAGTACCCAGCGCAGCCGCCGGAGTCCGGCGTAAGCCCTCCAACGTCTCTCCGGGCACGCGCCGCAGGTCTATCAACTCCTCCTCCAGCACACCTCGGATGCCGTTTCGGGCCCCGTAGATACCTCCAACGGCATCATGTTCCAGCGCCTCTTGAACCACGCCCACCAGGCTGCTGTTGATGGCTACTGTCGGCCCTCCCGACTGGGCCACGATCAAATTACCCTTGCTCGGCATTTTTGTACTCCTTCTAGGTATATTATCATAGAACGTGACCGACCTGACAGTGTGCCGCGGTACGCGTGTCAGGCCAGAGCACGATCAGGGTCAACATAGCTCTATCGTGCGCCTATTATACCACACATGTGCCTCACTCTACCAAGACAAATAACAATTTGACAGGATTCCCTTTTGGAGTATGATTAGACTACCTAGTCTAACTATTCAGTCTAAAACTATTATCCATCCTAATTGACGGCAAGTGGGAGGCAGGGAGATGCCACGTCCCCGATTCAACAAGCTCTCGCCGGAGAAACGCGAACGGATAATGGAAGCCGCCGCGCATTTGGTCAACCCTGGAAGTTCGGAGTGCTCAAAGCCGCCGCGCGACTCTCGGAGGGAGCGCTTGCCAACGAGGCACTGGCGGAATACGCGGCCAGTCTAGAATAGCGAAATGAATAGAGGAGACAGCAAATGAATAAGGTCACGGTCCCCCCGTCAATGATTCACGGCTGGGTTGAGCCGGGCTTCGAGGTAGTCGAGGCCGAGTTCAGAAAGAACTTCGCCGAGCGAGGCGAATTGGGCGCAGCTTGCGCCATCTATTATCAAGGCCAAAAAGTGGTGGATATGTGGGGTGGCTACCGGGATGAAAAGACAATGGCCCCCTGGGAGCAAGACACGCTGGTTGGGGTCTTTTCCACTACCAAGGGGGTCGCAGCCCTGACCATGGCCCTCGCTCACTCGCAGGGGCTGTTCGAGTGGGATGAAAAGGTCGCTACCTACTGGCCCGAGTTCGCCCAAGCTGGCAAAGAAAACATCACCGTCCGTCAGCTAATGGATCACAAGGCCGGTCTGTGTGCCATCAGCGAGCCGCTAGACCTGAAGACACTGGCCGACCTGGACCGGCTGGCGGAAATAATCGCCCGTCAGAAACCGGCCTGGGAGCCGGGAACCCAGTGGGGCTATCATTGCTGGGACTTGGGGTTTTATCAGAATGAGTTGATCCGCCGCGTCGATCCCCGGGAGCGGAGCATCGGCCAGTTCTTACAGGACGAACTGGCGGGGCCACTTGGCGCTGAGTTCTACATCGGCCTGCCGGAGGATGTGCCTGACTCGCGCGTAGCGGACTTCAAAACCTTCAGCCTGCTCCGGCTTTTCACCAAGATGGACCAGATCCCCATCGGATTCACCCTGTCGCTATTGAACCCGAATTCCCTCAGCGCCCGCACCACGTTGAATCCCAAGGTGATGAGCAAGCACGCCAACTTCAACCGGCGCGAAGTGCGTTCCGTCGAGCTGGCCTCGGGCAATGGGATCGGGCAGGCGCGGGCCATCGCCCACATGTACGGCACGTTTGCCATCGGCGGGGGCCCACTCAATCTCAAGCCGGACACCCTGGATGCCTTGGCCGCACCGGCCACCCCGCCGACTTCGGGACCCAAGGACGTGGTATGGAAAATGAATATGTCCTATTCACTGGGCTTTTTCAAACCCTGGCCGGGGTTTCGTTTCGGGAGCAGCGGTAGGGCGTTCGGCATCCCCGGCGCGGGGGGCTCGTTCGGCTATGCCGATCCAGACGCAGGTATCGGCTTCGGATACACACCCAACAAGATGGACGTCTATTTCACCGACGAACCGCGCCACAAAGCGCTGCGGGATGCGTTGTACAGATGCACCAAGCCAAAAAAGTTAAAAAAAGTTAAAATTTTAAGGTTCGCCGATCCATTTTTTATTGACAGCACCGCATAAATGTGGTAATATGAGACTCGGAGAGGGTTCCAAGGAATTGGAGAAGAACCCGAGGAAAACGTAGCTGAAAAGTAATCCTTGTTCAACAAGCGGAGCATCTTGGCGACAGGATGAACCGTAAGCTGGCTGAAAGATATCCGAGAATACCGGGAAACCAGCAATCGGTTGGCTACAAGCGACACCGGCTGAGAGTTGAAGAAGGCGTCTTTTGGGGACGCTCAAGAGTAAGTAAGCTGCCGGAAGCTCGGAAGTTTTTTGAAGGTTACTGGGGGCCCTTTCCACGGTTTAGCCCCGGCACGTGCCGGGGCTTTTTTGTTGACTAAGGGTCGCAAATTTGAACCGTATTGGGCCTAATCCTCTGTTCGGTCGGGTTCGAATTTGACAATGTAAGGCAAATTCCGATAGTGCTCTCGGTAGTCGAGACCATAGCCCACCACGAAATCGTCCGGCACGTCGAAGCCCACGTAAGCCGGGTCGATATCGATGAGCCGGCGGCGGGCGCGATTGAGCAGGACACACGCCTCCAGGCTTGCAGGCCGGCGCAGGCGCAGGGTGCGCATAATAAAGTTCGTGGTGAGACCGGTGTCGATGACGTCCTCGACGAAAAGCACGTGCCGGTCGGTCACCGTCTCGTTGAGGTCGTTGGTCAGGCGCACCACGCCCTGCGTCTGCTGGCTGGGGCCGTAGCGGGAGATGCCCAGGAAATCGACCGTCACCGGGATAGTGATGGCACGCAGCAGGTCGGCCATAAACACGAGGACTCCTTTGAGGACACCGATGACGACCAGGTCTTTGCCGGTATAATCGCGGCTGATTTGCGCGCCCAACTCGGCCACGCGCGCCTGGATCTGTTCCTCGCTCAGGAATACCGGTCCAATGTCCCCAGGCCAGGGAGTGGGTGTGCTAGAGTCCACGGTGACCTCCCTCATGCCAGGCGCAACGCACGTCCGGCGTGCGTTGCGCCTGGTTTAGCTTGGCAGGCTCGCATTCTGCCCGATGAGCGATTCGTCATCATCCAGCCCGTACTTGAGCATCATCTGCTTGAAGTCGGACCGATTTAACAGCTTGATGTTGACCTCGGGATACAGCTCACGCAGGTGCCGTAGTTTGCGGTGCTTTTTGGTGATGAGCCTCTGTTCCATCGTGGTCAACTCGATGTACAGATCTTGCTCCGGCAGGTAGAAATCGGGGCTAAACCCCTCGACGACGTTCCCGTCGTCGTCCCACTTCAACTCGAAGGTTCTCGGCTCATACTCCCACGCAATCTGGTAGAAGTCGAGAATGCGGGCAAATTCTGCTTCGCTAGGATGAGCGAACGTCACATCGGATAAAGATTCGCCGTCGTTTGCCATAAGCTCGCTAATGTTGGGCGCCCTTCAGGGTGCTTTCCTATCTTAGCCCGATGGCTTTAGCCTCGGGCTAATACTGCCTGGATGACCAGGTCCACCGCCTGGGATAGATCCAGCAGACCGGTGTTGATGGTGAGGTGGTAGAGCGCCGGATCATCTAACCGGACATTGTGGCTGCGCCGCAAAAAGCGGGAGCGCGCCCGATCACTGGCCTCCAGGCAGGCACACGCCGATTCTTCGGATACGTTCCGCTCCTGCCGCAGCCGGGCCACCCGCGTCTCGAAGGGAGCAACGGCGCGCACGTGCAACACGTCAGGACGCTCGCGCAGTACCATCTGTCCACCGCGGCCGACGATGACCACATCTCCCCCATCGGCCAACTCGCGGATGATGCGCTCCACCTGGCTTTGATAGGCCCCCCACTCCTTGGTTGACGGGCGCAGGCCCAGGAAGCCAAGCTCGTCGATCTCGGCCAGGGCCACCTGCGGCACACCGGCTGCCCGCGCGGCCTGGTTGATCAGGTCACGACAAACCCGCCGCCAGCCGAGTCGCTCGGCGACCTGCAAAGCCAATTCGTCCCCCCGGCTCCCCATCTGCCGGGAAACGGTGATGGCGCTCATGGCTGATGCCCCCCAGTCAGGCGCCCTTCCGGTCGTTTCGGCTCAGAGCCGAAATGAGAAAACCCTCGCCGCCATCAAGATTATATCATAAACTACACCAGAAATAAAGAGCAGTAGATTTATTCACCAGGCTCAAACTCCGTCAACGGCCCAATCGTCTTTCTCAGTAAAACCTCCGAATGCCCCGGCACAATATAATCCGCCAATTCCCCCACCACCTCGTATCCAAGCCGTTCGTACAAGCGCTGCGCCCCCGGATTGAACGATGAAGCATTGATAAACACGTTCGGGCTTTCGCGGAATATGCGCGTCTCGGCATACTCGATCAACCGGGTGCCTACGCCTCGCCCTCTCCACTGGGGCACGACGGCCACCGTCTGAATGTATCCGACAAACGCACCGTCCATGCGCAGGATTATAAAACCGACAACCGCGCCATCTACGACCCCCACGTAGACTTCCCGGACAGGGTCATTCAGCAAAACAATGGAATCATCATAGGTTCTCCGCAGCGTAATCCACGGTTCCGAACTAGCCATCAACTGGGCACAGACGTGGGCATCGTCCGCTCCCTGGAGCCGTCTGATCTCAAGGCTGTAGTCTCTATCACGGGTACCCATCACTCAATTCTCCTCAGCACTTGCATCAATGAAACCCCGCGTAAATTGCAGAAAGCGATATACATCGGCGAAGTTACTCACCAGGCCCACGGAGACGCGCACCGCACCCGAGCTCTTGCCGTCAATGCACAGACGGAAATCGTCAAGTGTCAGTCGCTCTTGGGGCTGGTGAAAGCAGGCCACCAACTCGGTTTGGGAGAGACCGAGGGCAATTTCACCCCCGCCCGGATTACAGAAGCAGCCCGTGCGCAGCGAGATATTGGCTTTGTTGGCCTCTGCCTCGATCAGACGGTGGTCAAAGAATCGGCCTTTCGGATCGTAGAAGTTCATCGTCAGGGTACCACCGCGTAGGTAAGTGTCTAATGGGCCATAGACGCGTACCAGCGGCTCACCGTTACTATGGTGTAAAGCAACCAGGTTATCCAGCAGCCAGCCAGTCAGACAGCACACCCTCTCGTGAATGGTCTCGGTCCCAATCGCAGCTATGTGCCTCAGGCCGATTTCTACCGCAGGTATGGTGAGATAGTTGAGAGTGCCATCCTCAAACGCCGCCTCCCCTTCGGCCATATAATATTTGTCGCCCTGCACTGAAGCGACGGTGATCGTGCCGCCAGCGAACCAGGGACGCTGCAATTTGGCCAGGGAATCCCTACGCGCCAAAAGGCAGCCCACCCCAGTGGGATAACCAAACATCTTGTAAAAGGAAATCGGCACGTAGTTCGGCTTCCAGCGTTTCAGATCCAGGCGATTAGTGGGGACGAACGCGGCAGCATCCAGCAGCACGTCCCAGCCCCTGGCCTGCGCCTGACTCACCCACTCCAGTGGATGTTGTACCCCCGAAAAGTTAGACTGCGCCGGGTAGGCGAACAGATTGTGACCACCGCACCGCCCCCGGTCCAGGTAATCGGTCAGTTGCATCTCGTCCACACGCATGTCTGGAAGAACAGCGGGGATGTAGGTAGTTTCCGCACCTCGGGCACGAGCGAACTCACGGATGCCGTTCACCGAATTATGATTGTCGAACGTCAACAGATACTGATCGCCAAGACCAAAGGGATAGGACTCGCCCACCAGTTTGAGTGCGCCGCTGGCATTGGGGGTGAAAATCACGACGTACTCGTCCGAAGAAGCGTTGAAGAACTCAAACACGTATTCCCGGGCTTGCTCAACCAGATGGGTCATCGCAAGCGAGGTCGGATTGGAAGAATGCGGGTTGCCAAACACGTTTTTGGCCAACAGGGCCATGTGCTGCCGCAGTTGGCTCTCAGCGTACAGGCCACCACCGGTATAATCAAGATAAATGTGGCGTTGATCATCCAAGCGACCATATTCATTGGCCCGCAGACCATCTACGTGTTGCGTTGCCTCATAAGCAGGGAAACTATCCAAGAACCCAGACAATGCCCTGTCCATATCCTTGGTATTCAGGTCATCCTGACGTGTCAACATCATTTTGCTTTTTAATAACGCCCCCTTTTTTCATACTGTGTGCGCGGCTATCGTGTCAACCTACTCCAGTGAGAAATCCTCTCTGGAAGCCACCAGCGCACGGCAAATAGTATACGGCATACGCCGCTCCAAGTCAACGAATCATCTCAAAAGATCGGGTGTGTTCAAACTGAAATTAGATGCGCCCACAGGAATCTGTCAGTAGCAATAGCGACAGGTCCGTCGCTCCTTCGCTGGCCAAGCGATTTGTCCACCTCCCCTACCCTGGCGATTGCGCCGGACGATACCCTCTACGCCGCCTGGGATGACTCCGCAGGCGAGGATAATGAAATCCACGTACGCCTAGCATTCACAATCTCTCAGTTTTTGTTGCGATCCATCTGTACCCACAAGTTCTACACTGGCAGTGCAATCGGTATTTGACGTGAGAAATCACCACCCCATCTTTCTGCCTTGACCCCCACAAGGGCTCGGCGCTCTTTTTGAAAATACCTAACATCTCTCGGGGCGACTCTTCTGCGAATTTGGATTGATTGCAATTGGGGCACCGTATCTGGTCATTTTGATGTATCTCCCAACCAACCGCCAAAACACCGCCAGCCAGAATCGCGGCTACAAAGAACGGCGCCAGGCTCGTGGACAACAAGCTACCTACAACAAGAAGTATAGCGAGGGTCGCGCTGGTGGTAGCCGCTATCCATTCGATGTTTACCGGCTGTTCGACTGGCCTGCTCGAATAATCATTCCACTGGTTGCTGGTAGGCTGAGCCTTGGTTTGCTGTCCAACACGCCGGTTAGCTTCTCGCTGCCGATCGTATCTAGCTCGCTTTTCCAGATCACCCAGCACTTCGTAGGCTTCGTTTATTTGCTTGAGCCGCGATTCTGCCTGTGCATCATCTGGGTTGAGGTCTGGATGATACTTGCGAGCTAACATATGATAAGCAGATCTTATTTCTGCTCGAGTAGCGTCCTTGGCGACGCCCAAAACACGATAGTAGTCTGTGCAGGCCATGGCACACCTCGCTCACGGAGACGCCCCACATATATTTATTTCGCGTCTTAACAGAGTTGTTCCACTACTCTATGTCCATTCTAGCACATCGGTCGCGAGATTTCCTGGCAATGGGCTCCGTTTTGGCTGACGGCGAACTCCATTCGGTTAGAATTCATTAAAAATCATTAGAGTTTTCAGAAGACTATTGTAAGTGCAGCGCCAATGTGATATACTGAATGCAACGGGCTTTGCAGTGATCGAGAGGGCTTTCCTCTTTTCTGCACCACGGGAAGGATAATCCCAATTGTGGCACGTCCGGCGAAGAGTGGATTCAGGGCAAAGGGACGGAGAAACTTTAACCAAAGAACCGAGGAGGAATCGATGAAAACCGTAAGCAACGTTACGTCAAGAATGGTTGTCCCGGCCTTGCTGGTGCTGTGCCTGGCCTTGACTGCCTGCACAGTACCGACGCCCGTACTCGAGGCGACCCAACAGGCAGCGGCGTCTGGCACCCAGGCCGCCCAGCCGACCGACACGCCCGTACCGCCCAGCGACACCCCGGTGTCCCCCACGGACACGCCAGTGCCTGCTACGGATACCCCAGACGCGCCCACCGACACCCCGGTCCCGGCTACCGACACCCCTGCCCCCCCCACCGACACCCCGGTACCACCCACCGACACGCCAGTGCCAGCTACGGATACCCCGGAAGCGCCCACCGACACCCCGGTACCACCCACCGACACCCCGGAGCCTGCCCCGGAAACATCTCCGGCCGAACCATACGTTATTCAAGGCTTTGACTATCTGGACCAGGAGAACTGGGACGCTGCCATTGCCGAGTTACAGGAAGCGATCCGGTTGGACCCGGAATTCGGGTATGCGTACATGGGATTGGGCTACGCTTATGCCTTCGGTCCAGGCGACCTGGCGAAGGCGATCGAAAACTTGGAGACATATCTGCGGCTGGTGCCGGATGCCGAGAACCGGGCGGAAGTTGAAGCCGACATTCAGCAGATACGTGAGTTCATGGCTGATTCTCAACCGTCGGTCTCCATCCCGTCTGGCCAAGGCGCACTGATTATGTACAACTGCCGGGGAGGCGGCGAGACGATCACCGTAGACGTCATCCCGGCAGGCATCCTCCAGGAGCTGCCCCCCAAGACGGGGGAGGAGTGTACGGCGGGAGAGCCCATCTTCCTCAACCCGGGTGAATACATCCTCAAGGCCGCTATCGCGGGCGTACCCTCCCAGGGCGAGTCCGCTATCAACGTCGTGGCTGGTGACGTCCTGGAGTTTACCTGGTATTAGGCCGTGTTGACATTTGAGTCCTTGCGCCTGAAAACCCCGTAACAAATAACGAAATGCACCTCTGGGAATGCGCAAATGTCAACACTACCTGGTCTGGATTAAGACTGCTGAGGTGTCCGGCGCTTTCGGAAGTGCCGGGCACCTCCTTGCTCCCGTGAGATCTCTCGGAAAGTGTGTCAAACGGGGCAGACGCTTCGGCACCTGGGGGTGCCTCGCTCCTCATTACGCAGAGCGGAGTGAGCACGCCCACGTGCGAACGGTACTTTCCGAGAAAACTCCCGTCGGGTCTGTGACCCGACGGCTCTGGCTCACTAAACACGCGGGTCATAGACCCGCTCCGAGCAAGATGGCGCGGTTGGCTTTACCCTAAAAACTTTTGAAATCGTGGTCTAGCATTTCTCCAGGAAGGTCAGCGCCACCTTGTCCGTGGCTCTCTCGCTTCGGAAAGGCTCGTACCCTAATTTCTGATAAAGGTGCAGGTTGCGCTCGCTCCTGCATCCGGTAAATAACTCGTATCGTTTAGCCTGGTCAAAGCGTTTCTCGATTTCATTCATCAACCGGGTGCCAATGCCCCGGTTCTGGAAATCGGGATGAACGATGAGTTTCCCAATGTAACAGGTGCCCTCCTCCAGATAGGCTCGTACGGAGCCGATGATCCGCCCCTCGTGCGTAGCTTTGAGGACAAGCTGCGCTCGAAACTCGGCCTGCGTCTCTTCCACCGTTTGGGTCAGAGGTGGGATGGTGTAGTCGTCGTAGAGGGCCGCCTCGTCGAGATAGGCAAGTTTTTGCAGAGCCAGGATCTCTGCGGCGTCTTCAAGTTGGGCTTGCTCAATGACCATACTTGTTCCTGTTGGAAGATTGGGTGGTCGGATGGCTATCGGTGAGTATCTGGTCCAGATGCGCATTTAGGTGCCCCAGGTAGTCGCGGATCAGATATTCCAGACTGGCCGGTGCCTCACGGTCCACCCTCTGCCAGGCAATTTGGTCGAGACTGTGTTCGCTACGCGGTTGCTTCAGGACATCCTCAGGAATGGCTGCCACAATGTGAACCAAATGCAGGTTGTATGCTTTCCACAGCGTTATCAACTCGCGCCACGGTCTCGCTTGATACCGCTGAGCCGCTACCCAACGTTCCTGGTCATAGCCTGGGAAGACGAGATCCTCCTTCCATTGCGCTTCCACAAAGCGGCGGTGGTTGTTGGCCGCCGAGTCAATCAAATGACCAAGAACCTCCTTGGCCGACCATTGGTCAGGTTTTGGCCGGGATTCACACTCCTCTTCTGAGATTTTGAGAAGCGCTGCTTCCGTGGACTCGACGGCATGTCTAAACTCACTGAGCAAGTCTTCCATCAGATTCAACTCCCGTTCACGTTTTGCTGGCTCGCCCACACAGGAACGCCGGTTGATTGTTCTAACCCCGCTCGCTTAGGTGAAAAAGTGTCCGGTAGTGAATCCCGGCAATCACTGCCCGTCTTTCTAAAACTGGCGGAAGTTCTCAGCCGGCTCGGCACAGACAGGGCACTTGGCAGGAGGCTCACCAACAACCGTGTAGCCACACACCGGGCACACGTAGACCGGCCGGCCCTCGATATCGTGCCCGGCCAACACCATCTCTTCCGCCTCATGGTATAGGTCAATGTGCAGCTTCTCGGCTTCCAGGGCATAGTGGGTGCTGCGGGTGGCCCCCTTCTCTCCCTGTAGCTTGGCCACTTCCTTGAAAGCCGGGTACATTTGCTCAACCTCATACGTCTCACCAGCGCCAGCGGCTTTCAGATTAGCAGCCGTGTCGCCGATGCCCCCCAGCTCGCGCAAGTGGTTGGTGGCGTGAACTCGCTCGGCATATGAAATTGCGCGGAAGAGGCGAGCGACTTCGGGATAACCCGCCTCCTCAGCCACATCGGCAAAGATAGCATATTTCATATGAGCCTAGCTCTCACCAGCGAAGGCTTCCTTGAGATTGTCAGCAGTCATGTCTTGCATAGCACACTCCCTCCCTATTTAAAATGTGAATCAGTCGCGACTAAAACTTATTATACCGGCCTTGATCGGCTGAGGCAACACGAAGGGAAGATAAGTACATTGTATCAGACAACGACTTCAAGCGGTGACCGTAAGAGTACCATCCGGTAGTCGTCAATGTGGCGAAATCCCAGCGCCTCATACGCTCTCTGGGCAGCGATGTTGTCCACGCCCGTGAACAGTATGGCCTTTTCGGCGCCTTCAGCCCGAGCATCCAGCAGCGATGCGGCCACCACAGCCCGACCATATCCACGCCGTCGCAGTTCAGGAGGGGTGTACACACCACCCACCTGGACCGCTTCCTTGATAGCCGTGTTGAACGAGCTACACGACACGAGGTGCCCCTGGAGTTCAAGTACCCAGGTGCGGCCTTCCTCCAATGAGCGTTGGATACCAGCTCGACATTCCTCTCGCAGTTGCGGGCCATCCGTCTCCCCCAGGAGATCGATGTTATACGCGACCCGCCATTCGGTGACCAGCTCCACATCGCGGGGCTGGATGCGTCGTCCACTAATCGCCCCCGAAGCCAAAGCATCCGGTATTGCTATGTAGCCTAAGTCCAAGCTATAGAGCTTGGATGCCTCATCCACCTGAATGCTTGATTTCTTTATGTCAAGTTTGGCCATCACAGCGTCGACCTGGTCATCGGGACCGATCAGGCCCTCGACCGGGCGCTTTGAGACGGCAACTGCCTTCCGCCACAGCGCGTCCAGATGGTCCGGCGACTGGAAGACGAGCACCCGGTTCCAGTAATGGGCGACCACACTGATGACGCGGTCGCCCTCAAACGCCGCCGCATAGGTGCCCTGATAAGGGCGGCCCTGATCCACCAAGCCGACCGAACGCATGTTGCCGATCAGAAACATTGAGGACTCAACGCGCGGCCGAAGGAAAGCCTCCAGCGCGGCCTCGTCACCGGGTTGAAGGAGTCTGATTTCTGGCATGTTCACGTCAATTCTTGTTTACAGAACCCGAAGAGCCGGTACTATGGCCATTCAGCTCCACGAACGGCTTTTGCAGTCGCCATTTCCGAGGCAACCAGGGAAAAACCATCCTCCTCGTACAATTTGGACATCTTGTCAACCCGTCGCGTTTGCTAAGCTCTCAGAAACTCCAACACGAGTCGATTGAACTCAGCCGGGCGCTCCATATTGGGGTAATGCGCAACCCCGGGAATCACCACCTTCCGGGCACCGGGGATGCCTTCGGCCAGGAAATCAGCGGCCAGCAGGATCCTCTGGTCGTCATGATCGCCCACCACGACCAGAGTGGGCACCTTGATCTCGGCCAGGCGTGAGGCAGCGGGTGGTTCCAGAGGCTGCTCGGTACCCTCATCTTCGGGTAATTCAAATAGGCCAAGCATCATGGCCACAGCACGGGCGCGCACTTGGGGGTCAACCTGGTCCGGCGAGCGTTTGGGGCCGTCCATCCATATCCGGGCCAGGAGGTGAGCTGCCCGCTGGAAGTCGCCCTGTTCATAAGCGGCGTTCATCTCGGCGAAGAGCTTATTGCGCTCTTCCTTGGCCGCAACATCCGTCTCCTCGGGATCATAGCCACTCACCGCGGAAGCGACCGGTACCAGGGCGGTGACCCGTTCCGGATATGCCAACGTGAAATCAATAGCGATCACCCCGCCTATCGAGCAACCTAACACCGCACTCCTATCGACCCCGAGTTGATCCAGGAGCGCCCGCAGATCGTCGCGATGCGAGAAAGTCCCCGGTGGATGGGACGTCTTGCCATGGCCACGCACGTCGTAGCGGATGACGCGGTGGCGCGCGGCAAAGGCGTCCACCTGGTCGTCCCACAGCCGCAGGTCGGAGATACCGGAATGGATGAGGACCAGCGGATCACCTGCGCCGCGCACGTCGTAGTGCAAGCGTGTGCCATTTATTTCTGCGAATTGGAAAGCCATTCACCCCTCCTATCCGTAAACAACCGCTCTTCCATCCACCTCGCTCAGAGGAGTCGAGGAGAGGAAGCCTTTCTCTTGATACTGCGCGAATAAGTGCCCCCAGGCAGTATTGGCGCGCCAGTCCTTGTAGACGTGTTTCTCTTTCAGGGGCCAATGAACCCAATCGTGATTGAACTCCGACATAAAGGTGGGAATAATCACCAATGGCGTGTGTAACACCAGCTTCTGCAGGAACCGAGTCGGGCCATACCACGCCATCCAGGCCAGGAAACGGTGGAAATTGTAGCCCACCTCAAAACCCCAGTTCTCGCCCGACACGTCGTCGCCAACCAGCTCAATCTCAGCCACATCCCCCACCCCCAGCCCACGCTCGTGGGCCAGGCGGATGTAATCGATGTCCAGCGGCTGGAAGCCCATCAGCTTGGCGGCCACGGCATCAATCGCCACCTGGTCGGCCGAGGCCAGGATGACATTCTTGGTTACCGGTTCCATAGTGCGCGGACCAGGGCCGTTGCCCGCCGTGGTGCCGTCCATCGTGGCGAAAATACCGGGATGGATCTCCTGCTGGATGGCCAGCAGATCCACCAGGGTCTCGTGGATCCAGCTATGGGTATAATGCCGGTGTTTGCTGAGCAAACCGCCAAAGGCGTTCTTCATGGCCCCGGTGGTGGTCGTGTACATGTGACATTTGACCGTCGGCAGATGAACGATGTTCTTGCCGAAGAAATAGTCGGGGATGTGGATACCCTTGGGGTAGATATGGTCCAGGGCCAGCATCTTGGCTTGGGGCCGGTAGGGCACCCAGGTCATGTCCCCCTTTCGGAAGTTGTAGAGCACCGGCACGTCGTAGTGCTGGCAGATCGGCATATAGCCGTTCAGGTCTTCGCCTTTGAAGGCGTTAGTGACCACCGTCTGATTTTGGACGCACACCAGGTCGGTGAAGCCCGCCTGGCGCAGAGCCAGGATGGTGCCCTCCAGTTGCCAGGGGGTGGTGTTGGCACTGGGCATAGGATAGTGCCAGGAGATGTTATCTTTGAGGATGGTGATCGCACCGGAGTCGAGCGCTTCTCCTCCATCCGCCAGTTCGAACAGGCGCTGGTAGTCTTCCAGCACTGTTTCCGGCTGGGTACGCAACACGGCGACTTTGGATCTAGTTGACATAGAAGTCCCCCTTTTTTCTTCTTATCCATTAGGCATGGTTCATTTTGCCAAGAGAACTGGTTGACAATTTGGTCTGCTTTGCCAGACACATCCGTAACGTAAGGCTGTTGAGTCTACACACATCTTGATATTAAAATCGCTGAATCTACCCGCATCTTGCCCGGATTCAGCCCAATTTCTCGGCTCATGCCTTGCTTATTGGCTTACGCAACTCTGGACTGGCCCTCGGTCAGCTTGTTTGGACCGCCATTTCCTTAAATTCACGCCGAACCAAGCCTCCCAGGCCAGAAAAACGCCATAATTCGGTCAATGTCAAAATGTCTGTAGACTCAACACGTAAGGCGTAAAGCGTAATGATTCTTGGCGAATGTGCCTTTACGCATCACGTTTTACGTTTTACGAGGTTACTTTGCTTGATTTGACCGGTAAGAAGTGTCAACCAAATAGTGAACCATCCCAATGGCTCAAGATTTCTCCCCTTGGTCGAAATGACATGCATGAGCAGATACTGGCAGATAACTTCGCACAGAAGATGAGGCCTTAATGCTCACCAGTACCTCCAGGGTATAACTCACACCCCACCTGAGATACTTCTTAACCGACCACAATCACCCGCATCAAACCACTCTTCTATCAAGCGAAACGAAATTGAGACCGGCATTGGAAGTCTGAGGGTCCCCTGCTGCAATCTGCGCCGCATTTCTTCGCGGCTGAACCAGGCAGCGTCTTCCAGCTCATCCTCGTCGACCCGAATCTTCTCACTCGCGGCGACGGCAGTGAAGCCCAACATCAGCGAGCTGGGAAACGGCCAGGGCTGGGACGAGTGATAGGTCATCTCCACCACTTCGACGCCGGTTTCCTCGCGCACCTCCCGAACCAATGCGTCTTCCAGACTCTCACCCGGTTCCACAAACCCGGATACGTTCGAATACATGCCCTCGGGCCACCATGATTTTCGACCTAACAGGCAACGCTCGCCATACGTGATCAAAACAATGATCGCCGGGTCGGTACGGGGGAAGTGTTGCTGCCCACATTCCTCGTTGGTGCACTCACGCAGCGTGCCGCCCTCCAGGCTCTGGGTTGGACTGCCACAATCCCCACAGTACTTGTGACGGCAATGCCAGTAGGTCATCGCCTGGGCATAAGCCAACAAAGCTATGTCAGGCTCATTCAACGTGGCAGCGATCCAGCGCAAGTCTCGGAACTCTCCCAATTTATCGAGTCCGCCAGGGGGTGAATCTCCACCAGAGGACAGACCGATGGCGAAATAGGTTCTTTCGGGCGTCACACCCAGCAAAACCATCGATTCCGCCTTGGGGAGCAGATCCTGTACGTCGCCGGGCGAAAGATAGACCGGTTCTGGCACACCACCCTCGTCGGTGAGGAGATTCTTCAAGTTCCAAATCGGTATGAAGCGCGTCGCCTCATCTTCCAGTTGAGCGGCCAGCCATTCATCGTCCTGTCGCTTGTCGGAAACACGATCGATGAAAAAAGTTGAGAAGTAGTTGGGGTAAGTGGCTTTGTGATTATTCATGTTTCTCTTCCAGGTCAAGCACTTCCTTGACCACCGGCGATGACAGAACAATGAGCGTGCTCGTCTCACCAAACGGGCTGAGCCTTTCGATGAGATTTTCCAGATGAGGGACAGATGAGACAATTACTTTCATAATGAAGGACTCACTGCCACTTACATGGTGACACTCTAATATCTCAGGGAGACGACGAGCCAATAAAACGATGTCAGGGTACTTCTCAGCACGTGTCCTGAGCATGACGAAAGCCATGATCGGAAGACCGACCTTCTCCGGCTCGACCCGCGCGTGGTAACCCGCAATGATACCCGCCTCTTCCATCTTGTGCACACGTTCGGCCACCGCAGGTGACGACAGCGCGACCCGGCGCCCAAGCTCGCTAAAAGAAAGACGCGCGTTCTCCTGGAGGGCGCGCAGGATTTTGAGGCCGGTACGATCAAGCAACCTTTCAAAGCCAAAATCCATACCGGTATTACCTGCAAATTTGAAGTGTTTTGACAATATCACCTAACATTGGATATTGGTGATCGGCGATCTTTCTGATATGATTGACATATGGACATCATCTTCCTGTTCAAAGGGATGGCGATTGGGTTATCAATCGCGGCGCCGATTGGCCCGATCGGTATCCTGTGTGTGCGCCGCACTTTGACCGAGGGGCGGGCTTATGGTTTGGTCTCCGGTCTGGGTGCTGCCACGGCTGATGCTATGTACGGTATGGTCGCCGGATTTGGACTCACCTTCATTTCAGGCCTGTTGATCGACCAAAAAACGTGGCTCAGCCTGATCGGTGGCGTATTTCTATGCTACCTGGGTATCAGGACGTTCCTCTCCAAACCGGCTGAGCGGGGAGCCACTGCACAGCACGGCGGATTGCTGGCCGCCTATGCCTCCACGCTCTTTCTGACCCTCACCAACCCGATGACGATTATGTTCTTCGCCGCGGTATTTGCGGGGTTGGGCATTGCCAACGCCTCGGGTGCTTACGCGTCATCCGGGCTACTGGTGGCGGGTGTCTTTCTTGGCTCGGCTCTGTGGTGGCTGGTGCTGACCGGCGGATCTAGCCTGTTCCTGGGAAAGCTCAGCTCAGACCACTGGCGTTGGATCAACAGACTCTCAGGCCTCGTCCTGCTAGTGTTTGGAACCGCCTCGCTCCTTACTCTAATAGCCTGAACTCAAAGTTTTCCTGGGTCTACGCAAAATAATGGGGTGTAACGCTATTTGTGGCGCATGTCATCCTGAGTGACGTCAGGAGCGAAGGATCTCATTTTCCCTTGTGAGACGAGATTCTTCGCCTATGGCTCAGAATGACATGACCTCTTTTGGCAGTCTGGATTGTTCATCTACCCCACTAATCTGCGTAGAGCCGTTTTCTACAGATTACAGACTCTTCTAACGACGATCAGGCAAGGCCAGACGAAGACCGAGGCCGATCAGAATACTGCCTGTCACCCACTTCAGCTTGTCAGCAATGCCTGGGCGCTGTCTCAGCCAATGACCGATGCTGCCCGAGAAAAAGCCAACCCCACACAGGAAGATGACGCCAAATACAGCAAAGAGCAGACCCAAACTCACCATCTGTACCGCCGGAGCATTCCCGTTGGGACGCACGAACTGCGGCAGAAAGGCCAGGAAGAACAGAGCCACCTTCGGATTGAGCACGTTAGACACAACCCCTTGCCAGAAAATGGCCCCCTGCGGAGCAGGCTGTTGATGCCCAACCGAAGCCAGCAAGGACCCCTTACTACGAATTGATTTCAAGCCCAGATAGATGAGGTAGCAGGCACCCACGTACTTCACCACAGTGAACGCAATAGCGGACGAGCGCAGAACAACCGACAATCCAAGCGCGGCGAACGTGGTATGAACGATGATACCCAGACTGACGCCGAGCGCAGACAGCAGGCCCGCCCCACGTCCCTGGCCGATGCCCCGCGTGATGACATAGATCATATCCGGCCCGGGCGTCACGATAAGCGCCAGCGAGGCGGCAACAAACAATACAAACTGTGAATCCATAGAATGTCATCCCTCCTGAGAACAGTAATCCTTTGCCTCGATAGTGATCCTTGCTACTTCAAGCCAATCTTCTGCAGTCATAAATGTCCTCTTTTCTTCTTAATTTGTAACTACTTCGACAATGTCACATTAACATAATGGTTTTGGGGCGATAGCCTACCTAATCCGAGCAGATTTCTCCCCCCTCTAACTCCCCCCGCTGAGGGGAGGATTTTCACTTCCCCCCCAGCGGGGGGGATTGAGGGGGGGAGAAATCGCGTCGGACAGCCAAGATTGTCGCAAATCGGCAAGATTCATCTGGAACCGCCCCATAATCACCTTAAATCCATTTTCTGATAGAACACCTGTCCAATGTGACATTGTCAAACAACTCAGCCTGATAGTTGCAGATATGTATCTGAAATCCATAATCGGCGGATGTATATCCGCAAATACCCGTTACGGTTGAATAACCGTAACGATCAGTGAAGATCGCTTTATATCAATTTCTTTCGTCCAAGTTAGAGGATCTGCCCGTTCTTCAAAAAT
>DAOUMD010000061.1:0-44865 GCA_034412795.1 Anaerolineae bacterium
CTAGCAGCTTGTCGGAGAAAGACTTCGGAAGTTTACAACAGCGCCTTTGCCAGCATAGTTGCCTGGATTATTCAGTCGATTTAGCGGCAAAATCATCTTCCGAAACTTCCGAAGTCTGGCGAAATCGTTCTCTCCGACAGACTGCTAAGCGTTGACCGCGCCATCAACCTTGAGAGGGATTAAGCCCTTCGGTCGAAATAACACACGGGAAGTTATTCTTTTATGAACCCCAAGCTCTTATCAGCGTAGGTCTTCATAAAACTTGCGCGCATCCAGGAACAATCGACGCACCGTCTCCCGCTGGACTGAATCGTCAAACCGGCCACGATGGCTAATCCAGTCCAGGGAGTCATCAATTGTACCTAATAAGAACTCTGCTGAGCTGTGCCGAGCATCACCGGTCACTCCTCCAGTTGATACATATACCGGGTTGGTGTGAGCGAAGATTGGCTGATCAAAACTGTCCCGTTGCCGGCTTGCGCAACGCACCGCGATCCAGCCATCTCCTTCTGCTACACACTCCACCTCCCAAGTTCCACTTCTACTTCCTTCAGGGAATTCACGATGGGCAATGACTGAACCATTCAAAATCACGTCCAAGGAATGAAGCGGCCAATACGATTCCCACGTCACCTTAGTCGGCAGCGCGCTCCCGGGCGACACTTGGACCGTTCCTCCCGATTCTTGTTCACCGACAGTCAAGAAGAGGGCAGGGCCATTTGTGATAAACGAGCGACCGGCAAGAAGTCCCTCCCACCAGGCATCGTAACTGAAGCCATTCTCAATTTGCACGTAGACACGATTGTGGTTGCAGATAAACCAGTCACTGCCCGTAGAAGCCGGTAAATGGATACCGCAATTAAGCAGGTGATACCAGATTTCGTACTCCGGCTCCATCCAGTAATAGTCAAAGATGTTTATGGCGTCCATTTTCCCCAAAGCGGCTGCAACAGGTGCCTCCATGCCGTTGCCGTTGTGAGCCCAGATTACGACCCCGCCTTGCTCCTGGGTAGCCTCACAGGCAAAGGTGAGTGGCGGAAAATCAGGAGCCCGGTCGTTGACCAACATGCCTCGGCTTACTGGATAGATGTAGTCTCGTAGGTGCAGCAGCAGTATGTGACCATACCCCGGAGAGAACAATCCCTCATTGTGACGGGCTTCCTCACCACACTCTATCACTAGATGCGAAGTAGAGAACTCCTCAAGCAGCCCGGCCGGATACTTGTTACTTGCATAAGGTAGACCACGCTTCTCCAGGATACTCAGAGCGAAAAAATCAAGATCGTGGGCAAGCGGTTCGATCCTCAACCGGTCGTCTGGACGAAGATCGTTCTCATCGTAGTGGGCGTGCGTATTGCCGGGATACCATCCCATCTCGCGTAGATCGATCCAACGTTCAAGAGGCAATTCGATCTCTACCAAGTCAGAACCTCGGATATCTATCTGCCGGCGTAATGGAATATACTCAGTCCCGCGTTCGATTGTAATATCGGTCAAACCGGGGAAGTAAGTAGGGAAGCAGTCACCGCGGGTGTTGGATGAAATACGGCTACTGCCAAAGGCCGCGTAGTGGTCTAGAACAAAATGACCGTCGCAGTAGAAAGCAAGCCTGCCAGACCCCCGTCGCTGAATCGCCCCGGGAGGCACAACCGCGTGACCAGTGCTACCGACCACACGCACCGCTGCTGCAACCGGGTCGCCGCTTTTGGCATCTATGACGTGACCAGACAGTGGCATATCGCTTATTCCTTAAGATTCTTTCCACACATCAGCCATAAACCGTTTCCCCTCATCCACCGTTGGCAAGTACCTCAGGATACACAGCCCCCTTGGAGGCAACTCACGTAGAATGGTTTGCACCTGCGCCATTCCAATGTCCGGATCTTGCTCGGCTACGGCGACGATGAGGGCTTTCCTTTCCTGGATATCTCGTAGCTTTGGAAGCAACTCCAACATTTCTGGATTGGTACCGTCATCAATGCCTACCTGCACGGCCCGTAACTGCTCGATATCCAAAACGGTATCCAGGTAGTGTAAGTAGGAGGAATGAGTATGCAGAATAGAGTAGGGCAGGTCTGCCACCATTCGTTGCATATACGGTTTGGAGAACGTCTCAAAGTCCTTGGGAGATAAGAGCGCCCCGGCGTCGGCAGGCACAAACATAGTCTTGCCAGGAGCCCATAGCGGCTGGTTGCCATTCCAGTGTCCACCCGAATAGGTAGGCAGTATCGCGTATTGCGCACGCACGATCTTCAACCACACCTCAGTACATACGTCCAGGAAATCGTGTAGCTTGTCAGGGTGATCGTACATACTGAGACATAGTTCCTCAGCTCCCAGCAGAGCTGAAGCAAGATCCAGTGGGCTACGCAGGTGAGTTGGTCCAGCCGGATAGCGTCCATCACCCGCCTCCACTGCAACTTTAGTCAATTCCTGTAGCTCATCGAACCAACCATTGTCATAGGGGACAGAGTCGATCGTATAGGCCTTCCAGTCGCCCGGAAATGGCTCGGCCCACGACGCACCGCCCTGCGAATAAATTGGACATCCCATAATCGCTTCGTACCAAGCCAAGCCTATCCTCGCATAAGCTACGAAAATAGCGTCCCCGCCAACCTGTTGACCGGCTTGATGGCGAACTTCGCAATCGTCAAGGAAATCCTGGACGGTGACATCCTCCGGACGAACCTCAGGTGTATTACGGCCGGTACTGAAAGTCTTGAGCGGAAACAAGCGATTGACTAACACGCCTACCAAGGGTCGATCTGTCTCTTCACAGTGCCAAAAACGACGACAACGATCTATCAGTTCCGGGTCGTCGTACTGTTTGGCTTCAGATTGTTTGGCTTGCATAGCTGCAAATCTCCTTTAGGTTTATCTTCTTTCGACCAGGTTGATAAGGGATCTTCCATATATATTTTTCTCTTTCGTTGCAGAAGAACTTCGTCAGATTCTGCCCGACTTACCTGGATAGCTACTCGAAAGGCAAACGGTACAACGCGCGCCAATAAGCAGGTCCCCGTTTAGACTCACCGTGAAGCGGGGCTTCGGTATAGATAAGCCGATCCAGCAAAGATTTGATCATTGTGGCTTGTACTTGCTGGTAGCCAGGGTTTTCATACAGGTTGTTCATCTCTAACGGATCGTTAGACAAGTCATACAATTCTCCATAAGATTGGCCGGGATAATACACCAGTTTATAGCGTTCTCCGCGCAGCATTTTTACAGCGCCACTCTCAGCAAAGACGAAATCGCGCTGGGTTACTGTGTCACCCTGCATCGCTGGTAACAGACTATAACCCTGCATCTCAGGCGGAATCTGAATGCCAAGGCCATCCATAATGGTAGGCGCCACGTCGATCAACTCAACTAAATCTTGGATTACCTGGCCTGTGTGCGCACCCGGCACGCGAAAGATCAAGGGCACGTGCAGAGATTTGTCAAACAGCATCGGGTACTTGTCAGTGCTTTTCAACAACATGCCGTGGTGCCCCAGCAACTCACCGTGGTCGGACATAAAGACGACAAGGGTATTATCCAGCAGTTGGCATTCTTCCAGAGCGGCCATGATTTTGCCCACCTGGGCATCGACCAGCGACACAGAACCATAATAGTGGGCGATCACACGCCGCAAGCGAGAGGCGTCTAACTCCTCGTAGTTAGCGCCGATGTTGCTGCGGCCTTCGCGCTTATAGGCAAGCTGATGTGGAGGCTTGCCAGATAAATCGCTGTGAAAAGTCTCGGGCAAGGGTATCTCATCTGGGTCGTACATAGAGGCATAGGGCTCTGGCGGCTCGAAAGGATTATGCGGGTTGGGAAATCCTACAAACATGAAAAAGGGTTGATCCATCGATTGAGATCGGATGAAGTCTACAGCCCGGTCGCCCACCCAACTATCGATATATCCCTCAACCGGTACCGGGCTTACCACAGCTTGGTAATTCTCCTTGTAGGCAGGTCTTGCGTGCGCAGAGTAAGCTGCCTCCAAAGCATCCCAGTAACCGTTTGCCCTGGCCCACTGTTTATAATCCTCACGCAGTACTTCAGGACTGGTGGCATCCGAGTTTTGCCCGCCGCACAGCATGCGCTGCTGGAAACAAGCTTCTTCCTTTTGTTGATAAATATGGAGTTTGCCAACACCAATCGTCTTATACCCTTCAGTTTGTAGATGTTCTGGCAAAGTGCCCTCGTCGGGGCCCATCGCCACGTGGTTTGAGATCGCGCCATTAACATGGGCGTAACGCCCTGTAAGAGCGCACGCACGGCTAGGCACGCATTGGGGGTGCTGGCTGAATGCTGAATCAAAGCGCACCCCCTCCCTGGCCAGGCGATCCAGGTGGGGAGTGTAGACAATCGCGTTTCCGTAACAACGCAGACTGTCGGCTCGCATTTGATCGGCCAGCATTAGCACCACGTTTCTCCTCCGTCCAGGCTTGGATATAGGCATTTCATTCCTCCTCAACCAATTATGCCCGAAACCGCAGCATCGATATCATCTTTCCAAAACCATACGTGGATCCAAAGCATCACGTAGACCATCCCCCACAAAGTTGATAGCCAGCACAGTAATCGAGAGCAAAATACCGGCGGGCATCCACATCCAAGGTCTATCTGCCATATGACTGAGTTGTTGGGCCGAATTCAAGATGTTTCCCCAGCTTGCTGTGGGGGGCTGGACACCCAGGCCGAGAAAACTGAGCCCGGCTTCGATGATGATGGCGTTGGCAACACCAAATGTGGCAGCAACTAGCAAGGGTGAAATTGTGTTCGGCAAGATATGACGAAAAGCAATACGCCATTCCTTTGCCCCTACAGCTTGGGCTGCTGTCACATAATCCTGCTCTCTGAGAGAAAGAACCTGCCCCCGTACTAAGCGACAAATGTCAGGCCAGCGCAGTAGGCCAATACCAAGCATTATATTGAAGAGGCCTGGACCTAATATAGAGACTAGCACGATAATCACGATCAGACTGGGAAAGCACATAAAAGCATCCGTTGTCCGCATAATTACCTGGTCAACCACCCCCCTATAGAATCCAGACAGTACTCCCAGAACTGTCCCAATTAGCAAATAAATACCCACGGCCACGATGCCAACTGAGAGCGAAATCCTTGTGCCGAAGATTAAGCGACTCAAGAGATCACGTCCAACAGCATCTGTTCCCAACCAATGCTCTCTTGATGGAGAAGCCAACGGGTTTCTCAAGCTTATAGCATTTGGGTCGTAAGGACTTAGAATGGGGGCCAAAATGGCCACGAATATCAGGCAGATGATGACAACCAGGCCCATCAATGCAAGTCGATGCCGGCGAAAACGACGCCAGGCGCGTCTCTGGAATTGTACTTCGCGGTGGTCCGTAGCCTGCTCAGAGATTCCTGGCATAGAAGATTGTTCTCGTTCATTGGTGAGCATTCTGACAGAACTCCTATCTATTCCTCAACTTGCCGATGTTATTCATAGCGGATTCTGGGATCGGCAATCGCATAGCTGATGTCTGTCAACAAATTAGCTAAAAGTACCACAACAGCCATAACCAATGTCACACCCATGATGGCTGGGTAGTCTCGCTTGCTGATTGATTCGACAGCCAGCAAGCCCATGCCTGGCCAACTAAAGACCACCTCTATGATGACTGAGCCACTAAAAAGAAAGGGCAGCCTCAAGCCAATTAATGTCAAAACCGGAAGTAGCGCATTACGGAAGGCATGTCGACCGATTACCAGCCACTCCGACAAGCCTTTAGCCCTGGCCACGTTGACGTAATCCATCCCCAACACTTCTAGCATACTCGAGCGCGTGTACCTGAGATACTCGGCCACGTTGCGCAGGCCCAAGACCAACGTTGGAAGCATAAGATGCCATAATACGTCCAAAAGGGTGCGGCTCTTTGCTCCAATGGTGGTGATTCCGCCGGCCGGAAACCAATTAACCTTTACGGCGAATATGTAGATAGCCAGCAGGCCAACAAAGAAATGCGGTACAGAAATGGCGGCAAAAGCGAGAACCGTCAAGCTATAGTCCAACCAGGAATACCTGCGCAGAGCTGAAGCCAAGCCCAATGCAGTGCCGATAACTACTGAGATCAGAAGAGACAAAGCGGTCAATAACAGGGTGTTCCCCATCGCCTGCCAGACCATCTGGGATACAGGTCGCCAGGTTTGGAACGAATAGCCAAGATTACCTTGCAACAACTCTCTCAGCCAGATGAAGTAACGAATTGATAGAGGCTTGTTCAGGCCCAAGTTCTCCCGTAAGGCTTGAAGCTGCTCTGCTGGAAGCTGTTGCGAGGGGTCCACCATTGCGTCCACTGGATCACCTGGAGCCAGATTAATCAATAGAAAAACAATTATAGTTATGACAAAGAAGACGGGAATAGATATGATTAAGCGTCTGACAATATAACGATTCATACAAGAGTGACCTCATCGCTTGTGCAGCGGAGGGATCTGGCTCTGTTGCAGCATGGAACCAGACCCCTCCCTGATGTTGTCAGGTGAAGATCAGCTCATACTCCACCTACGTTACTCAAACACGTACCACCTCTCCGCGTAGTCCCAGTAAATGCGCTCGTACTGGAAATTGGCAATGCGCTGGTTATAACCAAATGTCAGTTTCACAGTAGCCATTGGTATGTAAGGCAGATCCTCGTTAAGTAGCAGATCCAGTTCCTGGTAGATATCTTGTCGCTCTTCCATATCTGCCGTCTGCCCACCTGCGATGACTAACTCGTCCACGCGTGGATTGCAGTAGTTGTAGTAATTCTCTGCGCCGTCACAGAGCCAGTTGACCGTGCTCATATCGGGGTCGGGGCGATTAAACGTAGCAGCATATGCAATGTCATAATCCCCGGCTCTATAGACTTCCAGATAGGCTGGAGAGTCCATTTTCTGTACATCCACCTTGAAGCCACTGGTCTCAAGTAAGGCCTGGATGGCATCCACTTCTTCAGATTGATAGTAGGTTACCATCTTCAAAGTTTGAGAGGTATCGTACCCGGCTTCCTCCAGTAACTCACGTGCTTTTTCCGGGTTATACTTGTATTCGACGATGTGAGGATTCCAACTCCAACTGTAGTTCACAGGTAGAGAGTGATAGGCCGGAGCCCCCAAGCCAAGCCATGGTCCTGCCACCAGGCCTTCTCGGTCTATGGCATAAGCCATCGCCTGCCGGACTCGTTCATCACTCAATGCCTCATTTGCCTGATTAACGAACAACAATTGTATGCCACCTTTCCAGAAATCAAAGATCTCCAGATAGGGTACCCCCTTGATATGCTCAATATCAGCCGGCCTGACCTCGGCGATGTCTACCTCACCAGCCTCGAGCGCGGCCAATGCAGCCGAGTAGTTGGTGTAGGTCTTGTAGATGTACCGATCAATATAGGGCAGATCCTCTTCCCAGTAGTTCTCATTTCTAACTAGCTCAATAGTCTGGTCAGGAACATAGTTCTCCACCATCCACGGCCCGGTGCCGATAGGTTTTGTGGTGCAATATTCCTGCTTGGGTACATCCTCCGGTGCAACTCCCTCGAAGATGTGCTCAGGAGCGATGTTTGCATAGAAAGCAAGGTTATAGAGGAAGGATCCGCTTGGGCTCGCCAGTTCGATCTGAATCGTATTCTCGTCCAGTATAGTGATACCCTCAATGGAGTCAGCTTCGCCGTTGACAAAAGCTTCGGTACCCTTGATAAGCTGGCTGGTGGCGCGGAAACCACTCCCGTATTCGGGGATAGCTGAAGTTTCCAGGGTGAATTTTACATCCTCTGCTGTGAATTCCTCCCCGTCATGCCACGTTACGCCCGAGCGAAGGTAGAAAGTATAGACAGTGGAATCATCGGAGATGTCCCAACTCTCCGCCAGATCAGGCACCAATTTACCTTCAGGATCGATCCAGGCAATGCGGCCCAGTACCCTCTTCTGCATCCTTTTCCACTCGTTTTGTACAGTGCTCCAGGGATTGAAGGACTTGATGGTCGCCGGCAAAGCTTCGACGACCGTGCCTCCGTATCGGGGGGCGGCAATGGGAGCCGGTGTGGGGGCAACCACCACCTCTTTTTCTACGATTACTTCCTTTTCTACTTCGATCTCCTTGGTTACAATTTTCTCTACTACAACCGTCTCTTTGACAACGGCAGGCGCCGGGGCGCAGGCACTGGCTAAGAGTGCCAACAGCGTGAAGGCCAATACGAACACGAAAAGCTTCTTACCTGACATTGATTTCCTCCTTGAATTCTGAGTTCAAAGTCCGAATTGAGTTTTAGCTAACAGTTGTTAAAATCGTTACCTCCTTTTTTGTTATGTACTTGTCCATTAATAACTTGACATTTTCACCGCTGAATCAGGCCTAGTACATTTAGGCGTAAGTAACTTGGTAATTGTGTAGCATCCTGAGCGTGTCGAAGGATGCGGATTTGCACAGGTTTCGCCGCCTGACCCGCACCCTTCGACACACTCAGGATGCTGGCCGATCTTGGGGTGACTGCGGACTTATTTATGCCATCGTGTACTAGCTGTAAAAGGTCGAAGTTACTTCTGGGCAAGCACTATATTCTCTCGGAGACTCCAAAAAACAAAATGGCTGGCACAACTTCCGAGAGAGTTTGTTATATTTAATAGGGGGAAAGCACCTATTCCCAAAATCCGTGATGCCGTCCCATCCAATAGGCCAGTAACCAAAGGGTGACGGCATCTGCCCGAAAATCGTCAGTCAGCCATTCGTGCTTGCCATCAAGCTGTCCTCGTTCGTCGTCTACGTAGCTCGAGAGGCGTTCTTCCTCCACGTTAGCGAGGGCGACAAAAGCATCGCTTGTCGCAAGTTGCTCTGGTAGCCACCGCTGCACAACCACGCTGGCTGCGCCAAAGCCGGCAGTTCCGTAAGCCGATTTCAGGTGCCCGACCCAATAAACAAAGTCCCACTTGATGCGATCTTCGAATAGAGGCGTTTGACTGTATCCCGTCTTGGGTAAGTAGAATTGATCAGTTTCAGGATTGTAGGCCACATCCACGTAGCACATGCCATCATCGGCGAGCGTAGCCTCGGCAGCTCGCCAATAATCACCCAGAAGTGCCCTACCAAGCTCCTCAGTCATGTACTCATTCTTCAGCAAATAATCGGTGGACAGAAACCATCCACAGTAACGACCAAAGGGAGACCGAACGCGTTCTGGGGGCGCGTTGCCGCTAAAAAGAGGCAAAGCTGGTTTTATCTCCTCCAACTGAGAGAGTAACTCGTCTCGATACTTAGTTTCACCTGAGAGCTGGTATGCCAGCCCGAATAGCGGCATCAGATTGAGGCGCGTGCGCCCGCTGATTTGAATCGGGATGCCGAAGTAGACCAGTTTGTACTGCTGACGTATCCACCAGTCGGCGAAGTGAGTGATCATCTCTAAGGTTCTGAGCCGCTCTTCCGCCGTTGCCAGGTCGTGATAGGCTGCCAGGCCCAACACAACAGGGAAATACTGATCGGCATGGGTTTCCCGACTAAGCTTGCCACCGTATGGCTTAGTCAAAAAACCCCGTTCGGCAGGGGGTGCCATTTGATAGACAGCCCATATCGCCTCGAAAGTGCGCCGAGCCAGGGCAAGAGATTGCGGCGCCCCAGTTACCTTATGCTGGTATACCAGGCTCAAGAGATAGAAGCCATGACACATATTAGTTTGCTCGTAAGCCCACATAGCATGAGGTGGCGGCAGACCAGGTGCCCGGAGAAAATCGCGTGTGCTGTCAAAGTAGTCAAGGGACCATGGCTGACGGGTAGCGCGCTCGACGCAGCCACGTATAAGTCCCTGCTTGTCCAAGAAGACCTCTTCAATCAGTCTTTGATACTGGCATGCTTTGGCTTCCAACTTGACTGACATAGGTGGACTCTCCTTCGTATTCCTCCAGCCACAGTCTCTATTCCCAAAAGTGGAGTGTTGACTCTACTCTCACGGCTCCGTGCCAACCTGGGGTAATGTCACGCTTGCCCGGTCACGACCGGGCAAGCGTGACAGACACATCCCGGCTTGGCCCGACGATTAGCCTTTCATCAGGCCGATGCGCACCATCTCGGCATATAGATTAGGCAAATCCTCTTCCGGCCAGTCGAGCAGCGGCGGGCGCATCGAACCGCCAGGCAGCCCCTCTTTGTCAAGCAGCGCCTTGACGGCCGCCCAGTAGTTAAAGCGTGCTCCACGGCCCTTGATGAAGTCGATGTAGGGCCGGTCCCACTTGTAGTGGATGTCAAAGGCAGCTTTTCGGTCTCCTCGCTCCAGGGCATACCAGTACTCCAGCTCTTTGTCGGGCCAGACGTTGCCCAGCCCGGTGATAAAGCCGGGACAACCGTAGTCCCATCCCCACAAGAAGTAACCTTGCCCGGCACTGGCCAGCACGGCCGTCTTTCCTTTCAACTCGATACTGACGTCGCGCAGGAACCAGAAATTGCCCGAGGCGTCTTTGAAGCCGGAAATATTGGGCAGCTCGCAGATCTTAAAAAGCAACTTGGGATTTTTGAGGATGTCCTGCACCTGGTGCAGGACTGCTCCGCTGAAGTAGATCAGGATGCCCAGATCCGATTCGTTATTGATGATCTCGTAGTGGCGATAAAGCCCTTCGAACCCGCTGAAGGTGTAGTAAGGCGGCGTGACCATTGCCCCGTCGGCGCCAGCCCCCTGAGCATGTTGGACGAGCTCGAGCGCCAGATGGGTGCCTGAATGAGGACACCCGGCGATGATGGGCAATCGCCCGGCTGCCTGCTCAACCGCTACTTCTACAATCTTCTTGCGTTCGTCCATAGTGAGCGAAAAGAGCTCGCCGGTACTCCCGCCAATGATCAGGGGACCGATCTTGCTAGCACAGTACATATCCACAAGCTTGCGAAGACCGTCCAAATCCAACGAAAGGTCGGACTTGAAAGGGGTGGTCATAGCGACTACTGGACCGCGCAGCATCTCGCGAAGTTCTTTAGGGGTGGTCATGATAGAGTTCCTCCTGAAAACTAAGATTTGGTTGGGTCACGTGTCTGTTTACAGATAAAACATGGCTAATCTAGGGGCTCTACATCTAAGTACAGCCATTAAGTCTTGATGGGTTCGTAGGGACGATCCCTGATGGTCATCCAGCTTGGACAGGCGCAAGAAGACCGTACCCC
Organism: Anaerolineae bacterium; assembly: GCA_034412795.1. Lineage (GTDB taxonomy): Bacteria > Chloroflexota > Anaerolineae > 4572-78 > NAK82 > JAUVPY01. Next base: position 11,129 of record DAOUMD010000061.1, read on the forward strand.
TGCCTGTCAAAGTTGACTTGTTTGTACCTAGAGCCGCCCTGTATGGTATCAATCCAAGGGATGTGCCTCCTTTCTTCAAAGGATTTCGAAAGGGCAACTCCCTTAGTTGCCGACGGTCTCAGCTACACAGCCAAAGGCTCGCCTGAGACGCTGGAAGTCTTCCTCTGGTAGGGATGGGCCCAGCACGGCAGACACATTCTGTTCCAGATGATCGGCCTTGATGGTGCCGGTCATCACAGCCGAAACCGCTTCGTGGGCCGCGCAGAACTTATAGGCGGCGCTGATGGGAGAAGAGACATCTCCCTTAACCAGCCAACCCAGCGGATCTTCGTCGGGCACGGCGTCAGGAGCCACCACATCTTTTCGTTTTAGCTCTGCCACCACCTGCCGTAAGCGAGCCGGGTTGTTGAACACTTTGCGCACGGCGAAGATGATCTGGGTGCCGACGTCATTCTTTTGGCAGAAGGGGAAGACCTCCCGCTCAGCACATTGGTTGATCATGTTGTAAGCAACCATGATGCTATCAAACAGGTCGTCGCGCAGGCCCCTGACCAGCCACTCGTGGCCACCGTCATAGCGGGACTTCTCACTGGCGCCCAAGAAGCGGAACTTGCCCGCTTGCTGTAGCTTTCGTACTTCCGGCAATGTCTCGTTCAGGATCTGCTCGTAAGCGGTTGGCTTTGGCCAACCAGCTACCAGTAAGATGTCGATTTCAGACACCTGCAATCGCCGTAGGCTATTCTCTATAGTCTCAACGACTTTCCGGGGGGGAGCAATGCCATCACCGACTGCGCCGTCATCGAGGGCGACCTTGGTACTGATCACATAGCGGTCGCGCGGCACTCCCTTCAGGGCTCTACCCAAGATCAACTCGCTGTCACCATAACCAGGGGAGGTGTCAAATAGATTGATACCCAGATCTAATGCCCGATGTACCAGTCGGTGAATCTCCTTCTCCGGTACCCCTGCACTCTGGCCAAATTGGTTGGGTCCACCCGATCCCAGGCTGAGCAATGAGACGTTTAGACTTGTTCTTCCAAGACGCCGATAAATCACAGGTTTGCCTCCTATCCACTACGAACGTGTTGCGTACTGCGTATTCCGTACTCTGTTTGCTTTCGGCTATGAATGTCACTTTCCGAGAGGTCTCAGGGATGCTGCCCTATTCCAGACCGATCGACCCGTCTTGATTGACGATGATGGGGCGGTCATAGGGTTTGAAGGGATAATCTTGGACGGCTTCCTCGTTCAATTCGATGCCCAACCCTGGTGTGTCAGACAGCTCCAGATAGCCGTTTTTTACCTGCGGGATGTGGCTGAGAACGTCTTTGACCCATTGCGCATCCAGATCCACGTTAAGTTCCTGGATCAGGAAGTTGGGAATGCTGGCGTCGATATGAGCACAGACGGCCAGGGAGACCGGCCCACAGGCATGGTGGGGCGCTACGCTGATGTGGTACATCTCTGCTATGCCGGCCAGCTTGACTGTCTCCAGGATACCGCCGTTAGCGGTCGGCTCAGGCTGGATGATATGCACTGCTTGCTCGACAATCAGTTCCCGCATCGTGCCCCTCGCGACCGCTCGTTCCCCGGCAGCGATAGGAATGTTCGTCTTGGCCTTGGCCTCGGCCAGGGAAGCCGGGTTTTCAGTAAGGGCTGGCTCCTCGAGGAAAAAGACATTGTAAGATTCCAGCGCCCTGGCCAGCCTGACAGCTTCAATAGGGCTGAAGCTGCGGCCATGGTAGTCCAGGCAGATATCCACCCCCTCACCCACTGCCTCGCGCACCGATTTGACTCGCTCTACAGATGCGTTCAGTACAGCGCTGGGCGACATTGGAGCATAGCCGGGTGGCTGTGGCGTGAACTTCACGGCAGTGTAACCTAGCGCCGCCAACTTCTTGGCCGCACTTACGAGATCTGGTCCCTTCAGGAGACTCGCGCTGGCATACACCCGAATTCGATCCCGGCAAGGTCCGCCCAGCATCTTGTGGACAGGCAGACCGCACGCTTTGCCGGCGATATCCCACAATGCATGTTCCACTGCGCTCAAGGCTGCCAGCTCCGCCGTGCCCAGGGGATAGCGTAGTCCACGATAAATGGCCTGCCAGTTACGAGTGATACGCGTTGGATCCCTGCCGATCAACCAGCGTTCAAACTTAAGCAAGGCAGCCTCTATAGGCTCGTCCAGGCTATGGAAAGCTTCGCCCAGTCCGTCGATGCCTTCGTCCGTATAGACCTTGACGAAGACATAGTTCTTTTCATTGCCGGTGCCCCACGAGACCCGGCCGCCCGGGTTGACAAAGAATGATTTCACTCGAGTGATTTTCATCGATAGTTATTGCTTCCTGTTTAACGATACTTTAGGCTGGACCTCAGGATTGACCACATTTGCCGGCCATCGGCCGGCCAGGAAGTCTTCGATGACTTTTCTCCATTCGCCCTGCCAATCTTGCATTCCCTCCATGGAAGTTCCCGCCGCGTGACCGGTGACCATGACATTGTCCATAGCCAACAGAGGATTGTCTTGGTCAGGTGGTTCTTGCTCCAATACATCCAATCCGGCTCCGGCGATCCAGCCTTCCTGTAAAGCTCGTATCAGTGCAACCTCATCCACCACTGCACCACGGCTGGTGTTGATCACAAAGGCGGTAGGCTTCATAGTCTTGAGTTGCCTCTCGCTTAGTAAATGCCTGGTTTCGTCAGTCACGCGCAGGTGCAGGGAGACGAAGTCGGATTGCGCCAGCACTTCCTCCAGGCCGACCGGCTCGACTCCCAGTTGGGTGATTTCCTCGACTGGCAGATAGGGGTCGTGGGCCAGCACCCGGAAGCCCAGGGCTTTGAGTCGCCAGGTCAAGGCCCGTCCAATCTTGCCGAAGCCGACCAGGCCGACGGTCTGCCCCACAAAACGATGGGTGGGCTGCACCAAAGTGCCACACTGCCAGTGACCCTGGCGGGAGAGATGTTCCAGAGCGCGCAGTTTGCGCCCACAGGCGAGTATCAGGGTCAGCGCATGCTCGGCTACGTCTTCCACGTTATAGGCGGCCGCGTTGGTGACGATGACGCCATGCTCGGTGGCGGCCCGGACATCGATGTGGTCAAAGCCACTGCCCGATGACATCAGCAATTTCAGCCTGGGCAGGGCGGCGATGATCCGACGGGTCACCTTGAACTTGTAGGCCAGGTAGATATTGGTCTCCTGGGCGGCCTGGATGATTTCATCCTCGCTCGCGCATTGGGCCAGGACGAAGTCAATCCCTCTGTCGGCCAGCCAACGCTGCAAGTCTTCGTAGACCCACATCACGTTTTGGTTGTAATTGGCCGCAAATAATCGGCATTGAGCCATTAAGTTTCCTCTTTCTATCCTTCCTTTTTCAACAGTCAAGGGGGTGCCGATCTCCAAGATGTCGTAATGCGGATATACCTCGTTGGCCAGTCGTAGAGCACTGGCGATATCCAGCGTATCCACGGCCAGTTGCAGGGGAAGTTCGCAGATACGGCTACAGGCATTTCCATCTACCCTGACTTGTAAAGCAAACAGGCCACGCGCCGCCCGGGCTCAGTCTCGAACTGGAGGGGCACCTGGACGGAACACTCTTCCATCACCTCTGGACAACGTGGATGAAACGGGCAGCCGGACGGAACATCCGCCAGGTCGGGTATCTGCCCCTTGATCTCCAATAGCCGTTGGCCCCTGGTCGCGCTGATGGTCGGCATAGCCCGGAGCAAGGCCTGGGTGTAAGGGTGCTGGGGCTCATCGATGACCCGAGCGGTGGAGCCTACCTCCATAATCCGGCCGGTGTACATGACGATGATGTGCTGGGCAATCTGGGCCACGGCAGCAATGTTATGTGTGATGAAGATGAGGCCTACCTCTCGCTCCTGGGCAAGCTTGACCAGGAGATCCAGAATCTGGGCCTGAATAGTGACGTCCAGCGACGTGGTCGGCTCGTCGGCGATCAATAACTGGGGGCCACAGGCCAGGGCAATGGCGATCACGCAGCGCTGCTGCATGCCGCCGCTTAGTTGGTGCGGATAAGATTTGAGCCGGTCTTGGGGTGCCGGGATGCCCACTTCACGTAAGTGCCCCACAGCCCGCTCGCGGGCTTGATTTTTGTTCAGGCTATGATGCGTTTGTAATGCCTCGATGATCTGTTCTCCCACCCTCAGCACCGGATTTAGGGCGGCACCTGGTTCCTGGAAGATCATAGCAATCTGACGTCCACGGACGCCGGCCATCTCGCGCTCGCTCAGGCTTGTCAATTCCCGATTGTTCAGAAACACCTGTCCCCCAACAATTCTGCCCGGCGGCGGTACAATGCGTAAGATGGAACGGGCCGTCATAGTTTTGCCCGAACCCGACTCGCCTACGACGCCGACAATCTCGCCGTGTGCGACCTGGAACGATACACTATCCACAGCCTTGACGACCCCCTGTTCAGTTGGGAATTGGGTCTGAAGGTTGTCTACTTTCAACAGAGGGGCATTGCCCTGGCCAGGGGGTGAGGTCACGGCTTGGATTTCGGGTAAGCTCATGCGTTCACCTTTAATGCCTTTTGTATCGAATTGGACAGCAACTGCAAGGAAAGCACCAGGCCGACGATAGCGATGCCCGGGAAGATGCCGTACCAGGGCATCTGGTGCAAATAGTTGCGACTGGTATTGAGCATACCACCCCAGGAAGGGGCTGGGGGTGGTATGCCCAGCCCCAGGAAGCTCAGACCTGCCTCAATGATGATGGCCCGCGAGGCGATCAGCAATATCTGGACGTAGATGGCATTGACGCAATTGGGCAAGATGGTGGAGAACATGATGTACAGGTCCGAGGCACCGGCCGAGCGTACTGCATCCACATAAGGCAGCCCTCGGATCTTGAGCGCGATGGCTCGCGTGATGCGCACAAAAGCAGGAGTGGCTACAATGCCGATGACGACGGCCACCATCACCGGTTTGCGACCCGTGATGGCGATGATGGTCATAGCCACCAGGATGCCCGGAAAGGCCAGCAGAATATCGGTCGCCCGTGACAACACCTCGTCCAGGTGCCCACCCACGTAGCCGCTCACCAACCCAACCGGCACCCCCATCCCCAGGCTGATCAGTACGGCAACGATGGCGGTCATCAGTGAGGTTCGGGCTCCGTGAATGACGCGGCTGAAAAGGTCCCGTCCCAATTCGTCGGTCCCAAATAGGTGCTTCGCCGACGGATACTGCAGCCGGCTGGGGATATCTTGCTGGATGGGATCGTAGGGGGCGACTTGGCTGGGAAACAAAGCCAGGAGCAAGAATATCCCCAGGATGGCCAGGCTGATCCAATCGGTAACACGCCGTTTGCCTGATCTAGCCTGTGCTTGCTCGATAACCAATTCTCTCGCTGGGACAGCGCTCGTCATAAAAATTCCCTCAACTTGTCATCTTCGTATGGGAGTTCACCAGGCCGTCCACCCGCCGTCAACTATCAGATTTTGGCCGGTTACGTAACTGCTGGCCTGGCTGGACAGGAATACGACCGCGCCTTTTAGTTCCCAGGGTAGGGCGTTTCGACCCGGGGGAACTTCTTGCACCAGGCGCTCTCTGAACTTGGCTTCGCGGGTGGGCGGCGGAAATGAACCGGGGTTGAACCGCGCCTCCGCGACTAATTAAAACGTATCCGGGGATCTAGCCAGGCATAGAGCATATCCGTCACAAAATTCAGCACGATGAAGATGATGACAATGAACAACAGCGCGCCCTGCACTACGGCGTAGTCTCGGGCGGAGATAGCATCCACGATGAGCCGGCCCATGCCGGGGATGCCAAACAGGCTCTCGGTGATCACCGTCCCAGCCAGCATCAGCCCTAACTGGAGGGTGGCCACTGTGATGACCGGAATGAGCGCATTCTTCAAGATATGCTTGGTCAAAATCTGATGAGAGGGCAAGCCCTTAGCCACGGCCGCGGTCACGAACTCGGATTTGACCACTTCCTCAACCGAGTGTCGCAGAAAGTTGGCGATAATCACCGACGTAGCGATGCTGAGCACGAAGGCGGGCAGAATAATATAGCGTAGTGCCTGCAAAGGGGCGTCGGTGAAATCCTTGAAACCCGAGGTGGGTAGTAGACCCAGCCAGACGCCAAAGAATAGAATCAGCAAGATGCCTATCCAGAAGTTGGGTACCGCAAACCCCAGGGTGGTATACACGCCCATGAAGCGCGCGACCACACCTTTGGGCTGCAAGCCGGCAGCAATGCCGATCGGCAGTGAGGTAATCAGGGCTACGACAAAGCCGGCCAGAGCCAGTTGCAACGTGACCGCAAACTTGAGCCGCAACAGCCTGGTCACTGGCCAGCCGTTGGAGATGGAATTGCCCAGGTCACCCTTCAAGACCAGGGACATCCAGACGGCGTATTGTTCGTACAACGGCCGGTCGAACCCATATTTGGCGCGCACGGCTTCAACCTGTTCGTCGGACGGGCTGGGTGGCAGAAGGCCATACACTGGGTCGCCTGGGATAAGGTGAATGATGAGAAAAATCAGGATAGACGACACGAACAAGACAGGGATGGTTCCCAGCAACCGGCGTACAAGGTAACTTTGCATAGAAGTTGCCTTTCTAGCGGTTCAAACCAAACATTTTGGTTGTGGGGGGCTTTATTCTGGGGTTCACCGCAGAGTTTTCGCCCGCGTGCTGACGAGCTTTCCCCATTCGGGTTAGGGGGGGCTTTGTAGTGCCCCCCCAAGTGCAATCACTCACAATCGGCACGACTACTCAAAGTAAGCGTACTTAAACATCGGCTTATCGGCCTCGGTCCAGGTCACATCCTTCAGCCGCGACGTGCTCACGAATGCGTAAGGCAGTCCGACCAGTGTGTCAACCCAGGCGCCGGCCTGGACTGCTACCAATGCTTCCTGCCATGCCTGCGCCGCCTCCTCTGGGTCGGTGGCTGCCATGGCTCGGTCAAAGGCTGCACTGTAGTCCAGGTACTCTTGCTGTGGTTCGATGTCGTCGAAGAATTTATTGTTCACATGCGCGAAGACGAAGCTATCCTCCAGCCCCGCCGGATACTTATTCCCGCCAGCCATTACCGATGGCAGCAAGTCAAACTCCTGGTTAACCCGGCTCTGGACGTAAACATTCTGCTCCACCGGGTTTAGTTGTGCGTCGATGCCGACGGCCTGCAAGTTGGCGGCGATGACTTCGCATATAAGTCGGTCGGTATCATTGTTGGCGGCGTAGGTAATACTGATAGACAGATCCGTCACCCCGGCCTCCTCAAGGAGCGCCTTAGCTCTCTCCGGGTCAGCCGTGGTGGGGATATCCAATTCCGGGCTGTATGCGATGGAACTCTCCGGGATCGGCACACCCGTCGGCGTCGCCAGGCCTGAGTAGGCGGCTTGATTGATCGCTTCACGATCGATCGCGTAGCTGATCGCCTGCCGCACGCGAACATCACGCAATTGTTCACGTTCTGGATTGACCATGAGGATAGCGGCAAGTCCCTGCGTCTGGGGGATCCAAACCGTGTAATCCGGGTTGTCCAGGAAACGGGCCGCCTCCTCGAACGGTAGGAGATAGGCCAGGTCTATCTCTCCTGCCTCCAGAGCAGCCATCATAGAAGCACTGTCGCCGAAGAAGGTGATCTCGATGCGCTCCAGTTTCGGAGTTTCCGGCTCCCAGTAGTTCTCGTGTCGCTCCAGGTAGAGGTGCGAGCCAGGCACATACTCGACATACTTGAAGGCGCCGCTCCCGATCTGCGTTTCTTCCTCGTTGCCGAGGGCGACGCTCCCGTCTGCCTTGACGAACATGTCGGGGTCAGCCACAATCATGATAGCCATCAGATCCAAGGCATGCGGTGCGGGTTGCTTGAAGTTGATTACCAGGGTCAAGTCATCCACGACTTCTGAGGAGTCGTAGTAGGCGGCCATCTGTTGATACATGGCTACACCTTTATCCTCTTGCATGACCCGCTCCTCGAAGTCCCATTTGAGCATTTCGGCATCTACGGGAGAGCCGTCGTGGGTGACCATATCGGGGCGCAGCTTGATGGTGAGGCTCATGTTGTCAGCAGCCAGCTCCCACGACTCGGCCGCCTCGGGGTTAAGGCCCAGACTCTTCTCGTTAACGAGCAGTTGGTCGAAGACGTTCTCGATGAACAGGTAGTTGGGCGTGGTGTTGCGGTAGGGCTCCAGGCTGCGGAGATCCCCGACCTGTCCGATGCGCAGGACCTGTTCCTCGGCCATTTCCGGTTCGGCCGCTTCGGTTTCAACCGCTTCCGGCGACTCGGTGACCGGCTCTTCAGCCGGGGCGGGCGCCTCGGTCTCAACCGGCGCTGGCGTCGGCACAACACAACCAGCCAGCAGGCCCATTACTATTGAGAGTGCGGTCAAGAAGCAAAGTGTTGGCTTTACCTTGCTCATTGTTTTCCTCCTTTGTTTGACTCAGATGTTGATGATCAAGAACTTCAGCTTCTCATTCGCCTGTGCGATACCGGTTCGGGCGAGGCCCACCTTCTTTATCTGTCGCAGCATACCTCCTTTCTTTCTGAGAGTTTTCTCGGAAAGTACCGTTCGCACGTGGGCGTGCTCACTCCGCCCTCCGTAATGAGGAGCGAGGCACCCCCAGGTGCCGAAGCGTCTGCCCCGTTTGACAGACTTTCCGAGAGGTCTCTCTGAACGAACCTTTCTTGATGCTCTCCTTGCCAACTGGCTACTGTCCGGTTCTTCATACCCGTTCTGTCTGAGCCAGGTCGTGGTGCAGGAAACAGGCCACCTGTCGCCCTATCTCTACTTGGTGCAGGGCGGGCACATCACTTTCGCAAATGGATATCTTTTCGGGACAGCGCGTATGAAAGCGACAGCCGGCAGGTGGATTAACGTTGCTGGGAATCTCGCCGGGCAGCGCACGAATACCGGTGCGCTGATGAGGATCCGGGATAGCCGCCATCAGGGCGTGTGTGTAGGGGTGTAGAGGCCGGGCAAACAAATCCTGCGCGGGGCCTATCTCCACGATGCGCCCCAGGTACATGACCGCGACCCAATCCGAAATGAGCCGCACCACGCTCAGATCGTGGGAGACGAACAGGTAGGTCAAGTGGAACTGTTTCTGCAGATCAACCAGCAAGTTGAGGATTTTAGCCTGGATGGACATGTCCAGCGCTGATACTGGCTCGTCACAGACTACCAATTTGGGGCTGAGGGCCAGGGCACGGGCAATAGCTATTCGTTGTCGCTGGCCGCCGCTGAACTCATTGGGCAGACGGTTAGCATCCTTAAACGGCAATCCGACTGCTTCCAAAAGCTCCTGAGTGCGTGCCTGGATCTCGCGCCGGCTGCCCCAGTTATTGATCTTGAGAGGCTCGGCTACAATTTTCTCCAAGGACAGGCGAGGATTGAGAGAAGTATAAGGGTCCTGAAAAACGATCTGGACCTTGGGACGGAACTCGTGCAGTCGCCTGCCCTGAAGATGAGTGACTTCCCGGCCGTCGAAGTTGATCTCCCCCTCGGTAGGCTCCAGTAGTCGCGCTACCATGCGGCCAATGGTGGTCTTGCCGCAGCCGCTTTCGCCTACCAGTCCCAAGGTCTGACCGGCATGGATCGCGAAGCTGACCCCATCGACGGCCCGGACGTACCGTCGTTCGCGCCCGGGGATCCATCCGCTGATGGGGAAATACATGTGCAGATTCTGCACCGAGAGCAGAGCATGTGGAGATGAGTCTGTCATAGAATTGCTCCAACTATCCCAGGTGGAGACTAAGTGACTGGGTGAGATTGGACCATAGCGCTGTGGCTGCCGAGCCACATGCGACCGCTTCCTCACCCAGAGTGCTGGGCACGATTTGAACGGACCGCATGGGCAAGGAATAAGCGTGGGTTCTGGCAACATCGCACACGAGTTCTATGAGATCATTGCCAGCGCTACGCCCGATGTGTCCCCCAAAGACAATCATGTCAGGCCCTAACAAGTTAATCGAGTTGCCGATAGCGATGCCCAGCCAAGCTGCTGCTTCTTGCAGAACATCCTGGGCGACGGCGTCTCCAGCCTTGGCCTCCTCAACCACCATTGCTCCGGTAATGAGATTGAGACTACCGTTGGTTCTGTCGTCGAGAGAGCTGGCTCGGCCCTTTTTGATCTCTTCTCTTGCCCTGCGAGCCATCGCATTACCCGAAGCAACAGTATCCAGACAACCACGACTACCACATCGGCACGGGAGACCATTGGGATCCACGGTCATATGCGCGATGGAGCCTGCAGCAGAAGCCGATCCCCAATAAGGCAGGCCATCGATTAGAATTGCACCACCCAGGTAGTCGCCCATGCGGAGGTAGATCATATTCCTGGCCTGTTTAGCCGATCCAATCCAGGCTTCGGCCAGGGCGGCTGCATAGGTGCGGTTAGTGGCAGTGGGCCTGCGGCACAACTCTTCACCCAACATATCAATAATGGGGATCTGTGGCAGGTTGAACTCCGTGGTCCACTCGACAATGCCCGTCGTCTGGTTCACCAAACCGGGAATGGCAATGCCGATCGCTACACAGTCTTTGGATCCCATCCACGGGCGTACCTGTTCTTCCCATTGAGCTATGGCAGCTAAGACAGGTTCCGTGCCATCCATAACAGGCTCAATGCGATGAACATATAACGGTTGAGCGTATAAGTCGGTGACCACGCCAAAGATAGCATGGTTGTGTAATTCAATCCCCAGCGCATAGCGAGACTGAGCATCATATTCCAAGATTTCTGCTGGCCGGCCGCGACCCGACGACTTGACCCCTATGGGCTGGACGTATCCTTGTTCAATCAGGTCGCGCGTGATACCTGTTAGCGCCGCCGCACTCAGTCCTGTTTTCCTGCGCAGCTCAGCCCGGCTGGCTTTACCTTGTTCTCGTAGAATATGAAGCACACGAGCATAACTTATCTGACTTGGCGTAATGCTCATGGCTCTGCCCTCCCTTTTTATCTTCATTATTTGAAAGTAAAAAGCCGTTATGTGGCCATTATAGCGCAAAATCCCATGTTTGTCAATTGACAAACATGCATATTTATGTTATATAATTCATTATATGAAATAAAGCATGATTCAGATGTCCCTAAAATTAGGGTAACAATTGCCGACGAAGGACGAAAGACGAAGGACCAATTATTGGCCCATATCTCTTCGTCTTTCGTCCGGCTGAGAAAGTGTTACCCTATTTCTGAACCATCCTTGAAATAAATCCTTTTATTGGATTACGTCCAGACAGGAGGGACCGGCGATGAAAATCACTGACCTTAGTGCAACCGTCATTGAAGGTTTTGGTGGAGATTGGATTCTGGTACGTGTATACACAGATGAAGGAATCGTGGGACTGGGTGAAACTTTTCCTACTTGGGCGCACCAGGGTCGTGCCATCAAAGAATTGATCTTGTGGATGAAAACTCTCCTGGTCGGCGAGGATCCCACCAACGTTGATCGGTTGTTTACCAAGATGTACCAGCGACAGGTTTATAGAGGATGTTCGACGGCGGGCGCGTTGACCACGGCCATCAGCGGTGTGGAAATCGCCCTCTGGGACATCGCCGGCAAGGCGCTGGGCGTGCCCCTATACAAGCTATTGGGCGGCAAGCATCGCGACCGCATCCGGGTTTACTGCGACTATCACGGTGGCGACGGCGAGGACCCTCAAGCCTTTGCAAGTCGAGCCGAAGAAGTGACCAGCCGGGGCTTCACCGCCATCAAGATGGATCTGGACCTCTCGCGGTGGCGGGCGCCTACCCAATATCACCAGCCCATGAGTGCGGCCGAACTGCGGCACATGGTCAGCCTGGTCGAAGCCGTGCGAGAGGCTATCGGGGAGGATGTAGACATCGCCGTGGACTGCCACTCCAGCTTCGATCTACCTGCCTCCGTCCGCCTTGCCCGTGAACTGGAGCCTTATCACTTGCTGTGGCTGGAAGAGCCCATCCCCCCCAAGAACCTGGCTGCCCTGGCCAACCTGACAGCCTCAGCCAACGTGCCTATTTGCGTGGGCGAAAACCTGTACACCCGCTTCGAATTCAGAGAGCTGTTTGAGAGACAAGCGGCCAACATCATCATGCCCGATGTACAGAAGACGGGCGGCATACTGGAAAGCAAGCGCATCGCAGACCTGGCCAGCACCTACTACATTCCTATGGCACCCCACTGTGTTACCAGCCCGATTGGAACCATGGCCTCGGTTCATGTGTGTGCCTCTATCTCAAACTTCCTGATACTGGAGTATCACATGATTGACGTCCCCTGGTGGGCAGATCTGGCGCTCACGAGTGAACCAATTGTGCAGAACGGTTACATTCAAGTTCCTGAGAAACCTGGGCTGGGGATAGAGCTCGACGACAGTGAAGTTACCAGATACCTCAGACAAGGGGAAACCTGGTAATGGGCATGTCATCGCGCCAGCGAGTGCTGGTCACCATTAACCACAAAGAGCCGGACCGGGTTCCCATTGACCTGGGAGGCACTCGCAACAGCACGATTGAGGTGGGGCTGTTATCTGAAACGGCGAACTGGTAGGTAAGAAGGACCCAGCCAATCCCAGTTTTGATCGTACTCGCGACTTCATCATGCACGACACATTGTCGCCGGTGGAGAGTTTTGATCTACCGGTCTTTAGCGATGAAGAGCTGGCCTGGCGTCGCCGGTGGGCGGAAACACTGCACGCCGAAACGGATAAAGCGCTGGTCGGGGATTTCGGCGCCGTGCTCGGCCGGTGGGCATCCTAGTATAGAACAAACAGCAGCCTTACAGCCGGTGGTACCCAGATCAGAAGACCAACAGTTTCATCTGGCCCTATATCGTTGCGCTGGCAACGACCTGCTATTGAAGCTAATACGCATCTTCTGGATTGTGTATCGACAACTTCGGGCAGTTAGGCTCGATAGAGGTTGGGAGATTGACACTGTGATTGCCGCCGATGATCACGTGGCCATCATCGAGGCGCTCAAGCTGCGCGACTCAGATCTAATAAAACAGCGGATTGTGGCCCATTATGCACCCATGAGGCAACAGCTCATTAAAAGAGTCTGGGTTCAGTTGGTGGTGACATAACACCAAAAGTGGCCGGCGACGAAGAGGCTAGAATTTGACAAAGTGCATACCTTAGTTATAATGGGGCCAATACTATACTACCCACCACTCAGTCGCCCGTTGCTCCGGATGGCACGGGCACGCTTTAGCGTGGCGAAGCCGGTGAGAGTCCGGCGCTGTCCCGCAACTGTAACAGGTCAATTAATAATTAACAGCTAAGATCACTGTTGTTAATTCAGCATTGGTTAATTGACTTGAAGCCAGGCCGCCCACCTGAGTTGTGCATCACGAGCCTTCGTGGTAAAGGTGTGGTGCGGTAACCGGCTTTTGGGCCGCCCCCACGCCTCCTGATGAAGGAGGCTTTTATTTTGGGCTGGGTTACTCATCCGTCTTCGCCGGCTCGTGACCGAGGACTTTTTGGGCGAGACGAAAGCAGTAACCAATGTACCTCCCAACCTTCAAGAATGACGCTTGCCGTAACCGGCGGTACCCCGTTCGGGAAAATTGCAATTTAATCGGCTTAAGCAGTCATCTCATTATGGTGCTGGTCTGAGCGTCATCCTCTTTGGCCTTTTGGTAAGGCCAATGTTCTTTTCTCAAGTTTGGCAAAGGACTAAGGATTTAATAACTTACCTGGCAGGCTGTCGGAGAGGGTATGCGCTTAACCTTCCTGGAAGCTTAAGAGGAAGTTGTTTAATTCTCAATCCAAAATGATTTGTATAATCGACGTGACGTGGTTTAAGGCTTAAACTACGCAACTCACGACCGTGTTGATGAGGACACGGTTAAAAAGGTGAGGAGGCGCTGCCGGTGACTTGGCGGTCTAGCGGCGCCTCCTCGGGATGCAGCACCCCGGTCGGTCTCAGGGTCATTCATCTGAGAGCGAGCCCGGCGGCTGCCTTTTTATTCTATACTATGCTGTTCCAAAATACAAACCTGATCCTGCTCAAAACAACTTTGACCTCGTCTGCCGGGACGCGCCCGATTTGTTGATGCCTCAGGCTCGGTAGATAGATATGAACGGGCGCGGAACAAAGTAATTTTGTAAGTGCAATAAAGGGGGACAACGACATGAAAAAGCATCTGATCTTATGCTTGACAATTCTGTGTATTATTTCCACCGGCGTGGTGGCACAGGCAGCGTCGCCGGATAACTTCCAGGCTAATCTACGGCCGGTCGCCAGTTTTACGATTGGCAAAGCGATGAATGTGGCCCAGTTAGAAGATGAGGCCAGCATCGTTTCGTTCTCTGGCAGCTATTCGTCTCTATATAGGGCGGAATACGCTATTGATAGTTCCCCGGGCCGATACTGGTTGACTGAAAGCGGCCAGACGTCCAACCAGTGGCTTACGGTCGAACTGGCCAGGGGGCAATCCTACATCATCGACCGGGTGACGCTGCAGGGGGGCTCTGATACAAACGGAGCCAAAGATTTCGAGATTCGGGTATCAGCGACCGGTGTGGCCGAAGATGACTTTATCCCTATTTTGAGCGAAACGCTGCCCCAGGATGATTTTTCGCACGAATTCACTTTCGCCCCGGTTCAGGCCAAATACGTTCAACTTTATATCATTAATAATCACGGCAGCTCGGCCTATATAAAACTAGATAATTTTCAGGTCTGGACCCGCAGTCGGGCGGGCGGACTTGTCTCTCAAAAAGAGGGGCCATGCGCCTCCATTGTCGATTTTTCCAGCCAGTACAGTCAGAGTTATGCGGCCCAGAACGCCATCGATGCCAGCAGTACCTCCCGTTGGCTCACCAACTACAACCAAACTACCGATCAGTGGCTCAAGGTGCAGTTGGGGGGTGGAGAGAGCTATACCATTAACCGTATTAGATTTGAGTCTAGCAATGCCCTGGCGGCGATACAGGATTTTGAAGTGCGGGCGTCAAACACCACCTCCGACGATGCCGCGTTCACCACCATTTTCAGCGGTACTGGACTTGACAGTACCACTACCCAGGAGTTCAGCTTTGCCCCGGTGCAAGCCAGGTATGTCCAACTCTGGGTCGAGAATAATTATGGAGCCAGGTTTGTGCAGGTGAACGATTTTCAGGTTTTGAACCAGGGTGGGGCCAATGTGGCCCAACTGGAGGGGGTTGGGGCCTCAATTATCGAGACTACCAGCCACTATTACAACTATACGGCCGACAATGTCCTGGATTTGCTGGAGGAGACGTATTGGCAAACTACTACCGGCAGCATCACGAACCAGGGATTTAAGCTCCTCCTGACCAGGGGAGAATCCTACTTGATCGACCGGGTAAAAATCCGGGGCTTTGGTGGCAGTTCAAGCCCCAGAGATTTCCAAATTAGAGTTTCTAATACCGGTTCCGGCGATTCGGAATTTGTAACGGTTCTCAGCGGCACTTTGCCTGAAGATGATCTGTTTCACTGGTATACCTTCTCACCGGTCGCTGCCCAATACGTTCAGTTGGTCATTTCAAACAACCACGGCAACAGTTCATACATTCGGTTGTACGATTTTCAGGTTTTTTCACCGCAACAAGGTGGCGCGGTCGTTCCCTTTGACGATACTTCGGTCGATCCGGACGGGCAAATCGTGGCCTGGCAGTGGGATTTTGGTGATGGCACTACCTCCACCGAACAATATCCCAGCCATACTTATGCCGGCCCCGGGACATACCCTGTTCGCTTGACGGTAACCGATGATGGTGGCCTGCAGGCGACCGCCGAGATGGAATACACCGTCCTGGACCTGGTAACGCCAGATTTTAGCTGGTCGCCCGCCGCCCCTGCTGAGGCAGAAACCGTTACTTTTACCGACAATTCCGCCGGCCCAGACGGCGCTATACAGGAACGCATATGGAACATTTCCGACCTGCTAGAGGGTCACGACCCGCAACTTACCACCCCTTTTCCCGATAACGACCTGTATCCTGTCACCCTGACCATTGTCGATGACCATTTCCGGCAAGCCAGCGTGACTAAAATGGTGCCGGTCTCCAATATCACCCCCACCCTCAGCGCAAGTTCCAGCGTGACGGTAAATTGGGGGGAAACGTGGGTGTTCGACTTCTCCGTGGATGACGTTAGTGAAATAGACCGGTCTTCTTTAAGGTGCGACCTGGATTTTGGCGATAGCCAGAATACCCTGGTTACCGATTGTTATGACAATTCCAGGGTGTCCCATGCTTATGATCTGCCGGGCGTTTATACCGCCACCTTGCGGGTAACCGACAAGGATGAGGCTTCAGTCAGCACCAAGGTAGACGTTTCCGTTACCAGGCGCGATAGTTATCTCATGATTTATGGGGCCAGCCTGACCAACGATGGAGAGACAATAATCAGGCTGGGGTTGTATGACAATTTTGAGTGGAGTAACTCTATGGAGAATCGGTCCCTGAGCGTGACAGTTGGCTCCGAAACCGTGACGGCGCAGACCGATGCCCAGGGGATCGCTATTGCCCATCTATCTATTCCCTTCTCTCCTGGAACACCGATTTCGGTAACGGCTACTTACCCCGGCGATGCTCTCTACAACAGCTTCGATGCTGCCCGAACCCTGGTGATCTCTTCAGATGTTCTGCCTCAGGGTGACATCGTGTTCATTTTTGATGAATCTGGCAGTATGCGCGATGACCAGGAGGAAGTCAAACTTCGGGTCGGATCAATAGTCAATCAGCTTAGTCCCCTTGTAGACTACCAACTGGGCCTGGTCGGTTTTGGCTGTCGTTCCCAGAGTGGCAAGGCGCGAATCCATCTGCCGCTAACGGATCAAGTTGGCGAGTTCGTCAATGCTATGGATGGTCTTAGTACGGTTGGCAAAACCGAACCGGGCTTTAACGCCACCGTTCTGGCTATGGACGAGGCGATGGGCTTCCGCGGGGAGGCCGCCGTTTGTGCTATTCTGGTCAGCGACGAGTCTGCAACCGAAAATATTACCAGCTATGCTGCTCCCGAAACAAAAGAGGATGCTCTGGCCGCTCTCAACAGCCGCCAGTCTGTCTTTTTGGGAATCGTGGATACATCCGACTCCGAAACCCAACAAGATTACGGCCCCTTGCCCGGCAGCCTGTCTACGGAAACCGGTGGTCAGGTCTTTGATATTTCCAGTTTTCGTCAAAATCCTCAACCGGTTTTGGTCGCGATTGTCGACCAATGCGTCCAACACATTATCGAAAACGCGTCGCCCGATCTATCCATCAGCAAAACGGATGGGCAGACGACAGTTCAGCCCGGCCAAACGCTAACTTACACGCTCACTATTACCAACCTTGGTACTCAAGAGGCCGTGGGCATCGTCCTGACCGATACGTTAGCAGCCGAAACTATTTTTGTGGCAGCCGGCGAGGGGGGCAGCGAGGCGGATGGTCTTGTCTCGTGGCCGCTCTTTAACCTGGCCGGCGGGGCGGTCACCAGGCGAACTGTGGTCGTTCGGGTAAAAGACAGCCTGCCGTTTGGGGTAGATACTATCGTCAATACGGCTTACGTTATTGACGACGGCAGCCACGGCCCCGACCCATCGCCGGATAATAATAGCGCCACTGATATTGATGCGGTCGCCGGAGGTGACAATACGTGGCACGACGTGTGTGTGTCCTGGCGGATGGATATTACCGGCGTTGGCATGGGAGATGAGTACAACACGATCAATCCCCAAACTTTGGCGCTGACCGACCCGGCCGGCGTTAGCGCGCTGCTGGCCCAGGTCGCCGGGCGCTCGCCTGCCCCGGACGGTGTTACTTTCATCACCTCAGCCCCGGAGACGGTCGCTTTGACCGAACCGGGCAGCAGCACTTTATATGCCTACACTTTTGAGCAGAATTTGCAGCCGGCCGGCCTGATTACGGCTCACGTAATCGGCGACGGCACCCACGAACCGCTGTACGTCGGCGATGGCGCCCTTAAACCGTTGTACAGCGACGGCGGCGACTACTACAAAACGCCGCGCGCTCTCGTTCTATATGCCAAACGCGCCACCGAAGACGATTGGACCTTTGTGGGCAAAACTACCAACGGTTATGCCTATGCCGGGGACGGCTATTACACCCACACTGAAATCCTCACTTTCCCATCCTTGATGCAGGAATCAGACCTGCTCATTACGGCTGTTGTCATCGACAATGATGACGATACACGTCTTATTGAGGTCGAAGCTGCGGCCGGCGGCGTTACCAGGGTGGTGAGTGAAGTCGGGCCGACCCATGAGCCGGAGTTGAACATTGTCACCCTGACCCTGCCCCGGGTACCCACCGGCACCAACCGGGTCGAGATTACAGCCCGGTCGCCGGAGGAAAACGGCGACTCCATGGTTTTGGTGGGGGTCAATGTTAGCTACCTGTGCCCGTGCCCGTCTACTTCGCCCGACCTGGTCATCCACAAAGAGAATGGCCAGAGCCGGGTTCGGCCTGGCCAGAGGCTGACCTATACCCTGACCATCTCCAATGTGGGCAATTGGGACGCCGCCGGCGTGACCGTCAGCGATAGCTTGCCTGACCGGGGTCTTTCCTTTATTGCGGCCAGCGATGGCGGGAGCGAGAGCGGCGGGCGAGTGAGCTGGCCCTCCTTCACCCTGGCGGCCGGCGGCAGGACGACCCGGACGGTCAGCGTGGTTCTCGATAATCCCATGCCGGCTGAAGTGACTGGGATAACCAACACGGCCACCGTCACCGACGACGGGTCCAACGGGCCTGACCCGACCCCGGCCAACAATATTGCCATCGAAGTAGTCGCCATCGAGTTAAATCCGCATCAAAACGAAACGCAGCTTTACTTGCCGCTGATTATGAAACAGTAAACAAAACCGTACAAAGAATCTTCATCCCTTTAATCCTCAAAAGCAATTAACCTGAGTTCGGGGTTAGAGGCGATAGCTCAAGAAACTCGGTTTTTGGCAGGTGGTTGAAGCCAAATGCCTGATTACCAGAGCCAATTTGCCGAATTGAAGCCGTATTCAACTGGGAAAAAACCGAGTTTCTGTTTAACTCCGAACTGAGGTAATTAGGAGGTAGTCTATGCACACATCATAAAAATATTTTTTACAAGAAATCGAGCAAGCCAACGTATAACGAGAAAAAGGAGCACTAAAATGAAAAGCTTTTGTGAAACTTTCAGGTATACTGTAATCGCCATATTGCCCATCATAATGGTCTTGTTGCTGGTCGGTGGACTGGCCCGGGCCGCTGCCTATGATGCGATTATCCACGAGTGGTCCCAGGGATATGGCGGCGACAATGAGTGGGTTGAACTACTGGTCACAGTCGATGACCTTGATATGCGCGGCTGGACTTTGGAAGACGGTGAGGGTAATGTTTTTGTTACCTTTGAACCGGCGCCGGATACTTTCTGGCAGGCTGTCCCCAGAGGAACCCTGATTGTGATCTATGATGGCGATCACCGGGATAGTATGTTGCCCCCGGATGATACGTCCATAACGGATGGTAATTTCACTGTTGTTGCGCCTCACAACAACACGACTTTGTTTGAAGCCAACACCTGGTCCGGATTTGACGATGAGAGCGGCGCCACCGACACCCCGATCCTCAGAGATAGCGAGGGTAATGTGGTGCATGATTGGGATCAAGGTGATACTTTGATTGGCTACCACATCAGCCCCGGCGCCGGCAAGGCCGTCTATTTTGAGTCGAATACGGTTGACGATTTGACTGCAATCTCCGAATTCTACAGCAGAAATGCTGATGACGACTGGGTTACGCCCGGAGAACCCAACTACCCTGACGTTAACAAGGCCTGGATAGACGGTTCGCCCACAAGTTTTACAGTCGAGTCCAGCGGCCCCAATTCAGTGACGGTGACCTGGACCGAAGAAGCCGGCGAGGTGCTGCGACCGACCAGCGGTTATCTGATCACGGCCAGCGCAAACGGGTATGGGGCTATTACCCCGGTTAACGGCACACCCATAGCAGACGACGCCGATTTATCTGACGGCGAAGGGGTGGTCAATATCTTGCCCGGCGTAGGCACCTATGAGTGGACTTCGGTGCCGGAAAACAGAATCATTTGTTTCAAACTTTATGCCTACGCTAACAGCGGCGCGCAAATTTATTACAAGACGGAGGGCGTTCTCAAGGCCTTTGTTGCTACGACCGCGGTTATCATCCAGGAGTGGTCCCAGGGAACAACCGCCGGCGGGGAGTGGGTTGAAATTTTGGTAACCGCCGACACAGACCTGCGCGGCTGGAGTCTGGGTGACGAAAGCGGCGCTTTTGCTACCTTCAACAATGACGACATCTGGGCTGCTGTGCCCAGGGGTACGCTCATTGTCATCTACGATGGGTCGAACAGAGACACCATGTTGCCTGAGGATGATACTTCGGTAGACGACGGCAACTTCATGATTGTGGCTGCCCACAATGACCCGGACTTGTTCGACCTGGACGGTACCTGGAGCGGTTTTGGCGATACCGCCGACACTGATAATCCGATCCTCAGAGATAGCGGGGGCAATGTGGTGCATGACTGGGATCAGGGTGATGCCCCTGACCTGACCGGCTACCGGCCCGGCGAAGGCCAGGCAATTTTTTACGGGTCGAATACGGTCGTTGACGTGACCAACCGCTACAATCAAAGCCGCCGAGATGCTGATGACGACTGGGTTACGCCCGGACAGCCCAATGGCTCCAGCCCTACTGAGCGAAATGGAAGATGGCTGAACGGGCCTCCGACAGCCTTTAGCGCCGAATCCAGCGGTCCAACGTCGGCTACGTTGACCTGGACCGAGGAATCCGGCGAAGTGCTGCGCACGAACAGCGGCTATCTAATCAAAGTCAGCACCACTAGCTTTGAGGCCATTACCGATCCGGTTAACGGAGTCCCCACCCTAGACGATACCGATCTGATCGACGGCGAGGGGGCGATCAACGTTGCGCCCGGCGTTGGCGTCTATGAGTGGACCTCGCTGCCGGAAAATAGAACCTACTATTTCAAAATTTATGCTTACTCTAACGCCGGTTCGCAAATCTATTACAAAACGGCAGTCGTTCGGGAGGACTACATCTCCACTGCGGCGGTCATTATCAATGAATGGTCCCAGGGAACCGCCGGTGGGGAGTGGGTTGAACTTTTAATCGCCTACGAGGCCGACCTGCGTGGCTGGACCCTGGGAGATGACGACGGCCCGTATGTCACGTTTGAACCCGCGCCCGATACCTTCTGGCAGTCGGTGCCCGCGGGCACCCTCATCGTTATTTATAACGGCGATGATCGGGATACAATGCTGCCCCCAGATGATCTGTCCCTGGCGAATGCAAACTACACCATCATTGCCCCCCATACCAATACCGATCTGTTCGACACCAATGCCTGGGGCGGATTTGACGACAGCACGGTAACCGATAATCCAATCCTCAGGGATAGCGGCGGCGGGGTTGTTCACGATTGGGATCAGGGCAATAACTCTGATTTTGACAGCCGCCGGCCCGGGGCCAATCAGGCCGTTTATTACCAGCGCGGCGATACCACCCAGGTAATAAACAGTTCCAGTTACCGCCGGAGAGATGCCATACATTCTTACATTACCCCCGCTCAACCCGTCAGAGGCAGCAACGCCGCGTGGGTTGAGGGCAATCCGGCCGATTTTTGGGTTGTCGTTGACGGCAATACCCAATTGAGCCTGAGCTGGACTTATACGCCCGGTCTGCAAAGAACCGACGGCTACGTGATTATGGCGGGTGTTGATGCTTACCCCGACGCCCCGCCCCCTGACGGAACGCCCCCGGCCGACGACCTTGACCTGACGGATGGGGCCGGCCACGTTCACCTGGACGTGGCCACAACCAGCTATCAGTGGAGCGGGCTAAACCCGGATACCACGTATTATTTCATAATTTACCCCTACACCGATTTCGCCGGAGTGTATGACTATAAGAGCAGTTATGACCGAGACGTGGCCACCACCGGGCTTGGCCCCTATCCACCCGGTCCGTCCAGCCCGCTTTCAACCGCCTTCGACCCGTCTGATCCGGCTTTCGTCGGTTGGGCCACCGGGATCGTCTTCACTCGCGGGGAACCTCTTGGAACATATGACGGTAGTCCTGATGATGTCCTGGGCAATACAGATGGCTATGTTTCCCTGGGAAACGGCGGCATAGCGACGGTGACCTTTGCCCGGCCCATTCGCAACGGTCCCGGATTTGATCTTGCCGTCTTTGAAAATACGTGGAACGAACTGGCCTTTGTAGAGGTTAGCTCCAACGGGACCGATTTCTTCCGTTTCCCGTCTGTATCTTTGATGCCGGAGGGTCCTTCACAAAGTAGTATTCTTGATCCGACTGCCTTGTACAACTTTGGCGGGAAGTATGGCGCACTGGGCTCCCCCTTTGAACTGGATGAGATGGTGGGGGTAGACCCGCTGTTGAACGTAGATCGGGTGACCCACGTTCGCATTGTCGATGTCATTGGCGATATCAGTTCTCCTGACGTTGATCATGACTCACAGGGGCACGTGATCAACGAACGTGGGGGAGGCGCAACCTCAGGGCCTCCCGCCGGGTTCGACCTGACCCGGGTGGGAGTTTTCTACGAACAATACCCGCCCACGCTGGCCGATATTGACAAGACCGGCCCGGTTAACACGGACATCACCTTCACCACTTCAGATTTCGGCGACGCGCCGCACTTCAGTGATCCCGAAGGAGAAAGCTTGGACATGGTGATGATCACCTCTCTGCCTTTGAGCGGTACGTTGATCTATGCTGGCAGCCCTATCTCGGTCAGTGGTGAAATCATCGAGGCGCCTGACCTGGATGAACTGGTCTATCGGCCCCCTGCCGATTGGTGGGGTTTCGTAAGTTTTAGCTGGAACGGATATGATGGTGCGGTGTACGCCGAGCAAGATGCTTTGGGCAATATCACGATCACCGCTCCCGTCAACGAACCGCCTGTGCTGGCCGATATTGACAAGACCGGCCCGGCCAACACGGACATCACCTTCACCACTTCAGATTTCGGCGATGCGCCGCACTTCAGCGATCCCGAAGGAGAAAGCCTGGACCGGGTGATGATCACCTCTCTGCCTTTGAGCGGTACGTTGATCTATGCTGGCAACGATGTCTCGGTCGGTGATGAAATCGCGGCGGCTGATCTGGATAGACTGGTCTATGATCCCCCTGCCGATTGGTGGGGTTTCGTAAGTTTTGGCTGGAACGGATATGACGGTGCGTTGTACGCCGAGCAAGATGCTCTGGTCAATATCACGATCACCGCTCCCGTCAACGAACCGCCCACGCTGGCCGATATTGACGAGACCGGCCTGGCCAACACGGACATCACCTTCACCACTTCAGATTTCGGCGACGCGCCGCACTTCAGCGATCCCGAAGGAGAAAGCCTGGACCGGGTGATGATCACCTCTCTGCCTTTGAACGGTACGTTAATCTATAATGGCAACCCTGTCTCGGTCGGTGATGAAATCACGGCGGCCAATCTGGATAGACTGGTCTATAAGCCCTCTACCGATTGGTGGGGTTCCGTAAGTTTTGGCTGGAACGGATATGATGGTGCGTTGTACGCCGAGCAAGATGCTTTGGTCAATATCACGATCACCGCTCCTGTCAACAAACCGCCCACGCTGACTGATATTGACAAGACCGGCCTGGCCAACACGGACATCACCTTCACCACTTCGGATTTCGGCGACGCGCCCTACTTTAGCGATCCTGATGGAGACAATCTGGACCGGGTGATGATCACCTCTCTGCCCTTGAGCGGTACGTTAACCTATGCTGGCAACCCTGTCTCAGTCAATGGTGAAATCGCGGCGGCCGATCTGAATAAACTGGTCTATAAGCCCCCTCTCGATTGGTCGGGTACCGTAAGTTTTAGCTGGAACGGATATGATGGTGCGTTGTACGCCGAGCAAGATGCTCTGGTGATTATCGATATCGCCGCCGCCAGCCCCCCTTCTAACCGCCTCTACTTGCCGATTATAATCCAAAATTATCAGTTCGTTGAGCCGGAATAGGCGGAAAGAAGGCGCGTATGGTGCGGGCTCTCCCGCGCCATACGCGCCTGGTAAGAGTGGGTTTCATATGGAGAAAAGGACACTAAATGGACTACGATAATCTTTCGGGCACAACTAATAAAAAGAAACAGTACACCCTTGGCCGCCGTCGCTTGTTACAGTCGCTCGGCGGCGCGGTTGCTGCCTCGATGTTGCTGCCTGAAGAGTGGGTCAAACCCGTTCTCGATGTAGGCTATTTGCCTGCCCACGCTCAGACATCGCCGCCGGTAGCTCCTCCGGACCAGTTGGCCATCTCTAACCCGGATCTCGTTCGGCTAGAACCCCCGGTCGATTGTACCAGCGACGGTTCTCCGGGACATAGTTACCAGGTCAGTTTTGATTACGATAGCTCATTTGGCGATGTTCTTCCGGGAACAGTGGTCCATCACACCTATCAGTTTCTGACCGGTGGGTCGGGAGCCTTTGATTACGCCCTGACGGCAACCCACATTGGCGGGAACGGCTTACAGGGACAGATCGTCTACAATCTTTGTATACGCTTTGGTCCACCGCAGGCCCAGGCTATCAGGACGACTGTTTACATCACGACGGTGGAAGGCCGCATGAGCAACCAGCTAACCTTTGACACCCCACGCCCACCCGGCGCGTTGGGTAACGAGACAAGCGACAGCGCTTCAGTCTTACCGCTTTAAACGGCGGTCGCCTGTCTCAAGTCTCTTCATCGCGTCGCACCACACCTTTACGCCAGGCGAAAACAGCAGCCTGGGTGCGGTCAGCCAGGTGGAGTTTACTGAGAATGTTACTCACGTGGCTTTTGACCGTCTTATCACTAATCACCAACTGTTCGGCAATTTGGGCGTTGGTCAACCCATCGGCCACAAGGCGGAGTACTTCCAATTCTCGATCACTGAGGGTAGTCAGGGGTTTGGCCGTATCTTGATGCGCTCCGTGTAACTCTTGAACCATGCGGGCGGCCACCCGCGGATGGAGCGCCACCTCGCCCCGGGAAGCTTTCCGCACGGCCTCGACCAGTTCTTGGGGACCGGTATCCTTGAGTAGATAAGACAAAGCGCCAGCTCGGATGGCCGGAAAAATATGTTCATCCTGGTGATAAGAGGTGAGCACAATCACCTGGGTACGCGGGCTGGCCTGTTTGACTTGCTGGGTGGCGGTAACCCCATCCATCCCGGGCATCAGCAAATCCATCAGCACCACATCGGGTGCGTACTCGGCGGCTAATTGAGTGGCTACTTCACCCGTCTCGGCTTCGGCGACAACGGTGATATCCGGTTGAGACTCCAGAAAGGTGCGCACCCCCTGGCGGACCACTTGATGATCGTCAACAATGAGTACCGTGATTTGTTCCATCATTTTTTCTCCTAACTAAGGATTGAGAATTAAATAACTTCCTCAAATGCAAGTGAAATACTAGCCTGATTCAGTTGGCCAGGTAGTGTTGACATTTATACATTCCCAGAGATGCATTTGGTTATCTGTTGCGGGGTCCTCAGGCGCAAAGACGCAAATGTCAACACGGCCTAATGGGTAAGTTATTAAATCCTTAGTCCTAAGGGAGGAGTTTATCACAACGTACCATCACCTGCGTACCGCCCTCCAGTTGGCTGATTACGTTTAAATGTCCCCCAATGGCTTCCACCCGCTCACGCATGCTGCGCAAGCCCAGGCCCTTAGCGGGGGGTGTGGCCGTGTTGAAACCCCGTCCATTGTCAGTCAGGGTCAACGTCACCTGATCCCCTGACCACACCAGGTAGACCTCTACAGTGGTCGCGTCGCTGTGGCGGGCGATATTAGCCAGTGCTTCTTGCGTTACCCGGAAAAGCGTCTGTTCTACCAGGAAAGGCAAAGACTGTTCTCCGCGCACGCGCAACTCGGCGGCGATATTATTCTGGCGAGACCAGTCGTTGATATACTCGCGTAGGGCCGTGGTTAAACCTTTGTCTTCCAGGGCGGCGGGACGCAACTCCTGGATCAGCGACGTCAGTTCTTGCTGTGTTTGACGCACCAGCCGGTCCGTCTCGATCAGGGATGCTTTGGCGGCAGGAGGATTTTGATCAAAAAAGGTCAGGGCGGCGCCGACCTGCATGGCAGTGGCAAAAACTTGCTGCTTAACCGCATCGTGCAGATCGCGGGCCAGCCGATTGCGTTCGTCCAGCGAGGCCAATTCTTGCCGGGTTTGCAGCAACGTTTGGAGTTGTAAGGCCATCTGGTTCAGGCGTTGCGTTAACTGGCCCAGCTCATCGCCGGAATTATCAGACACCAACACATCGAAGTCGCCATTGCTCCAGGCATCCGCCGCCCTGGCCAGAGCATAGAGGCGGCGAGTCAAATTGCGGCCGATGAAGTAGCCAAAGAGCACGCCGGCCATTCCCCCAATAATCAATACGCCCCAAACGACCGGCAAAATCATCTGTCGCAGAGCAAGCTGAAAAAATTCGCTTTCCTGAAGGGGAGGGACGACTTCAACAAAGATCGCGCCTAACAGTTGTTGATTTGAACCGAAAATGGGGGCTGTGGCCACGATATTGCCAGCAGCCTTGCGGGTTGCCAATTCCGCGGGATCAGTTTCCCCCTGAAGGGCGGCCTGGAAGCCAGCCATCGCCTCTGGGGGAATTTGCGCTGATAGTGGCTCCTCCATCACGAAAGTCTCAACCGGGTAGCTAATAAGCAGTTGGCCGGCAGTATCGACAATGGCGACAGACACCACCCGGTCCAATCGATGCGGGGGTAGAGGAGGCGGAGAGTCTTTTTTATCCGCTGCCGGAGATCTGATGGCCGGGCGATTGCCTATTACAACCTCATCCAGCCAGTTATTCAAGCCAACCTGGTCAGGCGGTGTATGCTCCAGGTGGGGTGACAACGATGAGCCGGTTCTGAACAGGTTATTAGCCACATCGTTGGGTAGCCATACCCAGAAGGTGAGATACCACCACAACGCTACACCAATAATGCCAAACGCCAGGGCCGTAATGGCGGTAAACAGGGCATAAGCCAGGGTCAGTCTCCATTGGAGCCGCCGAGGAAGAGACCATAATTGTGCCAAAGGAGGCCATAAAGTATTAGGCAACGAATTTTTTGGGTGATTTATCGTCATCAATCTCATTATACATCGGCTTACCGGAAATGTCATAAGACTCAGTGGGATGGTTTACTATTTGGTTAACACTTTTTAGCGGTCAAATCAAACAAAATTTGGCGATGAGGAGACTTCGGAAGTCTTTCAACGCTGGGTGGCCAGGAAGTCGGCGACGGCTTCAGCCCGCTCGTAAGTACGTTCGGTCAACGACTGGACGGCGGATTCAAAGGCGTCTTGACCTTCTTCTTCGGCAGCATAAGGTGCTATCAACTCAGCCAGTTGCTGGTACTTTGCTGCCAGTTCATCCGGGTTGAATAGGTCGCTATTGGTTTCCTCAAGGTAGTTGATGTAGCGCTCATAGTAGGTCGGGTCATCCAGCAGGTAGCGGATCAACGGCCAGTTATCGCCGACATTCGCTTTATCCAGAGAGACGTTTCTACCACCTCCCGGTCCACCACCTTGTCCTCCCGGACCCCCCATTCTCCCGGCCGGTTGCTGCACTTCTGCGGCCGGTTCTTGTGCTTTTTCAACCGGTTCCTCCGTTTCTACGGCTGGCCCCTCTGCTGCTACGGCCGGTTCCTGCCTGCGTTCTCCGGCATCGTCCCGACCGCCGCCGCCCATACCTCCCAAGACATGATTATGATCCCATGAAATCCAGACCAACTGATCGCTGTCCGGATCATGGTAGAGGTAGAAATTGTGCGACATGCCGCCGTAAGTGTCCCAATGTTGGAGCACGGCGCTGATAGCCAGCCATTCCAGGAAGGCATCCACATCGAAGATCGACTCCAGCTTGGCCCGCCAGGCTTCAGGGTCGGTGGTGCGTTCTTCTGAATGCAGTACATTATACAGAGTCTCGATGTCGCTCCAATCAGCCTCGTCTTCATTATTTTCTTTCTCGAAGCTGTCTTTGATCCGGTCAAAGGTGCCTTCGGCCAGGCTGACCGCTTGACCTTCGGCTTCGTAGATATTGCCCTCGTCGTTGTCAAAGTAACGCTCGACGACCGTATCATCAATTACCTCGATGGTAATGTACAAGCCCAAGTTAACCGGCCCTTCGCCGTAATCGAGGATGACTTCGTAGTAGGCGGTTTCGGCCGCTACCAGCCCGGCCTCTTCCAGAAGGTCATAGGCAATTGCCTCTCGCATGTACGAATTGTCACCGAACCCGTTGGCCAAAGATAATTGCTTGAAGCCGTAGAACCGTTGGTTTTTAATTTCGGGATAGTCATCCTCAAATTCATCAAAGTCCAGTTTGAGCGGCAACTTAGATGAGCCACTCCTCCATGAACTACTCAGGGATGAACTGCCTTTATAACGAACGCCGACGTTGGTCCACGTATGCCCCTCAAATTCGATGGTCGCCGGCACCCACATCGGATTCTCTCCACCAAAGCCTGGCCCGCCGCCAAAACCTGGCCCGCCGGGGCCTCTATCTAAACCACCACCCTCTGCCCGTTCGCCCTGCGGTGGAAGTTGACCGTCTCCGGGAAATGCCGGTGGGTCTCCGCCTTCAGGAAATGCTGGCGGTTCTCCACCTTCGGGAAATGCCGGTGGGTCTCCGCCTTCAGCAAATGCCGGTGGTTCTCCACCTTCAGGAAGTGGTGGTTGTGGCTGTTCGCCCTGCGGGGGGAATTGACCGCCCTCCGGCACCTCGCCATCTCCGGGGAGTGGTGCTTGTGGTCCACCGGCCCCCTCCGGGCGTTCACGGCCCTCCAGTCCAGCATCCCCTTCGGCGCGACCCGGTCTCCACTGCCCCCCGCCGGGTTCACCATTCAGTTCGATCATGTTGGCTTGCATCGCTTCCCAATTTTCCGGGTCAATGGTAATGGTAATCTGGTTGACCTTGTCCTGGGGGAAAACAACGTCGTAGTTTGGCTCTGCATCATTGCTGTGAGTTTCTTCTCCCCAGCCTTCCGGGCGGGTAATTTCTTCTTTTTCTTCTTCTGCCGCATCCTCGTCCTCTGCCGGCGTATCATTCTTGGCCGAATCCGCTAGCGGCGTATCCGGCGCAGCGGTGGGGACTTGGGGCGTAACCGTTGGGGCCTGTTGGTTTGCAGCAACAGCTACCCCCCCGTCGTTAACAGCCTGTTTTTTTGTTGAGCAACCAAACGAGGCAAATAAAAGTATTGCCATAGACATCCAAATCAATATATTACGTTTCATTGTTAAACCTCTGTTTAATCTTTGACCAATAAAAAATGCAGGTTCATCCAAAACTAGTCAGGATTTACTTGCATAAAAACGCTTACGGTCCGGAAGGTGGGCCTCCCGACGAGTCAACGATGGTGACCATACTTGAAATGGTGAAGTTGGCAACCTGGGTGCCGGGTGTATAGGTTCCGCCGGTATACAGGCCATCAGTGGCGGTGCCGGTTGAACTGCCGCCGGTATAGACGATGTAGGCTGTGCCGTTTGCCAACTCCGGTGAGGAGAACACGACCGACTGGTACGTTTTGGTGGGCACAAAGGTGAGAACGTCATCGCCGGCCTGGGTTTCAATGTGGAACATAGTACCCGCTGATTCCGCCGCAGAAAGATTAACCAGCACCGAATACTGCGTTGATGATGAACTGGGAGCTTGGACCATGCCGGAACTGCCGGCGGCCACCAAGAAGCCGCCGGTCATTGGGAAAGTGCCGTCGTAGTCTATGGCCCCGTTGCCGTTGCTGGTAGGCCCGTTGACCAGAACCACGCCGTCGGTCATATAGATTGAGCCGTTGGCGTCAAGGCCGTCGCCGTCGGCACCAACCACAATGTACCCGCCATTCATTTCAAGGTAATAGCCGCTGCCGCTAAACGGGTCGTCATTACCGCCGGCCACGTTAATGCCGTCATCGTCGGCGGTCAGGTCAATCTCCCCGTTGTTGATAATAATATATATGCCTTCAATTCCCTCGTAACATTCCGTAACGGTTATATCGCCGCCATTAATGGTTACGGTTGCGTCTGCATGGATACCGTCATCGGCGGTTGCCAGCGTAAACACACCACCATCAATGGTGATGCTGCCATTTGAGTGAACGGCATCGTCGGCGGAATTGATGTTAAAGGTGCCGCCAGTGACAACAATCTCAACCCCTGCCTTCAACCCTTTGGCGCTGTCATCGGTGATAACGCTGCTGCCGCCTCCGGTCACAATAGTAAAATCGCCACCGCTGATGGTGAGAGTGGTTTCGGCCTGGATACCATCGTTGGCGGAGGTGATGTTAAAGGTGCCGCCCGAAATGGTGATATAGCCCAGGGACGTGTCTTCATCATTATCAGATTGCATTCCGTCGCCACCGGCGTTGATGGTGAATGTCCCGTCAAGAATTGTGATGGAATCCTTGCCCTTGATGGCGTGTTTGGCGGCGGTTACGGTGATGTTGCCGCCGGTGATTTCCAGATTGTCTTTGCTGATGATGCCGTTTTTATAGTTGGCGTTCACCGTCAACGAGCCGTCGCCCTGAATCACCAGATCATCCTTGCTAAAAAGGGCCGCGTCCGGTTCATCTTCGTCGTCGGCAAAAACATAATCCTCCGCGTCGGTCAATGTGTTTTCGGTGCCGGTGGTCAGAGTGATCACCGTTTGGGCCGCGCTACTAATAAAGATGGGGGCGCTGGTAGAATTGGTGATGTCTGTGCCGTTCAAAATAAGTTCCACCGCATCTTCATCCTCAGTCTCCACAATCAGTTGCCCATCGTTTAGGGTACCACTGATGTGGTATGTACCCGCCGAGGTGATGGTGATGACGCTGCCGCTAACAATAGTGCCGCTGCCGTCAACCGTGATCGAATCGCCGTTGAAAATGATGGTGGTTACGCCATCGTCAGTAGTACCGGATTCGTTTACTACCAGGGGCAGCCAGATGGTCGTTGTTGTTTCTTCGGTAGACGCCAGGGTTGAGGCATTCGCGGCTGCCAGTGGCGCGGCTAACACAGTGCCGGTTGCGCCCAACATATTGCCCAAATAGATGAATGCTGCCAGAGTCAGGGCCAATGTTGATAATAGTAGCGCGATGCTTCTTTTCATTTTGATCTTTTCTCCTCTCCATTTTGATCTGGTCTCCTTTGAAAATAAAATTCCAGGCTTTAAGTTCAAAGTTCGGCGTTAGACAAACTGGTCGCCGGCACTATTAATAATTGACACTTGGCCTACGCTCCGCCCGGCAGACCGCCTTGTCCTCCACCGGGGCCGCCGGGACGACCACCACCGGGGCCGCCGCCACCACCACCACCAGGAGGACCACCACCAGGACCACCACCCCTACCACCGGTCACAATACTTGAAATTGTGAAGCTGGTGATTTCAGTGCCGGGAGTATATGTTCCTTCAGAGTATAGGCCGTTGATAGCTGTGCCGGTTGAACTTCCCCCAACGTAAATCTTGTAGGTCACTCCATTTTCCAACTCGGGTGAGGAGAGCAGGACGGACTGGTATTCTTTGGTGGGTACAAAGGTAAGGATTTCTTCACCAGCTTCGTTTTCAATGTGGATCATCGTGCCTGCGGCCTGTACTGAGGCGAAGTTGTGCATCACTGAATACTGGGTTGAGGAACTGCTGGGTGCTTGTGCCATACCGGAACTGCCTGCCGCCACAAAAAAACCACCGGTAATATTAAATGCACCTGCATAATCCAGGGCACCGTTCCCGTTGTTTGTTGGACCGTTGATCAGGACAGTCCCGCCGGTCATATCAATCGGCCCGTTTGAGTCTAGGCCATCACCTCTCGCATCAATGAAGATATATCCACCGTTAATGTACGTATGATAATCCATAGAAGCGTTGAAGTTATTTTGCCCCGGCCGTCCGTTCATTGAAGAACCATCATTACCACCGGCGGCGTTTATCCCGTCATCGCTGGCGATAATGTAAATATTCCCATCATTGAAGGTGAGCACGGCACTTTCGATGCCTTCATAGGATTTGGTGATCGTTAAATCCCCGCCGTTAATTTCCAACGTGGAATCTGCATGAATACCGTCATCGCCGGAAGCCAGAGTGATATTTCCGCTGTTAATGGTTAAGCTGTTATTTGAATGGATAGAGTCATCGGAAGAATCTATATTGATGGTGCCGCCCGTAATTGTTAGATCAACGCTGGCCTTCAGTCCTTTGGCGCTGTCGGCAGAACTGTTGTCATCGGGGTTATTTCCCATACCTCGATTGCCCCAATTATCTCCGTTGTTGTTGTTGTTGCTGTTGATGCTGCCGCCGCCTGAGGATATTGTGATATTGCCGCCGCTGACCATAATTCTGGTTTCTGCCTGAATACCGTCCATTCCGGCAGTGATATTAAAAGTGCCGCCCTCAATGGAAATATATCCCTTTTCCGCATCCTCATCATTATTGGATTGCATCCCGTCACTGCCCGCGTTTACTGTGATGATTCCGTCCTTGATAGCAATGGAGTCCTTGCCCTTGATACCATCGTTTACGGCGTTTACGGTGATACTGCCACCTGTAATCTTAAGGTCGTCATTGCTGGTAATGCCGTTGTTGTAGTTTGCATTGACTGTTAGTGAACCGTTGCCTTTAATGGTGAGGTCGTCCTTACTGAAAACCGCTGCATTGGGTTCGTCCGATTCTGCATCCTCAAAGATATAAGAAGCCCCGTCGGTTACATAATTTTCAGTGCCGTCTGCTAATGTAATCACTGTTTTTTCCGCATTGATAACATAAATGGGGGCGCTTGTGGAACAAGCGATATTCGCTCCGTTCAGGATGAGCCCTACCGTTTCCTTATCCTCAGTATTTACTATTATCTGTCCGTCGTCCAAGTTCCCGCTTATGCTGTACATACCGGCAGACGCGATGGTTATGATATTGTCGTTCACCGTGGCACCGCTTCCATCAAAGGTGATCGAATCGCCTTCTAACACTATGTAGGACACATCGGAACTGATTACGCTGGGATCCAAGTCATCACTATCGTATTCCACAGAAATTGTACTGGATGCAATCTCTGAATTTTGTTTTGTATTAACCGCTGTGCCAGATTCCTCTCCAACCCCATTTGCCGATTGAGAAGCAAATACCATATCACTGGATTCAAGTGTATCACCGGAATAGGTGATGAGGGTAAAGATAAGTGTTGACACCAATAGTAATAAAGCAATTATTTTTTTCATATCAATTTAATCTTCCTTTACAATTATTTTTTGGTACAGCCTTGGTCTTCAGCAGTCAGGAAAACCACTAAAGAGGCTGGTCAGTTTGTTAAGACGTTAAATGTGGCGCACCTTCAAGTCCTTAGCGTGGGCTGTTGGTGAGCCTGAAAATTTCTGGCTCCGGCTTGTGTCCCGATCACCGGAGCAGCCGACGGAGGTTCATCGTAATAAATCCTGATTTCAGCCGTGTCACGCAAAAAATCAATGCGACCAATCTCTACCCGTTTGATGGGCAGACCGGTGCGTTGGCGCAGGTCGGCCAGCAAATGGTCTCGGTTAGCCGGGGTAATGAGATCGATCTTTTCGTAGGTGATCTTTTTGCTGGCCTCAAAGTGAAAGCCCCATTCTTTTTCCAGTACATAGAGTAGCGCCACAATCACTCCATTGGACACGAGCAGTTTCATCAAATCGCCGTTCGACATCAAGATTGAGTTCATCACCGGCAGGGCGATAATAATGAACAGGTAAGTCATCTCGCGGATAGGCATCTCGTCGGTGCGGTAGCGGAGCACAGAAAAGA
>DAOUMD010000062.1:0-37595 GCA_034412795.1 Anaerolineae bacterium
TGCCAGTTTCAGCCCCGAATCGGACGGAAAGAGCTATTCCGCCCTTGTCGTGGGTCTAGTTACCCTAATTATTAGCTTGATGCCTATGGGTCGCAGACCCCCTCCGAGCGCAACATGACATTGTCAAAGTAGACACGTTGCATATCTGAGCCGTGAAACGAAGGACGTTGCAAAAATCACACAGCCGTCCCTGATTTGCAACGCCTTTCGTAGCTTTTTATTACCATTTTGATACATCGATAAGCTATGATTTAGTTTGGCGAATAGATGCCATCGGGAAGTACGAAACCTACCTAGCGTAAGGAGGAACTAAAATGGACGCAAGAGTAAAAAAGGCTGTGGCGTCTTGCCCAGGGTGTGGGTGGATGATCAATCCAGGGTCCCAGCCCAAGGAGGGCCAGCAGCTCACTTGCTCCAATTGTGGAGCCTACTTAGAGATCATCAACTTGGAACCGATCGAGCTCGACTGGGCTTTCACTGAATTCGAGTCGGATTGGGACCCGGACGAGGAGATGTGGGAGGAGGAAGAGTGGGAAGAGGAATGGGACGACGAGAGTGATGGCACAGATGGAAGAGGTAGCGATTCCCAGGAATTCTAGACCACTTGGGCTTTTCCAAGAATTAAATTGCGCAAACGTCCCGCCAAGACTCGTTGAAACAAAGCCAGACAAGTGATGCCTGGAAAAGCCCAAGCAATGCCCGAATATTTTCCTGGCATTGCCTAAGTCCCCCAAGCAGCCTGGGGCGACGCTTGATCACGCTTTCCCAGGCGGCTATATAGGTCGGGTGGCAACCCCCTGTCACCCGACCTGAACTCTTGCATCCGTATCAGCCGGGCAACGTTCCATTGAATGAGCCAAATACGTTTGTACATTTCACCTATTTCACTCACTGGGAAATTCCTTCTTTTCGGCTGTGGAAGTGTCGGATGATCGCCACTCAATCCCAAATACTTCAAACACCGGATCGAGTGCAAACCGCAGAATAAGAACGGTAACCAGGGCAGCCAGCAGTGCCACGACCAAGGGCCGGAGCTCCGGGATTGCATCCTGGGGCCACAACAACAGCGTACCCAGTAGCAACAATAGCACTTTTCTTTCCTTTCGCAGTAGTGCCTGTGGCCAGGACAAAGTCGCCTCCTCCGGTAAGGGAGCCAACCATCGCCCGATTATGATACCGACCGCTGCCGCCAGCATGCCCAGGACAATTCCTGCGACGCGGTTTCCAGTCACAGGCACGTGGGCCTGCCAGCCCAGCAGCAGAAAGACCCCGGCCATCAACGCAAACACGCCCGGACGGTTCAATGTAGCCGGCAGCAAATCAGTCGTGGGCCATAGGCCCACGTTATAGCCATAAACGGCCACCATCAATGCCGTCATTGTAGCTGTGACCACACCTGAGCCACCAATCAAGACACCTACCAGATAGGCCAGATAGGCTAGCCCCAGGCAAAAATAGTTACGGGCATCTCCCGCTGGCCAGCGGGAAGCGACCCGCACCCCGATGTATCCCAGAATCAGGCCGAGGCTCGCACCTACGAACAGGCTTCCCAGAAACAGGTCCAGCGGATGCAGGATCACGTCCACTTCGACCAATAGGAAGGCCAAGGTGAGCTGGCCGAAGGCACCTAGCTCCGTGCTTCCGGCAGCCCGCTCCCGCACCTGCCACACCAGGCTGGCAGCCAGAATCCCCAGGAGCAAAGCACCAGCCGGGGGAACTCTTGCCCCAACGCCCAGGCCAAGCCCGATCAGCGTGGCGGTTAACAGCCAAGCCAGCCAGGTCCTCCATGTGAGCGCTGCCCGGGCCGCAGCAAAGCGCACCGCCACCTGCCATAGAAGCGGGGGTAATACCAGGACCGAGATAAGCGGCCAAGCCATGTCCAGAGTGTGGATGGGGGTGAAAAGGGAAAGGGCCACCCCCGCCAGTACTATCCAGGGCACAAAGCGTCGTTGCTCTCTCCGGATGCTCAGAAGCCCTACCAGCAAGAGTAGCATCGTTAGAGCATGATCGAGCGACAGAGCATCCCCTACTACTGAACCCGGTACGCCCATCCCGTAAATCGGCGACATTTCTCCCCCCTCACGCCACGGTCAACCCAGTGTCTACCGGGCAAGCGATCACGCTCAATACCGGCTCTGTCTTATTACAGATGACAACGACCAAATAATATCACAGTCTCTCCGAAAGACCCTTCGTTGTTCATTATAACACAGGCAACCAGCAAGTAAAGGCATCATCGCAGCCTGTCCTACCAAAGCAGACATTCACCTGGCGCATGGCCTCACCGTTCACGAAGTAGCCAGATTTCCATCCGGGTGAAGGGATTCTCGGTGCCTACGAAAAGTCCCATGGGTGTCGACTCCAGCGTGCGAACCCCGTGGTTGTCTGCGTTACCCAGGCCATCCAGGAAGACCGGCTCCCAGTGGACACCATCCGGGCTGCGATACAGGTCGCCACCCATAGGGGAGCCCCAGCCCTGGGGGCGGGGCGACAGCACATTGAGCAGCGGCTTGAAGGGTCGAGCAATGTTTTTTGCATCCTTGGCTAAGAAGTCAATAGTACGTGATATATCCCAGGTTCCCAGATAGAGGTATCCTTCGTTTTCCCCCATATACCAGCAATAGGCATTCAAATACCAGCCAAAGCCGGCCCGATAGCCGGAAAGTGGTTGACTGCGTTTTGGCCCAATAATCACATCCCATTCATCATCGGGACTGATGCGAATCAGGTCGCAGCCGCGCGGACCGTGTTTGGTGAGCGGGTTGAAGCCCAGCGGAATGCCGCTGCCCACGTAAAGGTACCCTTCAAAGACATGCATGCTCAAGGCCACCTCGCTCTGGCGGTAACCGGTTCCCCCACGAACCACCGGCTGGGGCACGGCATCGGGGTCGGAAACGCAGCGCAATTTCCACACTTCGTAGCCGTCGGGGTTGTAGGTTCCGGCGTACAGGCAACCATCGAAGCTGGCCAGCATAGAGATGCCCATATTGTTCGGGTCCCCGAAACCGTCGGTGATCACCGGGGTAAAAGTCAACCCGTCAGTGGCCCAGATCTGTCCCAAGGCATCCGATATGATGTCTCCCGAGGGGGTGACGGCCATGTACAACAAGCCATCCTGATGGGGGACCAGAGCACGCACCGAGCCGAACTGACCGTCCGGCCTATCAGGGAAGGTGAACACTTCCTCCCAACTACCAGGGTCACCGCTGGCGCTGCGCCACACACTCGGGTTGCGCTCCGCCATAGTGCCGGCGTAGAGATAGGTACGCCCGTCGGATTTGGCCCGGTAAACCTCCATCGCGCGGAAACCTTCGTTGAGATAAGGCTGGTCCTCGTAATCGGCGTAGTCCAGCACCACCTCCCACGTCTCCGATCCCAGGTCAGGCCGGTAACGACGAATCTGGGGGGGCTGCACGGGGCGGATCGGTCCGTGCTTGCGCTCCTGCAACACAGCCATAGTCAGGCCCAGGATGTTGTTGTCGGTACCTACGTAAAGATAACCAGTCGGATCTCCGTCGGCATGGAAGTAACGCATGGACCAAGCCGAGTCGGCCAGACGCGCCCGTCCTTCCGCATCGAAGCCGGGCTGGGCCACTCGCTCAAAATCCAGGTAGGGGCCAACTTGGCTGACGTAATGGGGCAACTGTTGCGGACGGCGTAGGGACATGCCCACTCCCGCGCCGGTAAGCATAACCGACGCCAGAAGCAGAAACAGCAATTTTGTCAAGAGCGGAAATCTTCGCTTTGAAGCAGCGTAGGCGTCTACACGAATACTTATTGTGGTTGACTCCTTATATGAGTCGACATTAGAATCAGTAACCACTGGTTCTGTTCGGTGCATGTATGCGTTCAACGGGATATTTTTTATAATGATTAATTATAGCCCACTGATGTATAAAACCTGTGACAAAAAGCTACGAATGATGTCATAAGAGGCGGGCACATGTGATATTTTTGTGACATCTCATCACCTTCCGCGCACCCATCACGAGATTACGAGCAGAACCGCTGAGCGGCGGCGTCGATACAACGAGTGCCTTCTGAAAATCGCCGACAACAGGCCAATCCGCCGAACGATCAAGTACCAGCGACTCAAATGATGCGTACGGGTCACCGTTGCCTGTCACTTGCCAACCTGACCCACCCTGGACCAATGTCCACACCACCGGCCCTCCCTCAGCATTAGGTGCGTCGGGCAGCCGCAGTGTAACTTGAATCCCCCCCTCGTCGGTGCGTTTGACATCTTCCACGGTAAAGCCCACCTCGGCCAACCCAGCCCTCAACCCCTCGGGATCATCCACCGTGGATAGATTGGCGTCCAGATAGACAGCCAGGCCAGCCCCCGGATAGAGGATGCCGGCAGCGTCCATAGGA
This sequence comes from Anaerolineae bacterium, assembly GCA_034412795.1. Lineage (GTDB taxonomy): Bacteria > Chloroflexota > Anaerolineae > 4572-78 > NAK82 > JAUVPY01. Next base: position 4,375 of record DAOUMD010000062.1, read on the forward strand.
AACCGCAGCACGCCCGGTTGATCACCCCTTTCGTAGAAGTAGGTATACAGGTCAACTTTCTGCATAGTTGCTACACCGCGCACCGCAGCATCCTCACCTGATCCATCACCATAACCCTCCAAGAAGGCACCTGCCAGTTCGCCCAGCGTGTCACCCTGGTGCCGGCTAACTACGAATTGCATGGCAACCAGCCCATCCGCAGAGTAGCCAGTCGGAGGGTTTTCGTCGAGTTGCTTACGGAGCAACAGCGTGGTTGCCCGGCGGAAGGCAGCGTACTCGGCCCAATCAGGCTCGTCCTTCCCAGGTACCCACTTCTCCTCGGCAGCCAAGCGCAGCACTTCGTTGTACCAACTCAGTGCCCGGTTGTAGTCACCACTGCGGAACGCTCGCTCAGCTTCGTTGGCGAACCAACGCAGACGATCTCCGGTGCTCACCGGTGCCTCCAACGACCAGCCGCTCCGTTCCAAATCGACGGATGTTTCCACTCGGACGAAGTGGCCAGCATTTTCGTCCCAGCGCCAGATCTGCTGGCCCAGGGGATGGTTGACCATCTTGTGATCGAAGCCGTCACCGTACAGATAGGGATAGCGCAAAACTATTTGTTGTCCTCCGGCGCCGGTTGCGTCCGGTTCCAGCGCCAGCCCAGCTTCGCCGGCCCAGTTGATCAAATGTGCAGCGAAAATGGAACGAAAGGCGCCAGCGTACCACTGGAAGGCGATGGGCTGTAGATGAAAGCCGCTCCCGCCCGGGAATAGATAAGTGAGCAGCATTTCCGGGATACCATCTCCCGTCAGGTCGGTCACGTCCAGCGGTGATTGGGGCACGTTCCACAGCGTCAGGCCGGGGTCGACCGGCCAACTGTTCATAAGGGTCTCGGCGAAATCGGATGGCAGAGCGTAGCCTTCAAAGGTACCAGCCTGGTCTACGAAGACAAGGAGCGGCAGTCCTATGACCGGGATATGCACCACGACGTCTTGGCGACCATCACCGGTCACGTCCTGGGCGATTACCCTGACCGGGATTTGGTTCTGGGTAGTACTCTCATCCAGAGCCGCTTCAAGCTCGACCAGGCTGCCACCGGCCTCAAGCCAGCGGGCAACGTCGCCCAGCAGCGCGTTTACTATGGGGCGCGCATCTACTACCGGCTGATAGGCTGCCAGCGCCTCCTTTGCTTCGGACAGGTCGCCCGAAGTCGCTGCGGGTGTCTCGACTTTCTGGGGCGACGCCACACGCGCGGAAGTCTCCGTGGGACGCGGCATCGCTATCACTGTGACGGTGCTGCTTGAATCCACAGGTGGCGTTTGGGTCGCCGTTAGCGTAGGTGCGGTTACCGGGGGCGGAATGCAGAAGGCCAGCAACAGTAGTATTATTCCCACAGGAAACATAAAAAGCCTTTGGCTCATTTTATCTGTCCTTACCGGGTACACGTCCCCTGCCGGGGACGTGTACCCGCTTCCGGCAGGGGAACGCGTGATAAAGACTCGCACTATGTCCGTGCTGAGTTGAAGCTATTGGATGGCATAGGTAATCTGTAACTGAACTTGCATCTCTAATTCACCAGGCGAGATAGGGCCACCGCCACCGCCGCCCATTCCTTCAGCGACGGCTAAGCCTCTGAACCCACCCGCATAGTAACCTCCGGCAGCGATCACTTCGCTGATGCTGATCACCTCGCCAACCGTGACGTTGTTCAATTGGGCCAGCTCTTCGGCCTTGGAGCGGGCGTCGGCTACAGCCTTCTCCCGTCCCTCGGACATCAACGGGCTGGGATCAGCCAGGCTGAAGGTGACGCCGTAGATATTATTGGCCCCGGCTTCGATGGCAGCATCCAAAATGGTCCCCACGGTATCCAGGTCACGAATGGTGACCGAAACGGTGTTGTTGACGTGATAAAGCGCATCTCCGGTAGGGCCTTCGGGACCATAAGGGCGCTCGACCCAGACGCTGTAGCCGGACGTCTGGATGTCCTTCTCCTCAACACCTTGGGCTGTAAGAGTGGCTAAGACCGCATCCATTGTATCTGCCGTCTGGCTGCTGGCTTCCTCAACTGTATTGCCCACAATCTCGATACCGATGTTGATCTGGGCGATGTCGGGCTTGATTTTCACCTTTCCTTCCCCGACGACCGTGATCGTGCGCGGTAGTGCTGGCTCGGCCTGTAGCCCGGGGGATAACGCGTTCCCGGTCACATACTGGGTGGAAGACACTTGTGAGCGAGCGCCCGCCACGGGCAATTGGGGATTGACCAGTGTCAAGATGAGCACGCCTGCCAGCAGAAAGCTGACTGTCAGGGCAACTCTGACCAACCATTGATATTTGTTTTTCACGGCTTATTCTCCTGTTTTTGATTAGTTATGGTTTTGTTCATCACCGACTGGCGCTCCTTACCGCCAGTCTGCACGTCCTTCTTCGTTCAATGTATCATACAATGAAACAAGAAGCTTGACCACCGGCAGATGCGAGGATGGCGCCTAAACCAACAGAGCGTGCGACGGCCATGCGTTGGGTTCGCGCGGGAGAAGCAGCCACGACGAGACCTGCGGATGTCGCCACTAGTGATGAGGGAAAAGTTGATCCAAAGCGACTGGCTCACCGGGGCAATTGCCTCTCAACTGCCGTGGTCGGCGCCAGTTCGATCTGAACGCTGTGAACCACATTTGCGGTCAGCCCACCATTGTCTCTCACCGTCAGGACCACCTGGTAAATGCCATCCTGAGTGTAGGCGTAGGTGACCACACTTCCTTCACCCGTACTTCCATCCCCGAAGTCCCAGACATAGCTCACGATGCCGCCGTCGCCGTCACTGGAACCGCTCCCGCTGAAGATGAGAGGTTCGCCCACCAGTCCCTGCGTCGGACCGCTGATCATGGCTGTTGGAGGCTGGTTGACGGCAATCACTTGCACGGTGGCCGTGTCGCTGCCCTGCGCGCCATCTTTGTCGGTGACCGTCAGTTTCACCGTATAATCCCCAGGTGTAGCGTAGCTATGACTAACAATGGGGCCGCTGCCCTGCGTGCCATCGCCAAAATCCCAGGTATAGACAAGACCTGCCTGATCGATGGAGCCCGGATCGGTGGCGGTTCCTGCCATGCTGATTGGGCTATTCACGTGCCCGGTGTAGGGCCCTCCCGACTCGACCGTTGGCGCCACATTCTCTACTTTAACCTGCGCGGTGGCAATTTGGTTGGCCCCCTTGTCGTCGGTCACCCGCAGGGCGATGGTGAAGGTCGCTGGCCCGTCGGCGTAGCGAGTACTCGCTTTCTCACCAACCGCGCCCACGATAAAGGCCTTGCCATCGTAGTTGAAGTCCCATTCGTATTTGACGATGCTCCCATCCGGGTCCTTAGAACCACTCCCGTCGAGGGTGATGGAGCTACCCTCATCTGCAATATATGGCCCACCGGGGACCGCCTGGGGCGGCTGGTTGGCCGGTTCCTGCTTGCGGCTCCAGTTCACTGCGATCTGGGCCGTGCCGCCGCGCTCATAGTACTCAACCTTGACCCGATGCGCTCCCCCGCTAATCCCCCATTCGGCTTGGAGCTGGCGCGCGCTGCCGTCTTGCCAACCGTCGATCACCAATTTATCATCAATCCACAGCCGGGCTCCGTCGTCCACCCATACACTGAAGACATAAACCCCATCCTTGAAATCCGCTTTGCGTGTCCAGCGAGCGGAGAAGTCATCAGCCGGCACATCCGGCCCCGGTGAGCCAGTCTCCCAGTTGAAATTGATAGAATAGTCATTACGCGACAGCACCGGATTCCCCTGCAACTTGCGATTAGCGTAGTATTCCCCTTTCCAGTCGGTGAAACTTTCCACCCGCGCCCAGGTCAGGTGCACCTGGGCATCGTACCGGAACTCGAAGTACTCCAGCCTCACACTATGAGAGCCTTCCTTCAGGGTGACCTCGGCACTGTAGCTCTCCGGATCACCGCTTCGCCAGGCATCGATGACCAGCCTGTCATCCACCCACAGCCGCGCCCCGTCGTCCACCAGCATCTTGAAGCGATAGGTGCCAGCCGGGAAGTGCATAGTGCGGCTCCAGCGAGCGGAGAAGTTGTCGGTCGGCACGCCCGGCCCGGGTGAATCAGGCCCCCAGCCGAAGGCAACGCCCACATCGTTGCGGACCAAGACCGGTAGGCCGCTCAGACTAGGATTGTTGAAGTACTCTCCCTTCCAGTCGGGGTACGTTTCCAGCCGCTCCCAGGCCAGTTGGGCCAGCGCGTTACCCGTGTGCTCGTAATACTCCATTTTTAGACTGCGGATGCCGTCGGTCAGATACACATCGGCGCTGTAGGTGGTCGGCGCGCTGTCGTGCCATTGATCGATGACCAGAGCTCCATCGACCCACAATCGAACCCCATCATCAACGTGTGTGTAGAAGCGATAGGTGCCAGCCGGGAAGTGCATAGTATGGCTCCAGCGAGCAGAGAAGTTGTCCGCCAACATGCCGGTCGCCGGTGCGTCCGCTCCCCAGTCGAAATGGATATCGACGTCGTTGCGAACCAGAGCCGGGGCACCGCTCAGGTGCCGGTTGTTGTAGTACTCGCCGCGCCAATCGCTGATCGCCACCGGCGTGGGTGTCGGCGGGCGAGAAGTCGGCTGGACTACCGGCACATCCCCTGTATTCTCAACGCTGACGTATCGAGCCGATACCCATCCCCGCTCATCCGCCGCTCCGGTGAACCGGATCTGCCACCAGCCCCAATCGGCACTGACGCCGGTGACTTCAGCACTCTGCCCTACCCGTAGCAACCCGAGCACCGCGTAATCTATCCCGGGACCATCCCGAATGTTTAGATCGGTGGTGGCGGTCACCGTCGGAGTGCCGGGCTGCGGGGTTGCGGTCGGGGTCTCAGGTGCGGCTGTCAGCTCGGTAGGTACCACCGGGGTGTTCGTTGGCTGCGGCGTGTCCCCAGGCTGAGTGCCCAAGCCTACGGTGCTGAAGAGCGCCCGAGCGGTCGCGCCACCCTCAGCCGCCCGAGCGATGACCATAGCCAGTCCTTGTTTTTCCCAGTCGGGCTCCGAGGGAACAACGAACTCAGTGGCAAAGTGACCCTCCGCGTCGGCGGTAGCGCCAGCAACCGCATAGTTGGAGGGCTCTGTCTCACCCGGCGCTACCAGGTAGATCAAGACCATACTCCCCTCGTTCCATCCCTCACCACATACAGTCACAGTGGTACCCACTGAACCGACACCTGGTTCCAGGACAATCTCCGGCGTACCTGCTCCAGGCGCTGGTGACTGGGCCTGCCCTGGTATCTCCAGGGCACAGCCAGGGGCGATCGTCACCAGGGCCAACGCCCAGATCGCGACCACGGCACTCCTCACAATTCTGATGCTCGCCGTACTTTGAGCAAACTGACTAAAGAGACGCTTCAACATCGTTTATTCCCCCTCTGTGAACCCACATGCTTATTTTGCATCCTCAGCTTTTGGCCGCCTGGGCCTTCCTGTACAACACCCATTCCGTCCGGCCCACCAAGGCTAACGCGGCGAGGAAAACCGTCAACGCCAGGATGAGTACCTGGACCCCATTCGGGTTAGCCAGCGACTGCAATTGAGGAAAGACTATGCCCCGTGAGGGCTTGCTCGGTTCCCCATAGCGTACCAGCCCACCCTGCGTGGTCGCATAGATCACCCCTTGGTTGAGAGTGAGCTGCGCCACTACGTCTTCGGCGTCCGCCAGCCTGGTCCAGTTGTGACCGCCGTCCGTGCTCTCATAGATGCCATCTGGCGCAAATCGTGTTCCCACGCCATAGCTTGTGGCTGCCATCACGCGACTGGGGTTCCCATCATCCACAGCCAGCGCGGTGACCCTCAAGGCAGCACCAGGGACTATCTCCATACCGTTGTTGACAGGCACCCAGGTCCCCCCACCGTCGGTCGAGCGATAGATACCTGTAGAGACGCTTCCCGCATAGAGGGTTTGGGCGTCATCAGGAGCCACCGCTATGCTGGCGGCCATTTCGGGGAGCGATAGTTGCCGCCAGGCATTATCACCATCGGCCACGAAGAGGCCATCGTTGGTAAGCGCATACACCCAACCCGCTGGTCCCACTACCAGGCTATTGACGTGCGCCCTGTACAGCGAGACACCGCCCATCAGCTCATAGCCGTAGCGACCGAGTTCGAAGTCAAAGCGGTACACGCCGTGACCATCAGTGCCCACGTAAAGTACCCCGGGACGCTGAGGGTCGACGGCCAGCGCGCTAACGGCGGGGAGCAAACCATCCGGGCCAGTCGGCAGGCCCAATGTAGGCTTGCGCCAGGTCCGACCGCCGTTGTAGCTGAGCCATAGACTATCCGTGGTAGCCGCCGGGCCACCAGTTGTACCAGCGTAGAGTACAGTATTCTTGGTAGGGTGTGTGGCCAGTGCGTTGATGGCTACACCGGGCCCGAAGCCCATTAGCTGCCAGGTGTTACCATTGTCCTCACTGCGATAGATGCCGGCCCCTTGCCGGCCACCGTCCAGCGCCGCATAAAGGACATCGTCGTGAGCGGTAGCCGCCAGCGCACGCACGGGCACCTCGGATAAGTCGGCCAGCGCCAGCCCTTGCGTCTCGCCGACGATCAATGCGCTGAATGTGCCCAGGCCGAGTATCAGAGCAAACAGTCCAATCCTCGCTATTAGATTGATCTTCTTCATAGTGATCATCACTCGTGATCCTCACTTTCCCTGGCTCTCAGTAAAGGTAAGGCGACGTCTTGCCTCTACTCTTGTCTCCTCAATATAGGCACTCCTCGTTCATATCCATCCTCAGTATAGCAGTGAATACCTCTGCTGTGATCAGCCAGACAGAGGATTTACCCTATGTGGAAAAGCTCGCTTTTAGAGAGGTCTCTCTACGCGTTTAATCCCGTGCGACCTACAACAAATGTCGTACCAGGGGAGCTATATTGCTTATGTGTAGGAGGTGTCAGCTCAAACAAAAGACCGCTTTGGGAAGCGGTCTCAAAACTCATTGTCAGTTGCAGCGAGTGGTTGCGTGTCGTCTTCAGTCGGAGACGGGGTTGGCCAGCCCCTCGCGAAGCGCATAAAGCGCCGCCTGAGTGCGATTGGCCATGTGCAGTTTTTCCAGAATATGGCTGACGTGCGTGCGTACCGTCCGCTCGCTGATTACCAACTTCTCGGCAATCTCAGAGTTGGTTAGACCTTGCGCAATTAGTCGCAACACCTCCATTTCGCGCTCTGATAGCGGCTCCTTGGTAGGTAGCAGACCTTCCGTTGGCCGTTGGAGCTCGTCAATCAATTTACGGGCAATGGTAGGATGCAAAGATGACTGGCCACGATGAACGTCGCGGATCGCCTCCAGCAATTGCTGGGGCGACGAGACTTTCAGCAGGTAGCCCAGCGCGCCAGCCTTGATGGCAGGAAAGACTTTTTCGTCCTCGGCAAAGCTGGTGAGAACCAAGATACGCGCCTCAGGATTCTCGCGTTTGATCTCGGTGATGGCCGCAATACCATCCTGACGGGGCATCACCAGATCCAGCAAGATAACGTCAGGTTGCAGGGACCGGGCTTTGAGCACGGCTTCAATCCCATCTGCTGCCTCGCCCACCGCATCCATCCCTGGCTCGGTCTCGATCAGCGCCCGCAGGCTGTCCCGGACCAGAGGGTAATCATCGACAATCAGAACACGAATCGTTTCAGTCACTGGGACACCTCGGATCTGTCAAGAGAACACAGCAAATATCGTGAAATGGTAGGGACGTTCCCATCCATTTGTACGGTTATTCTTACCCGTGTTCCCTCTCCCGATGCGGAGAAGATGGTCAACGAGCCATCCAATCGTTCCGCTCGTTCACGCATGCTGACCAATCCCACACCGCCTTTGTCGCTCACCGCCTCGGGGTTGAAGCCAATGCCATTATCCGCTACCTCTAATTCTACACCTTGGTCGTCGGCGCGGATGTGTATTGTCACCAGCGTCGCTGCTGCGTGTTTCAGGGCATTGTTCAAGGCTTCTTGCGCGATACGGTACAGTTCTCCCTCCACCGGCGCCAGCAGTTCCAACGTCCCTTCCACCCGCAGACGCGTCTCCACACCGGATCGCCCTTCGACTGCGTCAAGTCGCTGCTGTAAAGCACCCACCAGTCCTTCTCTCCCCAGAACTGGCAGGCGCAGCTCGTGGACCAACAGCCGCATCTCCTTGAGAGACTGCTGGGCTGCCTCACCCAGCCGGGCCAGGTAATTCTCCACCCGTTCCAGGTTCCCGGCCCCGACCTGGCGCCCTGCGGCTTCGGCCAACAAGGTCATACTGTACAAAGCCTGGGTTACCGAATCGTGAAGTTCTCGCGCCAGTCGGCTTCGCTCTTTCATAGCCGCTAGCTGCTCGGCCTGTTGGTACAGCCTGGCATTATCCACGGCCACACCTATCTGGTCGGCGATAGTATCCAGCAGGGCCACCTCTTCCGCGTCAAATTGTTGCCCCACTTCTCCGACCACGCTGAGCACTCCCAACACCCGTCCTCCGGCCCGCATCGGCACGCCGAGGTAAGGCCGGGAGTCTCCATTGGGGATAGCCAGGAGCGCCCGAGGACCTGTCGCGATGTTGGACACAACCAGAGGCTTGCACTGCTCGACTACCCAGCCCACCAGACCATTGCTCACTGGCACGGAGACTACCTGAGCGGCATCGCCGGGCAGGGTCCCACGCGACGCAACTAAGTTTAGCATCCCCTCCGTCTCGTCAAGGAGGTGGACGGCTCCTAAATCAGCCTCCATCACCGCCAGCACGCGATCCAGAGAGCGGCCCAAAACCATCTCTAAGTCCAGGGACGAACTGGCAACTGCCGTCACGTCGTACAGAGCCGACAACTCCCGCGTTCGGTCGGCCACCCGATGCTCCAATATCTGATGGGTCAGCACCCGTTCGGTGATGTCGGTGATGAACCCCTCCAAGGCCAACAAGGTACCTTCGGCGGAAACGACTCCCCGTCCCTGTTCCCAAACCCACTTCTCCTCTCCGGAGACAGTGCGGACGCGATACGTGAGTTGGAAGGGGTCCCCCTGCTCCAAAGCGGCCTGCACCTCGTCCCACATCGGTTTCCTATCCTCCGGATGGATCAACTGTGCGTAGGAGACCTTCCGGTGCCCGGTCAGATCCGAAGGGGAGTAACCGATCAACTCTAAGCAACCCTGGCTGACGAACTCCATCGTTCGGTCCCAATCGTTCTGGCAACGATAGGCTATGCCAGGCAAGTTGCTCATCAGCGTTGAAAGGGTACGCTGGCTCTCCCGTAAGGCCTCTTCCGCCTGGTCACGCTCAGCGATGCGTCGTTCCAGTGACTGGGCCATATCGTCAAAAGATCGAGCGAGATGGCTCAGTTCTCCATAACCATAGGGTAACCCGGTGCGCGCACTCAGGTCACCAGTGCTCAGTCGCCGCGTTGCACTTACCAGTACGTTCACCCTGCGCAAGATGAACAAGTTGCCACTCACCCAGGCCGCCGCCAGGGCCAGGACGGTGACCAATCCCAGCGCGGCCAAATTGCGGGCCATCAGACGATTGGTGTCAGCAAAGGCAACACTAGAAGGAATGCCGATACTGACGTACACATCCCCAGTTGCGGGTGTGCCCGAAAGCGGTGTGAACGCAAATAGGCGAGCGATCCCATCCACACCGTAGGCCTCAGCCGTGCCCTCGGCCTGCTCACTCAAAATAGTCTCGACGATAGGCGCCTCAGGCACGGACTGCCCAATCCAAATACCCGGATCAGGGTAGCGGACCAGGATGATCCCGTTTCGGTCAATCGCCGTAAAGGTCGAGCCTTCGGGTAACTGGGCTTCGGCGGCGAGCTCGTTGAGCCAGGTCAGATCCAGCGCAGCGAAGACGACGGCCTGCACTTCGCCGGCCTCGTCCAGAACAGGGTAGCCAAGATTCAGCGTCGCCTTGTCGCTGACTGAGTCGTTCCGGTAGCTGCCGATAGCAAAGTCACGCGTCTGGAGCGCGTGTTGAAAAAAGTCGTGACCGGCCAGGTTGACCGATTCGGCGGTTGGCAAGGCGCTGCAGAAGAGATCTCCATCCGGCGCAATCACCCCCAAGAGAGCGTATTGAGGGTATTGATTCAACAATCTGGCGAAAAAGGCAGAACAAGCAGCCGGATCGATCCTCGCCAGTTCGGGAAACTGCGCCAGCGCGAAGAGTAGCTGGCGCGTGTCCTTTATGGTGTCTTGCTGATCACTGGCTGCGAGTCGGGCTAGCTGCAGCGCTTCTGCCTTTGCATCAGCGGCCGCCAAGCGGCGCAGTTCAAGGTTCGTGTAGCTAGTCAGCCCCAAGATTGGCACGACTGCCAGCAGAACCAGCAGCAGCAAACGGGCCCGCAGACTGGCAAAGGGAAGATGTGACATAGCTTGCCTTACCAGCAGGGTAGCTAGGTGACTTGATGAGGTGTGCATCTGCGTTCCTCAGCTTCGGAGTTTAGAAATAGACACGCCGATATAGCTTGAGTCACGTCCAGCGATGTCCAATAGAGGGGCTAACACCAATACGGTTCAGTTAAGACCTCCGAGGTCTCCAGCACAAGCCTCGCGGGCGTAAAATACGCCGTATTGAGATATTAGAGGTCTGTCTGGACGCTTAACTGAACCGTATTGGGGCTAACACCCATTTGATCATCTAACCGCCAGCCTTCCTCTTGACCACTATCAATCATCGCTCATCAATGTATCAAAGAGGTGGAAAAGAACTACGAAAAGCGTTGTAAATGCGGCGTGCCTGTGTCATTTTTGCAATGGCCCATCATCGGCCATCGAGTTACAGGGACATACATTTACTCACCTTCCAGCATATCACGGGCTGGCCTGTCCCACATCGGCGGGCAGACCGATTTGCACTCAAACAAAAAGCTGCTCTTGGAGCAGCCCCTTCTAGATGAAATGACCGAGGCGGACTGCGACAAACCGCGTAGTCCCTGTCGCCTTACTGCCATAAAGAGTCCGAGTCTGGTTCCTTCTCCCCAAACATGACACATTGGCTGGGTCGTAAGATGGATCTAGACCACTCGTACCCGTCTGGCTTGATAGTAAGCGATGAGCCGTCGCAAAATTGTCACACATAACCGCTGTTTGCAACATCATTCGCAGCTTTTTCTTACGGATTTTATACACCAACAGGCTATAATTTATTGCTGCATGGAAAAGCAACGCGTCGATACAGGATGAAACTGAAAACAATGTAATGCAGGATCAGGTAACACTGGTGGAAGGTGTGCTGTGAACCGCAAAAGAACAACCTCACTGATAGACAGGCTTCAAGCTGAGCGAGCACAAACACTCCTGAAACTGACACATCTGCAGGAGACATTCAGGTCTGAAGTAGATCCAGAATTCGATGAAGGAGACCCAGACCTGGTGGAGCACGAGAAAACAGTGGCATTGGTGCAAGGCCTAGAACATAAACTGGCGTCGATTGACTATGCATTGCTACAGGCGCAAAAGGGAACATACGGAATTTGCGAGTGTTGCGGGGAACTGATTGACCCGGCGCGACTGGAGGCTGTGCCGGAGACGACACTATGCCTCAAGTGCAAGCAGACCGCCGAACGAGGAGTACCCTTGAGGCGGGTGGCCGACATGGCTTGAAAGACGTTCCAAGTTTAATGGGAAGCAATAGCCGTGAGTATCATAAAAGTGTCAGACAAGTCTCGCTCCACTTCGGTGGTAGGTACTATCGCTGGCACAGTTCGCGAGAGTGGGCGTGCCGAACGCCGGCGCCATGAATCAGGCAATCAAGGCCATCATTGTTGTCAGAGGATATCTGACTCAGGATGGTATTAACGTCGTATGTGTTCCCGTGTTTACCGAGGTGGGCATCAACGGGTAAGAGCATACGGCGGTGAAAATGGCGGTCGAACCCCACTGATGCCTTGCGTGCTAGCGAAACATAAGACTGGGTGAGGCCTATGAAGGTAATCCAACTCGAAGGTAGCTACTACAAAATGGGATGGCAGCACGCCCGACAGGTACAAGACCTGCGACCACGGATTGCGAAGGCCGTTAGGCGACGCCTGAGAAGCCTGGAAGAAAACGAGGTCGACCTACAACCTTACATTGTGGAATTGGCTTCTGCCTGGGATGAGATCGCCTGGCCGACCGTGGAGATGCTACGGGGTATCGCTGATGGGTTGGAACTGCGCTGGGAACGGTTTTTTCGCTATACCATTGCCTCCTATCTGGAAGATCGCATTCAACGCACGTCTTATGGTGAAGGCTGCACAGTGTGGGCAGCCTCAGGGTCTGTCACCCACCATCACTTGCCTATCCTGGCCAAGAACCGAGACTACCGATCTGAACACCGGTTCCTCCCGTGCCTGGCCCGGGCCCAGTCCCCGCAGAGGTATCGCTATCTCTACGCAACTAGTGCCGGTAGCCCGGCTGTATTCAGCTCCGGTATGAACGAAGTGGGACTGGCTGTCGCCGATACGCACGTGAATTCTTGTGCCGTTGGCCCAGGTCTGGCTCGCTATTCGGCGATGATGGAGATTCTGGAGCGACACAACGACATAGCATCGGCGCTGGACTACCTACGCCAGGTGCCGCACATCGGTGATGGCACACTGACGCTCATTGACCAAAGGGGAGATATGGCAGTCTTTGAGGCAGGTCACGCCACCCATAGTATCTTGTACCCTGAGGATGACTTCGTTGTCAGCACTAACCATTTCTGCGGCCCACCACTGCGTGATTGCTGGATCGACCGTAACCCGCCAGGGCTGCAAGGCCACTCTCAGAACCGATACGCGAGAGTCGCCACTGCGCTTCAGGCAGACCGGGGACAGGTAGATGTCGCCTGGGCACAAGGACTGATGGCCGATCACGGAGGTCGGCGGGCGTCAGTCGCAGAGCGTAAGCAGTTAGCTATTTGCCGTCATCCCAGAGTTGATCCCCTATCGACCACTGTCTCGACTGCGTTGTACCTGCCCCAAGAACGCACGCTGCTCTACGCGGATGGTCGGCCCTGCCAGGTGGCATTTCAGGCATGGTCAGTCATCTAGTGTAACAGGATCGTCACTGGGCATCAAGAACAAGAAGATAGAATCGCCATCCAGCAGAAAGAGAAACGAAAATGCACAAAAGAACAAAAATGGTTGTGGCACCCTGCCCGGATTGTGAGTGGGAGATCTACTTGGGAGACCAACCTAGAGAGGGCCAGAAGGTCACGTGCCCAGATTGCGGAGCTGAACTAGAGGTCGTTGACCTGGACCCGCCAGAGCTTGATTGGGCTTTCGATGGATTTGAGCCGGATTGGGACCCGGATGAAGAGCAATGGGACTAGTGCTAGTCAGCACAATCTTGCCTCGGTGACTTCAGCACGAGCCTCTCCCCACTGTTTGAGGAGGAGGTTCTATGCCCTAGATATCAAATCATGATCCGTTTTTCCCTCTTTAGTTCTGCCAGGCTGGTGCCAGCCGAACATCGTTCCAATTTTGCTCAATTGTACCTGGACATTGCCTGGTTTGGGATCTTGAGCGGCAGTGCAATGGCTTTTGTAGCCGTGTATGCCGCCCGGCAAGGAGCCAACGCCTTCCAACTAGGGCTCCTCAGCGGAGGCCCGGCCATCGTCAACCTTTTCTTTGCCTTGCCGGCAGGGCGCTGGCTGGAGAAGCGGTCAATTGGACGGGCCGTATTCTGGGTCGCGGTTCTACACCGCATTTTCTATCTCTTTTGGGTGCCACTGCCTGTTCTGCTGTCACCATCTGTTCAGATTTGGACCCTCATTGGGCTGACCCTGCTCATGAGCATCCCTGGTGTTGCTCTGGCCATCGGGTTCAATGCTTTGTTTGCTGACGCCGTTCCCCCCGAATGGCGTGGGCACGTTGTTGGGACTCGCAACAGCCTGCTGGCCATCACCTTCATCGTCTCATCCTTGCTATCCGGCTACATTTTGACACATTTCTCCTTTCCTGTGGGTTACCAAATTGTATTTGGAATCGGATTCTTGGGAGCGGCAATGAGCAGTTTCCACTTGTGGTTCGTGCGCCCTGCACCCAATGTAGAAACTCGACCCCGCGTTGGGCGAAGCCTGGGAGATATGGCCCGCCCAGGGATGATCCGTATCATCGGCGACGGACTTCGATTCAGTGCTGGCTTGCGCTTTCTAACCCGCGGCCGCGGACCGAGCCTTGTGAGAACTGAGATTCTTAGAAGCCCCTTTGGCAAGACAATGGCTGTTCTATTTGCTCTACATCTGGCCCAATATCTGCCTGTTTCTTTGTTTCCGCTCTACATGGTGAACCGCCTCCACCTTTCGGATCAGGTGATTGGCTTGGGAACAGCCCTTTTTTACACGACGGTCTTCATCGGTTCCACTCAACTGGCCCGCCTGACGCAGCAGATGGGCAACAGGCACATGCTTGCCACAGGAGCAGCCCTGATGGCTCTCTATCCAGGTCTGATGGCTCTGAGCCGTGGGATGGGGTTTTTCCTGATTCTCTCGCTGATTGGTGGTTTTGGCTGGGCGCTGGCAGGCGGCGCACTCACTAACTACATCCTCGACAAAGTACCGCAAGACGACCGCCCTGCGCATCTGGCCTGGTACAACTTGGTACTCAACGCCGCTATTCTGATGGGATCTCTGGCAGGTCCAGTATTGGGTACGTGGCTTCAGCTTTCAGCCGCTCTGGCTTTGTGCGCTACCCTTCGCCTGTTGGCGGCCGCCTGCATCTGGCGCTGGGGATAGCAATAATGCCACTCGCAAGCGGCTTGAAGCGTATCATCAAGGCTGTATACCGATCCCAGGTTAAACAGGGAAGCTCATCGTTGCCGAGGAGGACCCCACCACCTTTCTGGTGATTGGGATGGCCCGCCAAGCATTGGGTTCTGGCTTTAAGCGTCTTTCACAAGACACGATAAACATCCGAGATGTTGTCAGGAGAAAGCAACATGAAAGGCTGGGTTCTGGACAAAAAGGATAGGTGGAATGAATACGAACATCATCGTTTTCGCGAGGAAGCTGGAAAAGAAAACATTGAACTCTCGTTATATGATCCTAAGGATTTTGACATTCAAATTACACTGAAAGGGGAAAAGAGTCTTTCTTTTCAAGGATATACAGTCTCCCTCCCCGATTTTGTGCTTTCCAGAACCGGTGCGGGTACCGATTATTACGACATGGCTCTGATCCGACATCTGGAACGGCTCCGAGTCCCACCTATCAACAGCTCAGAGGCAATCGGAATAGCGCAAGACAAATTGCACACATTGGAGATACTTGTCTACCACAAACTACCGACTCCGAAAACAATGCTGGCCAAGTTCCCTTTGAGTTTTGATCTGGTCGTAGAGGAGTATCAATTCCCACTTATCGTCAAACCAATTGCCGGGTCGAGGGGAAAAGGGGTTTTCCTCTGCGAAACTCCCGATCAGATGGAAGACTTGATGGAAATGCTCGAGCTGTCCAGGAAGGAAAATGTCTACTACGTTATCCAGGAGTTTGTCTCTGACAGCAGGGGAAAGGATATTCGTGTCATGGTGGTGGGAGGAAGATCAATAGGCGCCATACTGAGGGAGGCACAAGCAGGAAAATATAAGGCCAACATTTCTAGAGGTGGATTTGGAAAGCCTTTTGCTTTGAACCCAGAAGTAGAATGGTTGTCTATAGAGGCTGCAAGAGTTCTGGGTCTGGATATTGCAGGTGTTGATCTTCTCTTCGATGGAGAAGGTTACAAAGTCTGCGAGGTGAACTCAGGTCCTGGTTTCAAGGGATTCGAGCAAACAACAGGACTTAACGTACCGCAGCAGATTTTCCAGTATATCCAAGTTCGCCTGAGTGGTTATCCCGTTGCCGCAGTCGCGCCTGATGATGTTCGAAATAGCATTTGGTCAGAGGAGGAAGCTATTCTAGTCCCAAGCTGAGCAGTTTGCGAGTTTCAAGTAATATCTATCCTTAGACGAAGGGAACTGAAAGAACAAATGCATATTGCACTTCTGGCAAACCTGAAAAAGAACGCACCCACCTGGTCCGGTATCTCACCTGACCACTGGGATGATCTGGACTCTGAAGAGACCATCCAGGCCATCTCCAGCGCCCTTCAGGCAGGAGGACACCAGGTTACTGCCCTCGAAGGGGACACGACCCTCTTTGACAACTTGCGCAAGGTGAAACCGGACATCTGCTTCAATATCTGCGAGGGACATTTTGGTGATGGCCGCGAAGCGCAGGTACCGGCTATGCTCGAAATGTTGCGCATCCCCTATACTGGCTCACAGGTGCTAACCCTGGCACTGGCCCTCGATAAACCGATGACCAAGCGTGTGCTGGCCTATCACGGATTACCAACACCGCCTTTCCAAACGTTTGAACGCCTCGACGAGCCCCTCAATCCAGACCTGCAATTTCCCCTCTTCGCCAAGCCGAGTCGCGAGGGGACGGGGATGGGGGTGAGTGCTGAGTCGATTGTGTATGATGAGACCCAATTACGGACCCAATTGCGCCGTATCTTCGAGCGCTACGACGAACCAGCCCTGGTCGAGCGTTTCATCGAAGGGCGCGAAGTTACAGTCGGCGTCGTCGGCAATCTGGTCTCACCGGTGGCGCGACGTATCCCTGAGGACGAAGAGGCACCCCGCATCTCCCGCGGTCTACACTTCCTCCCGCCGCTGGAGGTTGATATGGGCGCTTACCCGACCGAGGAAGCAGGGATTTATACCAGTCGCATCAAAGTAGAGATGGCTCATGAATTCCACTACCTCTGTCCGGCACCTCTAAGCGAGGAGCAAGTAGAGGAGTTGAACTGGCTGGTAGCGAGCACCTTCCGCGTCACCGGCTGTCTGGATGTGGCCCGAGTTGACTTCCGGCTGGATGCAAATGACGGCGACAAGCCATACATCCTTGAAGTGAACCCGCTGCCAGGTCTGAATCCGGCCTACTCGGATTTGTGCATCGAGGCTGCCGCTGACGGTTGGCGCTACGAAGAGCTGGTCAACCGCATTCTTGACGAGGCGCTTGAGCGTTATCAACTGAATGGTGTGAACCGCTAGGCAATTGTGTCTCTTCAGGAGAGCGTGATGATATGCTCACTGCGTGCTTAGCCTGACCTCTCGGCAGGACGTTAAGGATCTTCCCGATCATTCAGCGTGGGTAGGCTCGACAACAAGTCAGGGCGGTTTGTCCGGGCCTGGCAGATATAACACAAGGGAATTTCTTCGGGTTCGTCCTCCCCCTGAAGGGCGGGAGCGTGGGTAAGCGCGCCACATTGAGGGCAAGGTGCCAGCCTCCCCGCCTTGAGCGGTCGAGACTGCGTGCTGAGGAGTTCGTCGACTATCAACTCCTGGCCGAAGCGGACGGCGTCGGCGGGGCAGCCGATGATGCACAGACTGCAATCTTCGCCCAGACACAGCGCAGCCGAGAAGTGAAGCACGTAGTATTCACCATCACTGAGAAAGGTGATGGCCTCGGTAGGGCAAAATTGGGCACACAGACCACACGCCGTGCAAGAATCGGAAACGGTCACGTCGGCAATGGGCAAGCCAGCAGTGGGTAACTGAGCCATCGGATCAGACGCTAGCCGACGCAGCGCAAAAGCCAGGTGTTGCCGCCGGGCCGGTATGTGGTGAGCCAAGCGATGCCCGGTGCGCTCTTCTGTGTCTCCGCGGTCAACGTGAAGGCCTTCAGGGCGAGCGGATTCTGCCTCCCCGGGGTGTGGCCCCTCGCGATCGGCCATGAAACCACCCGTGGCCTGAGCCGTGCGACTGGTCAGGGACTTGAAGAAGTCCCGTCTTGATAAAACGGACCGGCCTCCGTATACCACTGGCCGGGAGGTGGACACCTCAACCAGTTCGTCGGCCGCGCTCAGATAACTGCGAATGGCAGGTTCACGGCCCATCACCTGAAGCCAGCGGTCAGCGACGGTGACGGTCTGCTCAATTGTCTGACGGGCACCCCCAATAGGACAGGTGTGGCACATGCTGTCGTTCAACCACAGGGTTTTGCCTCTCGCCGCCAGATCGAGCAGAGTAGGAACTGACAATGCTCCCAGGCAGCGCGGTGTTTGCACCACGTCCGCCTGGGATACTCGGCTAAGGTCGGGCGGTTCTTTGCGCGGACAGGCTAGCTCAATGACCTGGCTGGAGGAGCGGGCTATTGCCTGGGGCAATCTTGATTCAGGTGGCTCAGTCTGGGCAAAGACGCCGGTGGGGCAAACGTTCGGGCATAGGCCGCAACGCACGCACGCATCCTGATCTAACACGACGGGCTCTGCATCCCCCGCCGCTTGGTGAGGTATGGAGATGGCACTCACCGGGCAGGCCTCCACGCAGATGCGACAGTCACGCGCTCTGTGACGGACGTTAAGGCAACGACCTTCCACTACGTGAGGCGGGCTTCCGCCCCATAGATTTGCTAGCTCAATATGGTCGATCATAGGTCAAATTATACCGGTGAGCTGATGATGGCACAAACTAACCAATCTTACTTGACAAATTGGACAAATTCCGGTATAATTAGAACATATGTTCGATGTCCGGTATTAGTAAGTTGTGGGCGACACCCCTCAACCAAGCTAGAAAGGGAGGCAAAGTCATGAAACACCAGATCGTGCATTTTGAGATCCCCGCTGACGACGTGAAGCGGGCCCAGGCGTTCTACAAGGAGCTGTTTGGCTGGCAATTCTCAAACCCACCAGGTTATGACGATTACTGGGCCGTCGACTTGGGCGAAGATGCCTGTCATGGGATTGCCATGATGGCGCGTCAGAACCCCGGTCACGGTCCCACCAATTACATTGACGTGGAATCGGTGGAGAACAGCCTGGCCAAGATCGAGCAACTGGGGGGCCAGGTGCTCATGCCCAGGAGCCCGGTGCCGGGTATGGGTTGGTTTGCTCACTGCCAGGATACCGAGGGCAACGTGTTCGCTTTGTGGGAAGACGACACCTCGGCCGCGTGAGCTGGCAGGGATTGGTAGATCTTAAGGGCTTTTGCTGAAATATTGTGTTTTCTCAACCCTCGCGAAGGTTCGCAACTTTCGCGAGGGTTTTTCTGCCTATTCCCGTACGTAGATTGGATTTGAGAACACCCAGCCCCGGCGTTTGAAGCGAAAACGGCGATAGGCTTCGACCCGATAGACGCCTGGTTGCGTCACTTCGTAAGTCAGTTCCTGGCCTCGTACCGCTACCAGCTCCTGGCCATTTTTCAATAACCGGAGGTCGGCCGGGAGAGGGCTGGTTACACGCAGCCTAATCGGACCCTGTAAGTGGATCTCGTCGCCCATTGAAACGCTTTCCTCCTGGCCAGTCGCCGTAAAGCGGAAACCTCGACTGCTCCCGGCCAGGTCATAGGCCACGAACGCGTGGCCGGCGCGCAGCGCGTCCAACACCTGGGCTCTGGCCGACGCAACGTCGGGGGATAAAGGAGCGTCGAACAGCAAGTGGGTGTTGACCGCCTGGAACAGGTATTCGTAGGGGAAGACAACGCGTCTCAGCGGCCCCATACTATAGGTGTTGGCGTGGGCATCGGCGCCGCCGATGGCAACCACCCTCCGGTGGTCATTACCTAGAAGGCGATCCCATAAGGCCAGTGTTTCGGGCAAAGGACCGGTGATGAACAAACTGGGAAAGAAAGCGGCCAAGACGGCAACCGGCTTACTGGAGATATAGCCTTTGAACTCCGACATATAATTCCACAGCTCGATGCCGGTGAAACCGCTCACGTCCCAATCCAGCCAGGGGATTTCAGGTTCATCGTATAGAGGCGAGGCACGTTCGATAGGATGGGCGAGGAAACCAACGCCGCCGCTCTGGCCGACCGCGTTGATGAGAGCCTGCGGTTGAGCGGCATACTGGCGCATCTCTCGATCTACGCCCAGACAGAGGTAGTGATTGGCCTGTGGGGAACGCTCACCGTCGTGCACCTCTTCGCCCATCAGCAACAGGACCTTCCGCCCTGTTTCCGGGTGCGTGTACCAGCCTTCTTTGTCCGGCACCCATAAGTTGTGATCGGTGCAGATAATCACGTCCAGGCCAGCCTCAGTGGCGATCATGGCCACCTGCCGATGGCTTCCAGTGCCGTCCGAGTACTCAGTATGCAGATGGAAGTTGCCGGCGATTTCGAATAGAGTAGAGGGCTGGTTCTTATTCAATTGAAGCAGCCTCCCTCCACGTTCAGAAGAGGGACAATTGCTCCCCGGTTGGGCCTTCTTTGCCCGGCTTTTTCAGTGAAGGGGCGGGGTTGAATGCATGTTGCTCCAGCCACTCCCAATCCGGGCCCTCCCAACCAAAGCGGTAAAAATCAGTACGTCCCCCGGCATCGAAGTCGACCCCTTCGGATTCGAGCAACTGCTGCTGACGGGCACCGCCCTGACCGGGGCGCAGGCTGATCTCGCCCTGGCTGTTGATGACACGCTGCCAGGGCACCGACTTGTCGTCGCTCCTCAGGGCCGACATGGCATACCCCACCTGGCGTGCAGTGCACCCGCGCCCGACGATGGCTGCGATCTGACCATAGGTCGAGACCTTGCCAGGGGGAATCTGGCGCGTCACGGCGTAGATTCGCTCGTAAAGGGACGCATTCTTCAGATCAATCATGAAGAAAATTATATCACGAGAGGTGCGATACGTCCAAGAAGACTGGACTCCCCATTCTGAGAGTGGTATAATCCGATTCCTGACCACAACGCCCCGGTCCTGGGGCGTTTACATTGAATCATTTCACGAAGAGGTATGACACAATGGCAAACTACGACGTGGTAATCATCGGCGGCGGACCAGGTGGCTACGTGGCTGCCATCCGCGCTCGCCAACTGGGGCTGAAAACGGCATTGGTCGAAAGAGAGCACCTGGGTGGGGTATGTCTCAACTGGGGCTGCATCCCCACCAAGGCCCTGCTGCATAATGCCGAGGTGATTAGCTTGCTGGATCAGGGCAAGACCTACGGCTTCAGCTTCGACAAGGACAGCCTGAGCGTGGATTACGCGGCTGCTCACAAGCGCAGCCGGCAGGTGTCGGCGCGGCTGGTCAAGGGCGTGGGGTTCTTGATGAAGAGGAATGAGGTGGACGTATTCGAGGCAACTGGGAGTCTCAAGTCGGCGACGGAGGTGGCGCTGTCCAGCGGCGAAACGCTGTCGACCCGCTACGTGATCCTGGCCACCGGTGCCCGTGCCCGCTCCATCCCGGGTGTACAGATCGACGGGGAGCGCCTGATCAGCGCTCGCCACGCCCTGGAACTGACCGAGGTGCCCAGTTCCATCGCCGTCATCGGCGCAGGGGCCATTGGGGTCGAGTTCGCCCATGTGTGGCGCAGCTATGGCGCGGAGGTGACCATAATCGAGATGCTGCCCAGCGTTCTGCCGCTGGAGGACGCCGATGTTGGTCAGGAAATGGCCAAGGCGCTCAACAAGCAAGGTATCAAAGTACATACCAACACCAAGGTCGAGAAGGTAGACGTGGCAGCGGATGGCCTGACCCTTAGTGTTTCCAAGGATGGCCAAACCGAGATGATCCCCGCCGAAAAAGCATTGATGGCCATCGGGGTGCAGCCCAACAGCGAGAATATTGGGCTAGAGGCAGCCGGCGTCAAGACGGAACGAGATTGGATCACTGTGGATGAGACCATGCGAACCAATCTCCCCAGTGTGTATGCCATCGGCGACGTGACAGGCATAATGCCGCTGGCCCACGTGGCCTCAGCTCAAGCCATCGTGGCCGTGGAGTCAATCGCCGGCCTGGATCCGGAGCCACTGGTCTACGCCAACATCCCAAGTTGCACTTATGCCTCACCCGAAGTGGCCAGCGTCGGTCTGACCGAAGCACAGGCCAGAGAGGAAGGCTACGACGTGAAAACCGGCCAGTTCCCATTCCGCGCCAACGGCAAGGCGCTGGCCATCAACGATTACGAGGGCTTTATCAAGATCGTCTCCGACGCTCAGTACGACCAGATTCTGGGAGTACATATGATCGGCCCCCACGTCACCGACATGATCGCCGAGGCAACCGGCATGATCCGCCTGGAGACGACGACCGAGGAACTGGCACACACGGTCCACCCTCATCCGACTCTGTCAGAAGTGGTTATGGAGACCGCCCACGTCGTGATGGGACAGGCGATTCACATATAGCACAGACCGAACGACAAAGGATAGGCGAGGGCGAGGCGATGCCTCGCCCCCGCTTTTTGCCCGTGGGTAAAGGCCTATGTTATACTGGAGGCCGGAGACCGGAGATTGAAGGCAGAGAGATCCCGCACCATTCACCGTTATCGCCACCATCTTTATGGGCTGCTGGGGTATCTGGCACTGACACTACTGATGACCTACCCGCTGGTCCGCGAGTTCAGCCGAGCTATCCCCGGCGACGGTTTCGACGGCTGGCAAAACGTATGGAACCTGTGGTGGGTCAAACGCGCGCTGCTTGTTGACGGGAGCAATCCTTACTTTACCCACTTCGTGGATTACCCCGTGGGCGTTCATCTATATTTCCACACGCTGAGTATCTTTAACGGCCTTACCTTCCTGTCCTTCACCCTCAACGGCGGACCTCTGCTGGCCTACAACGTAGCGGTGGTTTTTAGTTTTGTGGTCGGTGGTTACGGGACCTATCTGCTGGCGCTATACGTTATACGTCAGGCTTCGCCCGGCGGGCAGCATTGGTCGCTGCCCATACTGCTAGCCGTATTTTTGGCTGGCGTGGTGTACGCCTTTTCGCCGTATCATATAGCCCACCTGCTGGGTCATATGCAGCTCATCTCGCTGGAATGGTTGCCTTTTTATGCACTCTTTGCGATTAAGTTAATTAACGAGTCTCAAATATCAAATATCAAATACCAAATATCAAATGCGTTGATGGCGGCGCTCTTTCTGGTGCTGATTGCGGCGTGTGACTGGTATTATGCGTTTTATATGGTGCTGTTCACCGGGCTGTATCTGCTGTGGGCGGTCTGGCGGCGGCGTGTCTGGCTGGCGCCTACGCTGGCGTTGATTGGGACCGGGCTTATCTTCCTGTTGATCACGTCGCCGGTGCTGGTGCCGATGGTGCGCGAGTCATTGGCGGCGGACTATATGGTGCCGCCGCCCGGCAGCACCGAACGGCTCTCGGCCGATCTGACGGCCTTTTTGACTCCCAGCGAATTGCATCCTTTGTGGGGCGATCTGGCCGGCCGCTGGGCGAGTCGCTTCACCGCCAGCACCTCCGAGCGCACAGTCTATGCTGGCTACAGTGTCCTGGCATTGGCCATCCTGGCTCTGGTGACCCAGTGGCGCGTCGCCCGCTTTTGGGGATTGTCGGTTCTTGTCTTTGGCGTGTTGGCATTGGGGCCCGTGCTGCACGTCGGTGGCAGTACCCGGTTCGGTGGAGTGGGTCCTATCCCGCTGCCCTACGCACTGTTGCATAATGCCATCCCACTGCTCAGAATCTCCCGCTCGGTCAGTCGCTTTGATGTGGTAGTTATGTTAAGTTTGGCCGTGTTAGCGGCCATTGGGCTAAATTGGCTATTGTCCCAGATTCAAAAGACAGGCTATAATAAGTATATTCAAGGATTGGCAGTCGCCGGTGCCCTGATCCTGGTGGGACTGGAGTTCTGGGTAGCGCCCTATCCAATGTCGCCGCCAGAAACCCAACCTTTTCATAGCCAGCTAGCCCAGGAGCCAGGATCCTTTGCAGTGATGGACGTTCCACTGGATTGGGACCGCCCGGCGAACTTGCTCTACCAGACCGTTCATGAAAAACCAACCATCTCTGGCTACACGTCGCGAACCAACCCACTGTCGCCCGCCTGGCGAACGCCGGTCTTACAGACCTTCCGTTACCTGGGGCCCGACATCAACGTGGGTGACGCGCGAGCGTTGGCCCCGACGGTATTGACCGATCTGAATGTGCGCTACGTAGTCGTTCACAAATCTGATCTTCCACCGGGCGACTATCGAGAAAGGACATTGAGTCTGGTCGATCAGGTTTTTGATGGCTGGCCGGTGGTAGTAGACGACGACTGGCTGAAAGTACTGCAGGTGCCGCAACACACCAATCCAGCGCCTTACCTGGTGTTGGGAGAAGGATGGGCCCCCCGTGAGTGGTCAAATGGAGGCCCCGCGCGCGCCTTAGCTGCGCCGGTCGCCACCCTGTTAGTGCAATTGCCCAGCCCACAGAGGCTACACCTGGAGTTGAACGCGCACAGCCTCGATGGCTTGGCGTCGTTGGGGGTACAAGTCGGAAAGGAGCCAATCGGCACCTATTCACTCAGTGATCGGCCAACGGTCATCACTACGCCTGTCCTTTCACTGCCCGCGGGTGAGAGTGTTGTCCACATCCACGCCGACACAGTTCCAGCGAATGTGATTTTCGAGCGCATTAGTCTGATTGTTGACAAGTGAGAAAACATTAATAGAGGAGATAAAAATGAGTCGTATTCGTATCGTTTTGCTTGTAGTGATTGTCATGGCTATGGCGACGCTGGCCTGTGGCCTTAACTTAGGTAGATCAAAGCCTTCAGACACCCCTCCAGCGACCGAGGCTCCCCCTACCGAGGCACCACCTCCGGCAGTAGAAGCCACGCCGCAGCCCACCGAGGCGCCGGCCAGCGAGGCGGAGCAGCCGCCGGCGACACAGGCCCCGTCAGAAGAACCCACTGAAGCTCCCCCGGAGAGCGCTGAGGGCGAAACCGTAGAGACCGAACTGGACCTCGATAGTTCTGTGTCCGGTTTGCAAAACCTCAACAGCTACCGTGCCACCTTTCGATTCGATTGGAACGGCACGAAGAATGGAGAACCGGTCACCGGTTTCATGGAGATGCGGTCCGCCTTCGTCCGCGAGCCAGCAGCTCAGGAGCTCTATTTCAAGGGCCAGGGCTTTGAAGAAGGCGAGGATCAAGGCTTAGGAGAGGTCGCTTTCATCCAGGTTGGCGACACTGCCTGGTTTTACGAGAGCGAGTCTGACACCTGGATGCAAGTCCCGGCAGGCAGTCTCGACTTCGCAGAAGGTCTTTTCTTCCAGCCCCAGGATCTTCTGCAGGACTTCGACGTCACTAAGGGCCGCCGTAACCCCGTTCCAAAGCAGGTGAACGGGGTACCATGTCACGTATACACCTTCGATGAGCAGGATTTCGACTTGGCTCAAGATGGTGGTACCGTGCTGAGCGCCGACGGCGAAGTGTGCGTCGCTGTGGACGGAGGCTATGTGGTGCAGCTCTTGGTTGACGCTGACTTCCGCTACAGCGACCCGGAAGAAGTCTTTGAAGAAGGCAACGTTATAATGACCTTCGACATCTCGGACGTCAATCAGGCCATCACCATCGAACCACCCGCCGAGGCCAAAGCCCAGACAGGTGACCGAGATGACATCCCCATGCTTTCTGACGCTGAGGTCGATTTCGCGAGCGGTGAAATTATCAGTTATCGGACTGCCAGCAGCGTGGCGGACGCTGCGAGTTTCTATCAGGATGAAATGCCCAAGAACGGCTGGACCGCCGACGAGGGCAACATGATATTCGACGAGAACGCCCTTTTGCACTATGATAAGGGTAGCGAGAGCGCCGATATAATTATCGGCAGCGAAGAAAATGGGACGACCGTGGTAATAACCATCAGCCAGGGGTGACACTCGAGCCAGGACAGACCGTCTCTGCTGGCTGATGGTAAATAGCAGAGGCGGTCTGCGGCAACTGTTCGTGGCCGCGGGACGCGAACAGTTGCCGCGCTGAACTGTCTCTCAACTGGCTTACCAGTACCTACACCTCTTCTTTCTCCGCAAGGGAAGCACCTTGAGATAAGAGAGGAATGCTATGTCTGGTCCATCCAAAGCAAATCTTGTCTCCTCAAAAGATCGTTGTCCAGTGACTTCCCACATCCGCCGGTCTCTACCGGTGCGGGCCTTTTTTTCTCATTCCCCCTGCATCATCCTCCGTGCTCTTGGTTGCTGGACTTAATACGCACCCCCGCCACACAACTCCATATGTGATTCACCAAGATGGCATCGAAGTTGGCTTGGCTAGCCGCGTCTTAAGAAACTGCACCGGTTTCCAGGAAGCTATATTGTAGCCTGGAACACTTTTCGCCTGATCTGGTTCTATCAATAACGCAGTAAGTCCGTCGCTTGCCAGGCCCTTCCCGTGCGGCATATCAGTGGTAGCATCGGTCGGACCCAGTTGCCACCAACGGCGCTTGTTGGCCCTAAACACCCATCGCTATCGGCTGAGCAGAAGCCGCACTACACAGGAGATTCTCAAATGCGTATTACGGCAACAGACAAGGAGCTAAACAATGCAGACCCCGATGTTAGCAGAAAGATTGATGGTACTTCCCGGCCCTCAGGCCCAACAGATTATAGAGCGCGATGCTCACTCCGTGTCGCCATCCTATGGACGCGCCTATTCTTTGGTAATATCTCACGGGCGCGGCAGCGAGGTGTGGGACGTTGATGGCAATCGCTTCATAGACTTCATGGCTGGCATTGCCGTCACAACTACGGGGCACAGTCATCCGGCGGTTGTGCAGGCCATCAAAGACGCCGCTGGTAAGTTCCTGCACATCTCCGGCGACTTTTACCACGAACGCATGGTACAACTGGCCGAAAAGTTGGATGAAATTGTGCCCATTCAGGAGCATTGCCAGACCTTCTTCACCAATTCAGGCACCGAATCAGTGGAAGGAGCAATCAAACTGGCCCGCCGGGCGACCGATCGCTCACGTTTCATCGGCTTCATCGGTGGCTTCCATGGACGCACTATGGGGTCACTCGCCTTCACGGCCAGCAAAATCACCCAGCAGGAGGGCTTCTTCCCGACCATGCCCGGCGTGGTGCACATTCCTTTTCCCAACCCCTATCGCCCCTTGCTGGCCGGTGACGACCAGGGACTGGCGGTGCTTGACTACCTGGAGAACGTAGTCTTTCGGAATCTCGTTCCTCCCGAGAAGGTGGCCGCTGTTCTGCTGGAACCCATCCAGGGCGAGGGGGGCTACATCGTCCCACCGGACAGCTTCATCCCCGGCCTGCGCCAACTGTGCGACAAATATGACATCCTGCTCATCGCCGACGAGGTGCAGAGCGGTATCGGGCGTACCGGCAAATGGTTCGCCATGGAACACTGGGGCGTCGAGCCCGACATCGTGACCATAGCCAAAGGCATTGCCAGCGGCATGCCGATGGGGGCCTTCACCGCCCGCGAGTCGATCATGAACAGTTGGAATGCAGGCGCCCATGGCAACACCTACGGAGGGAATCCCCTTTGTATGGCAGCGGCTCTGGCCACCTTGCGTTTGGTAGAAGAGGAGGGGATGTTGGAAAACGCGGCCCGCATGGGACGCTATATGCAGCAGCAGGTACGGGATATGATGGACCGACATCCCACCATCGGCCACGTACGAGGCAAAGGATTAATGGTCGGTATGGAACTGGTCAAGGACCGGGTTACCAAGGAGCCGGCCAAGCAGGTGATAGACGACCTATTGCAAGCCGCTTTCGAGCGAGGGCTGCTGTTGTTGCCCTGTGGGGTCAGCACCATCCGCTTCATGCCCTCCCTCAACGTCTCTCAAGAGATCGTGGAAGAGGGACTTCACCTCTTCGATCAGGCGCTCACCGCTGCCGAAGAGCGGTCCTATAACGGGCGCAACGGCAAGTAGTAAGTTTACGGCAAATTTGGCTTTACCCCCAACTTGCTGCGCCATTTGTTCACCAGTGTGACGCAGTGTATCCAGGCCGGGCTGAGTCGACCGTGAATGGTTGATCCGGTCAGCCCGGCCCGGAACTCTTCGGCGCTGGTGAAACCAGGGATCTCCAGATAAGCGGCTCCGATTTCCATCGTCGCGTGAGCGTCACTACCGGCAGTCATGGGCAGGTTGTGCCTAGCGGCAAATTCCTGGCTTCTCTGGTTGTCTTGAGCGTGAAGGCTGCGAGCGTTGAATCCCTCGACGGCGTCAAGGCGTGGCAAAATGGCCTCCAGTTTTTCCTTTGTCCACGGATGACGATGGCGGTCGAAAGGGTGTGATACGCTGACGATGGCACCTTGGGACTCCAGCCTGTCCAGTGTTTCCGAGTGAGACAAGAACGGCGGCACCCATTCGCTTACGAAAAGGGCCAGAATCTCGCCGTGTGTTGTCAAAATCTCCTCACCCACAATCACAAATTCTGGATCAATTCCCTTGGCGACCAGTGCCCCGTCAATACAATTGTGGTCGGTAATGCAGATGCGATCCAGCCCGCGGCGCTTGGCGGCTTTGATCGCGTCGGCGGGGCGGACTGCGCTATCTTTTGACGCGCAGGTGTGGATGTGCAAATCAACTTTGAACGTTCTATCGGCCAAAAGGGTTTTTTGTTCCCCCATCAATCAAAGATTTCCACGTGCCTGAATAGCACCCTAAAGCGGGGGGATCCGGCCTATCAGGGCTAAATCCCATCCCCCTACCTTAACATGCTATGAATTATATCATAAGTCTGGGCAGTTGGGACAAAGTGCACCCACCTGCTCGCCTGCTTGCCAGCTCTGAAGAATGCTAGATTTTTCGCACAAGAGGAGTAGTTGTTTCATTATAGGGGTAGATGGAGGAAAACAGCGAGAGAACTTTTTTTCGCATTGACAGTTGCGCCAGGCTGATTGAGGGTCTATACTCTTTATGTTTAGTATGGACATAACATTGAGGGATTGCTCTGCTAGTGCACAAAGGGGGCTGGTGCAATGGGCAACAAGCAAGAGGCTCCAGCGAGGGCGGTCAACGACGAGGTGTGGGACGAGGAAGCCAGGGGACAGGCCAGGATACTCAAGGCGTTTTTTGGGATGGGCAAGCAGTACTTTGGCGGGTTCAACCGGCTATTTAAAGGGGTGAGCGACCCACGAAATCCGGACTTGATCATCTATCCGTTGGCGGGCTTGTTGTTTACCGGGGCGTGGATGTTTGCGTGTCAGTTAGGATCACGGCGTCAGATCCAGGCCAAATTGCGGGGCAATAGCCGTTCAGAAGCCAAGTTTGAGGCTATGTTTGGGGTGGAGAGCATACCGCACGGCGACAGCCTGAATTACGGCTTCAAGCGGCTCGAAGCCGAGGAAATGCAAGAAACCGTGTGTCGCATGATCGAGGCGCTGATTCGCAAGAAAATGCTGTATCCATGGCGGCTGCTGAAGTATTATTATGTGGTGACCATAGATGGCACCGGCATGCTGACCTTCGAGGAACAACATTGTGAATACTGTCTGACCCGAAAGTTAAACAATGGGGCCACCCTGTACTATCATCCCGTTCTGGAAGCCAAGCTGGTAACGACTAACGGTTTTGCTTTCTCACTGATGACCGAATTCATCGAGAACCGAGACCCGCAGGCCAGCAAGCAGGACTGCGAACTGAAAGCATTTTATCGGCTGGCCGAGCGACTGAAGAAGCGCTTTCCGCGGCTGCCGATTTGCTTATTGTTAGACGGCTTGTTTGCCGGAGGGCCAACCCTGGAACGCTGCGAGCGGTATGCTTGGAAGTATCTGATTGTGCTCACCGATGATGATTTGCCGACGGTCAATCGAGAATTCGAGGCGTTGTGCCAGATAGCGCCCGACAATCGGTTGCAGCTTGAGTTGGGCAAGAAAAAGGAAATTGAGCAAGCGTATCGCTGGATGGATGAGATTGCCTACGTTGATACGCAGGGCAAAGAGCACCAAGTTTCGGTGCTGGAGTGCTTGGAGACCAAGCCTGGTGATCGGGGTAAGAGACAGACCACCAAGTTCAAGTGGCTGACGAATTTCACCCCGACGGTCAGGACGGTCAACATCTTAGCCAATGAAGGAGGACGGTTGCGGTGGAAGATTGAAAACGAAGGCTTTAATGCTCAGAAGAACGGGGGATTCAAGTTGGAACACGCGTACAGCCAGGATGAGACGGCTGCCAAGGTCTTCTATTACCTACTGCAAGTAGCCCACATCCTGTTTCAGTTGCTCGAAAAAGGAAGTCTGTTCCGGCAGGCCTTTCCCAAGGGGGTGGGCTCGTTGACGAACATCGCCTTTCGCCTGTTGGAGGCGTGGCGTAACTTGCGATTGAGTACCCAGGGCTTCTTGAGCCTGTTCAACGGTAGATTTCAGATACGCTTCGACTCGTCTTAGCCTGCCTTCAGGTTCCAACTCGTCTCCCCTGCAACAATTCGACATTTGATGCACCAGTAGCCCGTTTTCGGGGTAGGGGGGCTTTTGC
This sequence comes from Anaerolineae bacterium, assembly GCA_034412795.1. Classification (GTDB taxonomy): domain Bacteria; phylum Chloroflexota; class Anaerolineae; order 4572-78; family NAK82; genus JAUVPY01. Next base: position 34,467 of record DAOUMD010000062.1, read on the forward strand.
GCCTATCCTCTGTCATCTATGTAATCCCAGGTTATGCTCTTCCAACCCAATTCCAAACTCAATCCATTCTTCAGAGCTGCCTGCTTGCTGAATCAATTGACAAGTCAGGCAAGGAATGGTAAAATGTTATGTAATTATTTCTAGGGTTTAGGCTCCTTCTTCCTCTCAGATAACTTTTATTATCAAGCCAAGTAGCGTAATAGCCCCAACTATCGAAGCAGTGCTCTATTGGAGAGATATACGTACGATGAGGTACGGGGTTTGCAACTGGATCTTCGGTGATGAAGATGTGGCGATCACAGCGGCTTCTCTGGTCGAAGTAGTCTTCGATGGTATCTTGCCGGATGCCTATCCTATAAGCACATCGGAGGCGGATCCTGCTTCAGCTATTCTGGATGCGGGAGCGCCTCTTTTTGTTACCGCTAAAACTACTTAAGTAGAGTAGTTTAGCCCGTCTCGGCGTCTCCAGGCGGGCCAGTGCATCCTCCAGGAAGGTACACTGGGACTTTCCGAGAGGGCTCATATGGAAGGGAGGTGATGGTCAAAGCAATTGATGGCTAACTGGTTTCATCTGCTTGTCCGGGCAGATGAAGGCTTCCCTTCGGAAGAGAAACATTAGAGGAAAAGGGAGATTGCTCAATGAAAAAGTACACACGTGTCATTCTGTCAATCTTGGCCACTGCGGCGATTCTGAGCATGCTGGCAGCTCAATGCGCCGCCCCCATCACTCTGGAGACAGTTGTCGAGACTGTGGTGGTCAAAGAAGAAGTTGTCAAAGAGGTGGAAGTTGTCATCACGCCCACCCCAGAGCCAATGGTGGAGCAGCCCACCCAGATTACCCTCGTAGACACCAACTCTGGCGCCAACTTTCAGTGGTACTGGCAGAACCAGGTGATCCCAGCCATTGAAGACCAGTTGGGGGTCAAAGTAGATTACGTCGTCTCCAGTGAATCGGAGTCGATCGAGCGCATGAAGGCCTGGGAGCCAGGCCAGGGCGACGCCCATCTCCTGTTCGTCAAACCAGAGACCATTCCCAAGGCCTTGAGTGAGGGCATTGAGCTGGAGACCCTCTACCCAGACAAACTGGACGTCATCCCCAACATGGAAAAGAACCCCAAGGCCTACCTGGAAACGGTGCTAGGCACCCCCATCGACGGCAAGGGGGCGTTGTATTGGAGAAGCCAGTACGCTTTGATCTACAACTCCGAGTACATCAAGGATCCACCCACATCCTGGAAGGAATTCTATGATCGGCGCGACGAGTGGGAGGGACATATCGGCATCGTCCGCCCCGACGCCAAATCTGGCTCGTCCTACCGTATCCCGTACAGCTTCCTGAACGCTTATGTGGACATGGTTGATGAGAACGGCGATGCCATTCCGTTGGAAGAACTTCAGCAGACCGACGAATGGCAGGATGCCTGGTCCAAGTTGCAAGATTTCTACACCTACGCCAAGCAGCCGTTACCAGCCGAACCGCCCAATATGTTCGAGGACTTCAACGCGGGCGACACCTGGATCAGCTTCTACGCTATGGACTACGCGCTGTGGTCCCGCCACCAGGGCACCATGCCGCCCACCATCAAGTCCAGCTTCTTGGAAGAGGGTATGGCTGCGGGCTCTGATGGCTACCTGATCGTGCCGGCCGGCATCCCGGAGGAGTACAAGCCGGTGGTCTACGACGTGATCAACTTCCTGCTCTCGGACGACCAGCAGGTCCGGCTGATCACCACGATGTGGCAGTACACCGGCACCGACATCTGGGACAAGATTCCTGGCGTGGTGTGGGATACCATCCCGGCTTGGGAAGACATGGAGCCCGCCCGGTTGCGGATTGGTAACAGCGAAGTGAAAGAATACATCAAAGAGTTCGGTCCCGAAGAGCTTGTGCCATAGAGAAGTGCCTGATGGCATAAGGACTGGCAATGCTGCGGCATTCAGCATACAGGAATTCGTCCCCAAGTGGCACTTATGGGTTCATTCCAAGACTGCCAGTCCTGTGGTTAGCCCAAGCGAGGCCCGCCGCGGGTATCCGCGTCCCGTAGTGGGCCTCCCTGTCCTGTGTAATGCAAAAGGAAGATCATAATATGTTGAAACGAGGCTCAAAATCTCGATCTACCTTGATCACCTTGCTTTTGCTGCTCCCTGGCCTGCTAACTTTCTTTCTGTTGTTTTTTTATCCGATGATGGTCACACTCACGCGCAGCCTGCGACCGGAGGGTGAGAAGATTGGCTGGACCATAGAGCACTACGTCACCTTCTTGAGCGAATCGCGGGCCTGGGATGTTATCGTCTTGACTTTCGTACTTTCCATTGGGGCTACCCTGTGCTCCATTCTGCTCAGCATTCCCCTGGGCTTGGCGCTGCGTCAGAAGCTGCGCGCGCACCGCTTCTACCGGCTGACGATGATTACCCCCCGTGTGGTACCGGGGCTGATCGGTGCGCTGGGACTGCTACTACTGTTCGGTTCCCGCGGTTGGGTTAACCTTTTCCTTATGCGATTCGTCCCCTTCATTCACGAACCGATCAGCATTAACTACACGATACCCGGCCTCATTCTGTTCTACACCTGGCTCTACTTCCCCTTCGTCGCTATGACCACATTGGCTGCCCTGGAAGGGCTGGACCCGTCCATTGAGGAGGCCGCCGACGTCGCAGGCGCCAACCGTTGGCAAGTTCTTCGCCACGTAGTCATCCCTTTGATCATGCCCGCTATCCTGGCCGGTTCGGTGCTGACCTTTATGGCCTCCTTTGGAGCCTTCAGCATCCCCTTGATTGCGGGCGGAAACCATCGTCCCCTGTCCGTGGAAATCTACCGGCAAATTGATTTCACCCCGGCCCGTTGGTCAGCGGCCAGCGCCAGGGCCATGATTATGGCCGTGCTCCAGGTAGTCTTCCTGACCATCTACATGCGCATTCTCAGGAGGCCCACAACATGACACTCATACGCCAATACCTGAATGCCATTCTAAGGAGTCGTAAGCTGCTGATCCAGACCTTGCTGCTCTGCTTCGCACTGATGATATACACCCCCTTCCTGATGATCGCCTTAAGATCGGTGGGCAGGGGCTGGTTCGGCAGGAGATGGTTGCCGCCCGAACTCACCCTGGACTGGTACAAGTGGGCGGT
>DAOUMD010000063.1:0-5179 GCA_034412795.1 Anaerolineae bacterium
CCAGCCTACCTGGTCCTGGCCTACACTTATTATCCTGGCTGGCGCGCGACGGTAGACCGTCAACCGGCTGAAATTCTACGCGCCAACTATGCCTTCATGGCTCTGCCCTTGGAGGCCGGAAGACATCAGGTGGTGCTGAATTATCGGCCAATTTCGCTGAAGTTCGGAGCGTTGATTACGGGTCTGTCTATACTGACGATTATAGGTGTTGTGGTGATAGCCCGGCGGTCGCTTGGCCGGGGTTTGTGATTTTGAGAGAATACTTTCTATGTATGGCCCCTCAGGATCAACTTCCTCTCCTGAGCGGGCGTAAGTTTACTGGAAGGGTGTAAGGTGCAGGTCATTTCAGATTCATACACTGGTCCATTACGCGGTGCTTTTGGCCGGACCAGAACCGAGGGGCTAATTATCATCGGCTTGTTGCTCGTCGCTTTGACTGCGCGCCTCCTTCCGGGACCACGCATGGTCGATGATGCCTATATTACCTTCCGCTATGCCCGCAACCTGCTAGAAGGAAATGGCTTTGTCTATAATCCTGGTGAGCAGGTATTGGGTACGACGACCCCCCTTTATGCTTCATTGCTTGCTGGTTTAGCCTTCATCTCTGGGACGCGCGATTTTCCGGCTTTGGCAACCATCATCAATGCGTTGGCAGGGACGGTCTCGGTACTTCTTCTTTATCACCTGGGATGTAGTTTCTCTGGGAGGAGGGAGGTTGGGGTAGCAGCAGCTCTTCTCTGGGCTGTCGCTCCCTATGGTGTTACTTTCACGATAGGGGGGATGGAGACCGAGCTGACGATTGCGTTGCTTGTGGCTGCTTCTCTTGCTCATCTGAATGGATACTATCGTGCCATGGCCGCTCTCTCCGCGTTGGCGTTTCTTGCCCGGCCCGATACGGTCATATTAACTGGGCTTTTGTGGTTGGACCTGATTTTGACGCAGCGCCGAATACCTTGGCGTGCGGCCGGAATCGCGCTGGTTCTCTTGGCTCCCTGGCTGATCTTTGGTGTATTCTACTTTGGCAGTCCTTTTCCCCATTCCATCGCTGCCAAGAGTGTTGCCTATCGTCTGCCTCCCGAAGCCGCCTTCGTGCGCCTTTTGCAACATTATGCTACACCCTTTTTTGAGCATAATGTTCTTCCCCCGGCTGGCGTTTTTATAGTCTTTGTCCTTTATTGTGCCCTATGCATGATAGGTGCCATTTACGCTTCCCGGCGAGGCTCTCACTCATGGCCATTGATCGCCTACCCTTTTATCTACTTTGCTGTCTTCGCCGTCGCGAATCCACTTCTCTTCCGCTGGTATCTCTCGCTGCCAGTACCCTTCTATTTCCTGCTCATTGTCACTGGGGTCTGGAAATTGACACACGATGTGGGCAGCGCTATTGCTAAGCAGAAATCTGAAACTATTTCGCGCCTGGCATTTTCTCTGCTTATTCTGGTTGCGCTGATACTTACTCTAAACGCTTGGGAACTACAACCAGACCACGGCCCTGGCCGACCTGCGCCCGAGATGGCTTGGTTCAAACTGGAATTGCTCTATTTTCAGGCTGCTGATATTATACAGCAACACGCCCAGCCTGGGGACACCTTGGGCGCTGGTGATATTGGGGTGTTGGGCTATCAAACTGGTTTACACGTTTTGGATACCGTTGGATTAATCACGCCCGAAACCAGTCGTCATTACCCTGCCGATCCGACCATCTACGTCATCAATTATGCTATCCCGGCCGATCTGATGCTAGCCCTGGATCCCGATTATATTGTTATTCTTGAAGTGTACGGCCGGCGTGGGCTGCTGCCCGATTTGAGGTTCCAATCTCGTTATCAGTTATTAGCGAAGCTTGAGACTGACATCTATGGCAGTGATGGGATGTTGATCTATGGGCGACGTTGACTTGCGAAGGACCGCATTAAAAACTCCTGGGTTTGAGGTAAACACACGACTGTGACAACAACTGTAGTTATTCCTACCTATAATGAGCGTGAGAATCTGTCGGATTTGGTTGCCGAGATTCTTCAATTGGACATCCAAGCGCACGTCATCGTAGTAGATGACAACTCTCCTGATGGCACCGGACAACTAGCCGACGAATTGGCTGCTCAGAATAGCCGTGTGCGGGTCGTTCATCGTCCTGGTAAGCTGGGCTTGGGCACGGCCTATATCGCTGGCTTTGAACAAGCCCTGGCTGAGGGAGCGGTTGATCGGGTGGTTACTATGGATGCTGACTTTTCGCATAACCCAAGTTATATCCCTGCTTTAGTATCCTTGACAGAGCAGTACCACCTGAGTATTGGCTCGCGTTACGTGCCCGGTGGTGGGGTGATGGCCAATTGGGGAATTCACCGCAAGTTCTTGAGTTGGGGAGCCAATCACTTTACCCGGCTGATGTTAGGCCTGATGGCTCATGACTGCACCGCTGGCTTTCGCTGCTATCGGCGCGAGGTGCTGCAAAGTATTGAATTGGATCGTATCTTCTCCAATGGCTATTCTTTTCTCATTGAGATGCTTTATAAGTGCCAGCGGATGGGGTACAGCATAGGTGAGACACCCATCACCTTCGAGAATCGTCATCGCGGTGACTCAAAGATCTCACAGGCTGAGATATTCAAGGCCATGTATACAGTGCTCAGGCTGGCGGCCGCCCGTGCTCTCTTTTGGCGAGGGTCAAATCTGCGGAGCTCGCCGCGCGCTACGCACGAAGCGGACAGGGCGTCCGAGAGGGGCTTATAACTTGGGGTGAAGGAAATAAGCCGTCGCAAGCGCATCGTCGTTGATCGCGGTTATCAGCTTGGCCTCATTCTTGGTGGCGGGCTGGCGTTGCGTCTGTTGATGGCATGGTCCTCCAGCGATATACTTGTACAAAAAACACTTCCTGACGATGCTTTTTACTATTTCGTTATCGCTCGCAACGTGTGGATCGGAAATGGAATATCGGTCGATGGCGTCACCCCAACCAATGGCTTCCATCCCTTGTGGGCCTTGGCTTTGCTGCTTCCCTTCGCCGCCCGCCAGAGTGGCGACCTGCCCCTTCACTTGAGCCTGACCCTCGCTGCGCTCTTTGACATAGGTGCTGCTTGGCTGGCTTACTTGACCATCCGTCGTGTCACGCGTTCGACCCCGGGGGCGATGTTGGCGGCGGCGCTTTATGCCCTCAACCCGATGGTGGCCATGGAATCGCTCAACGGTCTGGAGACGGCGTTGGGCGTTTTCTGTTTTGCCCTGACCACCTTCGTCTATCTCATCTGCATAAATGGGCGGAAAGAAGTCGCCGTCGGTGTCTGGGCCCTGTTTGGCCTGGTCATTGGGTTGATGTTGCTGGCTCGCACCGACAGCGTTCTATATGCCGTTGTTCTTGGGCTACACGCTCTGTGGCAGGGGCGACATACCCTGCTGCGCACCGTCGCCGGCTTGACCGTGGCGGTAGTGGTGACCGGCTTGCTGCTGGCGCCGTGGCTGATCTGGAATGTACTCACCTTTGGCACCATCGTCCAGTCCAGTGCCATAGCCGCCCCGTCGGTGTTCCGTCGTGCCTTATTTGAGCCACTGGCTAATGGCGTTCCATTTGGGCAGGTCTGGCGAACTGGCTTCTGGCCTGTTATCAACCTATCATTTTTACTGGCCTTTCGTTATGCCGGCTTGCCTTGGGTGGCGTTGCTTGTGGTGATGATCCTGAAGCGGGTGCTGTCCCAGCCGGGTGGCGAAAGAGCCGCAGAGAAAGAGGTAGAAAAACGCTCTGCAGCGGTATTACTCTTACCTTTGCTAGGTGCAGTCCTCCCCTTGCTGATTCATACTTTCTTACGCTGGTATCCTCGCTCCTGGTATTATGTGCCGCTGGCCTGGGCCAGTGCCCTGGTGGTAGGACCTGCCCTGACCCGAATAGGAGGCTATTTGAGCACAATGTATAGTGGACGGGTGCTGGCACGGGTCGGGCTGGCGGCATTGGCTGTAGTCCTGGCTCTCCAGGGAGCTAAGAGTTGGCGCGATGGCTTTTACCCCTGGCAGGTTCATATGTTGACCGGTGCCCGCTGGATTGCGAATCAGGCTCCGGCCGACGCCGTCGTAGCCTCTTTCAACAGCGGCTTGCAAGCATATTACGGGGAGCGCCCGATAGTCAATTTGGACGGTGTAATAGATTGGGGTTCAATCCGGGCAGGGGAGAGCCGGTCGCTATTGGATTATGCCCGGCGACGAGGGGCGACCCACCTGCTTGACTATGAGGCTTATCTTTATAGCCAGTTCGCGCCCTACCTGGAAGCGAATTTTGCGGACTGCTTGACGCCTGTGGCTACTCTGTCATCGGCATATCCGCCTTATGGTCGCGTTGTTGCCTATCGCATTGATGTCAATTGTCCCTTAGATCAGGAAGCAGAATAGGATGACCGAAGCCTCCATTCCGTCCTCGTCCAATGTCGAGACAGGTTGGCTGTCGCTGGAGCGATTGTTACTTCTGTTAACCCTCATTGCCGTGTTCACTATGGCGGTTCGCGTGCCGGCTGATACCGACACCTGGTGGCACCTGGTCAGCGGACGCCATATCGTGGAGAACAGGTCTGTTCCCCTTGTGGACCCATTCTCTCATACGCGATTGGGTGCACCCTGGATTGACCATGGATGGCTGGCGCAGATTCTGCTCTATGGCCTGTACGCACTGGGCGGCTGGGCTGGGCTCTCATTGGGCTTGGCAGCCGTTGTCACGTTGGCTTTTGTGTTCGTATACCGGCAGAGCGTAGGCAATCCGTTTTTGCGAGCCTTTGGGGTGGTGTGGGGGGCGATCACCTCGTCGGTGGTGTGGGTGGCACGTCCGCAGATAATCTCCTTCTTTCTGGCGGCATTGGTTGCCTATTTGCTGGATCGCTACAAGCGTCGCGATGGCAAGACGCTGTGGTGGCTTCCGTTGATTGTGTTGGTCTGGGCCAACGTACACGGGGGTTACGCGATTGCCTTCATCCTGATGTTATGCTACGTGGTTGGGGAAGGGGTCAATTGGCTGACGCTGCATCGTGGGGACCCGGTGTTTTCGCGGCGCCAGATGGTGCACTTGTTGTTGGTGATGGGAGTTAGCTTTCTGGTGGTGGGCATCAACCCGAACACGTGGCAGATGTGGGTGTATCCATTTCGGACGGTGGGGATAGGGGTACTGCGAGATTTCATCCAGGAGTGGCAATCGCCCAACTTT
>DAOUMD010000064.1:0-59374 GCA_034412795.1 Anaerolineae bacterium
TGTCGGCCGACTATCAGGACATGGTGAAGTCGGGCATCATCGACCCGGCCAAGGTGACGCGGGGTGCGTTGGAGAACGCGGCGTCGATCGCGGCTATGATCCTGACCACCGAGGCGCTCATCACCGATATCCCTGAGGAGGAAAAGGCCCCGGCAGCACCGCCGATGGATTATTAGTGGTGCTTCCCGAAAGTTTTTAGGGTAATCCTTGCTCCCGTCGGGTCACAGACCCGACGGCTCTGGATCGCTAAACACGCGGGTCGTAGACCCATAGGCATCAAACTAATAATTAGGGTAACTAGGCCCACGACAAGGGCGGAATAGCTCTTTCCGTCCGATTTGGGGCTGAAACTGGCAAATGCTGGGTGATCCGGCGCTGTTTTCAGCCCGGAAACTTCATTTCCGGGCGACACGCAGCCAGCAGCCCGCCATGAATATACAAAAATCTACCATCGCTTACGGCAACTTACCTTGTTTATTAACTTGATGCGTATGGGTCGTAGACCCGCTCCGAGCAAGAAGCTTCTTTAGAATGGACGGCATGAGAATGCCGTCCATTTTTATTGCCCATACTTAACATGCCCTGCTTCTTATTGACGTTCCACCTCAAAGTCTTGCCCTGAGCTGACGGTCAGGTCCACGACCACCTCGCGTCCGCCGAAGCCGTCCACCAGGTCGTGGGCCCGAACGCGCACTTGGGTGACATCGGGCGAGATGACGATGCCGCTCTGGCTACGGGTAAAGGGTTGCTCGGTTTCGTGCGGGTGGAGCAGCAGCCGGGTGAAGGGGCTGGATGGGTCAGGTTTGATGACCTCGCCGTCAGGGGTGAGCACGTCCCACCCGTCGGCATAATCCTCCCAGCCGGTGTCGGGGTGGCGCACTGTCACGTGGAACGTCCAACTGCCGTCCGTGGCTTGCACGGCGCGCACATGTTCGACGTCGGCGTTGGCAGCTATCTCGGTCGAGGAAGGAGAGATGGGCTCGGCTGTGGGCGCGACAGGTGTCTCGGTGGGTGCTGGCGTTGGGGGCGGGGATGTTGGCGTAGGCTCAGCTTCAGTTGCTGTGGGTACGACGTCGGGCGTGACAGCCATTTGGGTGGGTGTAGACGTTGCAAGAGAGACTGTTGCTGTCAGAGCGGGTGCGGTAGTCGGTTGGCAGGCAACGAGTAACAATAGGCTAACCAGTGCGAACAGTGGAATGTAGCTAGGCATTGCTTCCTCCTATACAAGTTACTGATCCGAGCATAAAAGCTCCGGATCATTAATTCAGACAAAGTGGAACAGCCACATCTTACCTAACGCACGCGGAATACAAGGCTCACAAGGTACTCGTTGTTTAGGAGGAAGTAGATTGTCGCATGATGAGGCGATAGCTGGTGAATTCCTGATCCAGACCTCGAAGGTTGGCTTGGAAGGGTTTTACCGTGTGCTGAGCCACGATATCACCCACTCCTGGCTCATCCAGCAGGGTTTCAGTGAAAACAGTTTCAGTGCCGCGCGCCAGGTCGCTGATACGAGCTGCCACGTTGACAGTCGTTCCAAAATAGTCGAGGCGGTCATTGAGCGTGACCGCGATGGTCGGACCGGCGTGAATACCGATTTTGAGTGCCAATCGCTGGTCGTCCAATAACCCGCGGCTGAGGTTGAACTCGTCAAGGGTCTGGTGCCCGGCCAGGGCCGCTCTCAACGCACCTGCGCCAGAGATGAAAACGCCCATAACTCCATCCCCCATGGTCTTAATGACCGCGCCCCCGGCCTCCTGGATGGCTTGAAAGACAAGATCAAAATGCTCGCGCACCAGTTGGTAGGCGAAGGGGTCTCCGTTTCGAGCGTACAGCGCCGTACTGCCGGTTAGATCCGAGAACCAGATGGTTGTATGACTTACCTCCAGGTATTCTCCCTCGGGTAGGGGTTCATCTCGTGCCCAATCGCGGAACCTCTGCACGGTCAGCAGCTCGTGGGCGGTTGTGGGTGCAAATCGTTCGCGCACCGCGCGTTGGAATTCTGGGTCGTCGGCGGCCACGCCCAGGGCCCGCAGCGTTGGGTGAGGGGAGAAGGTGACCTGCACTTCGTCGTCGAGACAGGGGACGAATGAATTCCCACAACCCTCACAGGCGTAGTCGTGGTGTGCCTGGCGCAGCCAGTCTGGCTCGTCATTATGGAAACCACAGGCTGGGCAGACGATCTCCCAATGTAAGACCGCGTCGCCGCTGAACATCGCCTCTACCAGCGCCTCCAGCGTCGGGCGTAGTTGTGTGTTTAGTTGGTGTGCGATCTGGCGGGGCAATGCGCGAGATACGGACTTCTCGTCAGCTTGTGAAAAGTGGTCACGCAAAGCGCCGTAAGGAGTTTCGTCTGCCATTGTGGCTCACTACGTGTCTATGAAAAAACGGCTCTCGGTTTTTGTGGGACAGGTGTCCGCCGGACTTTTGTCCGGCTCGAGCTTTTTCAGATAGGTTCTAATCCGCCGCTGGGCGGCGGGCGACCCAGATTTGCTCCGGCGAGTCATCATTGAGGGGACTGCGGTCAAAGTCGCCGTATAGCGCTTCGATCTCAAAGCCTGTCTCCTCCAGCAGCGCCCGGGTCTGCGTCGGTTCCAGCCAACTGAAGGTGAGACGACGGTATTGTCGTCTCACCAACACCCCGACTCCATCGATTTCATCGGTCCAGGTGATGATACGGATCCTTTGAGCCTCAAGGTCATAACGACTTGTCATCCATAGCAAAGTGTCCCGGCCTGTCTCGGGATTGGTGTACTCGGCGCGCAAGCTGGCCACGCCGTAATGAGAACGGGCCGCCTCCAGGTCGAACACAAAGTGGTCGAAGATGAGACGGCCGCCGGGTGCCAGTTGATCGTAGATGTGGCGGAGCCCCTCCCGTTTGTCTTCTATGGTGACCAGGTGACCGATAGAGTGAAAAGGGATGGTGATCAACTCGGCCGGTTGGGGCAGGTCGAAGTCGCGGAAGTCGGCGTGGATGAGCGTTAGTCGATCGAGCACACCGGCTGCCTGCGCCCTGGCCCGGCAGTGGTGTAACATCTGGCTTGACGAGTCGACACCGGTGATTGGCTTGCCAGCCTTGGCCGCTTCGATGGCAATGCGCCCGTCGCCCACCCCTAGCTCAGCCACCAGCCCCGGAGTATCCCGGTAGGCATCAACGTAAAAGGGCAGGTTGCGTGCCGTCACCGGGGCTGTGGCAGTCCATATTTCGTAAATATCGGCAAATGCGTCATATTCCGCGGTCAGGCTCATAGGCATCTCTGCATTTACTCCGTCTGTTCAAGTGTTTTCAACTTTTCCAGCCCCGAATCTATGCGCTTTAGCACCCGCTCGTGACCCAAAACCTCCAACGTGCCGAAAAGAGGAGGCGCGACAGTCCTGCCACAGACCGCCACCCGGATGGGGGCGAGCAGTGGTCCCACCTTTACCCCCATTGTTTCAGCGAGTCCGCGTAGCGCCGTCTCCAGCGGATCGTGAGTAAAGGGGCTGACGTCTTCTAATACGGCACGCGCCTGGTCCAACAAAACGCGTGCACCGGCCGCGTCCATCTTCTTGGGAATGAGCAGTTTTGGGTCGTAATCGGGTAGTTCTTCTGCGAAGAAGAAATCAACCACGCTCGGGGCCTCGTCTAGCCGTTTCATCCGCTCCTGAACGAGGGGAACGATACGAACTACGGTCTCATAATCGGCATTGAGCCCTGCTTCTTCCAGGAAGGGCATCATCCGCTCGGCCAAATCCTCCGCGTCCAGACCCCGGATGTAGACACCATTCATATGGTCCAGCTTGTCGTAGTTGAAGGCGGCCGGCGCCGGGTTGATGTGCTTGACGCTGAAGCGTTCAATGATCTCCTGGCGTGTCATCAACTCGGTGTGGCCATCGTAGGACCAGCCGACCAGAGCCAGGAAGTTAAACATGGCCTCGGGTAGATAACCGGCTGCCCGGAAATCTCGCACCAGGACCGGTAACTCGCGCCCGCCAGGGCCTTTATTCTTACGCTTGCTCATTTTGCCTTTCCCACTGGGGTCCAGGACGACAGGCAGGTGGGCGATGGCCGGCATCTGCCAGCCTAATGCCCGATACAGTTGTACGTGGCGCGGCGCCGTGGAGATCCATTCCTCTGCTCGCATAATGTGAGTGATGCCCATCAGATGGTCATCTATCACGTTGGCCAGATGGTACGTGGGATAGCCGTCGGATTTGAGCAGGACCAAATCATCCTGGGTGCTGTTTTCGACGCTGATGTCGCCTCGAATCAAATCGTGGAAGGTGGTTTGACCTTCCAGGGGCATTTTTAGTCGGACGACGGCCGTCTCGCCACCCGCAACGCGCTTGGCAGCTTGACCAGGGTCAAGGTCCCGACAAAGACGATCATAACCAACGAACTCATCCTTGCGCCGCTGCTGTTCCTCGCGCACGCGAGCCAGCCGCTCTGGTGAGCAGAAGCAGTAGTACGCGGCACCCTTCTCAATCAATTCGTCGGTGTATTTTTGATAGATATCGAGTCGCTCCGACTGGAAATAGGGACCGTAGTCCCCGCCCCCCTCCGGGCCTTCGTCCCAATCCAGGCCCAGCCAGCGCAGGCTTTCCAGGATGTCGGACAGGGCCTCCGATTCGTAGCGTCTCCGGTCGGTATCTTCAATGCGCACGATAAAGGCGCCCCCGTGGTGGCGGGCAAAGAGCCAGTTGAAAAGGGCGCTGCGCAGTCCCCCTATGTGCATAAGGCCGGTGGGGCTGGGGGGAAAGCGGACGCGGACGGTGCTGGGTTGTGTGTTTTTTTCGGGTAGCTGAGTCACGAGTTATCACCTTAAAATCTGCAAATTGGCAAACCGAGCAAATCTGCGAATCAACAAATCCTGCAAATCAGCAAATCGGCAGAGCGGCGGGTCGATATGCATGTAGATCAACCGAGGCCATTCACTGCCCCACGCCCATGGATGGGGCAGGTGTTGGCTGATTTGTCGCTTTGCTGATTCGCTGGATTTGCCGATTTGTTCATTTGTCGATTTGTTCATTTGTTGATTTGCCGATTTGTTGATCTGTCGACTTCTGGAACAAGATGCGCATATGGTTCAGGTTAAAATAGATAAGCGGAATGACAAACGCCAGGCCATAGCGGACCGAGGCCAGCAGTTGCGCATTACGTATCTGTGTCGGGTCTTGTAGGTTAGGTGGCACACCGCCCGGCAGCCAGATGCTGATCAGATTGAGGCCGAAGAAAAGCGTTGACAGGGTAAGAAAGAGATAGCGCCCCCAGGGGCGTAGTTGCCATAAGCCGTAAACCGAGGCACCAAAACCAAAGGGGGCCACAAAGGTCACGGCCAGGCTCAGCCAGCCGTAGAGCGTGCTAGGTGAGCCATATTGAGCCAGCGGCCCGGTGATGCTCCACAATACCACCCCGGTGTTGAAGGTCAAGAGGATGGCCCAGGCGATGAAGAAGTAAAGCGACCAGGGGTGTCGTGGCGATGATACTTGTACGTATGACGTAGATGGATCCTTCACGCGTGGCCTCCTGTGACCAACACTTCCCGGACGTGCTGATTGACGGCCGCTGACTCCCAGCGGCGCTGCAAGTGGCTCGAGGCGTGCCGCTTGAAATGACGCGCGACCTCGGCCGGGACCACGTTGCCAACCACCTCGATGGCAGATGGGACGGTGGTCCCGTAACCGGCCTGTGCGCAATAGTATAGATACCCCACTTCGTCCAGTTCAAAGCCCATCAACCGCGCGGCGGTGACGTCGGCGGCCAGCCAGTCGGTGCTGGCCAGGGCGATGTGCCAATTAACCGGGTCCCCTTTCGTTGGACCGTCTCCCTCCATAGCCTCAAAGCCGTCGATGATAGCCAGATGCGGGTATAGATAGGGGGCCAGCGCAAAAAGGTTAAGGTTCATCACCGAGAAACTCTGATGCATGGCCCGCTTGCTGGATGGCTTGAACTGAGACAGGCAATACATCTTCACCCGCTCCAGGGGGACGTTGTAGCGTAGTCGTTGGGGCAGAGCTTCATACACACGTTTGATGGCGCCGGTCAGGCGGGAGCGAGAAAGACGAACTAATTGTTCGTTCGGCTGGCGACCATCCCCGCTAGGATCCCCTTGGGGGGGCGATGACCAATTGACCAGCCCGCCCATAATCATGTTCTTGAGGCTGAGCGTGACCAGGACAGTGTCGTGGGTCTTGGGTGGGCCGACGGAGATACGGAAGGGGCTTTGGACCGCGGTCCGGCTGGCTTTGAGCCGCAGGGGACGCAGTCGCCAATCAAAAGCGGTTAGCTCTACCGCTTCGTCGGTGTTCAGGTCCATCAGGCTCACGTCCCGGTACTCGTCCGGCAGGCTGAGGTAGCCATAGTTCTCAAAAGCGTCCCACGTGCTTCTGAGTGCGGTCCCCTCGCCGATGACAATGGGCACGTCGGTGCGGGCGCGCAGCCAGTCGATGGTTGCCCGCGTGGCGTCCACGTGGGTGGCGCACAGCGGGTGGTCAGGGGACACGAAGTTGGGTTTGACCAGAATCTGGGCTACGTCACGCAGATCGACGTCGTCGACGATGGCGTCCAGCGCGGCGGTCAGGTTTTGATAGCGGTCGTCGCCGCGGGTAAGAGCCAATCGGCTGGGCATGTTGCCTCCGGTGGATTGTTAGTAGACGATAAACGGTGGACAGGGAACGGTAGACATCGTCTATTACTTGCAACCCGTCTAGCAATGAGTGCCCCCGTATTCTAGTGGTTTTTGGGGGGAGTGTCAATCGAGGTCATTGAAGATACTCATATCTTGAGGGGGCCCAAATGCCAAGAAATATTCGCCAAGGACTTGACAAATGACGTCAGTTTGAATATAATTGAAACGTCACAATTTTGTGACGTTTCAATTTTGTGACGTTTCAATCCAAGCTAAGAGAACTGAATTGGTCTTCCCATTCGTTTGTGGTGCAGACTTTATAACGAAAGGAGGCAACGTGGCCACGATCAAAGAAGTTGCGGAGCTTGCTGACGTTTCCCCAAGTACCGTCTCCAACGTTTTTACTGGGCGCGTGCCAGTCCGTGAAAAGACACGGCGCAAAGTGTTGGCGGCGGCAGAAGCTCTGGGCTACGTGCCAAACTACGTTGCCAGGGGTCTGCGTCGCCAGGAAACACGCCTGGTTGCCTTCAGCATTGGTGATATTGCTAACCCATCCCAAGGCTCCACTGTGCGAGGGGCCAGCGATGTCTTATTAGAGCATGGCTATCACCCGCTCATCTTAAGCTGCGACGAGAATCCAGATCATGAGTTAGAGAATCTAAACGTGGCGTGTCAGCAGCGCGTCGCTGGTCTGCTTTTGTCACCGGTGGGACAGGACCCACACGTCTACGAGCGCCTGCATGACTTGGGGATCAAGTTTGTATGCGTTGACCGTCATGTTCCAGGATTGGACGCGGACGTAGTGCGCAGCGATGACGCTGTCGGGTTCTGTCAAGCCACGCAGCACCTACTGAACCAGGGACACGAGCGTCTGGCAATTGTCACCGGACCTATAGGGAGTGCTGTTAGCTCAGAACGAACGCATGGCTTTATGCAAGCCTTGACAGGTTGTGGTATCCAAATCGAACCTGAATTGATACTGGAAGGAGAATCAAAGGAGCGCTTTGGGTACGAGTCTTTGGTACAGCTCATCAATCTTGACCCGCCGCCGACCGGTATTATGACAACAAGTACGCGCCTGACCCTTGGAGTGCTGTATGCCATGCGCGACTACGGTGTAAGACGCCCGGAGCAAATGGCCCTGGTTGGATCGGTGGGCCGGGATTTGGAGTGGATGTCACTCTTCACACCGCCACTGACAGTGGTTGCCCAACCGTCTCGAGAGATGGGACGCGAAGCAGCCAAGCTCTTGATCGCTCATATGGCTGGCAAGCGTGAAGGTCCAGGTGAGGAATTCCTCATTGAGCCCGAGTTAATCGTGCGCCATCCCCAGCCGGCACCCTGAACAGGTTGACCGGCCTCATTCCAGCTTCCTGCACAGATCAGTAGCACATGCTCGTTATCAATGGTAGACCCCCTCGGAACCACACAGAGTATGCCCGGCTGGGCTCAATAACTAAAATCGAGAGGTTTCGTAAAAACAAAGGAGGTGCCTATGTAGAAAGTCGCGCTCCCACACCTGGAGGTGGGGATTTGCGCTTGCGGTTTGATCGTCTGCACTAAGTGAAAAATTCTTTACCTTTCGAGCTTCAAGGAGCAAGGAAAAATGACTGAACGTAACCTTCATCAAAAGCTTTCCCAGCAGCGGATCACCCGGCGTGAGATGCTGAAATGGATGGGCCTGGGTTCATCAGCTTTGGCACTGAGTGGCTTGGCGGGCTGCGTGCCGGCTGCAACCGAAGCGCCAGCACCTGTCCCCACCAATACGCCTGTGCCACCGCCAGCGACGGAAGCCGCAGCAGAGGCAGCAGCGCCGTCAGACGCCCCGGGGTCAATGCTCGATTTCCTCGCCAGGGCGGCTGAACCCTTCAAAGACACTGAGATCAATGTCCTGGCCATCAACTCTCCACAGACCGTCGCCTTTGAGTACGTCGTGCCGGATTTCGAGGAAGCGACGGGGATTAAGGTCAACGTTGAAATGGGTGGTGAAGCTGAAATCCTCACCAAGCTGGACTTGGAACTGACATCCAGGGCCGGCGCCTATGATATGATGCACGTCTTCTCTCAGGCAATGCCCAAGTATGCTAAAGCAGAATGGCTGACACCCCTGGATCCGTATCTTAACGATCCGCAACTGACCAGTGCCGAGCTGTATATGTTTGACGACTTTTTTGCTTCTACAGTCAAGCAACTTTCCGGAAACGGGTCATTGCTGGCGGCTCCCCTGTTCGTCGCCACGCAGATCTTTTACTACCGCAAAGACATCTTCGAGCAAAATGGTGTCACAAAATTGCCCGACACCTTTGACGAACTGGTGGAGGTGTGCAAGGCAGTCGACGGCAAGCCACTCAAGGCACTCGCCACCCGCGGCGCGCGGGGTCAAACGTTGAATATGTGGAACTGGGCGGTGTACCTATTCGGCTTTGGTGGTGAGTTCTTCGCTAGCTACGATCCCGCATCACCTGACTATATGAAGCCGATTCTGGATCAGCCTGAGGCCATTGAAGCAGCTAACTATTACGCAGATCTCGTCCAGAAGTATTGCCCTGAAGGTACTGTCACTTGGGGGTGGCAGGAGGCCGTCCGTGCTTTCAAACAAGGCGAAGTAGCTATGATCCAGGAAGGCTCTCCCTTCGGCGCTACGTTTATGGATCCGGAGCAGTCGAAAGTTGCCAGTGAAGATATGCTGGCCTGCTTCCTGATTCCAGGGGGCCCCGCCGGGCGTTCTGCTCCTTCTGCTGCTCACGGTTGGGCCATCCCTAGTGGCTCGAAACAAAAAGAGGCCGCCTGGCTAGTCGTCGAGTGGGCAACCGCTTCCGAGTCTTGGTTCAAGAGCACCATTGAGACGCCGTACGCGATGGCACCTCGATCCAGCGTGTGGGCCCAGGAAGCGTACCAGGAGAAATATGCCTGGGACGCCTACCTGGATGCAGTAGTGGGCGCCTTCGACGCGGCTGGTGATTGGCCACATTACCTGCCCCCCATCCCCGAGTACCCGGATGTGGGTGAGGAAGTGGGACGTTTCCTGCAGGAAGTCATCGCTGGCCAGCGTCCGGCCGAAGAGGCAATGAAAGAAGCCAATGAGGTCGTGTACAAGATAATAGAGGAGGCTGGTTATTACAGCTAAGCCATCCCTACGTCCTGCGTGCTGGCCTGACTAACTCCACAAGCAGCTATGGAGTATTGTGCACTCCTATCCTGGGTAGGGCCAGACACGGTCGAGGGGGAAGCGGAACTCCGCTTCCCCCCCATGTAAGGTCTGTTCCAAGTTTTATGAGTAGGGGCAAGCCCACCTTGTCCCTACTCCAAGCTTTCCTAAAAACCTGGGACAGCTCCTCGCGCACCTATAAAGGGCACGCGACGATGCGCCAATTGTAATTCAATTTTTGGACAGAGGCAATCCCCCTATGATACAGACAAAACGACAGGATCGGAAAGGCCTTATTCCCCGACGAATTTCGGCTTACACCTGGTACCTGATTCCTCCCATTCTCATCTTGTTCATCATCAATGCAGTTCCCCTGATGTACACCTTGTACCTCAGCTTTCAAAAATGGGTGCTCTATCGACAGCAGTCCCCTGAGTTTACCGGACTTTCAAACTGGATTGAGATGGTTCAATCAGGTCGCTTCTGGCATTCGCTTAAGATCGAGTTATTGTTCGTGGTCGGGGCCGTAGCCCTGGAGTTTGTGCTCGGTTTTGCCATCGCCCTGTTCTTAAATCGGGAGATGCGGGCCCGGGACTTGGTACGCTCGCTCTTCCTATTCCCCATGGTATTACCGCCCATCGTGGCTGCATTTTTGTGGCGCTTCATGCTTCAGGCAGATATCGGCGTGATCAACTACTTTCTGAGCTTCGTCAACCTGGATCGGGCGTGGCTAGCCAGCAGCGCTACTGCGTTGCCGACATTGATCGTGGTAGATGTCTGGCAATTCACCCCCTTCGTGATTTTGCTCCTGCTGGCCGGCCTCCAGCAATTGCCTCAGGAGATTTACGAAGCGGCCGAGGTGGATGGAGCAGGCATTGTCCAGCGATTTCGCTTTATCACCATTCCCCTGCTTATGCCTACCATACTGGTCGTACTACTCCTGCGCATTGTTGAAGCGTTGAAGGTCTTTCCGACCATCTACGTGTTAACCGGCGGCGGGCCTGGCCAGGCTACCGAAGCCTTGAACTTTCTGGCTTTTCACCTGGCGTTCACTCAATCCCGAATGGGATACGGCGCTACGCTATCCACCGTGATCCTGCTGCTATCTATCATCATCGCCCTTATTTTCATCTTTCTCAGTCGTCGCGCTCAAGTAGATATTGACTAAACTGGTTGCAGACAGAAAGGCCGATGTGCTATGAAGTTCAGCAAGAAAAAGATCCGGGAGTCCATCAGGGCTATCATCTTCTACGCTGTGTTGATCGTGTTACTGACTCTTTTCTTGTTTCCTATCGCTTACGCATTTCTCACTTCGCTCAAGCCGCCGGTGCTGGCCGAGTCCCGCATCCCCTATATCATTTTCAAGCCAACCCTCAACAACTACCGGACACTATTCGTTCAAGAGGACTACGAGCGTTTTTTCATCAACAGCATCGTGATCAGCCTGGCCACGGTGGCCTTATCAATGCTCACCGGCGTGCCAGCCGCCTATTCGCTGAGCCGGTGCAAATTCCGGGGGCAGAGCTTGGTGATGCTGTGGGTCCTCTCCTCGCGCATTTTGCCGCCGGTAGGCACGGTCATCCCCTTCTATCTGGCCTTTATTAAGTTGGGCTTGATCGACACGCACATAGGACTCATCATCGTTTTCCTCACCTTTAACATCTCCCTGGTTATCTGGATCATGTCCGCCTTCTTCGATCAGATTCCTCGAGAGTTAGACGAGGCGGCCATCATTGACGGTTGTTCGATAAGCGGTGCTTTCTTGCGGGTAGTGTTGCCCTTGACAGCGCCAGGACTGGCCACCACTGCTATTTTTTGCTTCTTGAATGCCTGGAATAACTTCTTTTACCCACTGGTACTCACCCGCCGGCAGGCTGCCACCGTGCCGCTGGCATTGACCACCTTTCTGGGCAGCTACCTGGTCGATTGGGGCGCGATTATGGCTGGTGCCTCGCTGCTGATTCTGCCGTTACTCATCTTTGCGTTGCTGGTACGTCGCTACATAGTGGAAGGCTTGACGCAAGGCGCCCTTAAAGGATAGCTAAGTAACAGTTAGCACAACCGAACCTCATACAACACTTACTGAATAACCAGTCAATCTATCATCTAACGGAGGACAATTCTATTATGGTGCGAGATAGTAAGAGAAAAGTGGTCGTGGTCGGACTGGACGCTATCATCCCGGTCTTCGCCGCGCGTATGATTGAGGAAGGGAAACTCCCTAATCTGAAGCAACTGCGCGACAATGGCTTCTGGGCAGAGTTGATACCCAACGCGCCGGCCTGGACACCGACTAATTGGGCGACGATTGCTACTGGAGCTAATGCCAGCACCCACGGCATCGAAGGTTTCTTCATCCACCTGCCTGGCGAAGACTACGAAGCCGAACATCGTGGTTTCGACAGCCAGCGATGCAAAGCGGAGTTCATCTGGGAGACAGGACTGCGCCACGGCAGGAAGTCCATTGTTTTTAAGTATCCCGGGACCTGGCCGGCTCGCAGCGAGGGGATCATCCAGGTTGGCGGCTCTGGGGGCTATGGTGGACTGCGCAACGATCTCGATATCAGCCACGCCGTGTGCTATACCACTGACCCGGAATTGCCCCATGGCACCCTGACCACACTAAGTCCGGCTATGGGGTGGTCGAATCTACCAAGCGCTGCTATTAACCTCATGGAAGCCGAACTACCCATTGTGTATAACCGGCCGGGAGCACCCAAATCTTACTGGCTGCTGGTCTACACCAACGCCAAGGGACAGGCAACAGCCCTGTTAGCCAGAGATAAGAATGCAAGCCAGCCGTTGACGTGCCTGCACGAGGGTGAATGGAGTGATTTCATTTTCGACCGTTTCCCATTGGAAGACGACGAAACAGAGGGCGCCTTCCGCTTGAAGCTGGTCGAACTGAGCCTGGACGGGCCGCGTATGCGGCTATACATGAGCCAGAATCTGCCCAAGACTGGTCACTGCCAACCCCCGGAACTGGATGGGACATTGTGGGAGAAAGTCGGTCCGCCGACCGAGTACACAGCTTACAAGTACCTGTTCTGGGACTGGATTGATGTCCAAACTATGATGGACGTCTACCAGCAGCACACCGACTGGGTCAGCCAAGCGACCGCCTTCCTGTTGCAGAACCAGGAATGGGACATCTTCTATAGTCAGTTTCATCCCATTGACTACGCCCAGCACATTTTCTGGGGCGGTTTCGACCCCATACATCCCAATTACCGAGAAGAGAGCGCTGCTGAGCATTGGAATGAACTGGTAAAAGTATATGAGATGGCTGACGCCTACCTGGGGGCGGTGATGGAAGCCGTGGACAAAGACACCGTCGTCGTGGTGGTAGGAGACCACGGTCATCAGGCATACTGTTGGACCTTCTATGTTAATAACTTGTTGCGCCAGCACGGCCTGCTGAATGTAAAGTGGGATGAGGCAATGGGCGGCTGGGCAATTGATTGGAGCAAGACAAAGGCTTATGGCTTCGGACCGATACACATCAGCCTCAACCTGAAGGGCCGTGACCCTCAGGGCATCGTGGAGCCAGAGGAGGCCGAGGCATTACGTGAGCATATCATCGATCTCTTATACGATGTGAAGCACGACGTAACCGGCAAGCGCCCCATCAAGCTGGCCATTATGCGTGAGGAAGCAGATGCCTTCGGCCTTTATGGGGATGGAGTTGGCGATATCATTTATTTCACGCGCAGCGGCTACGACGCTGGCAACGCCGAGCGTTTGGGACACAGCCCGTTGAAGGCGGGCGTCACCGACGACGGTGAGTTGTTTAAGCCTACCCGACTAATGCAGGATATGACCAGTGAGCATCCCTCGTTTATGCCAACCGAGAAACTGAATCGTACTTTGTTATGTATGGCCGGGTCTGGCGTGGTGGTCGGGGTGCAACGCCGCGTGCCGATCTCTATTGTCGATGTCACAGCCACACTGTGTGACCTGGTGGAGATGCCCTATCCGGCACAGAATGAAGGGCATCCCATCGTGGACGCATTGAGCGTGAAGTAATAGAACAACCTTTTACACAACCATAGAAGTGGCAGAAAGGAAGAACTCCATGACCGACAAAGTTGTAGAGGCAAAGCCCATCCTTGAGCGATTCCGCCTGAACGGCCGCGTGGCGCTGGTCACTGGCGGCGGGCAGGGCATTGGTCGCGGCTTTGCCCACGCCCTGGGCGAAGCGGGTGCGGCGGTCGCCATTGTCGACATCGCCGCCGAACGGGCTGAAGGAGTGGTCGATGAGCTAAAGAAAAAGGGCGTCGATGCGATGGCTATTGCAGCGGACGTCACCCGGGCTGACCAGGTTCAGGCCATGGTGGACGCGGTGCTGGCCCGCTGGGGGCGTCTTACAATAGGCGTCAACAATGCGGGCATCGGCTTCTGGGCCGATGCTGAAACCATGCCCGAAGAACAGTGGGACCAGGTGGTGAACCTGAACCTTAAAGGGGTCTTCTTGTGCGCACAGGCCGAGGCGCGGGTGATGCTAGAGGCCGGCTATGGCAAGATCATCAGCACCGCCTCGATGTCGGGTCATATCGTTAACACTCCCCAAAATCAGGTGGCCTATAACACCTCCAAGGCTGGTGTCCTTCACTTGACGCGTACTCTGGCGGCGGAGTGGGCGTCACGGGGCGTGCGTGTCAACAGCATCAGCCCGGGCTATACGCGTACCAAGCTGGTGGACGACTTGGTGGCAACCCCGATAGGGCAGAGCATGGTACCCAAATGGATGGAACTGACGCCCATGGGGCGCATGGCGGAAGTGACAGATCTACAGGGTGCAGTAGTCTATCTAGCTTCGGAGGCATCCGATTTTATGACGGGGCATGATATGATCGTAGATGGCGGTTACTGCACCTGGTAGTGAAAGTAAGATAAGGGATATGACAACCAACGCTGAGAATCTGCGCCGGATCTTGCGCGGCGAGTCCCCTGAGTGGATTCCGGTCGAGTGCTGGTTCGATCCGCGTGGCGAGGGAGCCTATACCCTCGTCGCTTATAAAGGGGCTCATGCACCAAGCGAAGGAGGTTACGACCTATGGGGCGTGCGTTGGAGCGGCACAGGAGAGCATCTTCCCTATCCCGTTGAACACCCGGTAGCTACGCTGGAAGAAGCGCTGGGAATGCCTTTCCCTGACATCCACGATCCGTCCCTTTGGGAACACGCGCGGGCGCAGGTGGAAGCAGCCAACGACCAGTCAGTAGCCATAGCCTGGCAACCTGGAGGAATATGGGAACGTTTCTGGTTCCTGCTTGGCCTGGAGACGGCCTTTATCAACCTGGTGACCGATCCTGAAGCAAGTTCGGCTCTTTTGCAGCGCATTGCCGACTGGCAGATTGCGGCAGCAGACCACTTCATCGAGATTGGGGTAGAGGCCGCTCGCATTTCCGATGACTACGGATCTCAGAAGAGCTTGCTTATGTCACCTGCTACCTGGCGATGCCTCATCCGTCCCCAGTTAGCACGGCTGGTGGAACATTATCAGCAAGCCAAAATCCCCCTCATACTCCATAGTTGCGGCAATGTCACCTCTATTATGGACGATCTAGTCGACATGGGATTTGCGGCTTTCAATATACAAGCTAATGCCAACGATCTGATCGAGATGCGCAGGCGGTATGGTCGGCGCTTCTGCATCTGGGGCGGCATCTCGACTCAATCGGTGTTGGCCAGCGGGACACCCGGCCAGGTGAAAACAGCGGTACGTCAAGCAATTCAAGCTTTAGGCCAGGATGGCGGTCTGATCCTGGAACCGGACCAATTGATAGCTATCCCTGAAGAAAACTTAAGGGCCTTTCTTGAGGAAGCCACGAGAGCATAGGTTTTTCTGGCAGCCTTTTGCTAGACCAGCGACTGAAGCCGCTCAATATAGTCAAACTCCAAGAATGATGAGCTGATCCCACCTAACTTTTTGCTCCTTGTCTGCTCGGATATAAAGATGCGCATCCGAAGCCAAAAAAGGCTTCGGATGCTTATTTTCCAGTTTCTGCCACAGTATAGCTGGCTCCTGGCGATTTTTGGAACTTGCGTGTAGAATGTCCGGGACCCTTCAGTACCTGGCAAAGGAGTGCCGCGCACAAATGTCAAAACCACTGCAGCCGGGGATCAAGATTCCCCACTTCACGTTACCCGCCGTCAATTCGGAAGAAGAGATTGCCCTTGAGAGGCAGCAGGGAAAAAACGTAGTTTTAATTTTCTTCCCATCGGGTGCCGACCAAAAGCTAACTGACCAACTGGCGCAGTTCCAGGCCAAAGTGCCGGATTTTGAAGCGCAGGGCGCGACAGTGATCGGCCTATCCGATGCCCCGCCAGTTGACCTGAAAAATTTGGCAGCCGAGCGAAACATCACCTTTCCCCTCGTGACCGGCTCCAATCCGCCGGGAGCGACGGCCAGCGGATATGGGGTGCTGTCCGAAGATGGAAGTGTTCTCCCTACCGTGTTCGTCGTCGACGATCAGGGTTTGATACGTCGGGTGTATGAGGCCGCCAAGTACCCGAATCTGCCCAATCCGGCCATGGTGGTACGCGCGTTCAAAAAGCTGGCCGATGTCCCCAGGCCGCTACCCGTCAGCACCGGTGACTGGCAGTTGGGTCCGCCTGACGCGCCGGTGGTCGTGCTCGAATATGCAGACTATCAATGCGGGCCATGCCGGGAGGCCTACCGGCTGCTCAAACAGATCGTGCCTACGTATGGGGATAAGATCCTCTGGATTCACCGGCACCTGCCGCTCCGGCACTCGCACCCGCTGGCTCAAGGGGCGGCTGAGGCGGCTGAGGCGGCCGGGGTACAGGGAAGGTTCTGGGAGATGCACGACCGCCTCTTTGAGGCCGAGGGTGCCCTGGAACGCGAGCAGCTTATCGAATACGCGGAAGAGCTTGGCCTGGACATCCAAAGGTTCACAGCAGACCTGGATGGCCGCCGCTACAAAGATGCGGTTAACGAGGATTTTAAGGCGGCAGTGAGAAACAAGATCAAGCTTCCACCGGCGTTGTTCATTAATGGTATACCTTTGGATGGCCCACGCACCCAAGAGGCAATTCGCGCCCGGATAGAAGCATTGCTGGACTTGTAAGATCGAGGGGAACGGATTGAGGAGAGGTGATCTTGATAAGTCTACGCGGCTCTTGGCTGGGCCGAGGACATCAGCCAGCCCGTTAGGAACTAAGCGAAACCTTCAGTATTCCGGATAGAAACTGTTGACGTTGTTGACGTCCAGGACTACATGGTCGATGTAGACAGCAGGCGGCACAGGTTCCTTTCTAAGAATCCTCTGGGCCAGCTCAATTAGCTGGTCTCCGTATTTCTCAGGACGGAACGCGACTGCGGCGACGACACTTGAGCCTGGACGGCGGACCTCTGAGCGGGTTAACCTGGTGCCGGTCCCCTGGGCCACGCACACTATGTCTTGCTCCCGGCCAGCCTTGCGTGCCACAGATATGATCTCAGCCGTGTGGGTGTCGCTGAGACTTACAATGGCCAGTCGGTGCTCATCAGGCAAACTCTCAAGTATGCGTGCCACATGTGCTTCAGTATCGGTGGGGGTATCTTTATCATCCACTGAGATGATGCGTGAAGGCGGGATTTCCCCTATGACTTCCTGCAATCCGTCAATTTGCCCGGTGATACGCGCGGCCGGCAGTGGGCCACCCATAATATGTTCCAACACGATAAGTCGATCGATTTGCCCGTCCCAATTCTGCTTGATCCAATTCCCCAGGACGATCCCCCCATCGTGTCCCGCCCGGTAATTGTCCACGCCAAAGAAAGTCGCCCCTATCATCGATGTATCTACGGCGATTACCGGGATGCTTGCCTGTTTAAACTTGTCCGCGATCAGGCTGCCGGTTTTCTCATCGTAGTGATACTCGATAGCTATGTCCACACCGGCATTGATGAGATAGTCTGCAACCTCCAATGCCACCTGGTTATCGTGCTTATTGTCGGCCAGGACAAGGTCGATGTGTCCTACATCCTGGACAGCCTGTTCCAGTCCCCGCCGGACCTCTACGGCAAATGGTCGATTTTCGCCGATGTTGGCAAAGCCAATCTTGTAGTGCACGACCTCCTCGTCAACTGGCGTAAAGGACGAGGTCGTGCCCTCCCCACAAACAGTAAGTACTGTCTGTGTTTGCCGTAACTGTTCAATGTACCCGGAATCGAGATCAGAGTCGGTCAATATCTGAGAGACCTGATCCACTGCGGCGAATGAACTTAACTCCACGTTACCAAACTTGCTTGAGTCAATCAGGGCGATGACGTGTTCAGCGGATTGGATCACTTTGCTTTTCAGTTCCGCTAGTTCGATATCTGCGTCAGTCAGCCCTGCTTTTACCGACAATCCGGCGCATGATACAAAAGCTGTCCTTATATGTAAACCGTCAAGTGCCTTTTCGCTGATCTGGCCGGTAACCGTTACGGTTCCAGGGCGCACCACGCCGCCCAAAAGTATCACTGTGAAGGAGGGATTCTTGGCCAGGGCCAGAGCGGTTTCGATGCCATAGGTTATGATGGTCAGCTTTCGGTGATCCTGAAGAAAAGGAACCATGTGATATGTCGTCGTGCTGGCATCCATAAAGACCGCATCGCCGTCTTCGATGATGTCTGCCGCCCAGCGTGCGATACACTGTTTGGCGCACAAGTTGATATGGGCACGAGCGGCAAACTCAGGATCGGAGATCTGGTGGCCGTCTAACAAGGTCGCGCCTCCTCGTATGCGGGTCACCTGCTCAGTCTGGCTGAGATAATCCAGGTCACTGCGGATCGTGCCCTGGGACACGCCAAATAGTTCAGCCAGCTCCGTGACTTTAAGGGTGTTGCGTTCTCGCAGAACGTTAAGGATTTCTTGTCGCCGCTCAAAGGCTCTCATATGATCGGTCTCTTGGCTGGTCTATAGGCTGAGGCAACCAAAGGACCTCCTGAAAACGGATTCGGTCGACTTAGCTCAGGAGGCCCTTGGCACCTTACATCACGCAAACAAACGAAACGGTCCGTGTTTCCACCTGCCCCAAATCCCTCGCGGAAGCTACTCGGTCGGTTGGAGTTGGTGGATGATCAAGTTGAACCCTTCCCAGGGAGGAACTGGCTGGACATAAGGATCCGATGCTGAAGGCCAGCCGGTCCAGTAGGTGGAGTTCATAGTGAAGGCCTGGTTCTCGTAGCCAAGGCTGATGTCGGGAAGGTCTCTGAAGTAAATCGTCAGGGCTTGCCGCACCAGGTCCACGTACTCTGGATCGTCGGGGGAGGGTTGCATGGCCTCCATCTTGTCCAAAATCTCATCCAGTTCTGGGTTCTCATAGCGCGTGTAGGCACGCAGACCGGTGACCGACTCGCCTGGGGGCGCCGCATATTTGCCATGATAGTGCTCTAGCGTGAGCCATGGGTCATAGGTGCTTCCGCAATGTACCCACAGATGCATGTCAAACTCACCGGATCGAGCGTTATCGGTGAACGCCGCTGCCTGGAGAGTATCGAGAACCGTGTCGAAGCCGGCGTCCCTCAGTTGCTGGGCAAGAACCGGACCGCCTGGATTGGCTGGCTCCACTTGGATAGTTAGTTTCAAGGTCTCCTCATCTTTGGCCCAATAGCCATCGGTGTTCTTCTCGTAGCCTTTTGCCTGCATAATGGCAGCAGTCTTCTCGATATCCTGGTCATCCACGGTGTACTCATCATAGACGTCCTGGAGCTGTGGTACATATTCTTTCTGGATGGACCCCCACGGCGCCAAGGGGGCCACACCCTTGGGCACTGAGCCCTCGTAGGCCAGCTCGACGAATTCATCCCGGTCGATGGCGTGGTTGATGGCCCAGTGGATCTCGGGATCATCGAAAGGTGGCCTCTGGTTGTTGAAGGTCATGCGGAAGGTGCAGCCATTCGGCCACCCCCACATGGGACCCTCCTCGTTCCAGGAGACGAGGTTGGGGTTCTGGGCCTTGGCCGCTTCGAAATTGCCCACTTGCAAGTCCCGGCCCACGTCTAGCTGGTTGTTGATATAGAGCTGAGGCTGCGCCTCGACGGTGGATGGGACATATATGATCCGCTCAATAGCGGGCATTTCTGATACCAGGCCGGTGTCCACCGCCCACCAAGAATCCCGCCGGTCGAAGAAAATGGCATCGTCACCGGACCTTACCAGTTTGTAAGGCCCCGTGCCCACCGGCCACCCCTTTTCGAGGTCGAAAAACTCGAAGGTCGCCGGGTCTTGACCGTTCCAGATGTGCTCAGGAACAACCACGAAACGACTTGACTGTCCGGTGGCCAGGAACTCGACGGCCCAGCGCGGTCCTGGCTTGTTCAGCGTGATTTTTACGGTCAGGGGGTCTACCGCCGTCGCTTCTTTGACCCATTCATTCATTGAGCTGGCCAAAGTCACCTCGGCTGAGGCATCTCTCAACATGTTTATGCTGAAAACCACGTCCTCGGCGTCGAAGTCCTCACCGTCGCTCCACTTAACGCCATCGCGCAGTTTGACGGTAATCTCAGTGTAGTCGTCGTTGTACTCCCAGCTTTCCCCTAGCCAGGGGACAATCGTTCCCTGGGAGTAGTTGCTATAAAACAACGCCTCGTTAACCGTGTAATGCAGGTTGTTTCGTTGATGACGTGTTATCCCCGTGTAGGGGTTGAAGTTGTCAGGAGAAGGTACCTGATTATAGTAGTCCCAGCCTCCGCTGATAAGGGTCCGGTTTCTGGGTACGTCCTGCACTTCGCCGGGGGCCGGGGCTTCTGCGGCCGCCGGTTCCTCTGTGGGAGCTGGAGCCTCTGTAGCAGCCGGGGCTTCTGTAGCTGCCGGAGCCTCTGTGGCTTGAGGTTCAGGGGTGGCGACCGGTGCGCAGGCAGCGACCACGAGGATCAGCAACAAACCAATAGAGCCTATCTTCAACAATCGAGACATTTTGGACTCCTCCTTCTTTGTCTTCTAAGGCTAATAACGAGACCACGGGCAATACAGATTAATTGAATATGTTGTGGTACCACCTCCTTCAGAAAGTATCTTCTCAATGATTCGGGGTAGGGGCAAACCTGGGCATCTGCCCCAAGGGCGAACACCCAGGTTCGCCCTTACTTTTTGAGAAGATACCACTATTCTACAATGTTTTTGTGGTATTGTCAAGGAGAATTGATGAAAACAAAGCGATTTAGTCAAAAAATCGGTTGGAAAAAAACAAATTATCTGGTGAATTATTGATTGTTGGTGTAAAAAGGGTTGCAAATATTTGAGAAGTGTGTTATACTCAGCAAGACTGACCCGTGACCTCTCCTTAAGACTTCCGATCAGGTGGTAGGCATATGTACCTGAACTATATCATTCGAAGATTTGGGATGTTCATTTTAGTGATCTTTCTCGCGGTCACCATCAATTTTATCGTCCCGCGTCTCATGCCCGGTGATCCGGTTGAACAGCAACTGGCTACGTTGGTGGCCACCGGAGGCGGGCATACGGAGGATATCACGGCCATGGCCGAGGCCTACCGGGCCAAGTTTGGGTTAGACCAACCCGTGTGGAAGCAATACCTGAGCTACTGGTGGGACCTTTTGCATCTGAACCTTGGTTACTCGTTGGCAAATTACCCGGATACGGTTGGGCATATGATCGGCTCCGCCCTGCCGTGGACCCTGGGGCTGGTCGGGATTTCTACCTTGATTGCCTTTGCTATTGGCTCCCTGATGGGGGGGCTCTTGGCCTGGCCCTCGATTCCGCGCGCATTGCGCGGAGCCATACCGCTGCTCATGATCGCATCCTCTATTCCCTATTTTCTCCTGGGTATCATCCTCATTTTTTTCCTGGCCATCCTTCTCAAAGTCTTTCCAGCCGCCGGTGGCCACCAGTTTGGCGCTATTCTCCGGTTTGACCTGGCCACTATTAAGGACGTCCTGCACCACGCCGCTCTCCCGGCCATATCCATCATCGTAGCCGGTATCGGCGTCTGGGCACTGGAGATGCGCGGCATGATGATCAGCACCCTGGGTGAAGATCACATCACCCTGGCCGAGGCCAAAGGGCTGAAAGGGAAACGCATATTCCTGTGGTACGGTATGCGCAATGGGTTGCTTCCTCTGCTCACGGCGCTGGCTTTGCGCCTGGGTTACGTGGTATCGGGGGTGATTCTGGTGGAGGTGATATTCTCCTACCCCGGCATTGGATTTAAGCTATTTCAGGCCGTTCAGACCAAAGATTATTTCGTCATCCAGGGCATCGTCCTGATTCTCATATTCGCCATCGCTCTTGCATTGTTTGTTATGGACCTGGTCTATCCTGTGATAGATCCCAGAATTACATATCAGCGGAGATGAGATCAGCAATGACCACAGCATCAGTTGGAGGCCAACTCAGGATTCTGCGCGGAAATCCCTTCTTGACCATTGGACTACTGATAATCGTAGCCATCCTCGTTTTTGCTTATATGGGGCCACTTTTCACAGACCCCGAACGGGCTGAGGTGGGCGCTTTTAAGCCCAAACAGCGTCCGTCGAGTGAGCATCTTCTGGGAACCGATACCCAAGGCCGGGATGTGCTGGCTGCTTTGACCTTTGCTACCCCCCAGACCCTAAACATCGGACTTGTCGCCGGGGCAGTGGGGATCGGTATCGGAGTCGTGCTCGGGCTGCTATCAGGTTATCTGGGTGGCACCGTTGATACCGTTATACGCGTAGTCACAGACGTGTTTATCACCATCCCTGCCATCGCCATCCTGGTGGTGGTAGCGACCAATGTACGCACCGTTAACGTAGCTATCATGGCTTTGATCATCGCCTTGCTGGCGTGGAGATTACCTACCCGGACGATCAGAGCCCAGACGCTCTCTTTGCGGGAACGGGCATATGTGCAGGTGGCTAAACTGAACGGTGTCGGCAATCTGGAGTTGATCGTCAAAGAGGTGATGCCCAATCTGTTTCCCTACATCGCGGCCAGCTTTGTGGCGACGGTGTCTTGGGCGATCCTGGCCACCATAGGACTTGAGGCTCTGGGCCTTGGACCTCAAAACGAATACACTCTGGGGATGATGATCTACTGGGCACAATTCTATGGAGCTATCCTGCGCGGTTTCTGGTGGTGGTGGGCTCCGCCTATCGTGGTGATTGTGCTGATCTTTGTGGGGTTGTTCTTCACCTCGGCCGGATTGGACCAATTGGTGAATACCCGGTTACGGAGAGCGGTATGAACTCCGATATCTTGCACTTGCAGGATCTACGTGTTTACTACGATACCCCGGCCGGCCCGGTTAAGGCCGTGGATGGGGTGAGTTTTCCCTTGAAACAAGGAGGGAGACTGGGCCTGGTGGGAGAGTCTGGTTCCGGTAAGAGCACGACCGCCCTGGCCATCATGCGACTGATCAAACCGCCCGGCCGCATTGAAGGCGGACAAATTTTACTGGGAGAACAGGACTTACTCCAGCTTTCGGACGAAGCGATGCGTAAGGTGCGCTTTGACCAGATATCCCTGATTCCTCAAGGCGCTATGAACTCACTGAACCCGGTGATGCGTATCAAGCATCAAATCATTGACATCGTCAACAGCCACGACGGAGATTACTCCGAAGCAAAGCTGAATGGGAGTTTAGGTGAACTTCTCCTTACGGTGGGGCTAAGACCAGAAGTGGCAACTATGTACCCCCACGAGCTGAGCGGGGGCATGAAACAACGAGTATGCATCGCCATGGCCATTACGCTAAGACCCAAAGTTATCATCGCCGACGAACCCACCAGTGCATTGGATGTGGTGGTACAGCGACAGGTGATGGAAACCCTGGGCAAGGTACAGGATGACCTGGGGGCTGCTGTGGTCCTGGTGGGACACGACATGGGGCTTATGGCCCAGTTCGTGGACTATGTGGGGGTGATGTATGCCGGAAAACTGGTGGAGATTGCGTCGGTGAAGGAGATCTTCCAAGAACCCCAACATCCCTATACGCAGTTGCTCATTTCCAGTATCCCTTCTCTGGAGAGCAAACGTCTTTTTAAAGGTATCCCGGGTGTCGCGCCATCGTTACTGAACCCGCCACCCGGCTGCTCGTTTCACCCCAGATGCCCCCAGGTGATGGGTCATTGCTCCAGCCAAGTGCCCAGCCTCAAAGAAATCAACCCCGGGCGCTGGGTATCCTGTCATTTGCATGAGTCGTAAAGCTATGAGCGAGCTTCTTGAAGCACGGCAGATTACCAAGGTGTTTGATGCTGGCGGTGGTCTCTTCAAACGCGACCAGACCGTTGCCCTGGACAGCTTCTCCATGGCGATCAGCGCTGATCGCCCTTCAGTCACTGCCATTGCCGGAGAGAGCGGAAGTGGCAAGACGACCTTGGCCCGTTTGCTACTGGGCATCATCCAGCCCACCAGCGGTGATATCTTCTATCAAGGGAAAAACCTGCAACGCATGTCCCAAGAGGAGTGGAAGGTGTTCAGACGTGAGGTGCAGGCGATCTTCCAGGATCCCTTTGAGGTGTACAACCCTTTCTACAAGGTTGACCACGTGCTGACCACCCCCGTGGCCAAGTTCAACCTGGCGGATTCCAGGGCTGAAGCCCGAGATCTGATAGAGAACGCTCTGCGAGGGGTGGGGCTGCGTCCCGAGGAGACCTTGGGCCGGTTTCCTCACCAGTTGAGTGGCGGTCAGCGGCAACGGGTTATGATCGCCCGGGCGCTTTTGCTGCAACCCCGTATTATCCTGGCTGATGAGCCGGTGTCCATGGTTGATGCTTCACTGCGGGCCACTATCCTGGAGAGTCTCCTGAAGCTCAATCAAGAGCTTGGCATTTCCCTGGTGTACATCACCCATGACCTCACCACTGCCTATCAGTTATGTGAGACCATTGTGATTTTGTATCAAGGGTGTGTCGCAGAGGTGGGCGATATCGAGTTGGTAATAAAGAACCCTCAACACCCTTACACTCAGTTGCTGGTAGCCTCTATTCCACTGCCCAATCCAGAGTTGCGGTGGGGGCAGGGGGAAGAAAGTTCCAAGTCGGGGGCGACACCACAAGAAGTACACGGAGGGTGTAGCTTTGCTGACCGCTGTCCTCATGTGATGCACATTTGTCGTAGCGCCCCCCCTCCCCTATTCCGAATTGATGAGGGTCGTGCTGTCGCGTGTTACCTTTATGACGGGGAGCCGACTGTCCAAGCCACTGAGGTCATGGACACGCTTGCCCAACGTGCTCCCCGGGCAGCACAGGCAGCGCCGACGGTTTAGAGGACCATTTCAGGTTGTGATAAAAGGCTGTTTCAGATTTCCACTATTGCCGACGGCGGCTTTATCTCTGGCAGGTGCCCGACTGGCCGCCGTCCCTCTTATTCCAATCTGGCTAAGGAGATATAAATGCCTACACAGAAGGTAACGTTCGAAGAACTTTTTAGAAGAGATTACGGAAGCGCCAAGATTGGGGTGTTCGGGTCCGGGTACTATGTCTACTGGGATCAATTCGAGGGCCTGGAAGAGAAGTTGATCGGACACCAGCGTTACTTCGAGGATCGCCTACGCGAGAATGGTATGGATGTCGTCTCCGGTGGCCTGGTTGATAATAACCAAAAGGCTGCCCAGGTTGGTGATATGTTCAGGCGCCAAGATGTAGACTTCTTGATACTATTCATGAGCACTTACTCGCAGAGCAGCCATGTCTTGCCCGTCGTGCAGCGGGCCGGCGTGCCTATGATGATTGTCTCCATGCAGCCCAATAAGGCCATGGACTACAAGAACGGGACAACCTTTATGCAGCTCGAGCACGATAACCAGACCAGCCTGCCCGAAGTATGTAATGCATTGCTCCGGGCCAACATTCACCCGCCTGGTATGGTGGTCGGCACGCTATACGACGACGCGAAAACGTGGAACCGCATTTTTGATTGGTGCAAGATAGCCAGAGCCTGCGCCACCGTGCGCAAGGCGCGTATTGGCATCATGGGGCACGTCCTGGAAGGTATGCTCGACATGCACTCGGACCCGACCATGTTTGACGCCTTCTTCGGCATGCATTGCCAGCACGTCGAACTCGATGATCTACAGGTGTGCGTCGACGAGGTCACCGATAAAGAGCTTGGGCGCAAGTTGGAGGAAGTGCACGCTCTGTTTGATTTTCCCGAACCGGGTGCCGATCCGATTGCGGGGCCAGCCGAGCCTGAAGACGTGGAGTGGGCAGCCAAGGTAGCTTGTGGGCTTGATCGGCTCATCGAACGTTTCGACCTGACCGGCCTGGCTTACTACTACCAAGGTCTCGACAATGAGTATGAACGGTTGGGGGCCTCGCTGATCATCGGCAGCTCTATTCTCACCGGGCAGGGATTCCCGTTAGCTGGGGAGTATGACCTCAAGAACTGTGTGGCTATGCTCATCGTTGACCGCCTGGAGGCGGGTGGCTGCTTCGCCGAGATCCATCCCTGTGACTTCGAGAATGACATCGTATTGGTCGGCCACGACGGTCCCCACCATATCGCCGTGGCCGAGGGCCGTCCTGTGCTGCGTGGTTTGAGCAAGTATCACGGTAAGCGTGGCGCTGGTGTTAGCGTCGAGTTCCAGTTGAAGAATGGCCCGATGACCATTGTCGGCCTGACCCAAACCTACGAGGGTAAGTTTAAATTCATTGTGGCCGAGGGCGAATCATTGCCCGGCCCGATTCCGCCGACGGGCAACACCAACACCCGTGGCAGGTTCCCACCCAACGTTTCAACCTTTTTAGAAAACTGGAGCTTGGCCGGTCCGACGCATCACTTTGCCCTGGGGGTGGGGCACATCGCCCACCTCATCGAGGGGTTCGCTCGCTGCTGGGGCATCGAGTGTGTGAACGTGACCGATCCAGGCTACAAGCGGCCGCAATACATACGTTAGACAGCACGCTTGGCAGGCATAATAGAATCCAAAGGTATCTTCTCAAAATGTAGGGGCGATCCCTTGTGGTCGCCCTGTTGGGCAGGCACAAGGCACTATCCCTCTCAACGAGCCAGGGCTGCCAGGCAGCGGTATCATTTATCCCTCGTGCCTGGTGCAGTATGAGGACGAACTGCGTATATACTCATCGTCTACCCGTGATTTGCATTTTCAGAGTTCGACGCGCCAGATGGTAAGCAAAGGTGAGATGCCGCCATCAGCCACGCTTCTGCACACGTTGCGCAAGGATGGGTTCATGGACAGACAGCCTATAGATACCACGCCGTTCGATTTCTAGCCTCGGTTATGTTCATCCAAGTGGTAAACGCGCAAGGCATTTTTGCGCCAGAACTTGGCGCTTGCCTCGGTATCGATATCGCCCAATGCTTCTTTCGTGGCGCTAACCACCTCGTGATACGTGCTGGCCCGCAAGCAAACCGGCCAGTCACTGCCAAACATAAGCCGATCAAAACCGAAGAGTTCGACGCCGATTTGAATGGCGGGCTTGAGGTCATCGGGAGTCCACGTGCCAGGCGTGGCTTTTGTGACCAGGCCGGAGACTTTACAATAAACGTTCGGGAAAAGTGCCAGGGCCGCCATGCCCCGAGCCCAGGTGTCCAGGTCGCCGGAGGCTAGGGGCGGTCCGGCCATATGGTCTACGACGAAGGTTAAGGTAGGGTGCCGTCCGATCACCTCGGGCAGGTGGGGGAGATGCCTGGGATGAGCCGGTAGATCGAGTGTCAACCGGCGGGCAGCCAATGCGTCCAGCCCGGCTTGGACATCTGGGCGCAGCAGCCAGCAGTCATCGGGTTCTCTTTGGATCAGGTGGCGGACCCCCTTGAAGCCGACAAAGCGGGTCAGGCCGTCAAGGACCTCAGTGACTTTTGGCTGGGTCAGATCTACCCAGCCCACCATGCCGGCCAGCCAAGGGGTTCGGTCGATCAGATCCAAAACCCAGTTGTTCTCGGCCTGTTGATGATTGGCTTGGACGAAGACGCAGCGCTCGACACCAGCCTTCTCCAGCTCTGGCTTTAGGTGCTCCGGCAGATACTCTCGATACAGGATCTTGTCGTCGGGCTTAAGCCAGAAGTAATCAAACTGATACGGATCCCAGAAGTGTTGGTGTGAGTCGATTATTTTCTCGGTCATTTGGCCCTCTCTTGTTGGAATGAGGTTGGGAGACTGAGCGTCGGGCGACCCTGGCAGAGAATAGCACAACCTTGGAACTGCCACAAGTAAGGGTTTGGATACAAAGGGGGAGGTCCCAAAAAAATGAAGATTAAGAAAGTTGAGGCAATGCGCCTGGAGCGCCCCGCCCAAGCGCCCAGGACAAAACCACGTCGAGACTCCTGGGCAGAGTATACCGAAGTAGCCAATCCGGTGTCCAAGTTCTCCGAATTCAAGCGTATGCGAACCTTGTGGCGGCCCAAGTGGGAAGAGGTATGGGTCAAAGTAACCGTCGAGGATGGCACCTGGGGGCTGGGATGTTGCTCATTCGGTCGTCCGGTGGCGGCGATCATCGAGGACCATTTTGCCCCGTTATTGGCTGGGCAAAATGCCCTGGCCGTTGAACGCCTGTGGGACCTCATGTTTCGGATTACCAAGCCGTATGGCACCCTCGGACTGGCTTCGGTGGCTATCAGCGGGGTGGACCTGGCCCTGTGGGACCTGGTCGGTAAGCTGCAAGGGCGTCCGGTCTACGAGTTGCTAGGCGGGCCAGCCCGCGAGCGCATTTTCACATATGCCACCGGAAACGACACGGACTGGCAATTGGAGCTGGGCTTCAAGGCAGTTAAGCTGGCCTGTCCCTACGGGCCAGTCGATGGCTTGTGGGGTTTGGATCAGAACGAGGCGTTGGTCGCTCGCACCCGGGAGATGGCCGGTGATGATGTAGAGATTATGCTGGACTGTTATATGGCATTTGATGTGGCGTATACGGTGCGTCTGGCCGAGCGTTTGCGTCCCTATCGGCTCAAATGGATCGAAGAGTACCTGATTCCAGAGGATCTGGACGGGCACGTAGCCGTACGTGAGCGTCTGCCCTGGCAAACACTGGCCACCGGCGAACATCTATATACGCCCTGGCCCTTCAGGCAGTTGATCGAACGGCGGGCCGTGGACATTCTCCAACCGGACATATTCTGGGTAGGCGGGCTGACCGCCTGCCGACGCATCGCCCAAATGGCGGATACCGCCGGCCTGACGGTGATTTTACACGTCGGCGGCAAACATCCTTATGGTCAGCACCTGACCTACGCCATGCCGAATATGCCGTGGATCGAATTTGGCGTTTGGAGCGCACCAGGCGTGCCTCTGGAAGAGGCTCAGTGGGCGCCAGGGACCGCGCTGCCTGAGGATGGCTGGATCGTGCCCAACGACGGACCGGGCTTCGGCGTGGAGATGCCAGACGACTGGCTCGTACCCTTCTTTGATGAGTAATGAGGTTGGCTATGAAGCTACGAGTTGGCCTGATCGGGTGTGGAAAGATCGCTCGTATGCACGCACAAGGATTTCAGACAGCCTCGGATTTGGCCGAGGTAGTCGTCTGCTGCGATGAGCGGGAAGAAATAGCCCAAGCGATGGCACTCAGCTTGGGATCTGCAAAGGCGGTCACCAGGTGGCAAGATGTAGTTGAGAGAGAGGACATCGACGTGGTTGATGTCTGCCTGCCGCACTATCTCCATGCTCCGGTGGTTATCGCTGCCGCCCAGGCCAAGAAGCATGTCCTGGTGGAAAAACCATTTGCTACGAACTTGGCTGAGGCCATAGCTATGGTAAACGCCGCCGACCAAGCCGGCACAGTCCTGATGGTGGGCCAGCATCAGCGGTATGGGTCCGATCACAGGCACATCAAGGCGCTCTTGGACAGAGGGGTGATTGGACGGGTTTTGGCCGTACGGGTGGATGGCAATCAGCTCTTGAGTGACAAGTACCCGTCGGGCCACTGGCTTTTTTCCAAGGCACAGGCCGGAGGCGGGATTGTCATCAGTGTCGCTGTGCATAAAATTGATTTGCTGCGTTATCTGTTGGGTGAGATTCGGCGGGTGGCTTCCTTTCAATCCATTTCCGGCCTAAACGTCGGTATGGAGGGTGAGGATATCGCGGCTATATCCCTGGAATTTGAGAACGGGACGGTGGGCGAAGGATTTTTTACCTTTGCTGCTCGTCACCGGCCGATACCTATCACCACCTATCCTTTCGAACTCTTCATCCTGTATGGTGAAGAAGGGATGATCCATAATATTCAGGGCTGGCACGTTTACAGCACCAAAGTCAAAGAGTATAACAATGGTCCGACCAGGTTGGACATTCCCAGCCAGGAATACGCAGAATGGTTTGACTATGAAATCCGGCACTTTCTGGAGTGTATAGAAACTGGGTCAGAACCTATTTCTTCGGGCCGTGACAATCTGGGTACGATGGCGGTTATCGAGGCTATTTACCAATCGGCCAAGACCGGTCAGGTTGTAGGGGTGCCACCCCATATCTTGGAGGAATAATGAGTGACACAATTAGCGCTCGAGTCAATCAAGTAGGATCGTCAACTTCTGAAGGTATTGTGAGGGGGCACCGAGTTCTGGTTGACCGTCCGCCTGCAAAAGGTGGCGAAGATCAAGGTGCAATGGGTGGCGAATTGCTGCTGGTGGCACTTGGCGGGTGCTTCGTGAGCAACTTACTGGCTGCAATTCGGGCTCGTGAAGCTGCTGTGTCCAATGTCCGGATCGAAGTTATCGGAACACTTGGAAGCAATCCAGGCAGGTTCACTGGGGTGGAACTGAAGATAGCGGCTGACTACAGTGATAGAGACTTAATGACCAAACTGGTCACTATCGCAGAGCGCGGATGCCTGGTCGCCAACACATTGAAAGAAGCAGTGAATCTATCTCTCTCCATTGAGTAGCGATATTAGGATGCAAGTCGCTCGCACTAGGAAAGTCCACTGTGGATGAAAATCGGTCAATGGCCAGCCAAGTCGAGGATTTGAAGATAGCAGAGTCAACCAGTGATATTCTTCCAGTATGTGCACGTGACGGCCATCGGCATACGAATTGGGTTTCCTAATCTCCGACACCGGATGACGCAGAAATGATTGCATACCCCCTCAAAAATGAAGGAGTGCATAATGGATGACAAGCTTCTCCACAATGCCAAGATTGTTCTTGAGGCCTCTTGTCGTGCCAAACCTGGCGAAACAGTGCTGATGGTGGCCGATGAGAAGCTTCTACCATATGCCCCCGCCTTGGCCTCAGCCGCGGTGGAACTGGGGCTTGTCCCTGCCATTGTAGACGTTACCCATTTCCTCTCTAGCCCGGCCTACGATGAAGGTCGCATCCTGGAACCGCTCAAGGCAGCGATGGAAGCTGCCGACGTTGTGATAGGCAATACCCGGGATGTCCACGACCCTACGCGCGCTGATTACGCCCGGCTGGTCGGGGACCCGGATGTTCACGATAGCTGCCTCACTGCTGAGCGGAGGTGGGTATACCTGCAATGCAATGGCGTAGAGAAATGGGACATCACAGCAGAAGAAGTCGTGAGACTCAGGGAGCGGACCCACTGGCTGCAAGGTCTGCTCAAGTCTTCTAAGACGGGTCGCATTACTACACCATTGGGTACCGATTTTGTCTTTGGCCTGGGGCCGGACGCCTCGTATGTGCCGGTTCTGGGGATCGTGCCGCTTTACGGGGAAGTGGCGGTTGTGCCGTCTCTTGCATCGACTTCGGGCGTATTCGTAGCGGACGGCCCGACGCAACTGGATGTCCGGCCTGCTGGTGAAGTCGATCTCGAGCCACTGCGGATTACGGTCGAAGCGGGTCGGGTCGTGGCCATGAGCGGTGACCCGGTCCAGATAGAACGCTTGGAAAGATTTGTCGCCAGCGGTGATCCCTCCGCAGACGCAATCGACGAGGTGGGAATACTCACCACCAATTTCGTGGAAAACGACATATACTATTGGAGCGACGGGACGCATCACCACGACCGGGTACACGTTGCTTTAGGAAACAACGTCCGGCGTGACACGATCGTTCATGGGCCGAGACACATGGACTGCGAAATAAACAAGCCCAGCATCAGCATAGATGGACTGGTCATCATCGAAAACGGGATCTTTCTTGACGAGGTAATGGACGCAGAATAGGGACAGTTGTACCCAAGCTACACGGCAGAGAGGCCTGAAGTGAAACTGAGAACGGATATCCCCTACGCCCCAGAGCATGGCAAACGGGGAAAGCTTGACCTGTTTCTGCCTGACCACGCGTCGAATCGGCCTATCGTAGTCGTCATCCACGGGGGAGCCTTGCGGGAATTTAGCAAGGAGCGTGTGGCCGGCTGGGCGGAGTTTATCGTCGAGCAGGGCTGGGTTGCCGTCAACATCAATTATAGATTGTTATCAGACGCCCCGTATCCAGCCGCTTTGTTAGATGTCCTGGCTGCATACCAGTGGATTCTGGAATCAGACTATGAAGACCTTCGGCGTCAGGATAGAACCCGCATAACACTGCTGGGAGGATCGGCAGGGGGGTTCCTGGCCATGATGGCGGGCCTGATGTTGGGGCGGGACAAAGTGCGCTCGATCGTCTCAATCAGCGGGCCTGCCCTGCCCGGTCGTTACGGGAACAATTTGCTTGAGGAGGGCCTTGATCCGCGACTGCTGTCTGCCCCTATCGAGCTTGTGGACCCACAGGCCCCACCGCTTCTGGCGACCCACAGTCGAAATGACAAACTCGTGGAACCAGAAGAATCCATGTCGATGGTTCAAAGAATGAGAGAGGTGGGCTGCTCTGCTGAAATCTACCTCTACGACGGTCCCGGTGATCAACACGGGATTTGGCGCGATGATCGGGTACCGCTTCGGCTCTTTGAGCACATCGAAGATGTGATCAAGGCATTTCTACTGAAGACGCTATGACTCGCGCGCCTTGAGCTTTTCCAGGTATGGGCGCTCAAAATGCAGGAGGTGCCAAATGGGTGACAAAAATACCTACGACGTTTTGATAATCGGCGGGGGTATCGCCGGTATCGCTGCGGCGTTGGAATCAGCCCGTTCTGGACTGGCTACCGCTCTGGTTGAAAAAACGATTCTCTGGGGTGGGCTGGCCACGTCGGGTCTGGTCCCGGTTTATATGCCGCTTTGTGACGGGCAGGGACGGCAGGTTACCTTCGGCATTGCGGAAGAATTGCTTGAGTGGTCTATTAAATATGGCCCGGGGCATATTCCGGCCGGATGGTTGGAAAAAAATCAGGAAGAGTACGACACGCGATATAAAAACCTTTATGCGCAGGGAAGGCTGGATATACGTTATGCGACTATATTCTCTCCGCCTGCCTTTGCCTGGGGTCTTGACGAGGTGCTGTACGGATCAGGCGTGGATCTGTGGCTGGACACGTTGGCCTGTCAACCCATGATGGTGGGTAACCGGGTGACGGGCGTGGAGGTGGAAAACAAGAGTGGAAGGATAGCTATCGGAGCATCGTGTGTCGTGGACGCCTCGGGCGATGCGGACATCGCTTATCGGGCCGGTGCCCCATGCGAAGAACAGGAGAGCTTTCCTTCGTACCTGGGACAATACACGTCTTTGGCCCTGGCCCGGGAGGCCGTTGCCGACAACTCGGCAGAACGTTTGGTTACCTACCACAGCGCCGGGGCCAATGAATTTGGGCAGGGTTCCCCAGAGGGTGCCCGGAAATACGCGGCCACAAGCGGCAAGGATGTTACCCAGTTCATCATGGAGAGCCGGAGAATTGCCAGGCAAAAGATGGTTGCTCAACAGAAAGCGGGCGGCGATACCAGCCGACAGAACTTGTATCCGGCCACGCTTCCAACTATGGCTCAATTCAGGATGACCCGAAGGATCGTCGGCCACGAGACGGTCTATGCTAAACAACGTAATCAGTACTGCGAGAATTCTGTAGGCATAATCGCCGACTGCCGTCAAACGGATGCGGTCTGGGAAGTTCCCTACGGCTCTCTGGTACCTCAAAACGTCGAGAACTTACTCGTTGTCGGACGGTGCACTTCTGCCGAGGGTTATGCCTGGCAGGTGACGCGGCTTATTCCGGCGGCGGCTCTTAGCGGTCAAATTGCAGGTATTGCTGCCGGCCTCGCCATACGAGG
The DNA here is from genome assembly GCA_034412795.1 of Anaerolineae bacterium. GTDB lineage: Bacteria > Chloroflexota > Anaerolineae > 4572-78 > NAK82 > JAUVPY01. The sequence continues at coordinate 33,741 of DAOUMD010000064.1, forward strand.
TAATACGTCACCTGATCGCCTCGACGTGCAAGATGTCCAGAAAGTAGCACAAAGCAAGGGATTTGTTCTGCATATCTAGCACTCTGTAAGACGCTCGGTTACAAGAGAGGATATTCCGGTGAATTCGAGAGAGCGAGTATGGACTGCACTGAAGAGAGAAAGTCTACCAGACCGAGTACCTCTTCAATTTGATCTCAGCCGTCAGTTGCTTGAGAAATTCAGCGAAAAGTTCGGCATCCAGGTTCACTATACCCAGGCCTACTACGAAGATGTGACGTACCGCATATCGGGCAACGAACTGCGCATTGCCATGGGCAGTGATTGTGTGCTGGTCGGCGGCGGTCTGCCTCGAGGTTACAGCCATCCCGTAGATGAGAAGGGCTACATGGTCAACGAATTCGGGATGAAGATGCGCCAGGGTCCGCTCTATATGGAGCTCGTCGAGCATCCTATGGTGTGCGTCAAGACCCCAGAAGACGTCGAAGCGTTTCCATTTCCCGATCCCCTGGCAGAGGGTCGTTTTGATGACGCCGAGATGACCATCAAGAAGTACAGTGGTGAGTATTTCATCTGGGGGGATGTTGAGGTAACCATGTTTGCCCTGGCGCGTAATCTGGTGGGGATGGAGAAGCTGCTGGTTGATATGGCCCTGGGCGAGCCATACGTGGAACCTCTCCTCGACAAATGCAAAGAATTTACGCTGACCCTGGCCAAAAGACTCACTTCCCTGGGAGTGGATGGCATATTGGGAGGCGATGATTACGGAGCACAGAACGGGATGCTCATCTCGCCTCAAATGTGGCGCCATTATTTCAAAGAACGCCATCGAGATTTCTACGATGAACTCAAGTCACTCAACCCTGACCTGATTATGGCTCATCATTGCGATGGTGCAGTCGCGCCCATCCTTGGAGAGTGGGCGGAAGTCGGGCTGGAAGTCTTCAACCCGGTCCAGCCCAACGTGCCGGGCCACGAGCCGGAAGACCTTAAGCGTCAGTTTGGTAACCGGCTTTCGTTCTGGGGTGCTGTCGATCAGCAACAATTGCTGCCCTTTGAAACACCCGAGGATATTGAAGCCGAGACCAAGCGCATCATGGAGATACTCGGTGCGGGTGGTGGTTACATGGTATCCCCCGCACATATCATTCAGGCCGATACGCCGCTGGAGAACGTCGAAGCCTTCATCAATGCGGTCAAGATGCACGGTGTTTATTAGGAAGCCTTGATGAATCAACGACCGAATATTGTGCTTATCGTGGCTGACGATATGGGATACGGCGACTTTGGGGTGTTCAACGATGGTTCGCTCAAAACGCCGACTTTGGACCGCCTGGTGTCCGAGAGCGTCTGTTTGACGCAACATTACTCGGCGTCACCCGTTTGTGCGCCGGCCCGGGCGGGCCTGCTGACCGGTCGCTATCCGCATCGCACCGGTGCCATAAGCGTAATGGAAGTGCGTGGCCAGGACCGCCTCGCGCTGCGCGAAGTGACCCTGGCCGACGTGCTCAAGTCGGCCGGCTATGCCACCGGTCTCGTCGGCAAGTGGCACCTGGGGGCCATCGACCCACACTACCATCCCAGCGCCCGCGGATTCGATGAGTTCGTCGGCTTCAAGGGCGGCTGGTCCGACTACTACGATTGGACGCTCGACTACAACGGCCAGTATCAAAAAAGTGATGGCCGGTACCTGACCGATGTGTTCACCGAAGAAGCGGTTCAATTCGTCCGGCGCCACGCCAGGGACCCTTTCTTCCTGCATCTGACCTATAACGCCCCTCACTCGCCCTTTCAGGCCCCCGACGAAGAGGTGATGCCTTTTCTCGAAACCGGTAAATTCAATTGGGCGGTGAGCACCATCTATGCTATGATCCAGTGCATGGATAGAGAGCTTGAATGCCTATTGCAGGAGATCGAACGGCAGGGGATCGAGGACAACACGATTGTGCTCTTTACCAGCGACAACGGCCCGCAATTCCACGCCACATCGACCGACCTGGACACCACCCGCTTCAACTGCGGTTTCGCCGGCGCCAAGATGTACGTCTACGAAGGGGGCATCCGGGTGCCGATGCTCATACGCTGGCCGGATGGGCTGGACGGCGGGCGTCACTTCGACCGGATGGTGCACTTTGTGGACTGGATGCCAACCTTGTTGGCCGCCGCAGGCGTGGAGGTCCCGAAGGGTCTGGCGCTGGATGGGCAAAACGTCCTACCTGTTCTGAGAGGTGACGGAGGAAAAGTCCCTGCCAAACGCTTTTGGCAGTGGAACCATTACACGCCGGTGGGGACGTGTAACGCAGCCATGCGGGACGGCGAATGGAAATTAGTACGACCCAGCATCAAGGAGGCCATGACGGCTGACCCTAAAGATTGGGAGATGGATCGGGCTTACGAGCGTGAACCTCACACATTCACCGATATCTATCGGGGTCCGGAGCCAGCGCGCGAAATCCCTCCACCCCCGCCAGCCCAGTTATTTAACATCGAGCAAGACCCTCTGGAACAGCACGACCTGGCCGCTGCCGAACCAGCCCGAGCAGCCAAAATGCTGACAGAACTGGAGACCTGGTTCGAGTCTGTGGAGGCCGAGCGCCGGAGTATCAACAATCGAGAAGGTTAACGTTTCTCTCAATGCCATTGCACCAGAACGCTTCGCGCTTGGCTCAACGTATAGCGCTTCGCCTGTTTAGAAAACCAGCCAATAAGGAAACTGCGGAAGCTGAGCGAAAGCCCCAGGGGATATTGATTGGTCTGATGACGCCCTTGGTCATGGTGGTGCTTCAAGGTGCCATGGTTGCAGTGGCCCTGCCTGACATCCGCAGCAGCTTTGATTCCCAGGCCGATCTAATGGCCTGGGTCGTCACCGGCTTCACCCTATCCTTCATGATTCTGATGCCTCTTTATGGGCGGCTTGGTGACGGATTTGGCAAGCGAACTCTCCTGCTGGTCGGGATTATTATTTTCCTGGTGGGCACTTGTATCAGCATCTTGGCCTCCAGCCTACCACTGCTGATTCTGGGAAGAGTGATCCAGGGCGCTGGCGCCAGCGCTGTGATGCCCCTCACCATCGCTATGATCTCTGAGCTCTTTCCGGCCAATCAGCGGGGCCGAGTCCTGGGCACGTGGAACTCAGTTTCTCCAGGCTCGAGCGTAGCTACGACACTTCTCTCCGGCTTGCTGATAGCTACCCGGGGCTGGCGCAGTGTCTTTGGACCTGCGCTGGCGGTCGGGCTGTTGGCCCCCTTTGTTCTGAGAAGAAACGTACCAGACGTGCCGGGCAACGCCAAAGCCAGCTTTTTGCGTACCTTCGATTGGGTAGGCATGATGTTGCTCAGCGCTACGGTGACGGCGCTGCTTTTTTATGTCTCCAGCCGTACCATTACGGGCGTACCGGCCATGCGTGATTGGCGACTGCTAATCGTGGTGTCCGTCCTGGCTGGGAGCTTCATCCTCTGGGAAAAACGACGTCCTAACCCTTTCATATCCTTGGATATTTTTACCCACAAGTCGTTTACTCAAGCATCAGTATGTGCCGCTGCCCGCATGTTCGCTTTGGCCAGCATCATCTTTCTCATTCCGCTCTATTTGGTAGATGTCCTGGAGTTAGATGTTGCCGGGGTCGGCGTAGTGCTCGCCATTCACGCCGGTGCACTGTTCGCCACCATGCAGCCGGGCGGGCTGGTGGCCGATCGCAGAGGTAGTCGTTGGCCGGTGGTGGTTGGCCTCTCCGTGCAGGTCGGTGTATTGGTCTACTTCGCTCTGTTGTCGAGTGCGGTCACCTTGCCCTTAATCATCATCGGGCTCGCAGTCCACGGCCTGGGGGCGGGACTTGCCCAGGCCCCACTCGATCGGGCAGCCACGAGGGATATGCCTCAGGCGCAAATCGGGGCGGCAGCCGGCGTGTATAGTATGATTCGTTTCGGAGGTGCTATGCTGGGCCCAACCCTGGTCGGTGTCCTTTTGCAGCAGGGCCTGGATCGGGGCCTGTCGCCAGTTGACGCCTACCAGGTAGCTTTCTGGTTGGTCGCCAGTGTCACTTCTGTAGGGGTGCTGGTCGGGTTCACGCTGCGCGAATAGTTGGTTGCCTCGTACTTGCTGAACAGTTTGGTCATTCCTCCCTACTAGCATATAGGCTGGATGATCTTGCTACAAATCCGCAGTTTTTGACCTGAAATCAGGTTTCTGGGAAGATTCCGCTGTTCATAATGTATTCGACCACTACCGGAAAAGGAGCCCCGTAAATGTCAGACCTGCAATTACGCGTCGGTGTGAAATCAGACCCAGTCGAGTATCGCTTCTCCTACGAGTGGTTGTTCCGCCTCATGGCCGAGGAGGGTATTCGTTACGCCCAATTAGGCTCTTTCTTTGAACTCTACCACCTTCCCGATGAGTATTTCGTCGATCTCCGACGCCTGGCCGAGGAATACGGGGTCCGCATCGCCAGTGTGTTCACCTCTCATCGCGAACTGGGTGGGATATTGCGTGATGAGCATCCGGCCTGGGAGGAGGTCGCTCGCCGCAACCTTGAGCGTTTAGTCGAAGTGGGTGCTTTGTTAGGAGCGCGGTTCATCGGATCTAATATGGGGGCGCTCGTTCGCGATCGGATGAGCTTCAAGGAGGAGGGCATGCGGCGCCACGTGCGCTATATGAAGGAATTGTTAGGCTACGCCCACCAGCAAGGGGTACCCTATTTGACCCTTGAGCCTATGTCGTGCCTGGCTGAACCACCCACCCTCCCTGACGAAATCCGGGACGTGGCCGAGGAACTGCTGACCCATCACCGCCAACATCCCGATCAGACAGCTTCATTTGGCTATTGTGTAGATGTAGCGCACGGGTATGTGGATGGTGATTTTAGGCTGGTATGGGACAACTATCAACTCCTGGAAACAACGCTACCCTATCTGAGTGAGCTTCACCTGAAGAACACCGATCGTCATTTTGAAGCCGTCTTCGGGTTCTCGCCAGCCGAAAGAGAGAAGGGTATCATCCAGGTTGAGGCGATCCGGGACTACCTGGTGCAGAATGTCGACGTGATACCGGTCAAAGAGTTGATCGGCTATCTGGAGCTTGGTGGCCCGAAACGAGGGCGCGATTACTCTGACTCTAAGCTGGAGGAGGATTTGCGGATTTCGCTACGCTATCTGCGCGAAACCTTCCAAGTCGGGTCCTTTTGACACGCGTTCGGTTGTCGGCTAAAATGCACGCTGACTTAAAGGTGCAACGCACGTTTGTAGTTAGGTGTGTTGCACCTTCTGCCTGAGGCTTTTCCAAGAATTAAATTGCGCAAACGTCCCGCCAAGACTCGTTGAAACAAAGCTAGACAAGCAGCCTAATGCTTGGAAAAGCCTAAGCAATGCCCGAAGCCGTTCACATACTGTGTTCACTTGGACTGATGCAAGTTTGTGCTTTGGGCTATTATTTTCTTGGCATTGCCTGACTGCAATCTCTGGGGGGAACTGATGATTGACACAAACGATGAAACGATTGATTTCAGCGCCCTGGGCCTGGAAGAACTGTACGAGCAGATGGGCGACGATCTATACGATGGCCTGGAAGACGAAGTCGTCGAGGCGGTAAACGAGGCACTGCGTCGCGGCCGCGATGCCTACGAGGTATTGACCGGGGGGCTTGTGCCCGGCATGGACGTCGTGGGTAATGATTTTCGAGATGGTATCCTCTTCGTGCCCGAAGTGCTGATGGCGGCCAAGGCGATGAAGGCTGGGATGGCGATACTGCGTCCCTTGTTGGCCGAGAGCGACGCGCCCCAGCAGGGGACTCTGGTCATCGGCACGGTGAAAGGAGACATCCACGACATCGGCCAAAACCTGGTATCCATGATGATGGAGGGCGCTGGCTTTGAGGTGTTTAACCTGGGGATTAACGTAAACGCTGACAAGTTCCTGGCCGCCATCCGCGAGCACCAGGCTGACATAGTCGGTATGTCAGCCTTGCTGACCACGACTATGCCGTATATGAGGGTGGTAGTGGATCGGCTCAAGGAAGAGGGTATCCGAGAAGATATCGTCGTCATGGTAGGCGGCGCGCCGGTGACCGAGGACTTTGCCGATCACGTCGGGGCCGACGGCTACGGGGAAGACGCGGCTCATGCGGTGCAGGTGGCCCGAAATCTGATGGCCAAGCGCCGAGAGCGGAGTGGGGGGTGATGTCTAAAAGATCTCTTCTCGTCATAGCCGCTGTCGTCGGGTTGTTCCTGGTTTGTCTGGTTGCGGGTGGGGTCATCTTTTGGCTGACCAGGCCGGATGATGCGCCGCCGGTGATTGTTGCCGTGTCTACCTCAATCCCTACCATCACATCCACGGCTACGGATGCGCCACTCCCCACATCAACACCTCGACCAACGAGTACACATGAGCCAACTCCCACCGAATCACCGACGGTGGCTCCGACACGTCGGCTTTCACCCACTCCTGTTCCACCCACCGAGGAGCCCGAGCCGACCCCCACCCCCTGGCAGATGGTGTTGCGCGAAGACCTGCCGCCCATGGCTCCCCAAGATTGGCCGCGTCCCGCCGGGGATAACGGCTGGGGGATGCATTTCCTGGCCAGTCAATATTACACGCCAGAAGAAGTGGATCGGCAAATCGCCCGTTTGAAAGAGATGAATATAAAATGGGCGCTGGTCATTTACGGCGACGAGAATATGCTGAATATCGCCGCTCCGCGCTTTCGTGATGCGGGCATCATGGTCGTCTGGCGGCGGATGTTGCGCGCCTCGGATCGTTATTACGATTGGGGGCGGGACATCGCCATCCTGAACGAGTATGGCTTGCCGCCTTACATGCAGCTCTACAACGAACCGAGCCTGGCGGTGGAGTGGGATGAGGGGAGTCCAGACAAAAGTGACTACCTATCTGATTTTCTGCACGCGGCCCAGGAGGTGTACAACGCGGGGGGATACGTGGGGCTGCAATTTGTGCGCGAAGATTGGCTGGTGACCAGCCTTGATGCCCTCAAGCAACACGGAGGCGAGCGCATCTTCGAGCGTATGTTTTTTATCCCGCATCCCTACGGGCTGAACCACCCGCCGGAATATGACAAAGACGTGAACGCGGTACTCGGTTTTCTGCCGTACGCCGCCGTCTTCGAACGTGAGATCGGCTTTGTGCCGGCCATGATCGCCGGTGAAGGGGGCTGGGCCATCGGCAGCGAACACGACACCAATTACCCCAAAGTCACCGAAGAATTACATCGCGACTATTACGTGGTCTTGTTTACTATGTTCCAAACCGGCGTCATGCCCAACGGTGATCCGTTGCCCGATTATTTCTTGGCCTTCTGCCCCTGGCTGCTGTCCGACTTCATTGACGACACCGCCTTTTACGACAGCTACGCTGGCCCCAAAACCCTGACGATTGAGGCCATCAAGGCCATCCCCCCCTTTGAACGACGCTTCAGTTGGTCGCCGTAAGTCCTCCCCCTTCGCCGCATCCCCCGGCGTTATGGTGCCAGACCCAAATTCCGTGCCAGGGCGACCAGAGTGAAGTCAAGTCCTGCTACCAGGACTTCCAGGATAAAGGCACCCACGAACAGCACGACCACGGCCAGCACGGGCAGCAGGAGCGAGCGCCAGCCTCTTAGCTCGTGGGCCTGGCTGGCGCCCATCCAGGCCGCGAAGAAGGCCATCACCAACACGATGAAACCGGTCAGCGGCGCAATGGCCGGAATGAAGGCCAGCAAGCTCAGCACCTTCACGCTCGCAGCGAAGCCCATCCCGCGCAGCGTGGCTGTGAAATCGCCCTTACCGCCCAGCAGACGTCCGGTGATGGTGACCACCAGCACACTCAGCAACCATAAGCCAATTTGCCCTAACACCAGCCACACGTTGAAGCGGCCCGACCCGACCACCGAGACCAGGATGGAGGCCAGTACACCGATGAGAAGCGCCGGGCCGGTCATTGTCACATCCTGGACCACTTCCTGGTACGCGGTGCGATCCAGCACCACGGCGCGCCCGGCGCGCCCCAGCCAGGTTTCAACCTGGCCGATGCCCTTGGTCCAGGTATCTACCGACCAGGCATCCACGTCCTCAACGCGCGCCGCTTCCGGTCGGGGCGGAGCGCCGGGCAGACCGCGCCGGGCGTTGAGGATGGCGAAGACGTCGACCGAGTTCTTGGTCTCCGGCACCTGAATATCAGGCGCGTGGAAGAGGAAGGCGTCGGTCTGCTCGCCGCCCAGTCCGCCGTGATTGCCGACCAGCTCTTCCATAGCAGCCACCGTGCCGTCGGGATACAGGGTGCTGTTCACCATCAAGTCACCCGCATGGGGGAAGTCAGCCACGCGCCGCACCTGTTCAGCCCGCAGCGTTACGTCGCCGTAGGGCTCCAACGGGTCCCGGCCTACTACTTCACCCGTGTGTAGATTACGTACCCCGCCCTTGCCCATGACGATGGGCACGCCGTCATCGCCGTAGCTGACTACGAAGCCTATCCCCTCGTGCTGGACCAGCGCGTCCACCAAGCCGGGATAGGTCGCCTCCAACTCGCTCAACTTGATCTTGCGCGGGTATAGGTCGAAATACACTTGGGCGATGTTGCCGCTTCCGAAAACCATGGCCGTGGCCGGCTCCACCGGCTGGGCCGGCTCGGCTGGACCACGCTGGGTCTCGGCGCGTCCCTTCAGCACTTTCCCCGTCTGACCAGCCACGACCCGGCCCACCCCGCTGCCCACCCCTTGTTCCTGGACGTTTTGCAGTTCGGCCGCCAATGCCACCATTGACGGCGCGCCATCATCGCTGGCCGTGCCGTGAACCACATTCGCCCCTTGCGGCAACTGTTCTTCGATGAACTCCTGCAGGCTGTGCCCATAGCGCTGTTTGAAGGTGGTCCCATACGACTGACCGTGGTCGGAGAGGATGATCAATTCGTAGGGGCGCGGCGCCTTGCGGGCGATCACATCCCGGAAATGTCCGATGATGCGATCCCACTCTCGCAAGCTGCCGAAGGCATCCCGCGTCCAGGGGCCGGCGTAATGCGCCACTTCGTCGTAGCCCGTATAGTTGACGTACACCACCGGTGCGCCGCGAATAACATCCAGCGTGGCTATATAGGCCGATACGTCACGCACGAAGACCGCGATGGCTGCGCGAACCAGTGGGTAAGCGCGATGTAGGCGGTTAACCCGGGGCTGGATATTTTGGATACGCTGCCGGGCGCCTTGCCATAGTTCCAATAACACCTCGCCAAAGAACAGCACCAAGGTGCGCATGAAAAAGTAGGGGTTCAGCATCAGCAGGTAGATATCTCGAGCGCGCTGTTTTTTTTCTTCGTCGTCCCCCGTCCCCAGGCTGCACAGCGTCAACAGCGATTTTTTGGCATCGCCGTTCATCATGTTGCCGATGCTCGAACCGCCCCGCACCAACCCATTCCCATCGGCAAACCAGGAGTTGATGAGGGGGGCGTCGATGCTCGACTCGAAGCGCTTGCCCTGGTCCTTGTCAAACCAGTAGAAGGCGGGCACGTCATGGTTACGACCATACATAATGCCCGTCTGGCAGCCCGATGTCTGTGAGGGCAGGCCGCAGTCCACCCCGGATAGGACGTAGCCGTCGGTCTTCATCATATCCCGCACCACCGGCATCCAACCCTCTTCGATGGCCTTTTGCATATGGTAATAGCTCAGACCATCAATCTCCAGGATCACCAGGCCGCGCCCTTCATCGGTTGGGTCATCAAAGAAGGGGTGCCTCTTAGCCAGGCGCTCGACCCGTCTTTGGTAATAGGAGTCTGGGTCGTCCAGCGTCATCAGGTTGATGAGGACCATATTGATAGCAGCAAAAACCAGACCCCCAAGAAACGCGACCCACCAGTTGTCAACCTGAAACGCGGGCGCCAGCAGTAAGGCGGCCAGCCTCAAGACGATGGCGTTGGCAAAAAGACCGACCAGAAAGACCGGCAACGCACCCAACGGCGCGGCCAGCAGCAACATCAGCGGCCGGATCAATAGGTTGATGATGCCCATAGTCAGAGCGGCCGCTGCCGCCACAACGATAGGCGGCGCCGGCGGCGCGCCCTGGATGGTAACCCCCCCAAGGATGGCCGCCGTGCCCAACAGGGCCAGCGTTTCTACGAACCAAAGCAAGAGAAAACGAATTATACTTCTTACCGTAGACCTGATTGTTCTCATCTGTTAGCCTCCTCGAAATACAGGGGACGATAGACGATAGACGAACGACGAACCCCCGCATAGAGCCAGGTAGTAGTCATAGGACGCGGTCCGACCATGCCAATTCGGTCCAAACCGGAAAATGATCGCTGGCTCTGGCCGTATCCACGACACCGGACGCCAGCACCCGGAATCCACGGGTGAAGATGTGATCGGTCACCACCGTCCGCACGCCCAGGATGCGGATGGTTGGCCCGGAGCCCTCCGACGCCCGGGCCAAGCGAATTTCGGCGAATTGTCCTGCCATGCGCTTGACGCCACGCCGGGTGATGGTGTTGAAATCTCCGCCGACGATGACGGCCCCCTGCCCCGGCCCAATGTCGTTTACCAGGGCCGTAACCTGCGCCTTTCTGTGTTTTACCAGCGTGGAGTAGATTTCGGTATGGACCGAGTAGACTACGATGTTCTGGTTCCCCACGGCAACCGTCCCTCGCACCGCGATACGCAGTTGCCTGATGATTGGGTGTCTGAAAGGCAGGATGAGCTTGCGTGGTTGTATCAGGGGCCATCGGGTCAGAATCGCGTTGCCCAGGTTGCGCCCTTGCATAAAGGGCATCGAGGCCGGGTAATACACGTAGTTGTGCCCCAGCTCGCGCGCCATGTGCTCCGTCCCCACCTCATCCATCTCCTGGAGCAGGATGATGTCCGCCACTTGCAACGGTTCCAAGGCGCGAAATTCCTCAACCGCCCCCTCGACGTCTTGGCCCTGGCAGATGTTATAGGTGACCACCTTCAGCGTGACGCCGCCGGCTGGTTGTTTCCGGGCGAAGTGACCCTCGAACTTGGGGCCCCGCGGGTCGTCGTAGTTCTTAAACTGTGCACGCCATTGGCGTTGACACTTATCCCGCGACAAGGCGATAGACCTCCGCTGTGATTATGAGGAGAAGCCAATCCCGTGCAAATCTGCCGATCATGACCCAGAGCAGAAACTCTAGTTGGGTCTCGTACCTCGACCCAACCTGCCGCTACCGCTGGCTCCCCATCAGTGCGCTGGCCACCTCCATCACCGTCCCGTCGCCGCCGAAGGCGGCCACCACGTCAGCGCCCGTCGCCAACGCCTCTTTGGCGAAGCGCTGGCCATCACCACTTTCCTTGGTGATTGAAACATCCCAGTCCACGTCAGCAGCGCGAAAAACCGAATTCAGAGTGTGCAGTACCGGCTTCGGCTGGCCCGATGCTGGGTTGATTACGACGTAGATGCGCTTGACCATTGATTTCTCCTCTTTGTCTCTTTTAATGATCGGTTTGTGGCTGCGCTGGCAAATAAGAGACACGACCATAAACTAAGTGCTCAAGCACATAATCAAGCAGACTATGTTCATAGCTTTTCCACGGTGTGGCGGCCGCTTCTAGCGGCCGCTTAATGCGCTGCCAGCATGGTAAGGATGCCTAAATCAGCCAGGCCGTCCAGCATCAATTGCACGGCCAAAGCGGCCAGCAAAACCCCAAACACCGCCTCGGTCACGGCCAACCTCGAGGGGTCCAGGTGCTTGGCCAGCTTGTCCATGTTTCTGAAAATTAACCAATCCAGGGCGCCCACGATCAAAACGAGCGCGATCAAAATAACCACCATGACCAGCGAAGCGATTTCACTGGAAGCGATGACGATGGCAGCAATACCGGCCGGATTTAACAAGTAGGGCACGGCCAGCGGGTAGAGGGCCATCTGCATGGCGTCGCGACCACTGGCCGCCTCGTGGTGGTCATCCTTGCCCGGGCTGATCAGCATGTGCAGGGCCAGTAACAGCAAGACGATACCGCCGGCGATATTGGCCGCTCCTGGGGTGAAATGCAGCAGTCTCATCAAAAACCAACCCAGCAGGACCAAAATCAGGGCGGTCGTGACGGCCGTTTGCACCATGCGCCGCGCCACCTTGCGTTGGGTGTCGCCATCCATCTCTTTGGTCAGATCGAGGAAGGGCACCAGGGCGATCTTCGGCCCCATGCCGATCAGCAGCAGAAGAAACATGTCAAAGATAAACCAGATGTCGATATCACCCAGATTCATAACACGTACCTCCGTGATGTACTTTGGATTTGCGGCTTCGATTTAATCAGTGATCAGTGATGCGTGACGCGTGATGCGTGATCCGTGAAACGTGAGCAGAGGTTCACGCATCACGCGTCACGTTTCACGCATCACGACAAGCGCAGTTGCTTCTACTGCTGGGCCATTAACTTGCGCACGGTGGCTTCATCGTCCTCGATGAGCTCGCCGGACAGGTCCACCGTCACCTGTTTAATCAACCCGGTGAAAGTGAAAGGCACGTGATACTCATGGGTCACCGCTTCCCCAAAGTCGTAGCCACAGCTCAAGCCCTCAATGCCGAACGTAATCGGCACCGACGTGGGGAACTCGGTGTTGCCCACCAGTTCGCCGTCGATGTAAAGCTGGCCGCGTCCAGGAACGCCCCGGCCATTACGTACGTCGGGTGGGCCGGTCGGTTCGAACTCGTAGCGCAGCGTGCTCGCCCCCTCAGGCACATCCACCGTAGACGTCACCTTGAACTGTTCCAAACCTATGTAGTTGTGAATGTAGTGCAGCTTGTCGTCCTTGACATAGAACACATAGCCACCGGCGACACCGCCCTGCGCCAAAAGCACGCCTTCCGCGCCACCGGCCGGGATTTCGACCTCGGCGGTGAGGCTGTGCGGCCGGTTGAAGATCATGGGTGTATTGCCGATGGGCACCACGGACAGGTTGGGGTAAAACGTGTAGCGGTCCCGGACCTTGGTGATGCGCGGCCGTTCGGCAGCAAGCCGCTGGAACAGCGTGCCGTCCAGCGGCAGCACCTTGTGCTTGCCGGCCTCGACGTACCAGCGGGCGATCATCTCACGCAGTTTCGCCGGATGCTGGTCGGCCAGGTTGTGGCACTCGGCCGGGTCCTCGGCAATGTGGTACAGCTCCCAGCCGTTGGCGTCCAAGTCGTCCAGCACTTCGTCCGTGATCTCGTCACCCAGCTTGCGTCCCTTTTCCGCCGCTTCAGCGTAGCTGGGGCCGGGGAAGCCGCACACCGCCCGCCAGCCGTCGTGGTCGATGGCCCGGTTGGCAAACATCTCAAAGTACTGGGTGTGGTGTTGGCTGGGCGCGTCGGGGTCGTCAAAGGTATGGGCAAAACTGATCCCCTCGAGGGGGGACTGGGCCACACCGCGGATGCTCTCCGGCGGCTCGATGCCCAGCACATCCAGCACAGTGGGCACCATATCGATGGCGTGAGCATACTGGGAGCGAATCTCGCCTCGGGCCTGGATGCCCTTCGGCCAGCAGACGATCAAGTTATCGGTGCAGCCGCCACGGTAGACCTCTTTTTTCCAGCGCCGGAAAGGCGTATTGCCGGCCCAGGACCAGCCCCAGGGATAGTGATTGTAGGAAGCAGGACCCCCCAGTTCATCCGCGCGAGGCAGGATTTCTTCAAGCTTCTCCCAGTAGTTGTTAAAGCTGCTCATCTCGTTGAATGCGCCATTGACCCCACCCTCAGAGCTGGCCCCGTTGTCGGGCAAGACCATGATCAGGGTGTTGTCCAACTCGCCGATATCCTCCAGCGCCTGCAGGACGCGCCCGATTTGAGAGTCGCAGTGCTCCAAGAAGCCGGCAAAGACCTCCATAAAGCGGGCATAGAGCTGCTTTTGCTGGTCGGTCAGGGTGTCCCACTCGGGCACGTCGGGATCGCGGGGCGACAGCTCGGCGTCGGCTGGGAATAGGCCCATCTCTTTCTGGCGCTGGAAGACGACCTCGCGGTACTCGTCCCAGCCCATGTCGAATTTACCCTTGTACTTGTCTATCCATTCCTTGGCCACCTGGTGCGGGGCGTGGGCGCAGCCGGGGGCGTAATACAGGAAGAAGGGCTTGTCCGGCGCGTTGACTTGGGCATCCAGGATGAACTGGATGGCGTGGTCGGCCAGGTCGATATCCAGGTGGTAGCCCTCCTCAGGCATCTTGGGCTGGGGCACCGAATGGTTGTCGTAGGTCAGATCGGGGAACCACTGGTTGGTCTCACCCCCCAGGAAACCGTAGTAACGCTCAAAGCCCCGCCCCAGCGGCCAGCGGTGGTAAGGTCCGGCCGGGGTGCCTTCTTCGGCCGGCGCCAAGTGCCACTTGCCGATGCAAAAGGTGTTGTAGCCGTGTTCCAGCAGCATCTCGGACAGCGTCCCGTTCTGGAAGGGCATGCGACCGTCGTAGCCGGGGAAGCCGGTGGCCATCTCCATGATGCAGGCAACCCCGTTGGAGTGGTGGTTGCGTCCCGTGAGCACGCAGGAGCGGGTGGGCGAGCAGAGCGCCGTGGTATGCATATTGGTGTAACGCAGGCCGTTTTCCGCCAGCCGGTCGAGGTTGGGGGTGTCCACCAGCCCGCCGAAGACGGACATTTGGCCATAGCCCACGTCGTCCAGGATGAAAAAGATGATATTGGGCGCGCCTTCTTTTGCCCGCACCGGCTCCGGCCAGGCGGGCGATGATTCTGCCACCGTCCGGCCAATCACGCCGGGGAAGGTAGTTCCGGGTTTGTACTCAACCAAGTTTGACATAGCAAAGCTCCTTTCTTTGTTTATAGACTCACCAGATCTAATAGACGAGTCAATTAGACATCATACAATGTGGCCGTTACCCTTCTGACGAATGACGAATGAGCGGATTAGGCGAAGTCTGGGTTATGCTTCTCCTTTAGTTCGCTTGCCCAACTCCCCGGCCGCAGGCATAAGGATGACCAGGCCGATGATGGCGATCACCATCAGATATGTGATCACATCCGCGTCAAAATTACCCGCGGCGACCACCAGCGCGGCCGAAATGTTGCGTTGCGCCGTGCCCAGCCCCATCACGCTCCTGATGCCGGCTTCCGAGCCGCCCAGCAGATAGCCGATCACCAGCGCGATCACGATGAAGATGATCCCGGCCAGAATGCCGAAAGAGCCGACCAAGGCGATCATGTTGTTGAAGTTGAGCACCAACCCCAAGACTGTCAGCGCCAGCAGGGCGATGTTGGACGCCATGCCGAAGGTGGGCTGTATATTGGCCGCGGTCTCTTCGTAACGCGCTCTGATAAACAGCCCGATAGCCAGCGGGATCAACATCATGATGATCAGAGATCGGGCGATCTCCCAGGGGTTGACTGCCACGCCAGTGAGCAGCAGGGGCAGCACGATGGGCAGATAGATGATGGTGACTACCATCAGCAGCACCATCAAGCCCACCGAGAAAGCGGTGTTGCCCTTGGCCGCTTCTGCCAGCTTGGGCAGGAAGGGCGCACCCGCGGCCGTGGACAGCAGGATCAGTCCGATGCGCAGCGGTTCGTCCAGGGGGAGGACCAGGGTGATGAGGTAGGCCACGATGGGCACCAATACGAAATTGGCCACCAAGGCCAGGATAACCAGCCTGGCATTCTTGAGCGGTTCGACGATCTGCTTCGTCGTCAGGCTCAGCCCCATGCTCATCATGCTGCCGATCACAAAGACCAGCACCGATAACATTGCGAGTGTTTCCAGAACTTCGGTCATAATTCTTACCTCCTTGGGAATAGTGTTTATTACGTACTGCGTAGTGCGTACTGCGTAGTGGGCGAACGACCTACGTACCACGCAGTACGCACTACGAGTGTTGAACCTTACCGGATTTTTCTCAGATGGCTTCCGGCTCTTGGTTTTGGGTACGGCGGTAGTTCAAGATGAGAATATAGACGCTCACCAGAAATACCCAGGCAGGGAAAATGAAGCGAGCCTCTCTGAGAATACCGGCGAACAGCAGGAACCCCAGGGCCACGACGTAGGTGACGATGACTAGCCAGCGCGGCACAGCATCCGTCCTGATCCAGAGCGAACCGATGGACAGCATGTATACGGCCGCCATACGCAGGAAATAGTTGCCAATGATCTGGTTCATGAACACAATACCATAGATGAATATGTCATTGTCAACCAACATGTCGGCAGCCACGGCATAGGTACCCAGAATGGCACCGAAAGCGGCGGCCCAGGTGAACAGCATCACCACGAGGATAATGCCACTGCCAAAGAAGATGGTCGCAAAGAACCGGTCCTCCCTGTCTCCCAGGAGGTCACGTATCACGCCCGTAAACCACAGAAACGCGATCCCGGCAAAAGGCACCAAGAAGAGCACCACAGTAGCAGCACCGGACCAGGTTTCCAGCCACTCACTGCCAATGTCGGCCGGGCTGGCTGTGGCGCTGTTGTATAGCAGGATCATACTGGTCATTATCAGGAGCGAGAAAAGGATGCCGGCCAGCGCCGCCGAACGTGGGGATCTCACTTCGCGCCGGATCAAGCGTTCAGTTTCTTTAGCCATAATCTCTTCCCTATTAGCATCAATCCACGCGCACGACCGGCGGCGGGGTCCATGCGCCTTCGAGGGCTGCTTGCTCGGGCCAGTAGATGCGCAAGACCAGGTAGAACGGCCCCGCCGGCGCTGGCAGCCAGTTGGCTTGCTGTGCGGCATCCAGAGGCTGCTCGCCCTGGATGGTGATCGTCAAGGAGCCATCCTCGCCATACACCAGTCCTGCGGTTGTCGAATTGATCAGGTAGCGGTTGATGGGGTTCTCCACCAGGTAACCGGCCGTGCCGTCATAGGTTGTGTCGTACATGGTTACCGACCAAAAGGCCTTGGACGGCGGCAGGGTGGTGAACTTGAGCTGGTAGCGATGAGCGCCGTCCAAGGGCTCCCCATCAGCGTCCTCGCGCGCGGTGGGGTAAATGGCCTCAATCACATCGTTTCCGCCCCAACCGGCCATCGCGGCGACGGCGCGCAGTAAAAAGTTGTCACCATACCACTCACGCGTGCCAAATATATCGGAGAACGTCCAACCGTTGACTTTCTGCATGATGGTGCTCACTTTGGCGGCCACGGTCTCACGGGCGGCAGCGATTCCGGCGCGAATTGCCTCCCGTACCTTATCGTCTAGGGCATCGGCATCAAAGGCTAGGCCCGCGCCGATCCCAATCTGGGCAAAGCGGGCCATCAAATCCGCTTCCGAGGGATGGATTGGCTGGCAGAACGAGAGCAGAAAGTTGAGGTAGCCGATAAAACGCTCGTCGCGCGAAGCCTCGTCATTCCATATCGGCCATTGGGTGGATTGGGGGGCTGGGCTGCTTTGGCCGCGATAGGCCGACAGGGTTTGGATGTTGTAACCCGCCATCACTTTGACCAGTGCGGGGACGTCATCCGCGCCGAGCAACTGGGTGCGGCCAATCACAAAGACCAGGTCGGTATCGAAGGGCAGCACGCCGTCGAATTCATCCCCGGCCTCGCCCTCCCAACCCGGACCGACGGCCAGGTAGGTGCCCGCCCCCGAACCGGTGGCGCGCGATCCGATAAAGTGCGGGTTGGTGCCAAACAGGTCTACGAACTGAAAGACGTAATAGCGATCTGTGACCGACGGCACCTGGATCACAACCGGTTCCGCGCGCAGATCCAGCAAGCCAAACGAATAGGGCGTATCTGCATTAGGCGTGACCACATCCCTGAAGGTGTGATCGAGTGTGGCCGCTTTGCTATGAATGCCATTGGCCGGGCCACGGTAGGTAGGCAGCCCGGGCGTCAAAAAGGTTGCAAAGGCAAAGCGGTAGCCCATCAGCATGGGGAAGGCGTAGGTATATGCCTCTTTGGCGATTTTCTCGATTTCTTGGGTGGTAAGCTTGTTCATGATTTTCTCCCTTCATTCTATCTATGGTTGTCGTTTGTGCGCTACACCTTCTTGACCGGTGGCGGCGTGTACAGTGGGTCCAGCGCTTCTGGCTTGGGCCAGTAGAGGCGAGCCTGCAGCGAGAAGGGGCCATCGGGCGCGGGCAGCCAGTTCGACTCCTTGTCCGGGCGCGGGGAGTCGGTTGACGTAAAGCTGGCAGCGGCCCGGTGACCCTCTGCCCTCTCTGAAGTTGGGTTCGCCGGTTGGCTCAAACTCGTAGCGCAGGCTAACCTCGCCTGTTGGGACCGGTTCGCTAGGAACCAGGTATCAACCTGGCGAAGATTCAGGCGAACCACTGTAAGCGTAGTGACACGAGGCGTTGGCTCGCACGCCTTCGCCAGGATTTCACGAACAACTAAAGTGGCACAGCCTCCACCCGGTCGAGGCGCAGGATTTCCAGACCGGCGTTGTCACGGATAATCAGTTGATTACCCTCCAGGCTGAACGACCCGGCAGCTTGCAGTGCGGACAAATAGGCCCGTTCTTGCGCGTCAATCGCTTCGTCACAGAGCTTGCCGGTAGATGATATCGGCCCAATCGCGATGCGGCTGCCACTGACGGAATAGGGGGTGTTGAAAGTGTTGCAGCCCGCATTCCCGTTGGCTGTACCATCTCCACCAAAATTCAGTGTGAGTTCGGTATCCGGCAGCGGCGGCTGGCTGTTGAGGATGGCCACCAGCCAGGCGGTATTCTGCAACGGGTCCTCCTCCTCGACCTGTACTTGGATGGTCAACTGGCGCAAGTCGATCTGGTCATCGGGCAGTTGCGTCCGCATTTCATAGGTGGTGGTGTTTTCCGGGCAAACCTCCTGGCTGCCGACACCCTCAACCGGATATTGGTCCCACGGCTGGCCCTGCGGGTAGACCCACACGCCTTTGACATTGGCCGTCTGCCAGCGTAAGTTGGTGCACTCGCCCTGGTTGATGACGGTTTGATCGGCGGAGAAGCTGATCTCTGCCGGAGGTAGTTCGACTGCTTCCACATTCACCGTGACCTGGCGCAGTTCAACGTTGCCGTCGGTCAGGAGCACCCGCATCTCATACGTGGTGCTCGTTTCCGGGCAGACCTGGTGACTCTCTTTACCCGTCATGGGGTAATTCTCATACGGTTGGCCCTGGGGGTAGACCCACACGGCCTGGACGTTCTCCACCTCCCAGTGCAGCGTAGTGCATTCGCCCGCCTTGATGACCTCGTCATCGGCCCAGAAGCGGATCTGCGCCTCCGGCGGTGGAGCTTCAACCGGGCCGAGCGTGCCAAACAGCAGCGAACCGCCGCCTGCCGGTTTGATCAGTTCCAGCACATTGCCGCCGGGATGCACTTTATAGTCCCCCGCCGCTGCCGTAACGGTGGCGATCATTTCATCCGACAGGGAGCCAGGGCCACACTCGGCCAGGGTGAGCGGGCCGGGCTGCACCGCAACCTGGCCGACCATCCCTCCCTCGGCGGTGTAACCGTTAGAGCCGCTGTTGCAATCGGCCTGGAAATTCAGCGTACCGTCTGGATTGTAGACAATGGTGTAATTTTGCGAGTCAATGGCGGTGAGCGGGGTCTGGTCGCCATTGGACTCCACCCGGCCAATCAAGCCCCACATCTGCCCATGCAGGCCGCTGCTCACCATCCCGTCGATTTCCAGCGAGGCGACCAGCGCGTCGAGCGTGTTCAGGTTAGGTTCAAAGTCGGTGGAGGACAGGGTGTTCAGAGCCCCGGCTTGTTCTTCAATGAAGGTTTCAGTCTCGTTGTTGCTCAAGGTCTCTTCAAAGGCTTCAGATACTTCGGCGTTGGTGGGCAGCGCCGCGCTGGTGACCGGGTAGAAGAAGGAGACCATGTATTGACCGTCGTTGGTGAAGCCCTGGTAGATGTAGTAGAGCGGCAGGCCGTCGCTGGTGATGGGGTTGGGGCTTTGGGCAAAGCGGCCTACAAAGCGATAGCCGTTTTGGCTGGCGTTATTCTCGTTGGCGACAACCCGACTCAGTTGCACCGCCACGTCATTAACGCCATAAATTTCTTCAAAGGGCAGGACGGGTAGGCCGTCGGTGGGGGGTGGTTCCGGCAAGGCCACCGTGGTGGCAAAGATGTCGTCCATCGTTTGAGAGACGGCGTTGTTATCTTCTTCTTCCCACAGCAGCCGGTATTTGTCGGCGGGGATGATGTAGATGACGGGGGCGCCGGGCTGGCGGTCGGCCGGGTCGGTCACCCCAAAGTTAATCTGCATGTGTTCCGGCAGGCCGGTGGGTCCCGGCGGCAGGTCGGTGGTGTAGGGCTGTTCGGCTACCACATTAGCCTGCCAGGCATAGGGCAGGCCTTGGGTGTCCAGCCGAATCTGGCTGGGTGTTATCTCCAACCCGCTGACCAGATTGGTGTAGACCAATTTTAATTCGCCCCCTTCCAGGGCGTAGGTCTGTACCACTTCCTGCGTGGGACAGCAGAAGGGGTCGTCCGGCCCCTGGGTGATCATGTTGACGTGGATGAGGTTGTCGGCAATGGCGATGAACTTGATCTGCACCCGGTCGCCCAGCAGGATTGAGGCGACATTGACCGGCCTCCCGAGTCGGCTGACCATGACGTGCAGGTCATAGAAGCTGCCGCTGCCGCCGGGATCGCTGAGCAGGACAATGGCAGCAGATGGCGTACCGTTCAGCTCGCCGTAGGCCAGGTGGCGGGTCACCCGCACCTTGATCTCGCTGGCCGAGCCAGGCGCGGCGGGTTCGCTGTAGAGGCCGTTTTCCAGCGTCACCTCGCCTGAGGCGGTGTACTGGGAAGCGTAGGTGGCGTTGGCCAACTGCTCCGGCGACAGGCCGCGCGGGGCTTCTATTTCATCCTCAGCCGCTTCAATCAGCACCGTCATCAAATCCTCCACCGAGGGGATGCACAGCACCCAACCGGGTTCGATCACATTGGGGTCGGCGATGTCGGTGTAGGTATCGCCGCTTTGGGCGTTATTGGCCTCGAGGATGCGCACATAATCCTCTAAGTCACCGTAGTAACCCTCAGCGATCTTGCCCAGCCAGTCGCCGTCCTGGACGGTGTACTCCAGCTCGCACTGCACCGGCTCTTGGGCCGATGCGGTGAAAGGGAGTAACGACGCTAACAGGGTTAGAACTACAAAAGCGATGGTCATTTTCTTCATACTCATTTTTGTGTTGCCTCCTTTGTTTTGTGATTTCTGATGCTCAGCCCCTTCTTTGGGAGGCCTGGGGATTTCTCCTCGCTGCGGGGGTCGAAACCTGTCCTGAGAGAGGGCCTTGCCGGGTGGTGATGACCAGGTGCATTGGGGGCGGGTATTGCTGCATAAGCGCATATACAAGCTGGTGAACGTCTTGGTGGTCAATAAGGTGATAATCATCCAGTACCAGCAGGAATGCTTCGGGCAGGTCGGCGATCTCGTTGATTGGCGTGGTGGTCAGATAGCCCAGCGGCGTCGTTTTGCCAAAACCGGCCGGCGCCGAAACCAGAGTCGCCCGACGTTGGAATCCCTGATTTAGTCGTTCCAACAGGTGTGAGCGTTGGATGAGGTCAGTGCCCAGACGAGGACGATGGAGTTTGGTGCGCAGCAAGGTAGGCAGTGCTGAACTGTGTTTAGCTGAATCCATAGCCAACTCTCGACGACTGAGGCCATGAAGTCTGCCTTGAAACCCTAGTACACTGAGGCGTAAGTAAGCCAATGGTTTGTAGTAGCGATTTCAGTCGCTTAACCAGCCCAAAAACAACTAAAGTCGTTACTACGAACTATAGATCCATTTGCGCCTTGGTGTACAAGACATAGTCGGCTGACGGGCAATCATCCTGACTTGGGAAGTCGCCCAACCTTCCCAAATGCTCGTTGCTTGACATAAGAATGGGGCACCGGCATAGCAAACTGGAAATCACCCGGAGGCGAACATTTCTGCGACCGCTTGGACAAGCACTTTGCTTGTCCAGAAGAAGCTTTGTACTTTTGCAATCAAGTTACGCCTGATTTGCTCACAAGAATGCGAGATGGTTTACTATTTGGTTGACACTTTTTACCGGTCAAATCAAGGGTAGTAACCTCGTAAAACGTAAAACGTGATGCGTAAAGGCACACTTTCCCAAAATCATTACGCTTTACGCCTTACGTTTTACGGATGTGTCTGGCAAAGCGTGCTAAGGATCTTAGCCCTAAATTGTCAACCGTTTTTCTTGGCAAAATGAACCATGCCAAGAATGCAATGCTGTTGACGGACAAGTACAAATTGGCCATGCGGCTGGTGGCCGGTTCACACCCATTATACTAAAAAGGTGCGCCGCGCGCACCGACTATATGTATAGTTTTCAACCTATACGAATGTACAGTTTTTGGCAGGAGTCACAGACTGGGACCGCAGGCACATATCCTTTCAATTTGACAAGACGTGATGAACAATTGCGGTTTTCACTGCCGGACACTTTTTTACCTAAGCGAGCGGAGGCATCCTGATCGTGTCGAAGGAGCCTCCGCGAGCACCCTTCGACACGATCAGGATGCTCGCTTCGGCTCCACTGGGTCTGACATATCGCCTCATTTTGCAAAGTGTCCGGTAGTGAATTACGGCACTGGCTCAACGTAGCGGTCCAGTGCCCGGCTGCCCACGAAGGGCACAAAACCCAGCGCCCGCGATGTTTCGTAGACCCAGGCCACGTTCTCCGGCTCCAGGGCGTAATCGACGCTGAAGATGATCTCCCCCTTGTCACGAGCCATGGTCAGGTAGCGCAAGTATTCCTGGCTGCTGACGTGCAGCGTGCTGTCGGGATACTCATCGTACTGTCGGCGGCAGAGCGGGGAGAGGCTTTGCCGGTAGGCCCGGGTGTCCACTTCGGCCTCGGTGCGGGGCAGCGGGCAGTCACCGGGCGGGTCGTTATCGGCCCCACCGTCGAACCAGACCTGCTCCTGGGCAATGGCGTCGATGACGTCTAGATAGTCATCATCTTCGGCCAGCTCGGCCGCATTTTGAGCGATGACGATGAAGCCGGGTCGCCCCGCCCGGGCAAAATCAGCGATGTCCTCCACCCACCAGATCATCTCTTGCCGGGGATCGACCCCATCCTCTTCGGCGAAGGTGACCACGTTCTCGTCCGAGTAAGCTTCCACCCAATCCAGGTAGACGCCGTCGAAGCCAGCATCAAGAATGTCCGCCAAGTAGCCGTCGGCACCCAGCCAGATTTCGCGCCATTCGTCGTACCAGTAGGCGACCGGGAAGTTACCCTCCCAGCCGTCCGGGTCGGCCCCCACGATCCACTCAGTATCTCCGATGCCCCAGCCGGGCTGCCAGTAGGTGCGATATTCCTCCGCCTGACCGATGTCAATGTAGGCAACCACCAGCTTAGGGTGGGGCGCGTTGTGTAACTGGTCTACCACCTCGGCCATAGGGTAGTCGGCGTTGTCTACCTCGGAGGGGATAAAGTCCAGCACCACCATGTCATAGGTCGAGGCAGTGATCCGATCCACTATCTCCGGCTCCAGATTCACGTCAATCAGGTAGAGCCACTGAGAGACGTCGGCCAGGCGTGCTTCGGAAGCGGTGAAAGGAGCCGGGGTGAGCCACAGGGCAGCCGGCAGGTCTTCATCCCCTGGATGAGATTCAAAGGCAATCCACCTTCCATCGGGCGACCAGGAAGGCGCACCGTCCTCGTTGACGTCGTCGTAGGTGACGCGGATAGGTTTACCGCCGGTGGCTGGTATAACGAAGATATTGGGCACCGGCAGTCCCTCATAGTCGGAAGAATACACGATCCAACGGCCATCGGGTGACCAACTGGCGTCAGTATCGCTGGAGGGGGTGTCGGTAACTTGTTGAAGATCGTTGCCATCCGAGTCTATGGTGTACAGGTCCCAATCGTCACTGCCTGGCGTACGACGTTGGAAGAGGATGCGGTCACCGCCGGGGGACCAGTTGGGTTGGCGGTCGTCAGTGCCGCCGCCGGGACCGTCGGTCAGTTGGGTCAGCCCGGTGCCGTCGGCGCGCACTTTCCAGATATTGCCTTCCTGCTCGTCTTCGGGCACCTCGGGGTCGGCTTCAAAGACGATCCACTCCCCATCCGGTGAAAAGCTCGGTTCGAGGAAATGCTCCGCTGTTGTGTGGTCGGTGACGCGGAAGGAGTCATTCCCATCGGCGGCTATGGTCCACACTTCGTCGGTATCCTCGCGGTCGGAGGCGAACGTGATACGCTCGGTGGCGGCGTCCCAACTGGAGCCGGGTAAGTTGACGTTGTCACTGTCAGGGGCGGTGGCGAGTAAGCTGGCCGCGCCGCTGACCAGGTCCAGCAGGTGAAGGGCCGATGGTCCCTGGTTGTAGCCGTTTTCGAAGCGGGTGAAGAGCAGCCGTGTTCCATCTGGGGAGAAGGCCGGGTTTTGGTCGCTGGCCCCAGAAGGCGGGTCGCTCAGGCGAACGGCGCCATCCGGGCGGCCCTCATAGGCGAAGGTGAACCTGGGGAGGTTCGAGGGGCGGATGGTGTTACGATCCCAATAGCGTATGATAACATCCATCAAATCGCTGGAAGCGACGTCGGCGTGGTTATCGGGATCGGGACCCAGGCGGAAGTTGAAAGCGTGTACTTCTTCCGCAAAGGGCTCCCATGACGTCTGCCACTCCCATAAGGCGTAGTTGATGCCACGCTCTTCGAACAGGGCCATTTGGTCGTCCATGAACTCGGCCGCGCCGGGCTGCCAGCGCATCAGGCCAAACTCGTTGGCCGCCACCGGCACGTCGTGTTTCGCCGTAAAGTCATCAATTGTCGACAGCAGATCATCCAGCCAGGCTCGATCAAACTGGTCCTCGACGCCGTCCCAATCCGTATCCAAGTCGCCAGGGTAACTGAATTCCAGGGAGTCTAACCATTGATGCGTGTATTGGAAGGGCGCGTACTGGTGTACTGAGTAAACCGTGTGCGGGTCGTCGACTGGCTGCAAGTAGGGCAGCCAATCAACGGCACTGTAGGCCATCCCGCCAACTATGATGGGGGTATCCGGGTCCACTTCGCGGATGGCGGCGACAACGGGAGGATACATCTGATTCCAATCGTATAGCGTGCCTCCATATTCAGCGTAGAACTCCTCCGGGTCCCAGAGATCCAACCAGACCTCGTTAGAGTTCGGTTCGACCATAAGGTCGTAGCCGGCCACAATTGGGTTGTCGCCATAGCGTTCCGCTGTGTAGTGCCACATCGCGGCCCAGGCCTCCTGCGCCTCCGGGTCTTGCCACACTGTGTCGTTGAGGTAACTCTCGTCGTACCAGTCACCGGCTTCCTCAAGGCAGCAAACACTGAACTCGGCTCGGCTTGGCCCGGTGCGATAAGAGATTACGGCAAACATATCGGCCTGGGCGATCATGTCCAACAACTGGTCCAGGTTGTCCTGAACTTCCTGATCCAGGACGTAGGGTGGGGTCTCAGTGAAGAGGCCGGGGTGGGAGATGTTGACGTAGTTAGCGCCCAGCGCCGCCAACTGGTCGAAGTCCTCCTGGGTGTAGGGCGGTCCGAGGGGACCGAGTCCCATAAACTCAAGGCCGTCCAGTTCGGGGTAGACGCGGCGCTGGTAGATATTCGCGCCGCGCAGGTGGGGGCCGTTGGTCCACAACGCCCACTTGTCAATTACGGGTCCTGCTTCGGTCGGGGCCGGTTGCGCTTCGTCGAGGAGACGCATATCGTCTACCCATATGATGCTCTTGTTGCGCGAGTCCTCAGGAGCATCAAAGCTTAATCCGACGCCGACCATTCGTGAGGGATCCAATTCGGACAAGCCGCTTGCCCACTCGGCCCTGGCGA
>DAOUMD010000065.1:0-4829 GCA_034412795.1 Anaerolineae bacterium
TACTCTTCCCCCTCTGCCCTGATAAGTCCCCCCTCTTTTCGAGTGCTTTTTCCCTTCATTTTCCCCCCTGACTGGTCAGCTACGATGTCTGTCCAGAGTCAGGGTCACGATGTAGGTAAAGAATACATCTGGGGATGCCTCACTCCTCGGATCAGAGTAATTCGCCCCCAAATCTGAACGCACCTATGCTGAATCAGACCCTTGACAGAGATGTAACAATATGGTATAATGGTCTGGAATTTTAAATATCACGCACTAAATTCTACAACTATCCATTAGCCAATTATCTATGTCAATCCCCTCACAAAGAAGAAAGGTAAAAGTTTATGTCGCCCATAGGTGACGTAACTACGAGCAGAGCCCAGGTTGCCTTCATCCAGTTGTGAAGGACGGCCCAGGCTCTTTTTCGAGGATCCCAAATCAACCGGGGTCCCACAGCGGTGTGCCAAAAATGAATGAAGTCTCCTTCCCTCTCATAGACCACACCGCCCTAAGTGACAAGGTCTATGAAGTACTTAAGAAAAAGATACTCGAGCGCGAGCTAAAGCCGGGCGACAAAGTGGTGGTTGATGAGGTAGCTGGTCAGCTCGGTGTAAGCCGCACGCCGGTGAAAGATGCGCTGAACCGCCTGGCTTTGGAAGGTCTCATCGATAAAGTGGCCCGCCGGGGCACGTTTGTTTCCACGCCGAGTGCGCAAGACGTGGATGAGTTGTTTGATTTGAGGCTGCTGATGGAGTCATATGCAGCCGAGAAGGTTCTGGAGAAGGGCAAAGCGGATTTATTCCTGGCCGAAATGAAGAAGTGTATGGACAACATTGACAGGATTGCCCAGAGCGATGACCCTGATTATGACGCTTATCTAACGTGGAACCGCGACCTGCATTGGTTCCTCATCAAGCTGGCAGACAACAATCGTCTTCTACAGATGTATGAAAGCTTAAACATACCTATCCAGGTAGCACGCGTCCATTACTCACACAGCATCGAGTCAGTGATACACACTCAGCAGGGGCACCAGGAAATCTATCAGGCCTTTGAGAATCGAGATCTGGAGCAGGTCAAGCAGGCAATAGCAGCCCACATCAACAACGTAAGAGAGGCAGTCCTTGTTAGCATAGAATCGGACCAGGTGCATCAATAAACGTATCTTCTCAATAATTCGGGGTAGGCTTTTCCAAGAATTAAGAAGATACCAATAAGCTCTCCGGCTGATTTGACTGCCAATTATATTACTTGGATACACGTACCTCTTGATGCGAAGTATTTCATAGCACGTCAAAGCAGGGGGATGGGATTTAGATCTGACAGGCCTGATCCCCTCAGGGTGCTAAGAAGCTTTCTGGAAAGGAGATCAACGAACTGGCATGCAGGTGAATACCAAATTAGCCAAGATGCAAATTGAAATAGGTTCCATACAACGAGATGCGGATCGTATTGTCATAAGGAGTGATCCCGAGAAGTCAATGCCGGCCGTGGTCTACCTGACCCCCCAGGACGTGGCCAGCATGATCAAAGCATCTCTGAACCTTTCAGTTATCTCATACATCTTTCTTTTTCCTTATATTTATGTAAAATCCCGTCGCCAGGACAAAGCCAAAGCCTAGAAGGAGAATCGTATGATAGAGCCCTATGTGGCGGCACTCATCCAACCGGAGCTGGTCGTCGCTCAAACCCGTGACGACATCATGCGCAACTTGGATCGCTATTGCAAGCTGATAGATTTTACCGTGGGCTACTTCTGGGAGCATCCCTGCAAATTGATCGCCTTTCCCGAGTATTTCATGCAGGGCGTAACCACACCCGGGAAAGGAGAGAAGCAGCTCGGCGGGTTTATGGATGTGGCTATTGAGATCCCCGGTCCCGAGATCAATGTCCTGGCTGAAAAGGCCAAGGAATACGGCATCTACATCGCCGGCGGCGGGATTGTGGAACGCCTGCCTGAGTGGCCTGACCGCTGGTTCAACACCGGTGTCATCATCGGGCCGGACGGGGATGTCATTCTCAAGTATCACAAGTGGCACGTTCCAGCCTTTATCGGGCTGGGAACCAGCCCCCACGACATTCTGGATGAGTACGGCCCTATCTATGGCAGCGATATCAAGAGCCTCTTCCCCGTTGTCGACACCGACATCGGCAAACTGGGAATCATGATCTGCCACGACGGTCACAGCCCAGAGGTATCCAGGGCTCTGGCATATAATGGAGCTGAGGTGATCATCCGCTGCAACGCCATGCAGGAGATAGAGGGCGTCAGTGATCCGTGGGATAGTTGGACGTTTACCACGCGCACTCGCGCCCACGATAATTGCCTGTATATCGTAGCCGCCAACTGGGGCTCGGTCAACTATGATTACTACCCCAAAGCCTTCTGTCCGGGTCGGTCCTTGATCGTGGACTACTACGGGAACATTATGCGCCAGGCCGATTACCCCGCCGAGGGCGTCATCGGAGCGACCATTGACATCGAGGCGCTGCGCAAGCGCCGGGCACTCATCTGGCACAACCTGTGGGCAGACCTGCGCACCGAAGGCTTTCGCGAGATCTACGAGCACCCACTCTATCCACCCAATCTCTTCCCACCTGACAAGCCGCCCAAGACCTTGTCCGACAAGATGGAAGGCGCGCTGGAGAGTCTCAGAATTTTGTACGAGCGAGGGACCTTTACGCCACCCAGCGGCCTTAAGCCGGAGGACATGCCTGGAGAGCTAATCAAGCGGATCGATAGGGCCCAGGATAGTGGCGCGCTACGAAAGAAGCGCGGTAACAAGTAGCCATAAACACCGTCGAAAAAAAACAGTTCACCACTCGCCTCTTTTCGGACGGTGAGAGCATCATCCTTCACCCATATCTGAGGATTCTGGCTACCTTAACGTCAGGTAACTGCTTCGACAATGTCATGTTACCTTCCCGGAAGCTCGATGATTGCCGTCAAATGTCAGAATCTGCGGAACTAACCGCGCTTTGTGCAGATTATGACATCACCGAAGCTTCCGGGAAGGTGAGTCGCGCAGAACATGACATTGTCAAACTACTCAGCCCACCGCTTGCGAGGGCCCTCGGCTCACGAAGGATGACAATCCCAAACTTCAGCACACCGAGAAGTCCGTCAGTAAGTGACGGATTGTCGTCCGTCGCGAGCAATTGAGTAGCTTGACATGAGCGGCCACCCGGCAGGGGTCTCATGGCCTCGGAATGTGTCTGGCGTGCAAGCCGGGCACGTATGCCAGCCATTCGGAACAGGACGCCCTTTTTTGGCGTGTTGAAAGAAGGAGGTGGTGCCTACTGAATATGCACGCTTTGGTATCATCGGACAGTCGGATTGTAAACGAAGCAAAACTACTAACACCGTAACGGAGAGGAGGATCATAATGAAAAGATTTGCAAATCTGCTGCTTGTGCTGGTTCTTGTAGTGGGCAGTGGGCTGCTGGCTGGCTGTGTGTCCGTGGCCACACCCTCGGCACCGCCAGCCGAAACGGAGGCAGCAGTGTCTCCATCTACAGAAATGCCTGTCGAGGAAGTGACTATCACTTTCGCGGCTGTGGCCGAGTCGGGTACCTCGCTCGAGGTGCGTAACAAAGCACTGGAGAAGTTCGCCGAGGAGCACCCCAACATCATCGTCGAGCGCGAGGAGCTTCCCCACGCCGACTTCTGGGTGAAGATACCGGCCGAGATAGCGGCTGGCGAAGGGCCCGACGTGATCCTGTTGCCTTATTTGGAGCAGGCGGTGACCTTCGCTGCCAAGGGCGCGCTGGAACCGTTGGATAGCTTCATTGATGGGCCGAACGGTATGGACAGAGATGACTGGCTGCCTGAGGTGCTCAAGTACGGCGTCTACGGGGGCGAGACACGCGTCCTGCCCGTATCCGTGATGTTGCACGGACTTGCCTATAACAAGGACATGTTCGACGCGGCAGAGGTGCCTTATCCAACCGACGACTGGACCTGGGATGACATGTTGGCGGCTGCTAAAAAACTCACCCTTGATGCCAACGGCAGGAACGCCGAGGACCCCGATTTCGATCCCGAGAACATCGCGCAATGGGGCATCTACACCTGGTGGTGGAATTCGGACTTCGACCACTACCTGTGGACCTTCGGTGGCGATTGGCTGAACGAGGATGCGACGGAATGCACTCTGGACAGCCCTCAGGCTATAGAGGCCATCAGCTTCTATGGTGACTTGACCCAAGAGCATCACGTGGCCCCCTACCTACGCGAACTGGGCCCGGCTCACGGGCATCCGGCCTTCATGGAGGAACAAGTGGCCATGGTTCTTACTGGTGCCAACACTGTTCCCGACATAGATGCGTCCGGTGTCAACTGGGATGTGGCCCTCGTCCCCCACGATAAAGATACGGGCGAAGTCGCCAATATGATGTTTGGGGATGGGATTGCCATGGTCAAGGGGGCTGAGAACCAAGAGGCGGCCTGGGAGTTCATCAAGTACTGGGCCGGACCGGAGAACACCCTTGCGCTTGCCCAAGCGGGTCTAGGTTTCCCACCTTTGAAGTCGGCTATGGATCAATTGGAGGTCTCCCCCAAAACCGCAATCTTCCAGAAGATGCTTGAAGAGGGATGGACGCGCGCCATCCGAGCTACGGACTACAATGGGATCGTGATCAATCCGTGTAACACCATTATGGAGGGGGCGCTCAGCAAGGGTGCTGAGCCGGACTACGAGGCCTTGATGAAAACGGCCAACGACGAGTGCAACCTGGCACTGCAAGAGGCTCCAAAGCTTGAATAGAAGGTCCAAGCAAAACTTGCTGGGAGATATGTGACTGCACGGGCCAAGAGAGGCCCAACAGTTGGACCCTGGGGTTGTGGC
>DAOUMD010000066.1:0-22244 GCA_034412795.1 Anaerolineae bacterium
AACGTATGACCCTCGACAAGACCGAGCGTTTGCTCTATGGGCACGACATCGCCGCCATCCCCAACCTGGTCAAACCCCTCATCGGGAACACCACCCCCGACGCCGTGGTCCAACCTCAAAACGAGGAAGAGCTAATCGAAGTCATCCGCTGGGCCTACCAGGAAGGCATCCCCATCACCCCCCGCGGCAAGGGGTCGTCCGGCTACGGCGGCATCGTCCCCGTCAAGAAGGGCCTGGTCATCGACTTTTATCAGATGAAGGACGTGCTCGAAATTGACGCCGACGGCCTGACCGTCAGCGTGCAGCCGGGCATCACCTGGGAACAGCTCGACAAGAAGCTCAAGCCCCAGGGTCTCACCCTGCGCCTGTATCCCACCAGCTATCCATCCTCCTCCGTCGGCGGCTGGCTGGCCCAGGGCGGCGCCGGCATCGGCAGCTACGAATACGGCTACTTCCGCCAGAGCGTGGTCTCGGCCCGCGTCGTGCTGCCCAGCGGCGAGGTACGCGAGTTGTCAGGCGCTGATCTGGACCTGGTTGCCGACGCCGAAGGTATCACCGGCCTCATCAGCCAGGTGACCGTCCGCATACAGCCGCTGGAAAACGTCGACGTCGTCGCCCTGGCCTGTCCCGACGCCCACGAAGCCCAAAAACTGATGCAAGCCATCATCGACGCCCAGTTACCCATTTGGTCCATGATTTTCATCAACCCGCGCATGGCCGAGATGAAAAACCGCGCCCCCCTGATGGAACACTACGGCCATCCCGTCGAGGAGCGCGTGCTGCTGCCGGCCGCCTACATTTTGACCCTGGCCTTCCGCGCCAGTGACAGCCAGAAGGTCCGGGCGGCGCTACCTGAGCTGATCAGGCCTTGCGAGGCCGAGCTCTTGAGCGACCGCATCGCCCACCACGAATGGAAGCACCGCTTCAAGCTGATGGTCGTCAAGCGCCTGGGCCCCTCCCTGGTGCCCGCCGAGGTCATCGTCCCCCTCTCCAGCCTGGGCGACGTGATGACCGAAATCGAGCGCAAGGTAGACCAGCCGGTCGTCAAAGAAGGCGTCATCATCCGTGAAGGCATCGACGGCGAGCCCGAGGCCGTCATCCTGGGCTTCATCCCCAGCGACCAGCGCAAGTTCAGCTACAACTTCGTATTTGGTCTGGTGTTGACCATCATCAAGATCGCCGAGAAATACGGCGGCCGCGCCTACTCCACCGGGCTATATTTCACCAAGAAAGCCAACCACGTCCTCGGCAAGGATCGCGCCCAACGGCTGCGGACCTTTAAGGCCGAGGTAGACCCCAAGGGGCTGCTCAACCCGCGCAAAGTGATCGGCGACGGGCTGTTGGGCGCCGCTATGGGTCTGGCCAGCACCTTTGAGCCGCTCATCCGCCCCTTCGGTAACGCCGTCATCACCCAGGTCGGCGAGCGCCCCACCCAGCCGGTGCGCGACATCCCGCCCGACGTCGCCTGGTACGCCTACGCCTGTTCCCAGTGTGGCTATTGCATCGACGAGTGCGACCAGTTCTACGGGCGCGGATGGGAGAGCCAGAGCCCGCGCGGCAAATGGTATTGGCTGCGCGAATACATGGAAGGCCGCGTCGATTGGGACCAGCAGATGGTAGACACCTTCCTGGTGTGCACCACCTGCGAGCTGTGCAACCTGCGCTGCTCGGCGGCCCTGCCCATCGAGCCCTCCTGGATGAAACTGCGCGGCCAGCTCATCCAGGAAGAAGAAAAGATGACCTTCCCACCCTTCGAGATGATGGCTGCCGCCACCCACGCCGAGGGCAACATCTGGGCCGGATATCGAAACAATCGAGATGATTGGTTCCCTGAGGACCTCCTCGAGAAGCACGGCCCGGACCACAAGGCCAAGAACGTCTACTTCGCCGGCTGCACCGCCAGCTACGTCGAAAACGACATCGGCATGGCCAGCGTGCGACTGCTGGACGAGGCCGGCGTGGATTTCACTTACCTGGGCGAGAAAGAGAGCTGCTGCGCCACGCCTATGCTGGTCGCCGGCAAGTGGGAACTCTTCGCCGAAACTATGAAAAAAAACATCCAGGCCGTAAAAGACGCCGGCGCCGACACCGTAATCAGCTCCTGCCCGGCCTGTGACATGATGTGGCGTCACGCTTATCCCACCTGGGCCGAGAAACTGGGCGTCGAATACGACATCACCGCCAGGCACTACACCGAGATCGTGGCCGAGCAGATCGGTTCCGGTGAGTTCAAATTCCCGGAGAACGACATGCAACCCACCACCGTCGCCTGGCACGACTCGTGCCACATCGGCCGCGTGTCCGGCGTCTACGAACCGCCCCGGGACGTGATCAAGGCCATCCCCAACGTGAACTTCGTTGAAATGACCCACCACCACCAGGAAGCTCATTGCTGTGGCTCGGTGCTGACCCTTATCAAAGAGCCGGATGTGGCTGCCGACGTCGGGGAGACCCGCCTGAATGAAGCAGTCGAGGTCGGCGCCGAGAAAGTGCTGGCGCTGTGCCCTTGCTGCGAGTTCCAACTCCGCGTCAGCGCCGACAAAAAAGAAGTACCCATAGAAGTCGTGGATCTGGCCCACTTCGCCTCCGCCGCCCTCGGCTACGAATTCCCCGACCCCAATCCCGAGGTAAGGGCTCAATGGGCCGTCTTCGAAGCCATGATCGAGCTGATGACGCCCCAAGGCTTTGCCGCCCTGATGGACACCATGTGGCCCGAACTCATCGACGCTATGCCCTACGGCATGGGTCCCATGATGCGCTTTATGGGCAAGGTCCCCGGCTCCCTGGAGCTGATGAAGCCCATGTTCCCGGTGCTCTTCCCGCGCTTGCTGCCTATGATGATGCCCAAGGTCATGCCCACCATGCTGGAGCGCGTCGGGGAACGCATCCCCATGCCCGACTACATGGCCGAGCAGATGCCCGGCCTGATGCCTCAGGTGATGGACAACCTGATGCCGCACATGATCGACGACGTCGTACCTCTCGTCACCGACCCGATGATCGATTACCTGCGCGGCCGGAACGGCAGCAATGGAACCATGAACTAAGTAAGACCCCGGACCAGAACCCCGGTTTCTGAGAGAAACCGGGGTTCTGGTTCAGGTCGCCCCTACCAATTTCCCATATCCTTCATCAACAGTACCTTATATAATATGCATATCCTTGGGTCCCACTTGCCCCTGCTGGGTCTCAGACCCGGCAGGAACGGGATGGCCTGAGTAGTCTGCCTCAATCCCGTCGCGTCCGAGACCCGGCCAGAACGAAAGACGGTCAGCCAGCAGTCAACTCCCCATCCATACTGCCAGGGGGATCAGGCTATGAACAAATAAAGGGCCGACTCAGATATGCTCAGCGATTTCCGCAAACAGACAGAAGAAGCACTCAAGCAAAGCGAAGAAAAGTACCGGAACCTCTTTGATCATTCCAACGATGGCATCATCATCCACGACTTAGAAGGCAAAATCATCGACGTAAATCAAAGAGCTCTAGACCAATTTGGCTACAGCAAATCAGAGTTTCTGACACTCAGCATCCAGGACCTGCATCCTCCCCAGGCGCTTAAGGCATCTAAAGCTGCTTTTGAGACTATATCTCAGCATGGATTCGTACGCTTCGAGATCGATTTCAAGAAAGAGAGCGGTGATCTCTTTCCCGCCGAAGTCTCCTCAAGCCTGTTTAAAGTCGGAGGTGAACCCGTCATCCAGGGCATTGTTCGCGATATCACTCAGCGTAAGCAAGCGCAACAAGCTCTGAAAGAGTCTCAGGAAGGATTTCTCACCATACTGGAAAGCATTGAGGCGCGCATCTATGTCGCCGATCTGGAAACCTACGAAATCCTGTTCATTAATAGGCAGATGCGGGACGACTTTGGTGACAATATAGTTGGGGAACCGTGCTGGGAGATATTCTACAATGAGTCTGGGCCTTGCACCGTCTGTCCGATCGACAAGTTACTTGACGCCGACGGCAACCCAACCGCCGGATATAAGTGGGTAGGACAAAACTCTCCCGGCAGCAAACATTATGGAAATTACTGCCGGGCCATAAAGTGGGTCGATGGTCGCCTGGCCCTCCTGCAAGTTGGCATGGATATCACCGAACGCAAGCGGCTGGAGGAGCAACTGCGCCAGGCTCAGAAAATGGAAGCGGTTGGGAGACTCGCAGGCGGAGTAGCTCACGACTTCAACAACCTGTTGACGTCCATGTGTGGCTTTGCCGAATTAATGCGGCTTCAACTACGTCCGGATGATCCGCTCCAAGAGTTGCTGGAAAAGATTCTCGGCTCAGGCAAGCGTGCCGCCGATCTGGTACACCAACTTCTGGCCTTCTCGCGCAAGCAGATAATTCAGCCCAGAGTGCTGGATCTCAACCAAGTGGTAGCCGAGATGAACAGGATGCTACAGCGCATCATCGGCGAAGATATTCAGATGGAAACCATCCTCGCGCCCGGCCTGTGGTCGGTCAGAGTCGATCCAGCCCGGCTTGAACAAATAATCGTCAACTTGGCGGTCAATGCCCGAGACGCGATGCCCAACGGTGGCAGGCTGGTCATCGAGACGGCAAATGTGATATTGGATCAGACTAACACCCTGTTTGAAAACCTTGCCCCCTACAAGGACTTTGCCCCACCCCTGGAGGACACCGCTGAACGTCCGGAAACCGGATCAGGCGAGTACGTGCTGCTGTCTGTTAGCGACACAGGCACCGGCATGAGCGAGAAAGTGAAGGACCACCTTTTTGAACCATTCTTTACCACGAAACAGGTAGGCGAGGGAAGCGGATTGGGGCTGTCCACCGTTTACGGGGTGGTCAAGCAAAGCCAGGGAGCAATCCAGGTCGATAGCGAGGAAGGTCTGGGAACCAGCTTCAAGATTTACTTGCCACGTACCGTGGAAAGGGCCACCTCCCAGGCCCGAGCGGCTCAAGCTGACGATTTACCACGCGGCACGGAGACGGTGCTTCTTGTAGAAGACGAATCGGCAGTGCGAGAATTAGCTGCCTACGTCTTGCGTCGGCAGGGCTATACAGTGTTGGAGGCAGCCAACGGGGAAGAAGCACTAAGCCTCGCCCAGAAACATGGTACAGCCATCGAGCTATTGTTAACCGACGTAGTTATGCCCCATATGAGCGGCAAGGAACTAGCCGACCGGCTTGAAGCCCTATATCCCGACATTCATATCCTTTTCACTTCAGGTTACACAGATGAAACCATCGACCGTCACGGCGTGCCAATACCCAGCGTGGACTTTATACAAAAGCCTTTCTCCCCAACGACGTTGGCACACCAGGTGCGAGACGCCTTGAACCGCCGGAAGGGGGATCATATGCCTGACAATCAGAGCAATCACAATAGACTCAATACAATTGTAAGGACCAGGTGGTGACTCGCGTGCTATCACCAATCCTTACTTCTTCTTCACCACCTTTAGCCGATCAAAATCTCGTGCGATGTGCACGTTGGGGAAGATGGCCTGCGCCTCAGCCAACACCTCGGCCTCACGGTAACGGCGCGAGATGTGGGTCAACCAAAGCTCCCGTACCCCAGCCTCAGCCGCCAGCCGGGCAGACCGGGCGGCTGTTAGATGCCCGAATCGACGGGCCATATCAGACTCAATCTCCAGATAGGTCGCTTCAATAACCAGCGCATCGGCGCCACGCACTTCATCCACCAAATTATCGACACGCCCGGCGTCACCCACAAAGACCAACCTGGCACCTGGTATCGGATCGCCCAACACATCGTCCGGGTTTACGACACGACCGTCAGCCAGCGTGATCGAGTCGCCATTGACCAGTACCCTCCGTTCCGGTCCAGACGGAACCCCCAGCGATTCAGCCTTTTCAACCAGGAACGGTCGGCGCGCCTTCTCCTCGAATGCAAAGCCGAAACAATCTGGTCCCCGGTGGTTTACCGGGAAGGCACGCAACTGGAAGTTCTTGTCTTCCGTGATCAAACCAGGCTTCAGTTCGATGAAGTCAATCCGCAGCGAAGAAGAAGCTCCGCGCAACACCACACCCAACAACAGGTCCTTCACCCGATCCAGTGCCCAGGCTCCAGCGTAGATCTCCACGTGATCGACGGCCTCCCACCGGCTGAAGGTGGAAGCCAACCCACCCAATCCCAGGATGTGGTCCAGATGGCCGTGAGTGAACAGGATCTTATCCAACCGCTTAAAGCCCAATCCACTCTTGAGCAATTGGCGTTGCGTCCCCTCACCACAATCAATGAGGAAGCGATATTCATTGCAGAGGACCACCTGAGCCGAGAGTCCCCGATGGATGCTCGGCGCGCTGGCCGATGTACCAAGAAAGATCAGTTCAAACACAGCCTATTGTTCCTGCCCGGAAAACAACCCAGGGCTACAATGATGATTGGAGATTAGAGGTTGAAACTCACCTGGCGCCCTTCTATGGAGATGCGCGCCATGTCGAACTGCTCGACCACCCAGGCATTAGTCGCCAGGTGACGGCTGACTCGTTCCGCCGTAAAGCTGGAAGCACCACCCGCCAACGCCAAGGGCAGAACCAATTGGTCAGCCAGATATTGGTCAAGTGCAGCACCCGAATCCCGATGAGCCAGCAACGCAGCGACAGCCTGCTCCGCCACCACCTCTGAGGGTTTACCCTTGGCCCCGAGCACACTGAACCCCGCACGGACGTCCTCGTACTCGGCCGTGAGAAAAATCCCCGCCCCAGGACAGGCAGCCCGTACGCGAAGTGGCTCAATTCGAGCCTCAACCCCGGCGCCTTTCAGCAACGAATTGGCGCGAGTTGCCATGCGTTGTGGAATGTGTGAAGGCAGATTAGCCGCCACAGCCCGCCCCCAGACCCGGCACAATGTCCCGCGCTCGACCTGCGCCAACGGCGATAGCTTGCCGCTTAGGCCTTTGATACCGACCCGAATCTCACCTTGCCCGGCCGGATACCAGCCCCATCGGCTCAACTCTAGCGTCGTACTCACCCCCATCTGGGACAAGGCCGCCAACCACACATCCCGGGCGTAGTCAAACGGAGGGCTCCAGGCCACGTGCGTGCCGCCCCGGATAGTGACTGTCGAATCGCCGTCCGACAGAGCCAACGGTAGCAAAACCGTATGTAAAACGAGGGTGGTCGCCCCGGCACTGCCCCCCTCTCGCGCCTCGGCCACGTCAAAGACGTAATCCCCCGCTTGAGGCAGTCCGCCAGGCGCAAATGTAAGCCATTGTGAGCCAAGCTCATCCCCACTGACGTGGGCATCGCATATCTCGGCAATGGCGCGCACGCCGGTCAAGTGTTGTGCCGCGAGACCGGGGTTCTTGCGCCCGGCCCGGATATTCTCGAAACGAATCGCCCGCCCGGTAATGGCCGCCAGAGCCAACGCAGTACGCAATATCTGGCCGCCCCCCTCACCATGGGAGCCGTCTATGGCCAACACCTCTCCCAACCTTCCAAATCAGATCAGCCCCAACAACGGCAACAATCCGCCTAGCTGCCGAATCCTGGGCACCCCCTCGCACGGGAAATCCAACCACGTGTCAAGCGGATCCATCAGAACCGCGTGCAAACCCGCGTTGCGAGCGCCATCAATATCTGAGGCCGGCGTATCTCCCACGAAGAGCGACTGTTGCGCTGTGGCTTCAGCTTTCCCCAGAGCCAAGTCGAAAATAGCCTTCTCAGGCTTATGGACACCGGCCTCCTCTGAAATTAGCACAAAATCCACAAGGGTAGCCAGCCGATGTTCATGGATTTTACGACTCTGCATGGCGGTGTAGCCATTGGTAACAATCCCGAGACGCAGACCAACAGAGCGCAATCGCTCGATAGTGGATAACGCATCGTCAAACAGGTGAGTGGCGCCGATAATGCGCCTCTCCCAATCGTCAAGCATCCGAGCAGCCAGGTGTTCATCGGCCTTCAGGGCGCGCAAAGTATTGACGAAAGAATACAGCCGAGCCACATCGCCCGAGAGCACACCATCCACCATCATATACCACGTATCGTGGTTCTTAGGCCAGAACGTTTCCCAGAATTTCTCCTGGGTGACCGGTGCCAACTCCTGGGCGAAGGCATCGAAGGTCTCACGGCACAGATCCCTGATATCTCGCCTGTGCTCAATCAGCGTCCCATCCAGGTCGAAGAGCACTGCAGTTAAGTCACCTTCAACCGGATCACCTTCCCAAGAGCTGGGAGCTTTCGGGGAGGTAGCAGCTACGCCCCCGAAGTCTGTCACGCCTCGTCGCCCCCAGCCTCGAAAGCCTCCACCCGTGCCCGAAACTCGTCTGAAACACGAACACTCTTGCTGGCCTGATAGTCATAACACACCACCACTGCCTTGGCCAGCGCCGCAAGCTGTCCATCAGCCTCGATGCGTTGCTCTATCAGAAAGCTGGAGTTTCGAATCTTGGCCACCTGCGTGCCTACCTCCACCCTCTGACCATAAAAGATCGGCTGCTTAAAGTCGCACGAAATCCTTGCCAGGATCAGACCCGACTCAGAAAGGTTACGAGAAGCAGTGCCAAACACCGCACTGCGCATATACTCTACGCGCGCCGATTCTAGATAGGTGAAGAATACAGCATTGTTGACGTGTCCCATCGCGTCGATGTCACGGAAGCGGACAGCGACAGGAGTAACGTGGCGAAATCCTTCCATCGACGTGACTTCTCCTAAAAACAGGGCCGGGGCGTAAGGTCACCACCCCATCTTCATTGATCGTAATTGATCTGAGGCAGCGTGATGCCGGCCTGCTTCTGATACCTGCCCTTCTTGTCGGCATACGAAACGCGGCACACCTCATCGGCCTGGAAGAAGAGAACCTGGGCGATGCCCTCGTTGGCGTAAATGCGAGCCGGCAGGGGGGTTGTGTTGGAAATCTCGAGCGTCACAAAGCCCTCCCATTCCGGCTCAAAGGGAGTCACGTTCACGATAATGCCACAACGAG
Organism: Anaerolineae bacterium; assembly: GCA_034412795.1. Classification (GTDB taxonomy): domain Bacteria; phylum Chloroflexota; class Anaerolineae; order 4572-78; family NAK82; genus JAUVPY01. The sequence continues at coordinate 8,921 of DAOUMD010000066.1, forward strand.
CGTAGGTTGACTTTCCGACGCAAATCGTGAGCACATCGCGAGGAATGCGAAAGTACTCAATAGTCCGCGCCAGGGCAAACGAGTTAGGCGGAATGGTACACACATCACCCTTGAACTCGACGAACGAACGATCGTCGAAGTTCTTGGGGTCCACCACAGTGGTGTTCACGTTGGTAAAGACCTTGAACTCGTCTGCCACGCGGATATCATAGCCGTAGGAAGAGAGGCCGAAGGAGACAACACCCTCTTTCATCTGTTCCGGCTCAAACGGCTCGATCATACGGTATTCACGAACCATTTTTTCGATCCAGTGGTCGGGTTTGATACTCATATGCGTAAGCACTCCCCACGTATAGAGTATCCTCTCAATTTCGGGGTAGGGGCAGTGCCTTGTTGCCTGCCCAACAGGGCGACCACAAGGGATCGCCCCTACATTTTGAGAAGATACGCGAAAGACGCTCGATTCTCCAGAATAAATGCCTGCTTGCGATATAACGTCCGCATTATACCAGCGGGGGATAGGCAGAGCAAACAAGCAGTGCATCAAGTCAAGAATGGGAAATTTGCTAGCCTGGTACTTGTAGCCACCCGATGCGCGCGTGCTACGCCCGCGAGAGTAGAAAAGATCAGCATTACGAGGCTAAAAACTTGCTCGATCATCTTGATCATGCTATACTCACCGTTCGGGTCACTAGACCTCAAGATCACACGCCCTCTGATTCGACAGGACGTGCCCCATCACCGACGGGGTCCCTGTCGGGAATGAAGGGGGCGGACGTACAAAACGAAGGGAGAAAAATGATGTCTGTAGTCCCCATGAAGGCGCTCCTGGAAGCGGGCGTCCACTTTGGTCATCGCACCCGGCGCTGGAACCCGAAGATGAAACCCTACATCTTCACCGAGCGCAACGGAATCCACATCCTCGACCTCCAGCAAACCATTGCACAAATTGACGAAGCTTATAAACTGGTCCGAGATACAGTTGCCGACGGTGGATTTATCCTCTTCGTCGGTACCAAGAGGCAGGGTCAGGACACCATAGAAGAGGAATCTACCCGCTGTGGCATGCCATATGTTAACCAACGCTGGTTAGGTGGAACGCTTACCAACTGGCGAACCATTCGCCAGCGCATTGACTACCTTCTGGACCTCGAAAAGAAGCAGATGCGCGGCGAGTTCATCCGTTTGCCCAAGAAGGAGGTGGGCAAGCTGGAATACGAGATCATGCGTCTCAATAGGCGGTTGGGGGGTCTCAAGGATATGCGCCGGCTGCCTAACCTGGTCTTCATCGTGGATGTGCGACGTGAGGCCATCGCCGTCAAGGAAGCCAATACCCTCGGCATTCCTATCATCGCCCTGGTAGATACCAATTGCGACCCTGAACCAATTGATTACGTGATTCCTTCCAACGACGATGCTATCCGTGCCATCCGGCTGGTGGTCAGCACCATGGCCGATGCCGTGGCTGAAGGGCAACAAATACGCGAGTCGATGCTGGCCGAGGAAGAAGAAGTCGAAGCGCTGGGCGAAGAAGAGAGCCTGGAGCGTTATCTGGGTCCATCTACCCTGGCCAAGTTGCGATCGGCCGAGTATGATGAGGAAGAGGAAGAGGAAGAAGAAGGCTATAGGGCCTCCAAACAACGTCATCAGCGCCGGCCCTCAGTTAAGTTGGCCGACGAAGAAGAGCTTGAAGATGAAGAGCTTGAAGATGAAGACTACGAAGAAGAAGTTGAGGACGAGAGCGAAGGCGAAGATGAAGGTAACGGTGAAGAATCCGTAGAAGACGAGCAAGAAGAAACTAGTGAAGCGGACGAATCATCCACCCATGAAGACGAAAACCAGGACGCATAAATCGCACCCCATCGTGGCTCACAGGCGATGAGAGGTGCTTGACATAGAGGAGGCACAGTTGGCTATCAACACTCAAACGATCAAAGAACTACGCGAAGCAACCGGGGCTGGTGTGCTCAATTGCAAGAAGGCATTGGAAGCCAACGACGGGGACTTCGAAAAAGCGCTACAATACCTGCGAGAAAAAGGAATGGACGCCGCCGCCAAGAAGGCCAGCCGGGAAGCCAAAGAGGGACTGGTACAAGTACTGGTAGATGAAACCGGCCGGCTGGGGACCATTGTAGAGGTAAACTGCGAAACAGACTTTGTGGCGCTTACCGAAGAATTCCAGGCCCTTGTTGCGGCCATTGCGAAACAGGTAGCCCAAGAAACAGACATACCAGACGTGGCGACACTACTCAACCGCCCGTTCATCGACGATCAGAGTGTCACTGTCGGGGAACGACTGACGCAGCTCATCGCCAAGTTGGGTGAGAATATGGTGCTACATCGTTTCGCCCGCGTAGAGCGAGACGGTAACGGCCTGATCGAAGGCTATATCCACCCTGGCAGCCGGATCGGTGTCCTGGTGCATACGTCAACCCATGACGAAAATGTAGCCAGCAGCGCAGCCTTCGGTGAATCGGTCCACGACCTGGCTTTGCAAGTCGCGGCCGCTGCACCACAATACATTTCGCCGGATGATGTGCCAGATTCGGTTGTCGAGGTCGAAAAGGCCAAGTATTTGGCCCAGGCGGCTGAGGGCAACAAGCCAGATCACATCAAGGAACGCATTGTGGCTGGCAAGCTAAACAAGTGGTATGAGGAAACCTGCCTATTGCGCCAGCCTTTTATCAAAGACGATTCCCTGAGCGTAGGCGATCTTCTCTCACAGAAGAGCAAAGAATTGGGCACACCACTCACCGTCCAGCAGTTCGTTCGCTACGAGCTAGAAACTGGCGAATGAGATCACACCAAGGCCAGGACTATTAGTTCTGGCCTTGTTTTAACCTTTCAACTGCACAGGGCACAAAGAAATCCATCGCTCCAAAAAAACGAATTTCCAGGCAGCTATTTAACCCGAAATAACCCACGGGATCAGCCTATTCGACGCCAGGGGAAGAAATCATGTCGGTAGCCAAGTATCATCGTATCCTGCTCAAAGTAGGTGGGGAAGCGCTGGCCGAGGCTGAAGGCTTTGGCATAGATCCCCACCAGGCCGATAACCTGGCATCAGTCATAAAATCGGTGCGCGAGCACGACGTAGAGGTGGCCATCGTTTTGGGCGCAGGGAACCTGTGGCGCGGGAGAGACGGCCTGTTGCACGGTATGGAGCGGGCCACCGCCGATCATATGGGAATGCTAGCCACAGTAATGAATGCCCTGGCGCTAGCTGATGCTTTGAGCCGTGCCGGGCTGGAGACACGAGTGCAGACTGCTATTGAAATGCGCGCCGTTGCCGAGCCCTACATTCGAGGTCGTGCCATCCGGCACCTGGAGAAGGGACGTGTCGTTTTGCTGGGAGCGGGTACTGGCAATCCCTATTTCACCACCGATACCGCCGCAGCCTTACGGGCGATGGAAGTCGACGCCGAGTTGCTCATTAAGGCCACCAAAGTTGATGGTGTGTATGATGACGACCCGCTTACCAATCCCAATGCCCGCCGTTTTGACTACTTGCACTACATCGACGCCTTGAATCTTGGGGTCAAAGTGCTCGACAGCACCGCCATCTCCCTGTGTATGGACAACCAGATGCCCATCATTGTCCTGGATCTGTGGCAGGATGGGAGCATCGAACGAGCGGTTTTGGGAGAAGAAGTCGGCACCCTAATTAGTCCTTGAATCCTCTTATCAGCCAAGTTTATGGAGGTCTCCCCAATGATCAAAGAAGTTCTGGTAGAAACTGAAGACCGGATGAAAAAATCGGTTGAGTCGCTCCAGATGGACCTCAAGGGGATCCGAACCGGACGCGCATCACCCGCTCTGGTCGAACGACTGCGCGTTGAATATTATGGAACTCCCACAAACTTGATTGAGCTCGCCTCCATTTCGGCACCAGAGCCTCATTTGCTCACCATCCGCGCCTGGGATGCCAACGCGATCAAAGACATCGAGCGGGCAATCCTCCAGTCGGATCTGGGCCTAACTCCCACCAATGACGGCAAGCTCATCCGCCTATCCATCCCACCTCTTACCGAGGAACGACGTCGAGAATTGACCAAAGTCGTCGCCAAACGAGTAGAGGACGCACGCGTCGCGGTACGCAACTGTCGACGGGACGGGCTTAACGATATGCGAGAACTAGAAAAAGAGAAAATCGTTTCCGAAGATGAATTCTACGCTGGCAAGGACGATCTTCAAGAGCTAACTGATAAATATATTGAGACTGTCGACGAAATAGGCCAAACCAAAGAACAGGAAATTATGGAGATATAGTCCAGTCGTGCAAGAGAGATCACTGCTAGAACGTGTACCCTACCACCTCGGTATCATAATGGATGGAAACGGGCGGTGGGCTCGAGAACGAGGCCTCCCCCGGCTGGCTGGTCACCGCGCCGGTACCGAAAATATCCGGCGCGTGTTGACCGGCTGTGTTGAGTTCGGCATCAAGGTGCTGACCATTTATGCCTTTTCCACCGAAAACTGGAAACGCCCTGAGGAAGAGGTCAAAGGGTTGATGTCCATCTTCGCCCGGGTCATCGAGCGCGAACTGAACGAGTTGCACCGCGAAGGTGTGCAGCTTCGCCACGTGGGCCGATTGGAGGGTATCTCCAAGAACCTTAAGGCTAAGGTCCATCACGCCATTGATCTGACCAAAAACAACGATCGTATTATTCTAAACGTGGCCTTCAACTACGGTGGGCGTGCTGAGATTACAGACGCAGTGAAGCGGATCATACGTGACGGAGTTGAGGCCGAGGACGTGACCGAAGAACTGATCGGCCGCTATCTATACACAATCGACTGTCCTGACCCGGACCTGATCATTCGCACCAGTGGGGAATTCCGTACCAGCAACTTTCTCCTGTGGCAGGCCGCGTACGCCGAATATTACGTAACGCCCACTTATTGGCCAGACTTCGACAAACACGAGCTCTACAAAGCTCTAACCGCCTTCAGCCAACGTGATCGTCGCTTTGGCGAAGTGCAAGTGAACTAGAACCCGACGGGTCAGCCTCTTGCTTCGTGCCCGTGTTCTCTCCGCGCTGGTTTTTGCCCCCATCGCCGCCCTGATAGTTTGGGCCGGTGGTTGGTGGTTCTTCGCCGCAACTGCACTGGTCGCTTCAGTATCTGGCTACGAATTCATCCAATTACTGCGCCGGAGAGACTATGCACCCACGACGATCTTCGCCCTGGCCATCATCGGCGTTTCCTTGCTCGATGCCCAGATCCCCTCGCTCGACATTATTCAGCCCGGTCTAACTGCTATCTTGATCCTGTCTATCTCGTGGCAGCTCTTCCAGTCACAGGACAGGATACCCACTACCAATTGGGCGCTAACCGTCGCTGGAGGCCTGTACATAGGATGGCTTTCAGCCAACGCCATCCGACTAAGGGGACTGCCCCCCGACCAGGTCGGCCTGGCCTGGATGGCCCTGGCCGTGCTCGTCACATGGATAGGTGACTCGGTTGCCTACTTCGTCGGCAAGTCCATTGGCCGCCATAAACTCTGGCCTCGTCTGAGCCCGCGCAAGACTTGGGAAGGAGTCTTCGGAGGGATTATCGGATGCCTTTTGAGCGGGGTCATTGTCGGCTACCTGGCGATGCGTTTGACGGGAGCAATTGGTCCCGTCCACGGGTTAATCGTGGGTCTGTTGGCAAGCATCGTAGGCCCCCTCGGGGATCTAGCCGTCTCAATGATAAAGCGCCAGGTAAACACCAAGGATTCCAGTCAAATCATCCCAGGTCACGGTGGTCTGCTGGATCGAACCGACAGCCTATTATTTATCGTCGCGACCACGTATTATTACGCAATCTGGTTCGGCAGCTAGTACTACGTCAGCAGCCAGTTGCAATCCTGCCGAGTCTACCTAACGGACGCCAAGACGCTCACTGAGGAGCCTGGTACACAATGTCCCCTGAAGGGCTATCGCCTATGCGCCCTTGTCCCAGCACCACCACGCGCCGGCTGACCACTGCCAGTAGCCAATGAACCGGGATCAGCAGCCACAAGATAGGCACAAAGAAGAATACTAACGAGGTAGCAACCAGCACACTGGCATCAATCAGGAGAACCTCCCCCGTGTCCGCGTGGCGTACCCTATGCATCCACCCGGCGTCTAGCATCCACTCGCCGACGACGAGAATGATTCCTCCGAACACGCCCAGGTACAGATCGTCGGCCAGTAACCAAACCGCGCTCCGGTAGAAGCTCCAATGAACAGCTTGATAGATGACGTGAATCAGCCCAAGGCTATGGCCACCCCGGAGAGACGACGGGCTGGTGCCGCTTCCAGATGTGACGTTGCCCCTGAGGTAAGCATACCCTAGCCAGGTGATACCCAGAAACAGAACCGTCACCGCGCCAAGAGCAACCACCGTGCCCACATCGGGTAGCCAATTCAGTATCACCAGCGACAGGTAATCTCGAATCTGCGCCAAGAACCCAGAGTCCAACTCCGAGGGGGTTTCTTGTGCCTGACCAAGTCCTACCAGCCCCAGATAACGCCCCGGCACTACTCCCAATATGAGCGCAATATAAGGAAGTCCAATATAATACACGAAGCGTAAGACGGAAGCAACCCAGCCCTCGCTTAGAAAGCGCACCCAGGCCATATCCGTTCGCCTTCGGGAGAGTTGAGCTGCAACCATCCGCAGAATGATTGACGCGAAAACATAGGCAACTAATTGCCAGCGCGTATCCATCAATCAGTCCCACTCAAGCGCCTCAGAGGAATGTCAAGGCGCACAAGCGTTCCGGCTCCCGGCTGTGATTGAACCGAGCAACGCCCTCCCACTAACGTAGCACGTTCTTCGATGTTCAATAGACCCAGGTGGCCGGCTTCGCGTCGCCCTTGTGCATCCTCTACATCAAAACCAGCTCCATCGTCCTGAACCTCGGCTGAGAACAGGTGGTCATCTGCCCGCAAACGTATCATAATCTGGCTGGCGTGGGCATGTTTTTTGGCATTGCCCACAGCTTCCTCCACTACGGCAAACACCACACCCTCCATTTGCTTTTCGAGCTGACCATCGTAACCATTGGGATCTAAGTTCACATTGAGATTCTCAGTCTGGCGCAGCCGTTCAGCGTACTGCTCCAGCGCAGCAGCCAGGCCCTGCGTCTCCAAAACAACCGGTCGCAAGGTGAATAGCATGGTACGTACTTCGTGCGTGGTCTTTCGAGTCAACTCCTCAACCTTGGCAACCTCCGCCTCAATCTTGTTGTAATCCTGCTGCTTCTTGAGCATCATCCGGATGAAATTGAGGCGCATCGCGACCGCCGAGATGGTCTGGGTGGGACCATCGTGAAGATCACGCGCCAGCTTATGCCGGGCTTCCGACTCCTTTTCCAGAATCTTACGTTGTTCCGTCTGAAGATCCTGATATAATTGGGCATTCTTGAGGGCGATGACTGCTTGGTTGCAGAAAGTGATCAAGGTTTCGCCATGCTCCTCTGTAAAGTAATCCTGCTTTGAACTGGCAAAGACGAGCACACCAAATGAGTCAAACCCGGCCCGCAACGGCGCACAAATGGCCGATCGGGCTTGTTGCGTACATACGAATTGCGAGATTACCGGATCACTGGAAACCTGATTGGTGATGGACGGCTCGGCCGTGTAAATCGCCCGGGCAATCAAGCCGCTTTGCCCCGACACCACCCGTTTCTCATCAGAACGTGGAATATTGTGTCCGGCCTGAACCTTAAGCCTCTCCGGATTGCCTTCTTCTTCGAAGAGCAAAATAAACCCTACCAACGAGTCATCCGAGCTTGTCATTTCGGTCAAGCTCATCATACTCATGTTAAGCATCGTGGTCAGCACGCGCTCGTAGTTGAGTGTAGCACTCAAGGTGCTGGCCATCTCGTAGATCGCCTTGGCTCGCTCGTTCGCGCGGCGCAGTGATTGCAGCTCCGTCGACTCTACGCGTTCCAGGGTCGCCTTCTGTTGTCGGTTTAGCAATCCACTTACGCAGGCAACACCTAATAAAAACAGCGAGTTCAACCCGACTTGATACAGCCCTCCCAGACTGTTGAAAGTCGGATCACCAATGGCGAAAGCGCCATAGGCAAAGATGATCACTACCGCCGCCGCCAACCCCGCTTCGATGCCCACACGTAATGAAGCAACTAATATCGGAAAGAGGGTCGCTGGCACCAATGGGCTCTGCCATCCACCGGTCAGCATCAGAAACAGAATGGCAACCACAGTATCACCGGCGGCGCCGGCGATACGCATCCAATCAGGATACCACTGGACGTATAAAGCCCCAGCCTGGACCAGATTCAGAATCGCTCCTGCAATGACCACGGCAAGCACATAAGGGAAACTCCCGAGCTCGGTTGGATTGAGCCAGGCGAACACAAGAACAGAAGCAAGCCACAGCCAACGCAGGTAGAAGATCAGCCAGTCTGATGTCAGGGGATTCTCTGGGTCACGATCATCAGGAGAAGATAAATGTTGTTCGAGTACGGACATATAACGCCTCTAAAAAGAAACCAAAAGCGCGACGCGCTCGGCCGAGCAATCGGCTCCATTGCGCAGTCGCAGCCAGTCTCATTCTACCACACTTTCTGACACACTTCAATCACCTCAAATAGGAAATAATGGCTGTTTTTCCCCTACTCACCCTTCCCATAGAAGCATTGTGATCAGCAACCAACAAGATTTCACACAATACTGTGTAACGCCCCCCTCCCTAACAGTGGGGCTGCTAATTTATCTGCCAATATCTTTAACCATTTTATAATAGCTTTCATATTCCTCTCCAACAATCTTATGCTATCCTATAGACAATCGCATCAAGTGGGTAGGTTGCAATGCACACACATCGTTGTCTGGCAAGCATTGCCGAGCTTGAATTAAATGCACTGCTGCAAGACACCAGAATCGCTCTCGACGGCTTGCAATGCCAACGCGGATCAGTAACAAGAGCATTGGAGATGGCCCAGTACGCGAACGAGCGATCTGATCAACCACGCGACGAAACAGACGCGCAAGTAGCGAGCCTGCAGGATAGGCTACATCACCTGAACGCCGCATTAGATTTATTGAAACGCGAGATCGAACTGTTAGAAGAAATGTCAGTCCCGCCAGACACCGAGCCCTTTATCGTTTTGCCCCTGCCCATCGCCCAGGCACCCAATGACAACCATTCGCTGGTAGAAACTATCAATCCCCGCCCGACACCCTGCCCCACTTGCTAACCTTTCTCACCATTATAGGCTATTTACAACAAACAAGCACGCACCACTCTAGTTCGGTCTCTGCCACAGGCAGGCCATCCACCCTGGCGCCTTCCAACACCACGCCGGCAGGGGTCGGCATCGCTCTTCCGATACACGCATTTTCTAGCGCCACCTGCCACCCAGCCGTGGCAAAAGCCTCCAAAGCCGTGCGACGATGCAGGAGCTTGTCCAACCCAATCTCTCGGATGACCGCGCCATTGGCTTCATCATCCTCAGGATAAAAGAAGGAGATGGCCAGGAAACCGCCCGCCACAACCCGCCGTAGCTCTTCTAGCAACTCTCCCGGCTCCTCTATGTTCGGTAGCCCTAGATTGGTGGTTAGGCTCTCAACCGCCCCATCCTTAAACGGCGTACGCCGCGCGTCAAAGGCCAGCAGGCTAACCCGATCGTACAGCCCGAAGAACTCCAACCATCGTCGATCCCTACGAAGCACACGCGGGCTGAAATCGGTGGCGATAACTGGGCGATCAAGTCTGCGGGCCAACTCCTCGACCAGGTAGCATCGCCCCGAAGCCAGATCGACGATGGGTCCCTCTGACCTGGAAACTTGTTCGATCAGGTAATCCACCTGGCTGTCCCAGCAGGCCAGGTACTCCGAAGTATACAACCCGGCGTTGGCCATATCCTCAGCGGCCTTTGCCTCAGCATAATCCCCACGCTCGTCCAACAGGTGCGAGCGATAAAACTGATCGGCCGGAGACAATGCGCTCAGCGGTGGCTCCATCAACCGGCGTTCGACGTCAGGATGCTTCACCAGGTATTGGGCCAGCTCGCTATCGACCTGTTCCCACAGATCGTTACGTGGGAATTCGGGCAAGAGGAAGATGCCAATCCCATCCCGTACAGGATAGCTGGCGGCGCACGCGGTGCATCGTGCCTCTGCTGCTTGGATACGGCCATCAACACGCTCTTCAATGCGCCAGTCTAATTCACCGTGACAGGCCGGGCACTCGAGCATTTCAACCAGGTAAGTGCGCATTCAATTCTCCTTACCGCAGCGCATCAAGCTGAACTTCGCTGGCAGATAATACTCCTGGGGATAGTCTTTCACCTGCCAGGTCAGTGAGTCTTGACCCAGTTCAAGTAAAGCCGCGCCCTCATCGTTGTACTCCGGGTTACTCATGATGATTTCGGCCTGGTCACCTATAACGGTCCCCGCGATTTCACCTTCGCGTATCCGGCAGGCGCTACGCACTCCATCTACTTCACAATACTTCAACAAGAAAAACGGCCCATGCACCCGGTCGCCCTCCTGCTCTAATTGAACATCAAAGGCAGCAGACTCGCTTTCAAAACACCAACGTCCCTCAAAAGGGTTGGCTAATGCGGATGATTCAGGCCGGTGCGTAACACCAGACTCGTTCGTCTGGATAACAGTGGGGTCGATCGTCGAAAGATCAGAAGTCTGGCAATAGGTGGAGACAATCTCCACAGGCGGGATTTTTCCCATCCAGGCCTCGACCTGGCTCATCTCACACACGACGATAGGGCCGGATGGCAGGTTGGTGATTTCCACTTCTTCTACCGAGATACCCTCGATCTTCCCCAGAGTGCGGATCACCTCAAAGATATCCCCGTAATACGCATCTTGATCCGGGCTGCTCTCGGTGTCGAACGCAACGGCTAGCCGGTTCCCGTCGGCGTCATAATGAAAATCGACCAGGTCCAAGCCCCGGTTGATAAACGCTTGAGCCCAATCCGGCTCGTCGGGTAAAGCTGGAGACTCCGGGCCCGCTTCCGGCTGGAAACCAAACACATAGGTATCTTCTGCGCCCGTCAGATCCACCTCGATTGGGGTAGTGGCGCGGTATCCGGGTGGAACTACCACCGAAACTGACTCACCCTCCCAACACCTGCGAGCACAGCCCGGCTTGAACACCCCGACCCTACCCCGCCCGCTTGAGTCGGTGATGGAACGCTCGTAGTCCATGTGGATGGTGACCCACGGCACAGGCGATTCGTCTGGGTCCTTCTCCCCATCCCCATCTGCGTCGTACCACGTTTCCACCTCCGCACTCGCATATCCATCAACCGCAGCTCCCGGTAGAGAAACACACCCAGGGACACCGAGAAGGAAGAAAACACCGGCACATACTACTACTCTTAGGAATGTTCTAAGGGCTATAGTCTTCCGCGTTTGCGTGGAACTCATCCGCTTATCTGTTGCCTATTCGCTGACGGTGATGGTCCCCTTAATGAGACCATCTACGCAGGCCCAGCGTCGGGTCTGGGTGTAGTCCGAATAATACAGCACATCACGGTAGCTGTCATCGTCTTTGAAGCGGTCAACTCGCTCTTGCACCAGTGCCGGATAGACGTAGGCAGTCACCGATTCGGCAAAATCCTCTTTGCGATTGAAATTCTGGTCCGACCCGGCGGGTGGAACGTCACCGTAAAAGTAGCCAGAACGGTTACATCCCGGCAACCTGCCTTTCTCATCACATTGACCACGTGCCTTCTTGAAAACCATAGCCACCAGGTTGGTACGCCCGTCGGTGTAGCTTTCCAAAGTCCTGGACAGTTTCCAGCCAGCATTGGCGTCCCAGACGTGTGCCAGTTCGTGCACCACCGTCCAGGGGTCAATTGAGAGCTCTGAAGCAGTGAACTTGATCCCGTGGACTGAAGCCAGCCCGCGGTACTTCATTTCCACCTGGCTGATAGTGATCGATCCGATGTTCTGGATAAACTTATCTGCTCCCCCCATAACGCTGGCCAAATCCGCAACCCCTTTCTGCAGAGTACGCAGCTCTTCCAACGACCATTCTCCCCCCCTCCACTCCTGGGGATCAGCCTCCGTTCCCTCCCCCCAATCCTTCACAACGGTCATCTGGTAGGTCCCTTTCAGATCCTGCGCAATCTGATCTGCCTGTTGACTGTCGGCTCTCGTGATGGCCACGTGGTTCCTCCTCTCGGTCGCCCTACTTTCTGCTGTATACCCCCATCAGCTCCGCCTGGCCCAAGATGTGCCCCTCCATAGCCTGAAGCAACTGCTTCTTGTCCGCACCAGAGGCCAAGTCAAGGGTTGTGTCCAAGGCGTAAAGCTTGAAGAAATAGCGATGTGTACCGCTGGGCGGACACGGCCCTCCGTAACCCAGTCGTCGCCAACTATTCTGACCGTGTCGGCTTCCATCGGGCAACTCGGCGTCCGGGGGGACCGCCTCCGGCAGGGACCGGGCTTCGCCAGGCAAGTTGTAAAGCACCCAATGGTCCCAAGTGCCCACCGGCGCGTCAGGGTCATCGCTGATAAGAGCGAAGCTCTGCGTGCCTTGGGTCGGATCACCCCACTCCAGCGGCGGAGAAACGTCCTCGCCGTCACACGTATACTTGACGGGAATCGGCTCCCCTTGGGTAAAAACAGTGCTCGTCAGCTCAAACGCCATAGCCTGATCTCCTTTCTCCGGCATGGTGGTGGGCGTTGGGCTGGGCCCACAGCCACTTACCACCAAGACCAAACAAGTCACAAGAAGAAACAGCGAGGTAACTTTTCCTAATTCAACACCACCTTCATCCATAGCCATCGCCCCCTGACACCCAAATCAGACCAGTCGCTGATCGTTACGGTTATTCAACCGTAACGGGTATTTGCGGATATACATCCGCCGATTATGGGTTGCAGATACATATCTGCAACCATCAGGCTGAGTAGTTACTCCGAGAATTAGACTGCTTGTCTGGCTTTGTTTCAAGGTGTCTTGGCGGGACGTTTGTACAATTTAATTCTTGGAAAAGCCTTACACCAGGAATAGGCCTGGATTCAGGCAACCGGCCGGGTCCCAGCGTGCCTTGAGGCGGTGCATCAACGGCAGTGTCTCAGGAGCATAGCCCCAGCGGTCGAAATCGCTTTCGCTCTCGCCATTGGATGATATCACCACATAACCACCCAATGCCAGGGCTGGCTGGCGCAGCGCCAACACATGCCCCATCTCTGCCGGACGCACGTAGATCAGCCCGCTGGCGAAATCGACCACGTGTGGCGTCAAGTCTCTGTTCAGTGTTGACTCGTTGGCCTCCAGGTAAGCCGCCAGGTCCTTGGGGGGGAGACCCAGGCGGCCATAGATGTCGCTTTCCCGCAGCAGTTCAGCC
>DAOUMD010000067.1:0-16888 GCA_034412795.1 Anaerolineae bacterium
AGCGATCACCTTCTGCTCAAGATTCGTCTGCATCTATTCCACCTCCTTTCCACTTACCACCTGGAGGTAGAATAGCGGACAATTCAGATGTTAAGAAGCTAGGACAGTTTAGATGTTACGTAACACGAGTACACGGCCTTGACAGCCTGGCAGATGTGGATTATAATTCAACAGGATTGGTGTATACCATTCAACCAGCGCTCAATTACCTTGCCTGACAGCACTCTGAAGATTCTGTCGCCCGTTCCGGCGGCCCTTTTCCCCTTGCCGGCAGGACGCCGAGGCAGACCGTGGAAAACCATCGTACGGAAGGAGGTTCGGCGAATGTGGAGGAAGGCGTGGCTTACGCCCAACAAGTCATGCCAGTTCAATTAAGGGCGCTAGCCCGGCAGGTGGGTGCCGAACAGGTCGAAGTGCAGACGGTCCGTGCGGACCGAACCGCGCCGGTCGTGGGGGAATGCAAACAGCGCATTTATCTAGGCACTGAATTGACTTTCATGCCTGTGGGGCACCCAGCCTGGTGCAGGAAACATAATGACCTGGTTCGTCGAGGAGGTCTGGATTCGGCAATCCAGACCGAACGAGGCGGAGCATTCTATTTTGGATTCTTCCACGGAAGGAGCCATCCCTGATGCAGACGCTCCTGCGAAGTGGCACAACTGAAGTCAAGATTGACACCGAAGGCCCAGTCGTCATCATCGGAGAAAAGATCAACCCAACCGGACACAAGAGGCTGGCCGTGGCTTTGCGCGAGAGCGACCTCGATTATGTTAAGGAGTTGGCGACCAGACAGGTCGAAGCGGGCGCCGATGTACTGGACGTCAACGTCGGTGTTCCCAGCCTAGATGAGGTTGCGTTGCTCCCCCAGGTGGTGCAGGTGACGGCCGCCCGGGTCGACGTGCCACTCTGCATCGACTCGGCCAACCCCGACGCACTGGCGGCCGCGCTGGCCCTCACACCCGGCAAGCCGCTGGTCAATTCGGTCAACGGCGAGGAATCCTCCTTACAGGCCGTGCTGCCCATCGTCAAGGACCGAGGGGTGGCGGTGATCGGCCTCACGATGGATGAAAACGGGATCCCAAACAATCCAGAGACCCGGCTTGCCATCGCCGGCAAGATCCTGGAACGGGCCGCCAGGCTTGGCATCCCGGCCGAGGACGTGGTGATCGATCCGCTGGCACTGACGGTCGGTACCGATAACAACGCCGGCATAGTCACCCTGCGGACGATCGAACTCGTTCGACGGGAGTTCGGCGTCAACATCAATCTGGGAGCCAGCAACGTCTCCTTTGGCCTGCCCGACCGCCACATCATCAACCAGGCTTTCCTGGCTCTGGCTATTGGCGCCGGGGCAAGCTGCGTGATTACCGATCCGATGAAACTGACCGGGATCATCCGTGCCACCGACCTGCTCCTCGGCCGCGACTCTTATGCCATGGGCTACATCGCCCACTATCGCGCGTGCTCCCAGAAGAAGGAGTAGCGTGAAGGCCAGGTTTTCCGAGGTGCTTACGTCAACGAGCCAACACCTATGAAGAAGGACCATACCCTATCCCCCTTCCGCTTCCTGCCCCCGGTGGGTATAGGGACTTGCCTGTCGCTCCTCTTTTGGTGGGGCGGCTGCTTTGGGGCCTGGCATGGAGGGCCAGCATCTGGATCGGTGGCAATACAATCATCCTCGACATTACTCGTGATGACAACCGGGAGCGGGGTATCGCGTCACGCCAGAGCTATTTTCCGCACTGGCCGCCTGGGTGATGGATGCGGTGAGCCAACTCTCCGAACGATTGGGATACTAAAGATGACAAAAGCAGATACCCAGTCTCAAACGAGCATGAAGATATGGCGTGATATTCCCATCTCCTTGACACCTGAATACGTTCTGGAGGAGCGGTGCGGCCAGCAAAAGAAGCCCATGCGTCCTGCGATGGTGGCAGCTGCAAAAGAGGCTCTGGCCGTGAGCCAGGAACTTGTCACCCCGGCCGCGGTTTACGACGAGTTCCTGGTGCGAGATGTGACCGGCGAACAAGTGACCCTCCGAACCAGCAGATCCGGCGAAGCAGAGATCAGGAAACTTGCCGTCGGACCCAAGGCTGACCTTCTGGCTCCGGCGAACCAGGTGATAGTAGCGGTGTATACCATCGGGCCGGCTTTGGAGCGTCAGGCGTACGAGCTTGACGCAGCAGGTGAACCCCTGCTGGCTTGGATGCTCGACAGTGTGGGCGTGTTAGCCCTGGGCGCTGTGGGCGAGGCAGTGCGCAGCAAAGTCGAAGCGCAGGCGTCAGAATTAGGCTGGGGTGTGAGCCCTGCGCTCAGTCCAGGGTCGCTAGTGGGCTGGCCGGTGCAAGGTCAGCGCCAACTCTGTGCTCTCCTGCCATTGGAAAGAATCGGCGTGCACCTTAGCAAATACTGCGTGCTGGAGCCACACAAGTCCGTATCGATGGTCATCGGCCTGGGGCCGGGCTACGAATCGAATCACGTGGGGTCAGTGTGCCAGTATTGCTCTCTGGCCAATAGCTGCTGTCGACGGCGGGGGGACGAGACATGACGGTTGCTCTAGGCATTGACACGGGGGGCACCTACACCGATGCGGCGTTGGTAGACCACGCCAGCGGTGAAGTGCTGGCCAGCGCTAAGGCACTGACTACCCGTCATGACCTGTCCGTCGGCATTGGGCGAGCTCTAGCCGCGGTCTTTGATGGGCAAGGTGTTTCCCCCACTCAAATTGGCCTGGTGGCTCTTTCGACCACGCTGGCCACGAATGCCATCGTCGAGGGACAGGGCAGCCCAGTCTGTCTGCTTCTCATCGGCTACGACTCGGATTTGATCCGGCAATACGGCTTTGAGGGCGAGCTGGTGACACAAGACGTTGTCTACCTACGCGGTGGCCACGACGGAGCGGGGGACGAAATCGAAGCACTAGACGAAGCGGCAGCGCGGGCGGCTATCTTGGCTCGGCGCAACCGGGTAGAGGCATTTGCCGTGTCCGGGTACTTTGGGGTGCATAACCCGACACACGAACTGCGGGTGCAGGCGTTGGTGGAAGAGCTAACCGGCCTGCCAGTCACCTGCGGCCACGAGCTGACCACCCGCCTCAACGCCGTACGCCGGGCGACGACGACTGCCCTCAACGCCCAATTGATCCCGCTGCTGCGGGAACTCATCGCTACCGTTCGGCGCACGCTGAACGAACAATGCATCACGGCCCCGCTGATGGTTGTTAAGGGAGATGGCTCGATGGTGCGGGCAAAATGGGCTATGCGCCGTCCTATCGAGACGATCCTGTCAGGGCCAGCGGCCAGCCTCATCGGTGCCTGGCACCTGGCGGGCCAGCGGGACGTGTGGGTGGTGGACATGGGTGGCACGACGACCGACATCGGCGCGCTGTGCGATGGCCGTCCTCGGCTCAACCCCGAAGGCGCGCAGGTCGGCGGGTGGCGAACCATGGTCGAAGCGGTGGACGTGCACACGGTGGGGCTGGGCGGCGATAGTCACGTGCGCCTGGATGGCGAAGGCCGTTTGGCCATCGGGCCCCGGCGCGTGGTGCCGCTGTGCCTGCTGGCAAGCGAACATTCCCAGGTGATTGAGGAATTGCGGCGGCAGGTGAAAACATGCCAACGCGAGAGTCTGGCTGGACAATTTGTGTTGGCGCAGCGCCGAACGGCCAATCCGCTCTCAGAGTCAAAGCAGAGCTTGTTGCGCCACCTATCCGCAGATCCTCAGCCGCTGGACTCGCTAGTCAAAAAAATGCGCTATGGCTCGCTGGTTCTGCAGCAAATCGAGAGCCTGGAGAGGCAGCGACTGATCCTGCGAGCGGGCTTTACGCCGACCGATGCCCTGCACGCCCTGGGACACTTCGAGCGGTGGGACACCGAAGCGTCGCGCCTGGGCGCAGAGCTCTTGGGGGCACAGATGGATCTTTCGCTCGACGCTCTCTGCGAGCGCGTCGTCAATGGCATGTCAAGCCAAGTGACGAGGGAACTGGTCAGTAAGGTGCTGAGCGACGAAGCCACGACACCCGATTGGGAGCGTGAACCGTCAGCGACGGCATTGCTGGCCCGGGCGATGGGAAGCGTTTCCGGCTCTGACCTGGACTGTCAGTTGAGGCTCCGCCAGCCAGTGGTCGCCGTTGGCGCGCCAGTGGAAGCCTATATGCCCACTGTGGTCCAACAATTGCACACCAAGTTGGTCATCCCTCGCCACGCCGAGGTAGCCAATGTAGTGGGCGCTGTGGTTGGCGGGGTGGTACAGCAGCTGCGGGTGACCATCCGCGCATTGGACGATGGTCAATACTTTCGCTTGCATCTGCCCCAAGGCGTGCGTGATTTTGCCACGGTCGAGGAAGCCGTGGCTCATGCCCAGCAGGCGGTGCCGGACCAATTGAAAACGCTGGCCTGGCAAGCGGGTGCTGAGCAGATCGAGGTGCAGACAACCCGAGAGGATCGGAATGTGCTCGTCTCGGCAGGTTGGAGAGCGTACATCTATCTGGGAACAGAACTGACTTTCAGGGCGTTGGGCCGCCCGTCCTATGCAAAGGCCAGCGCCGGCTGAGGAAGGGTCACCAAGATATCCTCAAGACCGGGAAATGAGGCCAAACCCATGGGGTTTGTACATCGCCGATCATGCCGAGGCTCGGTGAACTCGTCATTCTGGTCTGGGCCGGCACGAGGATGGACTATGGCTGCTATGCGTCTGCTCATGAAACCCAGGCATAGGCTGGATGGGCTTCGTACTTCCTGACATTCCGAATCTAATGAGGTCATGAATGAACAACTATACAGCTCCTCAATTAAGAGAGCTAATATTAAATCACTATGAAATTGGTGCACTAGTAGGTTATGAACAACTCGAGCGAGGGTATGTGAACATAAGTTATATAATAGAGACAGTAACTAATGGCAAAAAGACCAGATACTTCCTCAGGAGATACAAAGAAGGGACAAAAGAAGTAGAGGTAGAATTTGAACATTCGGTAATCAACCATCTAATAAAGAAAAACTTCAACCTTGTGGCCAAGGTTATCAACACCAAGGATGGAAAGACCTATGTTAAGCAATTTGAAGATGGAGGTGATAGAGACAAAGGAGAAGGCGTTTTTTATGCCGTCTTCGACTTTCTTCCGGGGCAGGACAAGTATACCTGGGTCAATCCAGCCTGTAGTGATGAAGAACTGAAAAACGCAGCTGCTATCCTCGCGCAATTCCATAACGCGGTTTTCGACCTGAACCCCGAAGGAAAAAGGTATGAACCGAAGATCATCGATTTCTTACCTAGAATAGCCGAGAATGTAGAGAGGTGCGCGAAGAGGGCTGGGAAAACGGAGTTTGATGCTTACTTCCTGGCAAATCTTAGCCCTATTCTAGAAACCATCGATCGCACACTGCGCGCCATTGATGAGAAGGAATACCAAGAAATGGTTCATCTGGTGATTCACTGCGATTACCATCCCGGAAACCTGAAGTTCCAAAATCACGAGATAACGGGACTATTCGATTTTGATTGGTCAAAAGTTGATGCCCGTTGCTTCGACGTTGCTCTCGCCATAACGTACTTCTGTGCAGCATGGGAAGGGAAGGAGGATGGTGATCTTCAATTACATAAAGCCGCCGTGTTCTTAGATGCCTACCAGAACACACTCAAGGGCATTCATGGGATCGTGCCCTTGAGTAGTATTGAACTAAAATACCTTCCGCACATGATTAACGCAAGTAATATCTACGTCTTGAATTGGGCCATCGAGGATGTCTATAGTAATGAAACAGATCCTCACGAGTACTTGATCTACCTACAGCATGGTGTCCGCATTATGAGATGGCTTGAGAACAAAGATAACTGGGATAGGGTAGAAAAAATGATCGTTGAGTCTGTCAGGCGGCAGTGAACAGGAAACTCTATGATAGAGGAATACTTGGATGTCGTGAATGAGAACAATCAAGTTATCGGGCAAGAGAGCAGGCGCATCATACACAAATCCGGCTTGTGGCATCGGGGTGTCCATGTCTTTCTCTTCACTTCAGACCGTAGGCTCTTGACTCAACGGCGTAGTAATGCTCAAGACACCTTTTCAGGCGCGTTAGCCTGCTCGGTCTCAGAGCATCTAAGAGTCGGTGAATCCTACTTGGACAGGGCAATACGCGGCTTGCGTGAAGAATTAGGTATCGAGCAAATTCGTCTCAGTCGTCTATTGCAACTCAATATTAACCAGCGCGAGATAGAGCAGATTGCATATCATGCCATATCTGAAATTGAAGGGATGATGGCATCGGGAGAAGTCCCTTTCATCTCTTGGTTTGTACAACTGGTCCGATGGCACACGGGAAAACCAGCGGATATGCAAGTGCTTTGGGCGCGCCGAGATGTACCCTTGAGACAACAGGTTCAAGGGAGAATCAAAGGCCGCCATCTAGGTGAAAGGAGAGGTAGCATCAGATCGAAGCTCGTGAACCTCGAGTTGACAACCTGGCCTATTTGTGGTATTTTTACTTAATGGTATACACCACTCAGGTTGCCGATAGACCGTACTCCAAATTTTAAAGGCGGCCCCAAGTTACAAACGCTAAGCGATGGACTCTGTAGAGCGCTTGATAAATCGTTATGAAACGTCTATACCCTTGTATGTACAAATGGCCGAAAGTCTGCTCGATCGGATTGAGTCAGGCGAGCTGCGGCCGGGTGATCGTCTGCCTTCGGAGCGTGATCTGAGCAAGATGCTGGGCGTCAATCGGATGACCGTGCGCCGTGCTCTCCGGGTGCTTGAATCACAGGGGTTGCTCCTTCGCCGGCAGGGGGCTGGGACCTACGTCGCTGAACCTAAGATCGAGCGACAGGCAGGGAAACTCGTCTCCTTCACCAAAGGTATGCAGCACCGAGGGTACACGCCGGCTGCCAGGGTGATCACGTTCGAACAAAGGCCGGTCGAGGCCTCGGTAGCCAACGAACTGGGACTGTCCGTTTCGGCCCCGGTATATCACATTCACCGTCTGCGCTTGATCAACCAGGAGCCGTTGCTGCTGGAAAGGCTCACCATACCAGTTAATCGGGCTCCTGAGCTTGAGCGTTACGATCTGTCTAGCCGCTCACTGTATGAAATCCTGGAAACAGAATACGGGGTCTCGGTCATCCGGGCGCGGCAGAGCCTGGAGCCGGTCATTGCCACAGAATACGAGGCCGAGTTGCTGAGGGTGAAACTAGGCGCTCCACTGATGTTAGAGCGACGTCTGGCCTTTGACCAGGACGATGAACCTGTAGAGCACGGCAAGGACCTGTATCGCGGCGACCGCTTTCGCTTTGTGACCGAAATCGCTCCATTGGAGTTAGGTGGCTTTCGCTTCACAAATCATAACAGGCAACTAAAGCGCTGAAGATTTGGGACCCATGCATAAGCTCTTAATATTTGATTTTGATGGTGTCCTGGCAGATACCCTGGATGACATGTTGCGCTATGCCGAAGAGGTCTGCTCCCAATTAGGGCATCCTTGCAAACCTAACAAAGAGGATCTTGACACCGTTGAGCGAATGGAATTTGACGACTTTGCGAGACAATTAAAACTTCCGGAAGAAAAAATCAAAGGTTTTACAAAACGCAATCTTGAGTTGTTCATGTCTCGTCAGCAACCGCTAAAAATCTTCGATGGAATCTGTGATGTCGTCGCCCAATTGTCGGCGACGAGCAAGATAGGCATAGTGACTGGTAACACTTCAGAGGTCGTGTGGGGCTTTCTTGCTTACTATGGCCTCACGGAGTATGTCGACATTGTGCTAGGCGCTGATGACTCTGGGTCGAGGTCCGAGAAGATATTGAAAGCTGCTGACAGCATTGGCGAACCCGGCGGTGAGATCTATATGGTTGGTGACGCAGCAAGTGATATTCGGGCTGCGAGACGAGCCTCAGTCAAAAGTGTTGCCGTGACCTGGGGACACCAGAGCCGCGAGAAATTGGAGGAGGCGCAACCGGATTACCTTGTTCACTCACCAGAAGGTTTGTTGCAACTTCTCGATGGGGCATAACTACAGCGTAACAAAGCGCTGGTATGCCCCGCAAAGCTGTCGTCTGCTAGCCGGTGAAAGAACGGTCCTGGTAACTGCCGGGAGGCCAAGTAGCGGGCTCCTACTGCTTCTGGATGACTGGTTGTGCTGAATTAGTTGGAAGCAGCGTGCCGCCCTCGCGCGGCCGAGGCAGTCTTGGTCAGCGGCGGGGAAGCCGCCTAACAGTTGTTGCAGCCGACCCCGGCTAATCGAGGCTCCAATGCAACTTCGTCAGCGGTGTTGGTGCGAGGCGGTCTTGCTTAGCGGGGTCCGGCGGGGTGGCTGAACGCGTCGTTAGGCTGCCTAGTGAGAGGTTGCGTTCTAATCCAATCAAACCGGGAGAGGACAACATGACAGCAGCAACAATCGAGCAGTTGATTGGCGAACTCGAAACCACGCAAGGACAGATTTCCGCTCTGTTACAAACAATGGCCGACAACCAAGATTGGCAACCCCATTCGGACCATTGGTCATTCCGCTACATTGCCGCTCACTTGGCGACGAGTGAAAAAGAGTGTTTACAGGAGCGTGTTAGGCAGATCGCATCGGGCACAAACCCGCACTTTGAACCTTATCTAAATACCGGTCGGGACTTTAGTCATCTAGAGTTGAGGGGTTCTCTCCATGATTGGGCTGAAACACGCCACAAGATCATAGACTATCTTCGCGCCCTGCCGGAAGAAAAATGGTCACTTTCCGCTACTCACAGTATTCGTGGCACAGTCACGATTCTCGACTATCTAAGAATCTGGGTTGATCATGACAAGGAGCATCTTGAAGACTTAGAGCAGATGCTCGTCGAATTCAGAAAGCGGCTTCAATGAATATAGAGCCAGGAATTACTCAATTCGTAGATCCTTGCTTCGAATGCTTGATCAGCCTTGGAAGTCGTGTCTAGGTTGAGCGCATTTGCTAATATAACGCAATCGAGTTGAAGCCAACGGTCGCATAACAAATCGCTGCAGCCGACCACGCTATCGAGGGTCTTTTTGAGGGTGCGTCGCGTTTGTGAGGTTTTGGGTCAAGGGTGGAGTCACCGCGAAAGCCGCGCGGCGGCTGAGCTCCCATCTGTTATAGGCAACTGACAGACGACTTGTTGAATACATCCGTCCCGCAGCCGGCTGCGGGGCAGCGCTTCCACAAAACGCGATGCTGGCGCCTCGCGCAAGATCCCTGAAGCCGTCCAAATATATCACTAGGAGGAAAGATAACCATGAAGGACGACGGAAGAACCAAGAAACCCTTGATCAAGTACCTCTCCGATGCCCAGGTCGAGGAGATTCATGAGCGGTCGTTGGGCATCCTGGAGAACACGGGCATCGAAGTGGATCACGAGGAGGGGCTTAAGGCTCTCGAGGATGCCAGCGCCGAGGTAGACCACCAGGCTAGGAGAGCGAGAATTCCCCGGGACCTGGTAGCCCGCTGTCTGGAAACCGTGCCGGAGAAATTCACCCTCGCGGCCCGCAATCCCGAGAAGGATTGTCCACTGGTGCGTGGTGGCCGGCCTTACTCTCGCAATGGAGGCGGCGCTGATTACACGCTCGACTTGGAGACAGGCGAGTTCAGGCCACTGATGCTCGCCGAGGTGAGGGGCTATTTCAAGCTGATGGACGCGCTCGATGGCATCAGTTTTATCGCCCCGGTGTTTGGCCACGACATGCCCGCGGTCGGGCGCGACATTCTGACGTTGCGCGAGGCGCTTGCCAATACCGACAAACACGTTCACCTGCGCGCCTTCAGTGGTGAGGGCCTGGAATACATGTTCAAGATGGCGGAAATCGTCGCTGGCGGCAAAGAGCAGTTGAAGGAACGGCCGATCGTCAGTCTGCTTGAGGCGCCCATCAGCCCGCTCAAGTTCCTGGACGTCACGGTTGACGCGCTGTGGCTATGCGGTGAATACGGGATTCCGCTTGACGTGTGCGTCATGCCCAGCTGCGGCGGCACTGGCCCGATGACCATGGCCGGCAACGTCCTTCTGTTTAACACGGAATTCCTTGGTGGCGTGGTCATCTCCCAGTTGGCTAATCCGGGGGCTCCCCTACAATACGCGGCTCGGCCGATGATCATGGACATGCACACCGGCTTCGGCCTCGTCGGCTCTATCGAGGATGGTATAATGGCGGCCGCTGGCGCCCAGATGGCCCACTATTATAATGTCCCCGTCAGCCTGCATGGCCCGTGGACCGACTCGATGACGCACGATGGGCAATCTACATTCGAACGCACGTATTTGACGTTTATGGCCGCCTTTGCTGGGGCCAACGTACTCGTCGGCGCGGGTATGATCCAGGAGAGCTTGGTCATCAGTCACGAGCAACTGGTCATTGACAGCGAGATCAACAACACTGTGGTGAGAGCATTGGAGGGCTTTGAGATTGACGAGGAGCGGCTGGCGGTAGAGGTGATCGCCAGAGTCGGCCCCGGTGGCAATTTCGTGGCCGACGAGCACACCCTTAAGTTCCTCAGAGGAGAACGGTATGTGCCTAGCCTGTTGTATCGAGGCTCCAGAGAAACCTGGGAAGAGAGCGGCTCCAAGAGCTTCGTGGAGAGGGCTAGAGAAAAAGCCATGACAATCCTGCAAGAACATGAGCCTAACCCCCTTCCTGAAGATGTGAGCAAGGCGCTCGACGAACTCGTGAGCCACGCCCTCAAATCCCTTGAGAAATAGACCTCAATCTAGAGTCACAAAAGGAAGGTGCAGAAACCATGTCAAACATCCTGGAACAAATGAGAGGGGATCTCTACAACGGCAAAGTGGATGAAGTGGGGGCAGCCACTCAAAAAGCCCTCGACGAGGGAATGTTGGCTCAAGAGATACTCAACGACGGTCTGATTGCGGGCATGGATACAGTGGGCCGCGACTTCAAGGCTGGCATTCTCTTCATCCCTGAGGTATTGTTGTGCGCCAAGGCGATGCATGCCGGGCTCGCGGTGCTGCGCCCCTTCCTGGCCGAGTCGGGCGCGGCGGCGCTGGGGAAGGTGGTGATGGGCACCGTGGCTGGCGACCTGCATGACATTGGCAAGAACCTGGTGAGCATGATGCTGCGGGGCGCCGGATTTGAGATCGTTGACCTGGGCACCAACGTGTCGCCAGAGAAGTTCGTCGAAGCCGTGCGCGTCGAGGGAGCCGACTTGGTTGGCATGTCGGCGCTGCTGACGACCACGATGCTGGCTATGAAGACCACGATAGAGGCGCTGATCGAGGCGGGACTTCGCGACCGTGTGAAGGTCCTCGTCGGCGGCGCGCCTGTGACCGCTGGATTCGCCGAGGCAGTTGGCGCCGACGGTTACGCCCCCGATGCTGTCACGGCGGTGGACACAGCCCGCAGCCTCATCGCGTAGGCAGGGGCAAGGTCGAGGGGCGGAACTGCCCTTCAGGCACTGGCCAATGGCGCAATCTATGGGATCGGTGCCGACCTGCGGGGCGAAGTGGCGAGATCGAACTCACAGCCACCGTTTCAGATAGCCCCGCCACCGCCCGCGCCCAGATCGTAAAGAATGGCAACGTCATTGCGGAAACGCTGGTTCAGGGCGGCCAGGCAAGCCTGTAGTGCAGCGACAGAGCCAAGCCGGTTCGCTCGGACAGGCGCGGTGCTTTCATAGAGTTGCCTGGCAACAGGAGTGCGTGAGAATGTCTTCCTCGACACACGCCCTCTTACCGGAATTGGCGGCAGTTGCCCCAGAATTGATCATCTTCGACAAAGCCGGCACGCTGATCGACTTCCACGGGATGTGGGGCGAATGGGTGACCGGACTGGCGCGACGCCTGGAGGTCGCCGCTGATATCCTGGTGGCCAGCCAACTATTCCACACCATGGGATTCGATCACCGCTCCGGGTGGATCGCCCCCGACGGGCCATTGGCCACGACCCCGATGGCGGGGCTACGGGCCCTAACCGTTGACATCCTGGTCGAGGCCGGCCTAGCCCGCCAGGTGTCCGAGGCTGCGGTGGCGGATGTCTGGTACGCTCCCGACCCGGTAGGGCAAGCGCGCCCTCTTGCGGACCTTCTGGGGCTGTTCAGGGGTTTGCGTGACAACGGCCTGAAGATCGCTGTGGCCACTGTGGATGACCGCGCGCCCACTGAAGCGACATTCGCCGCGCTGGGCATCGAGTCCTTTGTAGATGTACTCGTCTGTGCCGATGATGGCCTACCGCTCAAGCCCGCGCCGGATATGGTGTGGGCCGTGTGCCGGACCACCGGCGTCGCTCCGGCGCAGGCGGTTATCGTTGGGGATGCCGTGGCTGACTTGCAGATGGGCCAGGCGGCGGGGATCGGCCTCGTCATCGGGGTGCTCTCCGGCGTCAGCCCCAGGGAGATGCTGGCCCCTCACGCCGACCTTCTGCTGGAGTCGGTGGCTGAATTGGCGACCGTCTGACCCCTTCGACAAGCCTGATTTTCAGCGCGCGCTTACCCACATTGTAGGCGGTCAGGCGCGGCGGGGGTTAGGCCGCCTTCCGCGCCAATTGCTGTAAACAAATTCTCGTTTCAGGCGAAAAGACAAAACTCAAAAGGCTCAGCCACGATAAGAAATTTGGGCAGAGCTGCCGTAGGCGAGCAGAAGCAGATATTCTGTGTTAGGCGACAGTTGCGGTTTATGTATTTTCCCTTGCATATAAACCCGTTAGATAGGTTGATATGAAAATCGAGGCAGCGGGCTGATTGCGCGAATGATGAGTTGCGGCAAGTCTATTAACTCCCTACAGGGCAGGCAAGTTCACATCGCCGGCAGTACTTAATACATCTCTTCGTTTGGGATATGTCCTCTATGTCCACCGCAGACTGCTGTATTTCATTGACATCTATTCCAGAATTCTTGACATCCCTATCCATCTGAATATTGCACTTGGCCCTACTGAAACATCCGTCTCGTCCGGGAAGAGTGGCCATTCCTGTTTCAACAGATGAAAGAACAACCCTTTCATAGGCATTCTGGGGACATGCCTTTCTACAGAATTCTTCACAGCTGTCACATGGATCAAAAACGATGGGGCCGGTAGGAGGTAGTTCTTCTTCGAGCAGCATTGCGCGAAGACGAACCCTAGGCCCGAGTTCCGGGGTAACAAGGATATTGTTTTTGCCGATGCAGCCAAGTCCACCCAATACCGCTGCATCCTTGAGGTATATTCCGCCCTTCTCGATAAAGTAGGACAATTTGTAGGTTCTAATACCAAATGTTTCTTCAATCCACGCGGATAATCCCCTGTTGATTCTTATCAGAGCACGGTTTCCTGGGCTGCCTTTAAACCCATCCCACCAATCAAGTTCGGGTTTGTCCTGGGGATGGGAAACGGCAATAACCAGAGCTGACCTGGCTTTCTCAGGCCATTCGATTTTATTACAATCTGCCGTCCCCGGAGCAGAACCAACCCCACCTGTTTCCATACCGATTTTTGTGACAATTTCATGGGAGGGTGATTTCTTGAGGAGTTCAACGCTTGCGATACCTGCCATTGCCGCTCCCATTTCCTCAGCCTTTTTAATGATTTGAGCATCCTTGTCCGATGTCATATAGTGATTCCTTTCGTTTGACTGATTAACTTTCCTGGAAATATGACATCAGCGGCCCAACGGCGCAGGCTGAATTCCCAGAGCAAAGGGGCGTCCCCATCTTGCCGGGGACGCCCCTCTGGGATGCGGTCCACTCGGAGCGTGACCTACTCGACCGGGATCTCCTTATAGATCTTGTCGATGTCGATGCCCTGACTGCGGCGATAGGCGTTGAAGCCATAGAAAATCAACGCGGCCACGGCGTAGTTGGCGAGCATGAAGATCATAGAACTGGCGTTCTGCCACCCGATGCCGTAAAAGAAGTTCGGGTCCCACACCCAGTCCACCAGTAACCAGTCGAGGAAGGGCAGGAAGATCAACCCGGCCAGGGTGACCAGAGGAATCTGGGCCTCGGCCAGTGCTTTGGTCCCCACATAGTAGAGGATCCATAGCAGCAGCAGGGCGTTGATCACCGTCATCACCCAGGTCACGATCAAGCTGATCGAAGCCATGGCGCCGACTGCCGTGCCCAGGGCGGCCATGCCGAAGCGCACCGACCGGACGATGAGGTAGATGGCTGACAGGCCGTACAGAATCGTCACGATCCAACTCAGCCAGCCAGGCATCTTGATCCTGGAGATGGGCGAGGCCTCGAACAGATCCTTCAGGCGCCACGGCAGGATGATGGCCGCCACGGTGGAGCCCAGGAAGGTCACCGCGATGACCAAGGTGGCATCCAGCGCCAGGGTCTGGAAGTCGAAGTAGTTGTAGGCGTAGAGGACAGAGACGACGATGGAGGGTATCACCATCAAGAGCAGCGCGTTGATGGGCGCCCGTGTGCGCTCATCCACGGCGGCGGTCCATTCCGGTAGCATGCGGTCGAACGCGGCGGCAAAGATCACGCGGGTGGAGCTGATGAACACCGTCCCCGACCAGCCGAAGAACCAGAGGCTCATCAGGAGGATGACCAAGAGCTGGAGCAGAGGGCTCGTGGTCAGGAAGGCCGCGAACAGGGCTGGATAGGGCCAGAAGGGCAGGGGCGGAGGCACGTCAGTATAGCCCCAGGTGTAGTTCCAGAAGGCCCCGTTGGCTTTGTTGTAGAAGTCCCAGCCCAATGTCTTGGCGATCAGGGCGAAGAAGATCACGGCCAGCACGGCGGTGACGATGACCGCCCAGGCCATGCCCCGGAAGTTGCGCTTGTAGTCGCTTGCGCCCCGCACCTCGCCGTAGAGGGTGGCTCCCCAGTTCGGCCAGAGGTTAAAGAAGACGACCATGGGGATCAGGGCCATGCTCGCCCCCACCGCCAGGTTGCCCCAGGGGGCCGTCACGGTGCCAGCATCTTCGCCTGCTTGCAGAGTGGCTTGATATAGATCCATGGCCTCAGCGCCGAACATCCTGGGAACCAGCGCGTTGAGATTGGTGACGAAAGCCTGGTTGTTGCCGACCAGGAGCAGGAGGAACACCAACAGCAGGCCCACCATGCCACCCCAGAAGCAGAACTTCTGGATGCGGGCATACCACTTCATGCCCACGGCGATGTAGAAGGACACGAAGGCGCAGACTACCAGCGAGCCGACCAGCAGGCCGTTAGCGGTGCCGGTGAACCACAAGGCTAAGTCCCGAGCGCCCAGGATGGCCAGAACGGGGGTGAAAAACTCGTAGACCAGCATCTGACCATAGAGCGGCACCCATAGCCAGAGGATGAACCACCAGCCGGTGACGCTCAGGACGAACCCCAGGGCGCGCCCTATGATCCGGCTCTGCCAGACGTAGTCGCCGCCGGCGCGGGGCATGATCGAGATCAGGCTGGCGTAGACGATCACCTCGAAGATGGTGAAGGCGGCACTGATGACCACCGCCGGCACCAGGTGTCCTTCGAAGTAGTAGCAATAGGAGAAGATGTACAGCCCCAGGGTGATGAGGTTGATGGAGAACGTGGCGTAGATGAAGGCATCGAAGGCTGACCAGGCCCGTACCAGGCCGCTTGCTCTACGAACGAAAACGGTTACCTCACTCATCGAGAAGCTCCTTTCATCATTGAATAGAATAGACACTCACACTTTACTGCTTATCACATTATCTTGAGACACCACCTCCTTTCGTACCTTTCGGGCTTGGCCAGAGACCGGCCCGAGCGAGTGGGGAGAGGCTGCCCACGTTGGGCCAGGGTGTCCCCCCCTTCCTCTCCACAAGAGCCTCTATCCAGGTCCGCCACGGCGCGAGGCTCGCCAGGTTGTCTCTGGTCGCGCCGTTACCCCATGGTGAGAATGTAGTTGCCCACCTTTCCACGGTTGAGCTGGATTACCGCTCCCTGTAACATCCCTTGTTCGTACATGCTGCCGGGGTTGATGCACAGAGTTCTTCCCATCTTGCGCGCGCCTTTGCCCTCGTGGATGTGACCGAAGAGACCGAGCAGCGGCTGGTGTTCCTCTATAACCGCCAGCACGGCCTGGCTGCCCACAGCCACCAACGACTGGCCAGCATACGCGAGCTGCAGGTCATCGGTCAACTCTGGAGCCTCGTCGAGGCCGCTGCCGAAGGGTGGTGCGTGGAGGTTGAACACCGCGTTGGGCACATCTCGCAGCTGGCCGATTATAGCCTCGATCCGCTGCTGCAGAGTCTCTTCCTCCTCCTCCCGGTAGGTCTCCCAGGGGGTGGGATTTGACCACCCGGTGCTGATCATCTCGTGGTGATCATCCAGAGGGATCACCCGGCCTTCGACCAATTCGACCTGTTTTGACGCGGCGATCACTGCGTCCAACTCAAACATGTCGTCGTTGCCCGGGCAGACGTAGCAACGGATGCCCGTTCCAGCCAGTTTTTCATCGGCGTACTCCATCCACCGCTGGGCGGTTTTCACTACCTGGTCAACGAAAAACTCATCCAAGCGGCCTGGAGTGGCGTTGATCTCCGCCACCTCGTCGGGATCCGTCACGTAGGGGTAGTAGCCCCGGTCTCGGATGATGCGGACCATCTCCTCTACTTCGTCCTGACCGTGAAGGATGGTCTCCTGCTCCAGCAAGGTCACCTTGTACTTGTCACCGCCCTGGGCAATGAGGGGCACGATGGCCTTGCCGGTCATGTCTCCCCCCAGGATGATGATGTCTGCCTCGTAGAACTTGCTGGCGTTGATGAACTTCTTCCAGCAGATCTCGGAACCATGAACGTCGGTGGCGAAGAACAGTTTTGTCATTCCCTACCCCTTTTCTTGCGAATCCTACGACCCCCTCCAGATCAGGCGCCGATCCGGTCAAGGCCATCCAAGACTGGCCCGGCGTCGGCAATGATCACTTCCACGGAGCGGGCCACCAACTCGGCGCGAGCACTGGGGTCAAGCCCCGTGTCGGTGATCAATCTGTGAATCTGATCAATC
>DAOUMD010000068.1:0-109020 GCA_034412795.1 Anaerolineae bacterium
GCTTCAACAGGCCCATAGCAGTCTGCATGGCCCGAGCCGAGATGAGCATTTCGGGCACGAACTTCTCGCCTTCTTCGAAGAGGCGACCCACCTCTTCCATAGCCGGAATACAGGCTTTGTACAGGACTTCTTCCGGTGGGGTACCGGCCTCCAGGTCGGCCTTCACTTCGGCCTCCGTCGTGCCCGCATCCCCGTTCAGAACTGCTTCATAGATGGCTTCGACACTCATGATTGACTTGCACTCCTTTCAACAATTGTTGGGATTCGTTATTTCAGCCCCGGTGTTGGCTTCTGGGGCCAAGTGCCACAGGCGATGTGACACTGTTTGGACATTTTACACATCCTCGTAGAAATCTCCAAGTTGATGGCTTCGACGCTGTGCTTGCAAGATCAGGTTTCAGGGATTTCTCACTGCGCTGTGCTCCGTTCGAAACTTGTCCTGAGACAAGTCGAAGGATGACATACAAGGAATCTCCAAACTGAGGTTACTATGGAAAGGTTTAAAAGTCTGTGTTTCCTTCTGTCTGTGAGTCATAATTCTCGCGGACAGCGCAAATGTTGCCGGGTAACTACGTAAAGCGGGGAGCATGTTACAATGCTCCCCGCTTTGCGTCTAAAATCCAGTCTCTGTTTCGGGGGGCTAGTTCTCTCCCCCGGGCTTGTCTTCCCCTGGTTTGGTCTCGGTCGATTCTTCTAACAAATCAGGCTCGGTTTCATCCGGCGTATCGATCTGTTCCGGTTTCTCCTCTACCGTGGGAGGCAGGGCGGGTGGTGGCGTGGGGGTGCGAGATGTGCCTGTGTAGGGTTGTGTCCCGAAGCGGGTTAGCACCACCGCACCCAGGCCGGTGCAGGCGATGAGCAGCCACACCGTTGCGCCCATCAGCCAGAAGAAGAAGCCCAGGCACGGAATATTGCTGAGTGCCATCAGCCCCTGTTGTACCAGTGTGATCAAGAAAATACCAACCAGCGCCGTAGCGGTTGGTGAAGGGTCCCCACCTTCCTTTTGGATCGCGCGCAATATGCGTTTCCCCAGCAGATCGCCGACGACGATCCATCCGTAAAGCGTTGCCAGGACCAGGGCCAGAGCCACCAGCAGGCCGACCGGTATCAGACAGCAGGTGATGAACAGCAGAGTCATTGCCGTGATGCCGACGATCATGGTCAGCAGGCCCACGCCGAAGCTGGCTGGCGTCACCTGACGGATGGTCTGGGCCACGACCTGGGTGTGAGTGGGCAAAAAGAGCACCACTAGCAGGCCAATTCCCGCTAACACCAAGGCCATCACCACCCCCTGCGCGAAGCCCGTCGTAATTCTGAAGAACAGGTTAAACGGTTCGAAACCATCGCCGCGGTCAAATTCCGGCGGCGGGGGAACGGCCCGCAAGAACGGTGACGGTATCTGATCAAAATCGAACTCGGTGGTCTGGATGATCTCATCGCCCACGTAGGCGTCTTCATCTATCTTCAACCGCCCTCCGATGGAGGCCAATTCGCCCTCAACTCGAGCGGTTGGCCCTAACCGGACGTTGCCCCCGATGACGGCCAAGTCGCCCTCAATCTCACCGTCCACCTCGACCCGGCCGCCGAAGACGACCGTGTCACCCTCTATGCGGCTGCCGTCTTCCATCCGCAGGCTGCCACCGAAGATAACCAGATCACCTTCAAGTGTGTCACCCGATTCCAGGTGGCGGTCACTACCAAAGATCACCTGGCCCGGTTGTTCGTGACCGTCTTGGGCAAAGGCGGGGGTTGCCAGAGTCAGCATAAGTATTAGTAACAGAGTTACGTTCAGTGATTTCTTCATAATGTATCCTCTCTTTTTGGTAATTGGCAGATCGGGGATCAGGGAATCTGAGATAAAGGGTGGAAACGTTGTATTCAAAGGGTTCCGATATAGCTGCGCATCCTGATTCCCCGATTCCCTGACCCCTGATTTCCCTATTATTATCCGTTTAGATTAGCTGAAACCGGGCGATGGGCATGGATATGGCGCGTGACAATCTGCGTCCAGACTGCTATCAGGATGGTTGTCGCCGCGACATAGGCAATAAAGACCGGATGTCGCACGCCACGTGCCAGGGCGCTGGCGATGAGCCACGTCAGGTTCAAGAAAGCTGCCACCGCCTTACCCAGATCGAGTAGCAGTCTCGTAGCTTGGGGCAGCAGTCCAGTGATCGCCAGATTACCCCATAGTGTTAGCCCTGAGGTTGCTAACATGGCCGTCGCCCCCAGGAATAGTACCAGTGTCGCCACCGCCAGAGTGAGAAGCCCGGCCCAGGTGCGACTCCGACGGCGTCGAGTGACCAACCTGGCTTGGACGCGCTCGGTAAACCCCGGCACAGGCGCTATCATCGGGGTCGCGTCCAGTAACTTATCCAGTCGCCGCAATGTGTCCATCGCGACCCGGCAGCTTGCGCAGGCAGCGGCGTGAGTCTCTATCTGTTGGATTTCGTCCTCGGTCAGTTGGTCGTCGAGCCAGAGTGACATCTGTTCCTGATAGGTATCACATTCCATAGTCATCACCTTATAGTGCTTCTACACCATTTGCGAATACGGGTTGATTGTGGGCGGGCATGGTTTCAGCTTGAGTAGCGGCCTTGGCCATCATTTGCCGCGCCCGGAACAGACGTGATTTGATGGCCGGCAATGTCGAGTCGAGTGCCTCGGCAATCTCGTCGTACGAGAGTTCGTGCCAGTAGCGTAATATCACAGCCGCTTTGTAATCCGGTGGTAGCTTGTTCAGCAATTCTTGCACTTGACGCTGGGTCTCGTGTCGTAGGGCCACCTCCTCGGGCTGGGGGTCAGTATCTGGCAGCCAGCGCCAGGGAGGTAGGTCATCCCAAGATACCAGCCCGAAGCGCCGTCGCCGCAACCTGTCAATGCAGTAGTGGGAGGCGATTGCCAACAGCCAAGATGAGAACTTACGCTTAGAATCATATGAGTCGATGCGGGTGTAAGCCCGGATAAAAGTCTCCTGGGCCGCGTCTTCTGCCTCAGCCGGATCACCCAACATCCGATAGCATACGTTGAATACTGGTCGCTGATATGCTTCTACCAATCGGGCGAATGCCTCGTCATCGCCCTGGCGGGTACGAGCTATCCAGAGTTTTTCGTCGTCACTCACCTGAAGGTTCCTTCTGGGATTGCTATCCTGACGTTCTGTCGTATTTCCACTTGCATGATCTATTACGCAGTTCCTCGAATAAAGTTGCAAACATGTCTTCTCAATAATTTGGGGTTTGGGCAGACCTGGGTGTCTGGCCCAAGGGCGAACATCTAGGTTCCCCCTACTTTTTGAGAAGATATTGCAGACTCAGTTCGTGGCTGTTTTGTCTACTGTGTGCGCCAGCGGCAGTGCACTGAGAATCACCAGGGCGAAGCTGGTCAGGGTGAGCCACGTTCCCCAGCCGGGGATGATGGCGCTGGCGTATGTGCTTGCGATCGCCTCGCGCACTACGTAGAATTGCCAAAGTATCAGGAATGGCGCAATCAGCGATGCGAGGGCCACAAGCAGAAGTAAGGGGCGGATCGGAATGTCTCTCAGCCAGCGCGAGATGCCGATCAGCCCCAGGCAAAGCAGACAAGCCACCGTTTGCAGCCGAAACTCTGCCGATAGCAAGACACTTGGACTCCAGACAGGTGGCAGAAGTGTCAATGCCAGGGGGATGACTAGGATCAGTACCGGCCAACACGCCCAGTGGGGATAGATCAGCCGCCGCGAGGCTACAACCAATGGTAGACTGAACGTGGCCACAAACAGGGGGGCCAAAAACAACAGCCGGTGGACTCTCAGTGAACCATCGCGTACTTCGGGCAGAAACTTTACAAACTCAGCCAGGTCCGGGGCAGTCAGGACCAACGCCGCAGGCGAGCGGTCCACCCATGGTGCGAAAGAAGCCCCCAATGTTGCTAGCAGCAGTCCGGCTAGCAACGACCAGCGGATTACAATTGGAAGACCGGAAGACTGGAAGACTGGAGGGCTGGAGGGCTGGTCGGCACGCATATCCGCATTTGAAGTAGCGGAACTGTGTGCAGATTCCCTGATTCCCTGATTCCCTGATTCCCTGATTCCTTGCTTCGTCATCGAATCGACACCGTCGTCAGTTTGACAAAGTTGGCAACCGGATTCCCTGCTTCGTCTAGAGCATTAAGCCGGGCACCTGTGTCAGGCAGGTACATACCGACCAGGACTGGGTAGTCACCGGCAGGGGTATCCGGTCTGATACTGATGGCGTGCTGGTCGGCAATGATCTGGCCGGGTCGCCAATCGAAAGTTGGGTAGGTCCAGCACACGGGGCGTCCGTCGGCTTGACCCCAAATACCCGGCGTACTCTCTGCCTCATCATCACCTTCCAGGTGCACAAAGACGTGATAATCCGCCGAGATGGGGGCCTGTGCTTGCCAGTAAAGGGTGACCGGTAGCCGTCCGCCTGACCAGGCGCGACGTGTGTCAATATCGTAGCCGACGAGGCGCACCAACCCGTCAAAATCGGCTTCAAGAGATTGGCTTCCCCGTGCGGAACGGGCAAAAGCGGCTGGTGTGGCTGTCCGGTCGAAGGCACGAGCCAGGGTGTCGTTAGAGAGTTGGTTCAAGTTGGTCGTCGAAGGATGGGTTTGGTAAACGTCCAAGCCTTTACCATTCGGAAGCATAAGCCGTCCGACGACCTCGTAGCCAGCTTCGACGCTGTCAAGGTCAACCGGCCAGGGATCAATCAGGTCATCAGCGATGAAATAGTATTCCGGCTGCGGGTCGCAGGCACGGGGCGCCCCTCGCGTGTACCAGGTCGTCACCTCGGGCTCCTCGTTACTGCTGTAGTCCCCCTTCAGCGTGCCCTCAGCGTACAATGCGCCTATGATCTTCCATCCAGTCCGGTGAGCAAATCCGAAGAAACCGGCCGGCGGCAGATCGTCGTAGGGGGACCAATAGAGGGCTGGCTGGCTTTCGGGCCAATCCTGCCAAAACTCCACATCATGACGCAGATAGGCAACGTAAAGATAGCCGCTGAAAAGTGCCGCAAGTAACAAAAAGCCGCTAGCAATTAGTCGATATTTGATATTTGATATTTGATATTTGATATTTAGGATCTTGGCCGCGGCCAGGCCGGCCAGCAAGGTCCAGGCCGGGACAACCGTATAGATGTGAGTAAGGGGCAGGGCAACCGCGAAGTTATAACCTAAGAAAGGAACGGCCAACCAGGCCACCACAGCGCGCTGGCCAGCATCCAAAGCCGACGACAGAAAGGCACCCAGCAAGATTAGCGTGAAAGGCAGAGCGGCCAGGTCCAGATCATTGATCTTTGACGTGTTGGGCCAGAATATTAGCCCCAAGGTGATGATGACGGCCAACACCGGTACCCAATAGCGTCCCCCGGGGATGCGCTCAACACCGGGAGCGCGGCGCAGTGCCCATGCCAAATAACCTAGCACAAGCAACCCGGTGAAGATGACATAATATGATGAGTTGTAAAAGACATTAAAATGCAAGAAGTCGTCCAGATTGTTCTTGAGCAGGGCGTCTCCGATGCGGTCGCCCAGGTAATCCCCCGTCCGTGCAGCCTGCGGATCGAGGGCATAAGGGATGTAAAACAGCCCGGCGATGACGAGCAAGGCCCCAACTGCGATAAGCAGATTTGTGATTTGTGATTTGCAATTTGTGATTTGCAATTTGTGATTTGCAATTTGTACATAGACCAACGCGGGGACGACGAGGATCGCATCGTAGTGGGCTAACAATCCGGTGCCCAGACAAGCGCCGGTCAGCGCCGCCCAGGATGTGAAGGTCACTTCACTCTTTCGCCACTCCCAGGCGCAGAGTAGCGCCAGGCCGCTCATCCACACCACCAGTGTTTGATACTGTACGATGCGTGAGAAGCCGACCATAAAACCGTTTAGGGCCAGCAACCCAGCCGCGATCAGCCCTACTTTTTGAGAAGATACGCTCTCACCGGAGAACAGCCTATATCCCAACAGATAGATCGTCGGCACCATCAGCAGCCCGGCGATTGTAAAGGGCAGGCGGGCGATGGTTTCATTGATAGTGCCCGTCAGTCGCCATAGGACCATCGGCAGTAGTGCTTCGCCGGGACCTTTGCCGCGCAGAAAGAAGGCATCTTGATGACCTTCCAGGGCCTCGGCGGCGGTGATCATGGCTAAGGCTTCGTCGCCCTGGAACTCACTGTGACCCAGGCTGGCAAAACGAAATGCGATGGCCAGCAGGAGAATAGCCGCCAGCCAGCGCGCAGCCCTCCCCATCCTGAGCCGTCCTCGGTCGGCGCTAGTATCCCTGGCCAACAAGATGGGGATCAAAGCCAAGGCATTCAGTGCTACCAGTTCGGCCCAGGGAGGGATAGGCCCCGGCAGGTAGTGAAGAATGAGGCCCAGAACCATAACTACGGTGTAGCTCAGGCCGGCGCCGACGATCCAACGCGTGAGATGGTCAAGGCCCGGCAACAGTTGCTTGATCCAGGCCAGGCCAGGCAGCATGAACAAAATTAGTGCGCCGACCACGCGTGGGGGGCTGCCGGCTGGTGCCAGCAGCAGTACATTTGCGGCAGCCAGGGCAGCTAAAAAAACGAGGTCAGGCCGGATCAGTTTGTAACGTCGGGCTCCCCTCACTGGTTTGCCGCTCCCTGTGCCAGGCGTTGCAATCGGCGCTGCTGGCGTGCCTCAGCCTCGGCCCAGCGAAGGCGTTCCTCGTCAGTCTCCAGGATCAGGGGGGGCACTTGGACCGGCCGGCCATCATCACCTAAGGCCACAAAGACCAGGTAGGCGGAGTTGGTGTGGGTGCACCCTCCGGTCATGGGATTCTCAGCCACGACTTGAACCCCCACCTCCATCGCGGTATGTCCTACCCAGTTGAGGCTGGCGCTGAGCGTTATCACCTCACCCACTCGCACTGGCGAATGGAACGTCATCGAGTCAATGGCTACGGTGACGGCCGGGCGCTGAGCGTGGCGCATAGCACACAGTCCAGCCGCCTCGTCTACCAGCTTCATCATCACACCACCGTGAATCGTGCCCAACGGATTGGCATGCTGAGGGAGCATGAAGTGATGTAGCGTAACTTGGCTGTCTATTATTCGTTTGCCTTCCACGGGCACAGACTCCACGCGGCGTACGGATTCTTGATTGACTGAAAAACACGCTCCTTTTCCGCAGGGTGACGCTTCATTCCAGATGGTATGTTTGCAGCGTCTCCAGATAGTGCTCAGGCAAGCCGATGTCATAGCGTTGCCCATCCAGAATCAAGCCCAGAAACCCATCTTCGCGCCGTAGTCGGTCTAGCGCTGAGGTGAGTTGGAATTCACCTCGTTCACGCACGTTGTTGGTTATGTGCTCTTCCAGGTAGTCAAACAACTGGGGTTTGATGATATACTGTCCGAATACTGTCAGATACTCATCCTCTGGCAGGCCGGGCGTGCGCAGGTTGCTGCGGGCGTAGTCTAGCGTTGGTTTCTCAGCGAACTCGGTGACATTGATCAAAAGATTTTCCTCAGTCCATACTCCCGTTGCCGTTCCGAAGTTCCCGATTTCATCTTCCGGGGTACGGCGTAGTCCCAGCACGCTGATCCCGTGTCGGTTATAGGCCTCGATCAACTGCTGAGCGCACGACTTTCCGTTGTTTGAGCGATAGAGATGGTCGCCCAGCATCAATAGGAAAGGCTCGCCGCCGACTGCTTCCCTCGCGCAATACACGGCGTGACCAAAGCCTTCTTGTGTGGACTGAGTCACAAAGGACACGCGTCGCCCTACTTCAAGAAGGTACTGGGCGTAGTCCTGAAAATGGCGTGGGAGTTTGTTAAAATTCTCAATGGTTACTTGCACATTGAAGAACGACTGGAAAGGTTCCAGGTCGTGCTCTTGCACGATAATGATTACCTCGTCTATGCCGGCATTAAGTGCTTCCTCGACGATCAATAAGATAGCTGGCTTGGCAATCCCATCCCGGTCAATAACCGGGAACAACTCCTTCTTGGCTGCTTTCGAGGCCGGAAACAGCCGCGTTCCGAACCCGGCTGCTGGGATGACCGCCTTGCGCACCTTCTGGCCGGTGCGCAGCGTCAAGGTGAGGCAAGGCATCTTCAAATCACGCTCGATGATTTCGATTATCGCCTGTTGATCAGCCTTGCTTCGCGCGATGAACTGTGCTGTTCCGTCACCTTGTGAGCCAACTCCTTTCCCACCCCAGATGTGAGGCTTGAGCGGCTCATATTCCAAGACCCGGTGCAGCACTGGCGCTGTCAGTTCCTCTGGGCAAGCTGGCTGGGCGTAGCGGTCGAAAAATGCTTGCGCTTCGACCATCAGCGCACCAAGTCGCTCGGCATCCCCCGCCTGGAGTGTGTCAATGGCCTGATGCACGATCCGCTTGTTGATGGGGCCTAATAGTTCCTGTACGCCCCGCTCGGTCTCAGTTTCGGCAAAGGGGTAGCTACGGTTTAAGCGGGCCAGGATTTCCATAGTATCTTTCTCGGCTTGCAGGTCCACGATGACGAGATACATATTCTGCGGGACCTGCAATTCAGTCACGTCCAAACGTTCTCCGTCAAAAGTCATAAGGATGGGGCGATTTCCATAGGCGCAACCTTGATCCATCCGTCCGCAGCGCGAGGGGGTCGTAATCTCACCCTGATAAGCCAGTTCCATCTCGCCTCGGGTTGTCATCTTCAGGTCGTAGACACGGTTAAAAGCGCGTGCTGTCAAAACACAGATGGCTGCGCTCGACGAGAGTCCTTTCTTGACCGGCAGGTCGGTCTTGTAGTTGTCGATTACCAAGCCCCGCACGTGATAGTGGGTCATGATTTGATACGCCACCCCAGCTACGTAGCTCCAGAAGCCACCGTCTTGGGCTTCCTCCAGCAGCGCTCTGGGTTCCATAGGAATCTCGTAGGGACTGTGCTTTTGGCCTTCAGGTGTGGATGAGGTCAAGACTAATGCGTTCGGGTGAGGCTCAACCTCAGCGTAGATGCCCTGATCAGTTCCTGTGATCAGTGTGAAACCCTTTTCAACATCTGCGTTGATACGCCGGTAGCTGCCGGCCCAGTCGGAATGTTCGCCAAATAGACAGATACGTCCAGGAACAAATATTTTCATTGTTTATCACCCTATGAGCTATTGTTCTTTCTGCTGCCAGCCCAACCCGCTGAGGCGGGCCTTTTCTAAAGCCAGGCCCGTGATGGCGGCATCTTGTACGCCGACTCCCGTCAGGTCGCACACAATGATCTGATCGTTGGTGGTGCGGCCAGGGATGTGGCCCACAACGACGTCGCCCAATTCGCCAGCCACGTCGTCCAGAGCCAGAACACCCTCGCTCAATGCGTGGTGAATCTCTCCAAATTCGGCGCACTGGACGAGCCGATCAGCAATGACCAGATCGGCGCGCGCCAGCAAGTTGGGATCGAGTTCTTGCTTGTCGGGGGTGTCGCTGCCGACGGCGATGATCGTAGTTCCCGGCTGTACCCAGTCGGCCGAAACTAAAGGTTGGCGGCTGGGTGTCGTGGTGATGATCAAGTTGCTGTCGCGCACTGCCTCTTTGACCGTTCTTGACACCTGTGCATCGCAGCCACGGTCATCCATTACTTCGCGTGCGAGGTTGTCGGCGTTTACCGGGTTTCTGCTCCACACATTAACCGAGGAGATATCACGCGCGGACGCGATGGCGCGAAATTGAAATCGGGCCTGGGTACCGGCGCCGACGAATGCCGCCTGATGGATGGCGGAAGGAGCCAGATAGCGGGCAGCTACTGCGCCTGCTGCTCCAGTGCGTAGGTCTGTCAGGTAGCCGTTGTCGAGCACAATGGCGTCAAGAGCGCCGGTGATGGCGTCAAAGGCGAGCATTAACCCGCTGTTGATAGGTATACCTAGATCCCGGTTGCCGGGAAAGCTGTTGGCAACTTTGACCACGAAGTGGAGCGCACCGGCGATGTGTGCTCCCTTTACGTGTGACTCCCCTTGCGGGGTCTCTGATGTGTGAATAGAGGGAAGCGTGAGGTTAATGACGCCAGGCAAGCTGACCTTTCCGTGTGCCAGGGCGGCGAAAGCGGCTTCAATCGCGTCGACGGCCTCGGCGGTGGAGATGGCTTGGCGGATTTCCTCTTCGTTTAGGATGAATGTAGACATGAGGCCTCCGTCTTTTTGGTAAGGAATGGGTACACAAGTTAAGATATGATAGCCTGAAGGGGCGGGTTTGTAAAGTCGGCGCCAGGGGCTAGGTGCTGGGAGCTAGGGGCTGGGCTCAGGTGAATATGGCGTTGTTTCTTTTCGGACGACCTTGCGCTGGGCTTGATTGGCATTAGTCATAAGCTCCTCCTACTCATTGCCCCAATCCAGCTAGGCGTGGGCTTCTAGCTTCAAGGCGTTTGCCCCTAGCTCCCAGCCCTCAGCCCCTAGCTATCTCACTGTATACGTCAAGAAGCCGGCGAGCCGCCTCTTCCCACTCGAACTTCCTCGCTTGCTCATATCCACGCTTGATCAGCTTTTCGCGTAGTAAAGAATCTACCGCCAACCTGCGCATCGCATCGGCTAGCGCCTCTGTGTCAGTTGCTTCTACCATTAAGGCGGCGTCTCCAGCGATCTCGGGCAGCGATGAGTTGTTGGCACACACAACCGGCGTTCCGCAAGCCATAGCTTCCAATACAGGGATGCCAAAACCTTCATAGTGACTGGGGAAAGCGAAGAGGGTGGCCAGGCTGTATAGGGCGGGCAGATCCTCGTCGGCCACATACCCCGCGAAATGAATCCGTTCTCGAAGGGGGGATGTCTCGGCGGCAGCAAAGATGTCGTCATAAAGCCAGCCTTTGCCACCAGCGATCACCAGGTGAAGATCGGCTATGGACGGCATTTCGCTCGCAGCCGCCATCTGGCTAAATGCGGCGATGAGACCGGTGAAGTTCTTACGTGGCTCCAGGGTGCTGACGCTCAGGATAAAGCGGCCGGGGAGTTTGTAGCGTGCTTGGATTTGGCCCAGGGTCCCTGGCTCGGCCACAGGCTGGAAACGCTCCTCCACGCCTGCGCCGATAACTGTGATCCGATCGGTGGGAACCTGCATCAATTCTATGAGGTCAGCGCGGGTGCTTTCTGAGTCGGCCAGCACGTGGCGGGCGCGGCGTAGACTGCGCGGGACAGCTTTGGTTAGCCACGCCAATAGCGCTGGGTGAGCTCCTTGGGGATAGCGCAAAAAGCTCAGGTCGTGCACTGTTAACAGACTGGGAGTGAGGCTTGGCGGTAAGGTGAAGCTGGGACCATGGAAAAGGTCGGCCCGGCCGCTAAACAATTCCACCGGCAGGGGAAGGTTTAGCCGGTACCAGAGAACAGTTGCCCACCGGTCGGAGATAGGGGCAAAGCGCAGTTTGAAATTGGTGGGTAACGTGGTCGGAATGAAGTGCGCCCCGGCCCGTCCCAGCACCATCAGGGTATATTGGTTCTTGGAATCTATGCGGGTGAGAGCCTGTACCAGCCCCCGGGTATAGCGACCAATACCGGCACGCTGGTGAACAGCAGGCGTGTAATCAATGGCGATGTGCATCGGTCAGGTGTCGACCTGTTACTCTCATTGATGAGAGCCTTTCATAATTCGTGCTCAAGATTTCCAAAGTCTGACGGCCTGAATTACGAAAGGCTTTCATTAGCTACTAAGGATTGAGAATTAAATAACTTCCTCAAATGCAAGCGAAATACTGGCCTGATGCAGTCGGCCAGGTAGTGTTGACATTTGTGCATTCCCAGAGATGCATTGGGTTATCTGTTGCGGTGTTCTCAGGCGCAAAGACTCAAATGTCAACACGGCCTAATGGGGAAGTTATTAAATCCTTAGTCCTAAAGCCCCCGGTAGGTCCAGAGGCGATTTACTCCGAAATTCCAAAAGAGGACGACGCCGATGGCGATGGCTTTGGCCAGATTATAATTCCACGGGTCGGGGATGAAATTCGCGAACACAGGGCTGAGCCCAACCACGATCAGATTATTAATACCCAGACCGATGATGTTTATTAATGTGAATTGGGGGAGCTGCTGGCGTATAGGCCGTGATCGCGATTCGGGGTAGGTCCACAGGCGGTTCCAGGTGAAATTGCTGAGGATGGCGATGCTCACTGACAGAGTGTTGGCCCATAGTAGCGGCCAACCAAAATACTTGTGCATCAAGTTCAACACGGCGAAGTCAATGATAGCGCCGATGGCGCCGACGACAGCGAACTTGATGAAACGTTCGAGCTCTTTGCGGTTGCCGGCGTAGAGGGTGTACACTGTGGCGGGAATGGACAAATGCTTTACCTCATTGTCTTTTGAAATGGTGCCATTTGCTGGAAGATTTCGCGTCTCGGGCATAAGTGACCTGTCTGTAATGTTAAACCTTGCAACCTGAATTGTCAATTCTAGCTACTTATTTCATTTTGCCGTGCCGCGTGCTGTAAATAAGACACAAAAGGCCGAGCACGATGGCTATGTGCAAGTACATCCCCTGAACAAACAGGTTGTCCACCAGATTATGCACGCTGAAATGCACGAGCACTCCTACACAACCGGCGGCCACTGCTCGCTGAAATCCGCTAGAGCGGTGTGCTGCTATCCAGCCTAACCCAAAGGCGGCCAGCCAGAAAAGGCCGTAGGCCACAAATCCCATCAACCCGGTCTCGGCCCCTACATTGAGGTAATAGTTGTGAGCGTGTCCCAGCGGGTCAAGCCAGCGCCCGATGGCGTAAGCCGGATACACCACTGCGTAGTTCCCGAATCCGACACCCAGCCAGGGATGATCGCGCCACATGTTGATGGCGGCTTTCCAATGGGCTAGCCGCTCGATGGCGGCGAAGTTGGCGTTTGTCACCTCGGCCGTGGCGATGTCGGGAATGCTGAGAGCCGTCAACGCGTCGCTGAAGCGTTGAATGATAGTTGGGGGCAGGGCTTGAAAAGCACCCATTGCACCTGCCATAGCGAGCGCTGCGACCACTAGCCCTAGCAGGACAGCCGTCCTCCCACCCCGCGCCAGGCTAACGGTCACTATCGCCACCGCAAAACCAATCCAGGCCCCCCGTGACTGGCTGGCGTACAGCGCAGCCAGCATCAGCGCAAAAGAGATTAGGAAGTAGGCAGTAGGTAATAAGTAGTAAGGAGCGGTGAATCTGACAGTCCGTGTGGGTTGGCGGTCGGCCGGCAGTCGCAGATTAGTCATTCCCCAGAGCGCAAGGCTGAAGGCGATGGGCAGCACCAAACCCAGGTAGCCAGCGTAGGGGTTGGGTTGTCGGAAGGTGCCGTAGGCGCGCAGGAAGCGTCCGCCGAAGAGCAGAAAGCCCTCCGGGCCGACGCGGAACAGGAATTGATAAAGACCGAGGAGAGCTTGCGCCATACCTGCCAGCAGTATAGCGCCGACCAGCCAGGGTAGGTGGTGGCGTTCCACGTTGGCGACGATGAAGAGGTAAAGGGCCAGCATCTCCAGCCATTTCAGGCTTTCCGTCAACGCTGCACCCAATGACAAAGCGACTAGCCACGAAGCCAGGATCACGCCCAGCCAAAGCAGCCACGGGAGCAGTAGAGGAGGATGAGGGATCACGATTTGGCGGCTGGCCGTCATGCGCAATAACCAGACAACTAGGATCAGTAGCAGCAGTGCTTCCATCGCGCCCACGCTGACACCGCCGACCTGGATGCTGATTAGGGCGCTGAAAGGGATGAGAGGG
This sequence comes from Anaerolineae bacterium, assembly GCA_034412795.1. GTDB lineage: Bacteria > Chloroflexota > Anaerolineae > 4572-78 > NAK82 > JAUVPY01. The sequence continues at coordinate 13,668 of DAOUMD010000068.1, forward strand.
ATGAGCGCAACTAGCCCCCAGACTGGGTTCAGTAGAATGAGCGCAATGGCTATCGTCCCCAACAGCCCGGCGGTAGCCAGATGCAGGGGAAGCCGGGCCAGGGCCAACCCAATGACCAACAAAACCACGAGTAGCCCAGACTTCCGGTGGATGGAAGAGGCAGAGGTTTGGGCAAAGTGCCGGTTGGCAAAGGTTGGTTGCTTAGGCGAGGTAATTGGAGTCATAGCTCAGGCAGTCTGTCATAGCCACTAACTGTCTCATACGATTTGGGTGCATTCAAAATGAGTGGTAGGGGTGGGTCTTGCACCCACCCCGGGGCACCCGCAAGGGGCACCCCTACCAACCCATTTTGAACACGCCCATACGATTTGTCGAGGCGTGCCTGCGTGTGAAGGTCGCTAGTCACAGGGGTGGTATCGATAGTCAGGATGATACCACGTTGGCTGGAGGGCGTCAATAATAGGCGCTTTGTCAACAGAATGCTCTTTGACTTTCGTTTATCTCTAGAGTATACTTTCGCTTTGCGTACTTCCCCAACGAAGGAGTCTCATAGTCGCGTTGAAGATCCGGTCTTTTATCGCTTTGTCGCTACTGCTGGCGGTATTGCTAGTCCAACCCTCGCCCGTTGCCGGACAGGACGGTTTTCGCGATGTCTGCCAGGAGGATCCCAATCAACTGCTCCAGAATTGCGGCTTCGGCCAGGGCCTGAACGGCTGGCAGACCTTCATTGAGGGTGGCCAGGTCAGTATCAGTACCGTAGACGGGGGCGCCTGTCATTCGCCTTTATGCCCGGCTGCATTCTTTGTGTCGAATGGTTCCTTCATCGCCGGGCTGTATCAGCAGGTGCCGGCCACACCCGGCGTCACCTACTGGGCCAACGTCACCTGGCTGGTGTTCGAGCCGGCCGGCAAAGTAGACAACACAGTGGGGCGCCGGGTTGGCATCGATCCCACCGGCGGCACCGATCCCACGTCGCCGGCGATCGTGTGGAGCCAGGAACTTTGGCGCACCTTCGAGAGTTGTGAATACAAAATTTGTCCCGAACTCCAGGTCTCGACGGAGGCTCAGAATTCGACGATCACCGTCTTTGTGCGCATCGAGGATACGTGGAAGGACCGCCACGATGAATTCTCCTACGTGCCGGAGGCCTTCTTTGGTATGGAGGAGCAATTTTGGCTTGACGACGTGGGCGTGATCCCCATCGGCGCGGTCCCTGCGCCAACCCCGGAGCCGCCTACGCCCACGCCCATCCCGCCAACGTCGACGCCAGCCCCTGATATGCAGATGCTTGCTCAACAACCTACTGACACACCATTCCCTCCAACCGAAACACCCGTACCCACGGAAGAGATCTCCGTGTCGCCTACACCCGAACCGACGACTGCAATTCCAACCGATACCCCGACTCCCTTGCCGCCAACACCCACACTCACCACCACGCCAACGCCTACCTTCACGCCCGTGCCTCCTACCTCTACCTCTACCTCTACCTCTACCCCAACCCCATCACCGACGGTTACCCCCACGGCTACTCCCGAGCCGTTCTTATCCTCTGGCTTGGGTATCGTGGGCGGTGGCGCAGTTTGCCTGGTGGGCGCTGGTCTGGTAGTCCTGCTGGTGGTTGGGGCCTTTTTGTTCTGGCTTTACCGGCTAGGAATGAGCGAGGATGAGGAGTACGAGGATGAGGAAGGCTGGGAGTCAGGAAGTCAGGAAATCAGGGAATCAGGAAATCGGGGAATCAGGGAATCGGGGGATCGGGAGATTGGGGAGCCAGGAAGTCAGAAGGCTGAGGGGGTGAGAGATCAGGATACTGAGGAATCCGGGAAGACCAACGATTTTCCTGATTCCCTGATTCCCCGATTCCCTGATTCCTGATCACATCACCGTTGACTTTTGCACATCCTCATATATACTCTGGGCATTCAAGTTTGAGGAGTAGCCCTGTGACCGTCCAGCTTCAATGTGCTCGCTGTGCTGCTGTTTATCCCACCGACCAGGTTCGCTACGTGTGCGATTGCGGCGGGTTGCTTGACGTCAGCCACGACCTGGAGGCGCTACGCCCCGAGGTGAACCGTCACCTTTTCGACGGGCGGTTGGAGGGCGCGCCCACACCTCACGTGGCACCCACCGTCAACAGCGGCGTGTGGCGTTATCGCGAATTGATCCTGCCGGTTACGGCAGACGCCATCGTCAGCCGCCCTGAGGGGAACACGCCGCTCTACAATCATCCTCGCCTATCGAGTTGGGTTGGCCTGGATACGCTCTATCTGAAGCACGAGGGAGAGAACCCAACCGGGTCGTTCAAAGATCGGGGGATGACGGTCGGTGTCACCCAGGCGCGTTTACTCGGATCGCGGGCCGTGGCCTGCGCCAGCACAGGCAACACCAGCGCATCGTTGGCTGCCTACGCCGCCCTGGCCGGGATACCCTCTATCGTTTTTATCCCGGCCGGTAAGATCGCCGCCGGCAAACTGGCTCAGGCATTGGCCTATGGCGCGCGTACCTTGCAGGTGGCTGGGGATTTTGACGCTGCCATGCGGTTGGTCCGCCAGGTTTGCGATGAGTTGAACGTGTATCTGCTCAACTCGCTTAACCCTTTCCGTCTTGAAGGTCAAAAAAGCATAGTGTTTGAGATTGTGCAAGGCTTTCGCTGGGGACCGCCGGACTGGATTGTGTTGCCTGCTGGCAATTTGGGCAATACAGCCGCTTTTGGCAAGGCTCTCTACGAACTGAGCCAACTGGGGCTGATTGACCGTGTGCCACGCGTGGTTGCGGTTCAGGCAGCCGGGGCCAATCCCTTTTTCCAGAGCTTTCAGGGGGACTTTCGCGAGCGAGTCACGGTGCAGGCTGAGACGGTGGCTACTGCGATTCGCATCGGTGCTCCAGTCAGTTACGAGCGGGCTATCCGAACTATGGGTTGGACCGACGGGTTGGTTACCCAGGTCAGCGATGCCGAAATCATGGATGCCAAGGCGATGGTTGACGGGGTGGGTATCGGCTGTGAGCCTGCATCGGCGGCGGCCGTAGCCGGCACTCGAAAGCTGGTAGCTGATGGAGTGATTGGCCCCGATCAGACGGTGGTTGCCGTGCTGACCGGCAGTTTGCTTAAGGACCCAATGGCCACCGTCGCTTATCATACCGACGAGTGGCCGGACGCGGCCTATGCCAACCGCCCCTTGTCAGTGGCGGCCGAGATGGATGCAGTTCGCAGGGTGATTGAGGAGACACTAAATGGTAGACGGTAGACGGTAGACGGTAGACAGGGGAGAAGGGGTCGGAAGCGAGCGGTGGGGCGAATCGAAAACTTCCAAGGGTTAGAAGTGTGGCAAAGGGCACACCAACTTGTGCTTGCTGTCTACCGGGTGACAAGGGATTTCCCAAATGACGAAAGATATGGCTTGGTATCACAGATGCGGCGGGCAGCGGTATCGGTGGCGGCTAATATCGCGGAAGGTTTCAAACGGCAGGGCAAAGCCGATAAGGTCCGATTTTATAACATCAGCGAAGCGTCACTGGAAGAACTCAAGTACTACTTCATTCTGTCGCGAGACTTAGAATATATTGCTGATGCGGAGAACCTAGCCACCGACGCTGAAATTGTTAGCCGAATGCTTTATCGGCTGATTGAAAGCGTCAGAGCCAAGTGACCCCCGGACCTACCCCCTGTCTACTGTCTACTGTTTACCGTCTACTAAGTATTAGTTTGGAGGAGCAATGCAAGAGAAGATACGTGTGGGCGTATTAGGGGCCACCGGCGCGGTGGGCCAACGCTTTGTGGAGTTGCTGGCTGATCATCCCTGGTTTAAGCTTACCGCCTTGGCGGCCTCGGATGCCTCGGCAGGGCGACCATATGGCGATGTGTGCCGTTGGCTATTGTCATCTGATATGCCGTCAAATGTGGCTGATATGATTGTTCACGAAACATCCCCCACCATTGATTGCGATCTGGTCTTCTCAGCGCTGCCGGGGGACTTGGCCGGAAGGGTCGAGGAGGATTTCGCTTCTGCGGGATATGGGGTATTTAGCAACGCCAGGGCTCATCGTCAGGACCCTGATGTGCCTCTTCTTATCCCTGAGGTTAACCCGGATCACCTGTCGCTCATCACCACCCAACGGACCGGACGAGGTTGGGAACGAGGATTCATCATCACCAACCCCAATTGCTCGGCGGTGATGTTAACTATGGCGCTGGCTCCCCTCCACAATGAATTCGGACTGCGTTCGGTGCTGGTCAGTACTATGCAGGGGCTGTCTGGAGCTGGCTATCCGGGTGTGCCAGCCCTCGATGCGTTGGACAACGTGATACCCTTCATCGGTGGTGAGGAAGAGAAGCTGTCACTGGAACCGCGCAAGATGCTCGGCCAGGTTAGGGGCGAGAATGTCGAGTTTGCCAATTTTGCCATAAGCGCTCATTGCAATCGCGTACCGGCGCGAGAGGGGCATCTGGAGACGGTGTCTGTGGCGCTTGAGAACCCGGCCAAGCCTGAGGATTTCCTCAAGGCTTGGTGCGAGTGGGCTCCTTTGCCTCAACAGTTGAATCTGCCGACCGCTCCCCAGCCGCCTCTCATCGTGCGCACAGAGTCGGATCGTCCCCAGACTCGCCTGGACCGGGACGCTGGCCGCGGGATGGCCGTCACTGTTGGGCGGGTGCGCCCCTGTGATGTGCTTGACATAAAGTTTGTTGTCCTGGGGCATAATACCGTTCGTGGCGCGGCCGGGGCCTCGGTGCTTAACGCTGAACTGATGGTTGCCCAGGGGATGATAAATACGTAGGACGCAGTACGCAATACGCAGTACGCAACGCGTGAATACTACGTACTGCGTATTGCGTGTTGTGTAGCGTGTGCTGATCTTTGCATGGAGGAATGACCAATGTACTCAAAAGCGACTCTTGCCGATTGGCTGGGTGACCGAATTGTCTATCGCAACCTGGTGCCATGCGATCCGACACTGCCCTCACTACAAGACGTGTGGCGGGAGACTGGGTTGGAAGCTTATCGAGTCCCTCGCAAGACAGAACCAGTCTATGCGGAGGCAGTCTCACGTTTCTTGGAGGCAGCACAGGCCGCGCGTGGCGCGCCCCCATTGCGTAATCTACTATTCATCGGTGACACTCATATGAACGATGGAACTGCGGCCCGCAACTTGGCGGCTCAGTTGCCGCTGCGTGGCTTCATTGGCTCAGACCGCTCGGACGAACCTGAAGAAGTGAAGTATGATGACATATTGATGGTTGCCAATCGATGGAAACGGCTGGAGGATTTCCCGGACTGGGCACAGAGTGAGGGATTGGCCTGTGACGAGCGGGCAGCGGTGTTGATAGACATTGATAAAACCTTCGTCGGTGCGCGCGGGCGTAATGACCGGGTGATTGACGCTGCGCGGGTGGCCGCCGTCCGCCAGACCGTCGAAGAGTTGTTGGGTGGTAGCTTCGCTGAGGAGGGCTTTCGCGCGGTCTATGATGAACTGAATAAGCAGCAATATCATCATTTTACTGGCGACAATCAGGATTACCTGGCATATATCTGTCTGATGGTGATGGGAGACGTTTTCCCCGCCGACGAGTTGTGGACCGAGCTAAACGCAGGGCGTCTGACCGGATTTACTCAGTTCGTTACGTTGTGTGATGCCCGTCGCCAGCGAATGGAGGAAGGGTTGATGCTGGCCCATCAGGAGGTAACCGTCAACGTACGTCGTGGGGACCCTACCCCGTTCAAGAGCTTCCGCTACCGTGAGTACTTCACCACCGTAGGGTGCATGGATCGTCTGCCTGACAATACGCCCGAGGCTGACTTGCTAACGGATGAGATACTTATCACCGCCGAAGTGGCCCGGGTGGCTCAACAACTGTCCGAGATGGGAGTTCTGACCTTCGGTATCTCCGACAAGCCCGATGAGGCCTCGTTGCCGCCTGAAGCGTTGGCAGAGGAAGGGGGACAACCGATCCATCGGACAGTGATGAAGGTGTTTGGCTGATGCAGCCCGGGTAAGTGGCGGGAATTGACCAGAACGATGGGGTCTGTGATCCCATTGGAGCGGAGAGGGGCGTGATCTTCCATCCGCTTATCCGCTCTGCATCCGCTGCCGGATTGGACAAAATCGAAGAATCGGTGTAATATTCCGCTTTGGATTCTGCGTAGGAGGAGTAGACTTTGGCAAACATAAAATCGGCAATGAAGCGAGCTCGCCAGAACGAGAAGCGGCGCGCAGCCAACCGCGTCTATCGTTCATCCGCTCGCACTCACATCAAAAAGGCCCGGCGTCTGATTGAGGCTGGTGACTTGGAACAAGCTGAGGTTCAAGTTGCCTCAGCCATCAGTGCATTGGATAAAGCCGCACAAAAGGGCATCATCCACAAGAACAACGCAGCACGGCGAAAGTCGCGGCTGGCCAGTCTCTTGCGAAAGGCCCAAGCTGCTCAATAGAAAAGTCTCCCGGGTTCGGCTGAGTAAGAGAAAACAACCGGCGGTACGTCGTATGCGGCGTGTCGCCGGTTGTTTTCTTTTCCTATCCACCTTATGAGGCTGTTCTGGCGTAGGGCGAGCGTATACTTAACGGAAACCCTACGCCAGATGTACTTTTACTCAATTTAGTACCCTGTCTCTATTGATTTTCTAACCGTTTTCATATATTCTATGGGCGCGTCACACAAAATACGAAAGCAGCTATTTCAACGTCGAAGATAGCCCCAGTTGCACTTTGGGGCGATTGTTTTTAGGGACATCAGGGGAACATAGATTTGAGGTAGACTCAGATAGAGTACCGGCCATAAGCTTCAGGCAAAGTAACCGAATATCCCAAACAGGGTCAAGCTAACTGTCCACATCTCTCGCTTCAAGAGAGGGTAGTGGGTGAAAATAGTAAAGGCCCGTCTCCCATCCACGGATGGGGGGCGGGCCTTTTTTTGTTTTCGCTCCCGCCCCCGCGTAAAAGGTGAGGATGGTGGATAAAAATAGTGAGGGCCCGTCTCTCCATCTGCGGATAGGGGGACGGGCCTTTTTTGCTTTAACAATGAGACATGTAACAGAAGGAGGATAAAGCTATGAGGTCGCAAGCAATCAATTTCGGATCATTACTACCATTTATTCTTTCTTCAACGCTGTGGTTGACCGCACCGGCAATTGTTGAGGCAGGATATTCCCAAGAAGACTATCCGGAGGCTTCGAGTCTGATTGGCGGCGCAGATGGATGCGATCATGTAATAAGTACAGACGTTTCTACAGCCAATGGGCGGACCAACTATTCCAGTGTCTCTCCTGGTGACACGGTTTGCATCGTGGCAGGAACCAGGAATTACCTGACCCTCAGGAATTTTGAGGGTACCCCGGAAGAACCCATCACCTTTATAAACTACGGGGGCCAGGTGGTCATCAATGGGACGAGGAATTCCCACGGTATACTCATCCAGAACAGCCGATACTTCCATTTGACCGGGACGGGTCACGCTGGGACAGAATATGGGTTCAAAATCATCTTTTCGTATGCTGTCGGTGTACAAATTACGAACAAGAGCACCAATTTAGAGGTGGATCATATAGAGATTTCTGGCGTACCCATCATCGGAATCATGGCCAAAACGGAAGGGGTTTGCTCAGATGGGTCGACCAATGATTTTGATTATGACGGAGATGGCTACTATGAGGGTGATTTGGATGATGTTGTGAATCAAAGCAACTTCGTGCAAAGAGAAACTGTTTTGCATCACAATTACGTCCACGATGTTGGAACTGAAGGTTTCTACGTTGGTAGTTCCTTTTATTCAAGAGAGAAGTGGGTTAGCTGCACCAGCGGGTGGGAGAAGGTATATAATCCAGTTTTGACAGGCGTATATATTTATAACAATCGTGTCGAAGACACAGGCTGGGACGGCATTCAGGTGGGGTCGGCTATCGAGCGTTGTGGCATTCACCATAACCAAATCTACCGGGATAGCCAGGAAGTGGAGCAAGACCAAGAAAGTGGCATCATGAATAATCCCGGAAGTGTCTGCGACATTTACAATAACTTTATCAAAGATGGGGGCGGGCCGGGGATGTATGTTCAGGGAAACGGGCAAAACAGAATCTATAACAATGTCATCGTCAACCCCGGACAAAATGGCAAAGGGTTTGATGGGATAACCATTGCTACTGGAAGCAATTCCGGCAACAGCACTTTTATTTGGGATAACACTGTTGTTAATCCTTACGATTATGGGATAAATTTCCACAACGACAGTGGATCGCAGAACAGAATCCAAAACAACATTGTGGTTGATCCTGAAGGCAGATATGTCGGAACCGGCGGGCGCACCAATGTCATCGTTTCCGACAACCTGGGCTATCAAAATGTGTCAGAGGTTGGATTCACCGCCCCGACTGCTGATGATTATTCTATACAAGCGTATTCTCCGGCGGTTGACGCCGGGATAAACCTGAGTTCCGAGGGTATCAGCGTGGATTATCGGGACGAAAGGAGACCGCAGGGGGGGGCTTACGATATAGGTGCCTATGAGCTGGTTCCAGAAGAAGCGAATACGCCGACGCCGACTAATACGCCCAGTCCGACGTATACCCCGACACCGTCGCCGACCAATACGCCGACGAACACGCTTGTGCCGCTGCCTACCAACACACCAACTGCGACGCATACGCCCACGCCGGCCAATACCCCGACGCCGCTGCCCACCAACACACCAACCATAACATATACACCCACACCGACGAATACGCCGATGCCTTTGCTAACCAATACGCCGACGCCGACTTACACGCCAACACCCTTGCCAACTAATTCACCTAGTCCAACTTTTACATCACTACCGCCGAGACATACGCCCACGCCGATGCCGCTACCCACTGATACCCCTATGCCTCCGCCCACAAGTACCATTGAGCCTGCTTACAGGCCGACCTTACCCTCCGTCGCAGGAGATGGATCCCACATTTTCTTGCCGATTGTGAGTCGCGGACACTAGTCCTCTTGTAGAGGTAACATCGATACTCATCTTATCTTGCCCCTCTCTTGAATTTCGGGAGAGGGGCAACATCGATTTATCGGAGTGAGCCTGAAGGAGTATTCCGAAGCTTCGGCCGGTCAAGGGGTAGCTGCTTCGTTTCCTAATCTTGTTTTATGAGTTGGCAATATTGCGATTTTCTGCCAGCTTATGAACACTGGGCACTCTAACTTTTTTCTAATTAATTTCTTAGTAGCTTCTAAGTCTAAGCAATTATTATTTGGGCAGTGCCAGGACAGGAATTGACCGGCTGAAGTCGCCCATTCCTGCGCTGTGTGGCAATTGGCAGCCGGATCAATACCTGGAGTGGGACTCCAGAGGAAAGGGTAAGGTTATGGAACTAAAAGTCTATTTCAGGATCTTACTGAAAAAGTGGTGGATCGTGACCCCTATCTTCTTGGTGGTACTCACCGCAGGCATTGTGTTCACCTACGAGAAAGCCCCGATATACGGCACTAGCAGCACTTATGTGGTTGTGCCCAGTTCCTCGTTTGGCGATGTGAAGAGTTTCGCTGGCGGGCTGGAGACGTTGGCCCGGCGCGATGAAATCGCCACTACTTTTGCTGAAATTGCCTCGAGCCGCCGCGTCAAGCAACTTGCCCTCGACTCGCTATCTATTGAGTCGGGCCGGGACTACTCGGTCGACAGCCAACTGCGGGCAGGCACGAATATCATTGAGATTACCGTCGAAGGACCCGACCCCGTCCTGGTGCGGGACTTGGCCGACGCCCTGGGCGTTGCCTTAGAAGAATATGTTCAAGGCTTGTTTGAGGTTTTTGTAATGGTCCCGCTTGACGAGGCCACACTCCCCAAGAAACCCATCAGCCCCAATAAAGCGCTCAACATTTCTCTGTCGGCTGTCTTTGGCTTGGTCCTTGGCGCTGGTCTGGCTTTCCTCACAGAGTATCTAGAGGCTCCGCTCACCTCGCCCGTCAGCGTGAACATCATTGATGATGAAACCGGGATATATAATAGAGAGTATTTCTTACGCAGGTTGAGCGAGGAAATGATACGCGCCAAGCGGAACCGCTATCCACTTTCGCTAGCTTTGATGCGGATTGACAATCTCTCCCTGCTAAGGGGGAATGAGTCGATGAAAGTCCGGGCTGAGGTTATGCGGCAGGTGGCTATGCTGGTCAGCCAGCATCTCAGGGAAGAGGACATTGTAGCCCATCTGGAGAATGATGTCTTAGCCCTGCTATTGCCAGACGTCACGGGGGACAATGCCAAGGCAATCATGGAATACCTCCAGACGCGTGTGGCCTGGACTCCCTTCGAGTCTGTCAGCAACGGCACCAAGTTCAATCTCAAGGGGGTGGTAGGCATCGCAGCTTACAGCCACAATGGCAGCAGCCGCGACGAGTTGTTAGCCCGGGCTAGTCGGGCACTTCAACTGGCTGAGGTAGAAGACGAGACCAAGACTGTTCTATTCGCGAATGTGGAAGGTAACCATGAGTAATGAGCGGTGCAGCATTCTTAGGTGCAGATCAAGTCGGTTTGTCTGGGTTATTGGAGCAGTAGTTCTGCTCTCTCTTTTGTCGGTGAGTGCCGTCACCCATGCTGCCGCAGCTTTGCCCGATACTTTGCCTCCTCAAGATGCTCGGGCTGCACCGGCCTTGCAGAGCACCGCGACTCCGGCGGCCACCATACAGGTTGGTCCGACGGCAACGTACAGTTTCACGCTGGCCGCACTGGATTACGGCGAGAGCACCCTGGACAGCCCGTATGACCGGGCCGACTATTCCTTCAGATTGCCTGAGGGCTGGGTAATCCAGGAGGATGGGGTTCTTGATCTTGATCTGAGCTATGTCTACAATCAAATCAATGCCGAGGCTTATCCAGCCTTGTTTGGCGATGTGACTGTTGCGCTGGATGGCGAAACGCTGGAGATCTTCGCCCTGGAGGAAAGAGAGCTGGAGCGCTACCGGTTGCAGGTTGCCTTGCCACTATCAATGCTGGCTGGTCCTGGATCCTGGCATACGATTAGTATATTGTTCGATGCCGGCTTTCTGTGTGAGGTCCCCCACCAGGCCAAGCTTGTGATACATCCCTCCTCTTCGGTGACCCTGAGTTATAGCCAGCATCCCCTGGAACTCGATTTGTCGCGCTATCCCAGGCCTTTCTATCAACAGGCCTTTGAGTCGGACAGCGTACGCTTTGTGTTGCCTGCACAGCTAAGCACCGATGGTTTAGCCAGCGATGTACTGGCTGTAGCTGCCAAGCTAGGCAGTCTGACCGGGGATCGGCTGGTGATCAGCGCGACCACAGATATAGAATTGGACAGCCTGCTTTCGGCCGATCCGACGGCTTTCGACGAACACCTTATTGTGATGGGCCGGCCCCAGGACAACCAATTGATACCACGCCTGAATGATACACTGGATATGCCGGTTTCTCTGCACCAACAGCAATTAGACTTCGTCGCTCAAGGGCCGGCCGCTGTTGCGCCGGGCGATACCGTTAGCTATCTTTTCACCGTCACAAACACCATGGATCGTGACGTCGAGCTATCCGTCATCGACGTTTTGCCGGCCTATACGGAGTTTGTGGATTGCGCGCCCGACTGCGCCCAGGATGGCGATGCGCGCGTCGTGTCTTGGGATGCGGAGCTGCTGGAGCCGGACGAGGCGATCAATCTGTCGCTGACGCTACAGGCCGCCGATGTGTTGACGGGTACTGAGTTGGACAACACGGTGACTGTACTTGAGACCGAGGCCGGGCCAACCAACGCCGGCACGCTGATGACCACGGTGGTGGCTGACTCGAGCGGCAGCCAGCCACGTGTATTGGCAGTTGAGGCAGGCGACTATTTCTTCGTCTACGATGACAAGGCCGTGGCCGAGGGGGATGGGATCGTTCAAGAGGTCCTTTCTCCCTGGAGCCCGAATCGAGCTATCCTTATCATTACTGGCTTGAGCGATGAGGCGGTGCGAAAGGCCAGCCAGGCAATGAGTTCCGAGGCCCGTTTCCCCGGTATGAGCGGCCCGGTGGCGCTGGTGCGCAGTGCCTTGCTTCCCTCAGAGGTCAGCGATCCGACCCCCGTGACGGTTGAGGTGACCTTTGAAGATATGGGCTATGGGGATCAAGTTATCTATGGCGCAACCCGGCAGTCGACCAGCTATTGGTTTGACCTGCCCCCCTGGCAGCCATCCGACGATGCCTCAATTGATCTCTATTTCAGCCATTCTGAACTCATCATCTATGAAGACTCCGGGCTTACGTTGTTGCTAAATGGGGACCCCATCGCCAGTGTTGCCCTCAGCGACGAGACGGCAAAAGATGGACACGCGCATATCAGCCTGGCCAATGTCAAAGCCCGGAGCGGGCGCAGCAACCGGCTCAGCGTCCAGGTTGACATGGCGTTGCCGGGAGGCGTGTGTGCCAACCCAAATTCGGAGGAAGCGTGGTTCCTGATCCAGGATCGCTCCAAGGTGTTCTGGCCTCGGGGTGTCGTCGCCCAGGGCTTGGGGCTGGATCTGAGCTATTTCCCATATCCGTTTCACACCAATCGTGCCTTGACGGATGTATTGTTTGCGCTGCCTGAGTCGCCTGCGGTTGGCGATTGGGAGAATGCCTTGCGTTTGATGGCCTCCCTGGGCAACTATGCTTCAGGCCAAACGACCTTGCCCGCGGCACTGATCGGCCATCCCACGTCGGTCGAAGACCTGAGGGATTTCCACATCATTGCGATTGGGCGTCCCTCGCGCAACGCTTTGATCCAGGAGATAAATGACCTGTTACCTCAACCCTTTATGCCGGGCTTGGATGAAATTGAGCAGCGGCTCGACGACGTGGTGTTTCGGTTGCCACCAGGCCTCGATTTGGGCTACCTGCAACTGATTCCCTCACCCTGGAATGAGACACGTGCTTTTCTGTCGATTACGGGTACAACGGACGGGAGTGTGGGGCAGGCAGCACGTGTCTTGGCGGACAGTCCCTGGCGTGTGAATGGGGACCTGGCTCTTATTACGGACGATAGGGTTAGCAACATTGATACCCGTGGCTTGGTGAGCGGCGGCGTGGCCATGAATGTGGTAGCCGCCGTGCCCGAAATGACACCGGCTGCGGCGACGGAGACGCCGACCACATCCCCAACTCCGACAACTCTGCTACCCAGTCCAACATCAATTACCTCTGAGTCAGAGCCGGTTTCAAATGGGTCAGAGCGGCCTGATTGGCTCGTGCCCTTGATCGTAGTCAACGGGGCGGTAATCATAGGTGTCTTGGTCATCGCTGGCTTGCGGAGCAGGCGGAAGAGGTAATAGCACGTGTTCAGTACATCCCGGGTAGAGGTAGCTGATGCCTTGTCGCCTGCCAGCCCTGATCGAAGTATTCTAACAGCGGTCAAAGGCGGAGGTATTGTATTTGCAGGCCGTGTGTTTGAATACGGAAGCCGGTTTATCTTGGGGGTTCTCCTGGCCCGGCTTCTGGGCGCCGACCAACTCGGCCTGTACAATCTGGCCCTGACGGCAGCGACGGTGACCGCCGGCCTGGCTACGCTGGGGCTGAAGTCGGCCCTGGTGCGTTATGTATCGCATTCTGCCAGCCGACGCGACGAGCTTGGGCTGGGGGGCACCCTCCAGGTCGGGCTGGGGATGCCTGCAGCCCTGAGTTTGTTTATGGGCCTGGGTCTGTATGTTCTGGCTCCCGATATCGCCGAGCGGCTGTTCCGCGAGCCGCGGCTGGTTCCCCTGTTGAGGCTGGCCAGCCTGCTGGTTCCCTTTTTGGCTTTGAGCGAACTGATCGCAGCGGCGACCCAGGGATTCAAGAAGATGCAGTACGCAGTCGTTGCCCAAAACATCTCTCAGCCGGTCATCAGGCTGATACTGGTGGTGGTGCTGGCCATCGTGGTTGGGCTGAATGCAAACAATGCATTGGTGGCGTTCGGCTTGACGCTGCTCATAGTAACCGCCTTGCTTGTGTACTTCTTAAATGGCTTGTTCTCGCTGCGACGCTCTTTACAAACAGCCCGGCGCGAAATCAGGGAGATGCTGGCCTTTTCGCTGCCTATCTATTTGTCGGACCTGATCACGACGTTTCGTAATAACGTGCAAACCGTGCTGCTGGGGTCTTTGAACACGGTGGCGACCGTAGGCATCTTCAGCGTGGCCAGCCAGGTCAGTCTCATCGGTCGCTTGTTTCACCAGTCGATTGTGACGGTGTCTATGCCCATCGTCTCCGAGCTGTACAGCCAGGGCGAGCAGGAACAGATGGGCCGCTTCTATAAGACTATGACGAAATGGACCTTGACCCTGAATCTGCCTATTTTTCTGGTCATACAGTTGTTTGCTGTGCCGATCCTGTCCATCTTCGGCCAGGATTTTGTAGGTGGGGCCATGGCGCTGGCCATCTTGGCGTGGGGCAACCTGGTCAACGCGGGCACCGGCATCTGCGGCGTGTTCCTGGATATGAGTGGCAACACGTCGATGAAACTTGTGAATTCTATCGTAACCGTTGCGCTCACCCTGGCATTAAACGTCTTGTTGATCCCTAACTATGGCATTATCGGCGCGGCCGTCGCGGCCCTGGCTGCTGGAGCCATCGTCAATCTGTTGCGCTTGCTGGAAGTGTTTATTCTTCTGCGCTTGTTGCCTTATGACGGGAGCTTCCTCAAAGTCCTTGCGGCCGGGCTGGTGGCGTTAGGCGTTGCCTGGGGTGTCCGCGAACTGTTTGGCACTCAGTCCAATGTCTTCTATGCAGGTCTGAATGCAACCTTGCTGCTGGTGGTGTACGCGGGTGTGGTCCTCATGTTAGGACTGTCCCAGGAGGATCGCGCCGTCCTGGATCGCGTGCGTCGCCGGCTGCGTATCTTTCCTGTGAGATAAGCTGGTCTACATTTTTGATTTCAGATAACCCTGGATGTGGAAGGAAACATGAAGACGTCAAATCGTGTGTTGGTTATTGGCCTGGATGGTGCTACCTGGGACGTCCTTGATCCCTGGATTCGGGATGGTACATTGCCTAATCTGGCCAGGCTGCGCCAGAGCGGGAGCTGGGGGGCGTTGCGCTCCAGCATCCCGCCCATCACGGCCGCTGCTTGGACCACCTTTATGACGGGCAAACGGTCCGGCAAGCACGGCGTGTTCCACTTCGTCAGGCTCTTCGAGGATGGGGCTTCTACAGGCGGTAAGCCCGAGATTGTGAACGCCCGGAACATCAAGTCGCCCACATTATGGGACGTCCTGGGGCATTACGAGCGCCAGGTGGCCCTGATCAACGTGCCTATGACCTATCCGCCACGCCCTGTAAACGGTTTTATGATCACCGGGCTGCTCACGCCCCGACACGCTTCAACTTTCACCTGGCCGCGGCAGCTCTCGAAGGAACTAACGGATTATATTATTGACCTGGAGCGTTTCATCGGAGTGAAACCTTTCCAGGGAGCCCAAAGCAGCGAGGCGATCGCCCCGACTCTGTCTTTGATGGGGGAGTTCCGTGACATGTTGGAGAAACGGGCCAGGGCGAGTTTGGACCTTATGACAGGCAGGCCCTGGGACCTGTTTATGGTGGTTTTCACCGGCCCGGACCGCATGGGGCATTATCTATGGCCCTATCATTTCCCCGAAGATGGAAAAGGATCACTGGTCAGGAAACTGCATGACGCCATCCGTGCGTATTACGTGCGCTTGGATGAGGTGATAGGCGAGTTGGCCCAGACGGCCGGCCAGGAGACATTTGTTATCCTCATGTCCGATCATGGCATGGGCCCCATTTACACACATCGGGTACATTGGAACAACTGGCTACAGGGGCACAGGTGGCTTGTTGTCAAGACCAGCGGCAGCCGGGCACTTAACCCCAACACCTGGCTCAAGCGGCTGGGTCTGCCGCGTGATAAGATCGGCGCTATATTATTGAAGATGCCCAAGGTATCGCGAAGTGGTGTGGTCAAAAAGGCCGCGGCTTCCTCCATGGGAGATGTCGATACGAATTCATCAAAGGCATATTGTGTACCGATATACAGCCATATCTTTGGCATCAAGCTCAACGTCGGGGACGAGGAGCGAGGGGCCCTGCGCCAAGAGATCGTTCGCGCCTTGGGAGCAGTCAACGACCCTCAAACCGGGCAACCTATTGTCCAGGAGGTCCTTGCGGGGGAAGAATACTATCAGGGCCCTTATGCACGTGATGTGCCTGAGATTATCGTGATCATGAACCCAATGTATACGGCCGGTTTTCGCATCAGTCACTACAGTTCGATCGTGACTGAACTTCAGAAGCACACCGACCATGGCGACCATCGCATGGACGGGATATTCGCCGTCAGTGGACCGGGTGTTCTGCCCTGGCCAGAGGCCCTGCCCGGTCTAAGCATCGAAGACATTGCACCTACAGCTCTCTACTTGATGGGACTGCCGGTACCTTCCGATATGGATGGACGGGTGTTAACGGAAGTTCTGAAGCCTAAACTCCTCGAAGCGCGACCGGTCGAGATGGGAGAGCTGAAAGATTTCTGGCCCAGCCGAGATGAGGCAGTATTCACAGATGAACAGATCTCGGCCGAAGACGACGCCGAGTTGCGAGAGCGACTACAAGCATTGGGATACCTTGAATAGACAGGGTTAGTTTTGTGAAGCAACAACTCGCTATCAGGAAGACAATTGTCGCAGAGATCTTCGGAGGCAGAGGATGGGAGTACTTCTGGGAATCGCGTTTTTTGCCCAGGTGGTTCCCCCTGCTGCTTGGGTTGGCTCTGGGGGTGGCTTCGGCCTATTTTATCGTCAGTGAAAGCTGGCACCTGGCACTCCCTTTGGCTTTTGCTGTGCCGGCCATCATCTTGTTCAACCGATATCCTTTTGTGGCCATGATGCTCTGGCTGTTGATCATTCCTTACTTCTTGAATGAGCCGACGGCCAGTGGACGCTTCATCTATTGGGTGGTGCACCGGGCCATCATCCCCACCGCCTTGGGGGTGGCGGTTCTCTCCGACTGGTTAGGGGTGAAAAAACGGGAGCCGGTGCGGCTGGGCCGCGCAGAGCTGTCGATGCTGATTTTTTTAGGCCTGATTGTGGTCAATATACTCTTGTTCAATAGCAATCCTATGTCGGCACTCATTCACGCTTATGACCGAATCTTTATCCCTCTCTGTTTATACTGGTTGATCCGCTTGGTGGCTCCGGGTGAGAAAGGCCTGAGACTATTTCTATGGGGGGCTTTTGTCACCCTGATTGCTCAGTCGACTATCGGCCTCATCAGTTGGTTCAATCCGGGCCTGTTACCTGACAAGTGGCTGGGGCTGGAGGGCGCGCGGACCGTGGGCTCGCTGCGCAACGTAGCTGTGTACACCAGCACGTTGCTGTTCTGTTCCCTGCTGCTGTTCTACCAGGCGTTTCAGGTTGAGTCGAGATGGCTACGCCTGGGGCTGTTGGCTGTGTTTGGCCTAGCTCTCTTCTGTATGTACATGTCTTTCTCCAGGGGGAGCTGGCTGGGAGAGGTCGTGGTGTTGCTGGCACTGATATTCGCCTTTCCCAAGCGCATGATCCGTCTGACGCTCGTAGTAGCCGTCGTCGCGTTTGTTCTGAGCGGCAGCCTATTGGCCGAGCAGGTCACCTGGGGCTACGAACGCTTGACAGGCGAGGCGGCCCAACAGAGTGCCCAAAGCCGGACGACGGCTAACTACGCTTCGATCAAGATGTTGGAAGCTAAGCCGTTCCTTGGTTGGGGCTATGGCAATTATGATCAGGCCAAGCAGCCGTTCATGAGACGTGTGGGAAATGTTGCCGTTTATGACGAGACCTCGCACAATACTTATCTAACGATTTTGGCTGAGTTCGGCTTGACAGGTTTTTTCTTCTACCTTTTCCCCGTAGGCTGGTGGTTGATACTCAGCCTGAGGGTCCGGCGGCGCCTGCCAGCCAGCGGATTCTGGAGTGGCTCCTTGTTGCTGTTATTGTGGCTGGTGATGTTGCACATGTTTATCGTGACCAATTTTATGGACATGATCCGCTACCATCCTTTTGGCACGACGCTGTGGTGGATGGTGCTGGGATTGATTGCCAACCTGGTCTACCCCTATCTGCAGCCAGGTGACATCGGAGCCCCAAGCTGGGCACAACAGGCAGTGGCACGTTCCTGACGGGCTCCTTGCCAATTTGGATGGACCAAGCCTGCTTCCTTACTTGACAATCGATCGTGGGGCTGGCCGGCACAGGCTTTAAGACGTGAGAGATCGCTAGGAGGACCAATGCGGGTGGCGATTGTGGGCAGCTATCCCCTGGATAGCGGCCGAATAGAGGGCGGCGTGCAAGCAGCGTTTGTATATCTGGTAAAGGGACTGTGCAAGATCCAGGACTTGCAGGTCCACGTGCTCACCTTTGGAAGGCGTGATCGATCCGGTCCCGATCAGGTTGAGCAGGACGGCGTCACCTTGCATTTGTTGCCGCCTTTCCCACGTTTTGAACGTCTCAGGAATTACAGCACGTATCAAGCGACCTTGAATCGAAAGCTGGCCCAGGTCCGGCCCCACGTGCTTCACGCCCAAGACACTACGGCCCACGCCTACGTGGCCACGCGCTCCGGCTACCCGGCTGTGGTCACAGTGCACGGGGTACGCTACGAGGATGGAAAGCATTACGGCTCCTTGGGCCGACGGTTGCGGAATTACTTCGACAGCCTGCTGATCGAACGGTATGTTATGCGCCACACGCGGCACCTGATCGCCATCAGTCGTTACGTGACCGACTACTTCGGGCCGCAGCTCAGGTCAGACATTCAGGTTTATTATGTGCCCAATGCCATCCATGAGAATTTCTTCAGCCTGGCGGATACCTCGGATGGCCAGACCGTTCTGTTTGCGGGGCGGGTTATGCCCCGCAAGCGGGTCTTGGATCTGGTTCAGGCTTTCGCCCAGGTAGTTCAGCAGGTCCCATCGGCCCAATTGCGCATTGCTGGCGAGTATCGGACCGAGGTGGACTACGTCAAGGCGGTGCGTGACTTCATCCAGGCGGCCGGGCTGGGAGATAACGTCCATCTGCTGGGTTCGCTGGATGAGGAAGCGATTTTGCGAGAGTTTGCCGGTTGCAACGTGTTGGCTCTGCCTTCAATCCAGGAGACGACGCCCATGGTTATCGCCCAAGCGATGGCAGCCCGCAAGCCGGTGGTGGCCACGCCGGTGGGGGGTGTGGCCGAGATGGTCACTCAGGGACAAACCGGCTTCCTGGTTGAGGTGGGAGACGTTGACGGCCTGGCCGAGGCGCTTCTAAGCTTGCTGCGCGACTCTACGCTACGCAGGCGTATGGGGGAGGCAGGCCGCGAGTTTGCCCTGGAGAATTATCACGCCGACGCCGTAGCCAGATGCACCTATGCGGCCTATCAAAGTGTAGTTGCTGGAGGGGGAGGAGAGGCTGATCTGTTACGAAGAGTAGTGTAGGACATCCCACTCGATGACACGGAGGGGGAGGGTTTATCAATGCAAGAGCCCTGCAACCAAGGAGGACCAGAAATGCACAGGGACGGTACAACACATCAGACAAAATCCACTTTCCTACCAAGAGTATGCCGGCAACTCTTGGCTAGCCTGGCCGGCTTGCTGTTGTTGGTATGTATGCTTGGCATGTTGCAGTTGTTGAGGAAACCTGCTGGGCAGCTGGAGGTGGCGCTGGCTGACAGCGGTCCCGTGGTGTTCACCGACGTGACCACGTTGGCCGACGTCGATTTAACAGCGCCGCAATGGGGGGCAGTGTGGGGTGATTACGACAAGGATGGCTACGAGGACTTGTACGTTGGCAATCATTTTAACACGCCCAGCTTATACCACAACAACGGCGATGGCACCTTTACTGATGTACGTGCCGCAGCCGGCATCAAGTCCGGGCCGGCCGATTGGCACGGCGCGGCCTGGGGCGATTACGACAACGATGGCTATCTCGACCTGTACGTGGTCACCGGCCGTGCGATTGTAAATGGCAGCGACTTCTACGTTAACAACGGCGACGGCACATTTGCAGAACAGGCAGTCCAGGCCGGTATAACCAACGACGATGGACGGGGCCGGGTCCCGCGCTGGGTAGATTACGACCAAGACGGCGACCTGGATATATTTGTGGCCAACGCGCCGCGTGACATCGCGCCCAATGCTCTATATCGCAACAACATGGATGGCACCTTTAGCGACGTAGCGGTCCAAGCGGGTGTATCTACCTCTGATGGCTCTCGCAGTGTAGCCTGGAGCGACTACGACGACGACGGCCATCCCGACTTTGTGTTGACCATGATCGGCAATCCGCTGCGACTGTATCACAATCGGGGTGATGGTACCTTTGAGGATGCAACCAGCAGCGCCGGGCTGGCGAATCGCTGGCCGCGCTCGGTCGCCTGGGGCGACTATGACAACGATGGCGATTTGGACCTTTATCTCAACTCGGCGTATGAGGAATCCCACCTAGATAAGTTGGTGTGGGATGCCCAGACCATCATGGCCATCGTCAAAACGCCGACCAGTGGGTCGGGAGGGCACCAGGGGCTGATCTTCACCAGCACCGTCTCGGCGGTGACCTTCGACCTGTGGCAGTCCGATCGTCAGCACGAGACGTACGAGATCCACCTGGGGGCTGACCGGAGACACCCAGCGTCTATCCCCTTTACGTTGGATAACAGCACCAGTGATCACATTGGAGTCCCTGTTTACGCGCCGGGGGTAGAGTACGGCGTGTTCATCTGGCGCGAGACTGCCACCAGCCCCTGGAAGATATATTGGAGTGGTGATGGGGCACGTCTACACGGGGCGATCACGACCGCTGGCGAGTTCAGCCAAGTGATTTCGGATAACTTCGAGATCCCAGCCGATGAGTCTAAACCCAACTACCTCTATCGAAACGACGGCGATGGTACGTTTACCAATGTGACGAATGTGGCTGAGGTGGGGGACTCCGCCAATACCTACGATGCGCAGTGGATAGATTTTGACAACGACGGGTATCTGGATCTGTATGTGAACAATTATGGCAGTACCTATTTTGGCAACCAACCCAATCGGCTGTATCGGAACGACGGCGATGGGACGTTTAGCGACGTGGCAGGCTCCGTCCGGCTGCAGGGCCCGACAGAAGGCTGGGACCAGTGCGCCGCTTGGGCAGATTACGACGACGATGGATTCCTGGATGTCTTCATTTCGAATACTGACTGGACCGGGTACCTGGCCGGGCCGCACAAGCTGTATCTGAACGGCGGCAACGCCAATCACTGGTTGATAATCAAGCCGATCGGCACCGACAGTAACAAACTGGGAATCGGGGCCAAGATCCAGGTCAAAACGGGCGACCAAGTTCAATTCAGAGAAGTGGGGGGCGGCTCGTCCGGCCCTTGCCAGAACAGCCTGCTGGCCCATTTCGGGCTGGGCAATTATGGCCAGGCAGAGGCTATCACCATCACATGGCCCAGCGGCCACGTGATGGTGGTGCACGACGTGGCCGCCGACCAGGTGCTGCAGGTTGCCGAAGGCATGGAGTCTGATCTCTCCGTCGCCCAGGCCTGTGGCGGGCCGGATACCATCGAGGCCGGCCAGGCCATCACCTACACCATCAGCCTGACCAACGCCGGGCCATCCAGCCCGGCGGGGGCCACGCTGGTAGACACCTTCAGCGACGCCGACGCCTTGGCGGCGGTTAGCGGCCCCGGCTGCGCTTGGACGCCCGGCTCCGCCAGCATTACGTGTGCTGTGACTGATCTGGTGGGTGGGGTTTGCTCCGATTTGACGCTGGTCGTCACCACCAGCCATACCTATAGCGGTGTGTTAAGCAGCGTGGCCAGCGTCACGCTGAACGATGGGGTCATTGACCCGGACATATCTAACAATGAAACTGACTCGGTGGTTGTGACTGTAATAGAAGGTAGCGGGGGCGACCCGGCTGACCACGTTATTTATATGCCTGTTATTCTGAGATGATGGACGGCTCGGAAAATGATCTCGTACCAAAATGATCGAGGTGGCTGAAGTGAACAGCAAGGACAATTCGGACTCAAGGCCCATCAAGCTGGTCTACTTAGTCGGTCGCTACCCCGAACTGACCACGACTTTCATCGAGCGCGAGATAGGCATGCTGCGTCAATTGGGAGGTGTCGAGATACAGCCGGTTTCGATTCGCTACCCCTTGACGTCACGCGCCGTGTCGCCCGCCCAGCAGGCAGTGCGCGAGGAGACGTTTTACCTCATCCCTGAAAGTTGGCTGGCTTTCGACTTTCTGGGCTTCTTGCTGGGCAATCTGCGCTTTATGCTGCTGCGCCCGCTGGTCTATTTCGGGACGCTGCTCTACTTGTTGGCGCACGATCATCCTGATCTGAAGGCTCGGCTCAAGACAAGCTTGCATTTTTTGCAAGGCGCATACGCTGCCCACGTTCTGCGCAAGTGGGACTTTGACCACCTGCACGCGCATTTCATTGATCGGGCGGTGGTGGTGGCGCTGATCGTTGGCCGTCTGTTGGACAAACCCTACAGCCTGACGGCCCATGCCAACAGCATCTTCAGTCGAAAAATACTCATCCGTGAGAAAATTATCAATGCCCGGTTTATGGTGACGGTGTCCGAATACAATAAGAGGTATTTGCTGGATAGCTATCCGGGCCTATACTCCGACAAGATTCATATCCTGCATCCATGGGTTGACCTGGCAAAACTTGTCCCGCCCGCCAGCCGACCGGCTCACGAGCGCCTGCACATTCTTTCGGTCGGTCGTCTGGTTGAAAAGAAGGGACACGCCTACCTGGTAGAGGCCTGTCATCACCTGCAAGAACGAGGCGTTGATTTTCAATGTCGTGTCGTAGGAAGCGGCCCTTTGAAGCCAGAACTGGAAGCGATGATCGCTCGCTACCACTTGGAGGAGCGGGTGCATCTCATGGGTGGGCAACCGCAGAGCGAAGTGTTGCGCCTCCTGGAAACGTGGGCTGACGTGTTTGCCTTGCCGTGTGTGGTGGCCAAGGACGGGGACCGGGATGGCATCCCCGTTTCTCTGGCCGAGGCCATGGCCATGGAGTTGCCGGTCGTCTCCACAGATATCGTGGGCATCAGTGAGTTGGTGCAACCCGGTACCGGCATCCTGGTCCCACCCCACGACGCGTTGGCCCTGGTAGAGGCCCTGCAAGCTGTGCACGCCCGGCCCTTGGCTGTTCGTGCCGAGATGGGGCGTCAAGGGCGGCGGCTGGTCGACGCAAAGTTTAATCTGACTAAAGGGACCGCTCAACTGGCCCACCTATTTCAGGATAGCTTGCCAAAAAACACCTCGGCATAAAGAGGGAGAGTTCATGTCCGGTTTTGCGCTGGTATTCAATCAAAACGAGCCGCTGGCGGCTGAAAGCCCGGTTTTTGTAGATTTTGTCCAGTCTGTGGCTGACTACAAGAGTTTGGATAGGCCGGCACAAGTTGTGACCGGCGAGCGATGTGCTGTCGCCAAGTTTGACTCACCATCAACGCTGCACCGGGGTATTACTCTGGACCAGGCGACGGGTTCGTGGTTATTGGCGGCGGGCACGCTGATTGACAACGCGCACGTCGATGCCCAAGGGAGTCTCCAGCGGCTACTGACAGATTACTTGGCGCAAGGCGACGGGATTTTTGATCGCCTGGATGGGCACTTTGCCCTGGTCATTTGTGACGGGCGCGAGGGTAGTGTGCGCGTGGTGTCTGACCCCTTTGGGCTTATTTCGATCTACTACGCCCAACAGGGGAAGCGCTTCTTTGTTTCCACATCGGCGCTGGCCGTGGCCAAAGCAGTGGGGGCCGAGCCTGGCGCATTTGAGGCGCGTTCTTTTATCCTATACGGCGGTAACTTTGGTGAGGCGACTCTGTGGCAGGACGTCTACCAACTGTGGCCAGCCAACATCTTAACGCTCAACGGGCATGGTGCTCAGAAGTCGTCTTACTGGTCTTTTGGCCTGGATCAGACGGTCGCCGGCCTGTCGCTCAATGGGTCGATAGAACACGTAGTGGGTGTATTATCCGAGACTATGCGGTATGGCCTGGCCCGCGAAGGTAAGGCCTGGTTGAGTCTGACCGGTGGCTTTGACTCGCGTGTGCTGGCGGCCATGATGCATCATTGCGAGCTGCCGTTCAAGAGCTATTGTCACGGGGCGCCTGACTCACGGGATGTGCGCCTGGCATCTCAGGTCAGCCAGGCCATGGGCTGGGAGCACCAGTACTTCCCACTGCCCGAAGATTGGGGAACCCGGCGTGTGCAATGGTTAGAGCGCACACTGGGCCATACGGACGCCCTCCTGGACGTGCTGAAGACGAGTCGGATCATAAGGGAACAGACGTTAAAATCCCAACACTATCCAGTTTCGCTTTGGGGCTATGGGGGCGAGATATATCGAGGTTTTTATTGGAAACAAGAATTTCTGAACGTGGGCAACACATCCACCGTCAACTATGACCGTTTGCTAGATTATCGCATCACACCTGTGGATTGGCCCATTCTCAAGGACACACCAGGCTGGATTCGCTCTATACGTGACGAGCTAAAATTGCGATTGATGACCATCGGGGAACAGCAGCCTGACTGGCCGAATACTGTGAAGCTAGACCTGATCGGCGATCATCTGGAGCGAACCTTAAGCGGAGCCACAATTTCGGCAGTGATGGGCCTGCAGCGGGCCATATCTCCCTTCGACTTTAAGTCCAATATGGCTTGCGTTCTTTCCGTGAATCATAAGTGGCGTGCTCATAGTCGCTTATTCCGATTGATGCTGGAATTGATAAACCCCGCCTTGACTGCCATCGAGACGGCAGATGGCGGACCCGCTTCGCCTATGCGACTGGGCAACCTGCACCAGTTCGTCCCCTACTGGTGGGGCGTGGGCGAAAAACTGGCCTGGAAGATGAGCCGCAGATTTCTGGGAACAAGCCTGTGGCGTAAGAAGGACCCGGGCAAAGAGGGAAAAGCGTCTTATCCGCGCGCGCAATGGCGCAGAGATACATTGTCTCAACTTAACGGTCAAGATCTGTTGGTGCCTGCCCGCATGCATTCGGCCAGCCTATACGACAGGGAGCGCTTACAGGCATTACTGGCTGAGGCGCAAACAGATCAATTCAGGTACGATTCGCTTTTGAGTCGCATCATTACCTTGGAGCTGGCTCTGCGTTCGGTGGGCACTTCTTTTTAGGCGTGATGCTGGGTTAGGGATAAATCGGTGAGGATCGTCGACAAGCTGATAACTGTAGCCAAAACCATGCGTAGTACCCTGAGACTGAGCCCAATGCACCAGGTATTCAAGGGCATCAGGCGGCGCGGCATCAATCCAGGCCAATTGGATGCCCTCGAAGTGTTTGGCAGCGATGGTCAGAATCACACCCGGGACATAGCCTCGGTTGTGCCCAGTCTGGAGATTTGGGAAATCGAGCCCTGGTGTGAGGCTATCCTCAGGCGCAGCTTTCCCGGCGCCGAGATCAAAATCACCGACTCCTATCAGGAGATCAAACGAACACCCAAGATGTATGGGCTGGTGGTGGTGGACAATACTGGGGTGGCTGCTGAGCACTACGAACACTTCGATTTGTTCCCAGACATATTCCGGGTGCTGAGCGACCCGTCCGTTATGATTCTGAACGTCATACCGCAAGTGACGACGAGGGACCCGGAGCGTATGCGGCGGCGCCAGGTGTTTTACAATGCTGCCGACCCATCCCATATCAGCTTCGATGAGATAAAAAAAGCTTACCGCGCCTTGGCGAACCAGAACGGTTGGGAGGTAGAATGGATTTTTTTTAAGCGGCGCTGGACTTTTTCCTCACAACGTTGGGTTGTGTTTTACGCTGTTTTGAAGCTGGTAAGGGCTTAGGGCCTGGGCTGTGTGCAATCTACGGGCGTGCAGCGGTCCACACGCTATGGCGAAATGGCCTTTTCATCGATATGAGGTGGTCAGAGAGTGAGTATGAACCAAAGCAAATGGTATTTAAGCAGCCAGATCTATATCATTCTAGCCTTGGTGGTGCTGATCATTCTAGGCATCGTGCTGAGGTTTCCTTTGGTATCATACAACCTGCCGGTGAGCTCCCACGTCGATGAACGGCCTGGCCTTTGGATGCTTTATCGCTTTTATATGGGGGACTTGGACCCGGGCAACTTTAGCAAACCTACCTTTTATTATTATCTTACCTACTTCGCCTCCAGGCCTTTCGTCAGGGATGCTTCGGATTTGCTTTCTTATGGAAGAGTCGTGAATCTGTTGCTGGGATGCTTGCTAATTCTTGTGGTGTTTTTGCTCGGGAAGCATGTGCTGCATTCCAGCCGGATTGGCCTAATTGCGAGCCTGTTGGTCGCCAGCAGCCCTATCTTAATTATGAATGGGGGTTATATCATCACCGACATTCTCCTGGCGGTTACGTCACTGCTTGCTCTGTTGTTTTTTGGCCTTTTCTTCGAGAGGAAGGACTACAAGTATTGGTTTGCCGGGGCGATGATGGGCGGCTTGGCGCTGTCCAGCAAGTACGTGTCGGCTGTCCCCGTCCTGTTAACTTACCTGATCTACGAGTTCTTCTCTAAGGGATCGACTGATGCTTCACACAGTGTAAAGCACCTATTGGAGAGGCCCTTCTCGCCGCTATGGCTATCGGGTATGGCCCTGTTGGCCGGGTTGGCCTTGTTGGCTGTCTACTCTTTCTTCCCGTCCTATGATTGGATCGCTTCTTTTGTCCAGCAGCAAGGCAGCCTGAGCGCCTCGCTTGAACCCGAGGACGTGGCCATGATCGAGAGCTTAAGGACGACTACGCTGGCGTTGGCCATTCTGTCGTGGGCGTTGTTCCTCTTGTCTTTGTTCTTTCGGTCTTTCTTTGCCAGATTCTGTTACCCCCGCCCTTATGTGGCGCTCATCTTCGCCCTGATCTTTTTTTCCGTTGGCTCTCCCTTCTTGCTCATATCCTGGAAGAAAGCGATATATGGCTTTGCAACCACTATGAAAGACAATGCCGTGAGTTCGGGCCAGCGCCAGTGGGTGACGTTTATCGTTCATTACTTGACGAACGAAAGCATCTTGGCTGTGGTATTCCTGCCGCTAGGTGTTTACGCGCTTGTAAAACGCAAAGAGCCATGGCCCCTGCTGGTGATATACGTAGTGCTCTCTTACCTGGCCTATGGTTCCGGGAATCGTGTTTTTGCTCGGTATTGGACGCCGACGTTGCCCGCCGTGTTTATTCTAGCTGCCGCCGGCATCTCTTTTGTCGTCGATCAACTCAAGGCGCTGCGCTGGCGCCACTTGAGTACGGGGTTCTTGGCGCTATTGGTTGTCTTGGTCGGCCTGGAACTGCAACCCAAATATGGCGCCCTAGTTGTGGACAGAACGGCGCAGACCAATAGTGCCTATGGGGCATACTATTGGGTGCTTGAGGAGGGGCCGGATCGGGTGTATTATCCGTCTGGCGCTTGGGTGCCCCACGCTGAATTGATTATGAGGGGATATGATTTCGAAGAGGTAGACAGAGGGTGGATAGCCACGGGGGACCTTTCATTGCTTCGACATATGGGTGAGCGCGATGTCTTAATACTTGATGGGCGTCAGGAGGTCCAGATGAGCCCCAGCTTGCGCCAGAATTTTACGCTCGAATGGAGTTCAGAAAAAGACCACGGTCAGTACATCTATCGAAAGCGTCAAGACACATCGGAATAACTGGTAAGACTGTCGCTTATGTATCGGCTGGTGGGGTTTGCTTTGATTGGATGAGGTAGGAAGACAGTGAATGGCTCGAAAATGGACAAAAGCTCGGTCTCAGAGGGTCTAACCAACACAAATTACGTCGTCATTACCCCGGTCAGGAACGAAGCCGAGTATATTGAGACGACAATCTGCTCCATGACTCAGCAAACGATCAAGGCCGCCGAGTGGATCATCGTCAATGATGGTTCTACGGATGAGACAGCCGAGATTGTGGCCAGATATGCTGCTGAGCACCCGTGGATTAAGCTGGTAGACAGAGAGGATCGTGGTGCCAGGCAGCGAGGAAGGGGAGTTGTTGAGGCATTCTATGCAGGCTACGAGACGATAACTCAGGACTATGATGTTATTGTCAAGTTAGATGGGGACCTCTCCTTTGGCCCCAGTTATTTTGAGTCGTTGTTGCGCGAATTTGCCGTCAACCCCAAGCTGGGCATCGCCGGCGGCGGTGTGTATGAGAGGCTGGATGGAGAGAATTGGGTATTAGATTCATCCAGAGATCACGTGCGTGGTCCGACCAAGGTCTACCGCAGGGCCTGCTTTGAGGCGATCGGAGGGTTGGTGCTGGCCTTGGGTTGGGATGGCATCGATGAGTGGAAGGCGCTCAGCCTTGGCTGGGAGATACAGAGTTTTCGTAAATTGAAGGTATACCACTATCGGGTAACCGGGGCTGCAACTGGCTCGCTTAGGAGCCGTATTGAGCAGGGATACGGTGCTCATTATATGGGCTATAATCCGTTGTTTATCGTTATGCGCGGCATCCGGTATATGTTCCTGCGCCCCTATTTGATTGGGGGCATCGTGATGGTCGTAGGTTATGTGGTGGCTTGGCTGCGCGGGCAAGAGCAAATGCCGGACCCGTCTCTGATCCGTCACGTGCGTCGTACCCAGTTAAAGCAATTAGCTGGTTTGCTGAGAGGAAAGCCAGTCCATAAGTGATATGCAGATTGTTGAGGGCTTAGTGATTTGACGCGGCTAAGGGGCGAATGATTAGAAAAGCAAGATATTGCAAAGAATTGTCCTTAGTGCTTGTACTTGTTTGGCTGGCTTATGGAGGGTGGGGGTGCTCGACAGGCAGGGCGACAGAGAAGGGAATTCCCACCTTGAACGGTGCGTGGATGCATGCCAGGTCGATCACTACACCTGAGGAAGCTGATGAAATGTTAGCGCGGATTCAGAAGGGGAATCTCAACGCCGTGTTGGTGAATGTCTTTCTAAATGGTTATGCGTATTACGACAGCCAGTTGCTTGAAAAACAGGCTGATCTGGCGCCAGGTTACGACCCGCTCGCCTATGTCGTCGAGCAGGCTCACGAGAGGGGTATTGAGGTGCACGTCTGGTTGATAGCCGGCCCGGTGGGCGATCAGGGCCGGCCAGGCCCTATTCTGGCACGCCATCCGGACTGGGGCATGCAAGGCCCCGACGGCCGGCAGAGCTATTGGCTGAATTACGCCCACCCCCAAGTCAGGCAGTTCATCGGTGACGTAGTATTAGAGATTGTGACTAACTATGACGTGGACGGGGTGCATTTTGATTTCACCCGCTATCCCGGCGCGGCGTGGAGCTTTGATGCTTATACACATCAGGCCTTTGCTCAGCAATATGGCATTGACCTGGACCTTTTGCGATATGCGGAGCTACCTGCCTATGGGACGTTTAAGGGCAACCCCCTGGTGGGAGTGAGTACAGCGCGCGTGTTGGCCAGTTTTGATGGTGGCCAGCCGGCTGTGCTTCTCAACAGTCTGGGGGAAGGTGAGGTGTTGTTGCTGAATTGGTACGCCAATGAGCGCCAGGTGGCGGCCGGCGGCGAAATATTGCGCCGCGGTATCGATTATCTGCTGGATGGAAGCGGAGAGGTTTACATTCTGCGTTCTGAGGCCAATGCGGAAAGGTATGGCCTCGATGAGTTCGATCGCGGGGTGGACTGGCTGAGAGACATGGGCTGGTCGCCAGTTGAGCTAAGTGAGGCGGATCTGGTGGGGCTTGAGGCTAATGCAGTCCTGGTGATGCCCAATGTCTATTTTATCAATTCCCAAGTGGCTTTGGACCTGGCTGATTTTGTGCGCCGGGGCGGGGGCCTGATCTTTATCGATGGGCCAACCCCATCCATACAAGACGAGAACGTCCAGGCCTTGACCGGGATGCGGGCCCGGGGCAGGCATTTTAAGGAAACCAGGTTGCTGCTGGCCGAGGGGGAACATCCGTTGATTCTTGCCAGCGAACGGGGCTTGGCGTTGGAGGATTACCAGAAACTTGACGCGCGCTGGAAGGCGTTTCGTGAGCAACTCATCAGCGATCTGTTGAGGGATGTTTATGAGCGAGTCAAACCACTGGTCCCGGGTGTATTGATAAGCGTTACGGTGGCTGCCGAACAGGAAACATTGGACGAGCAGCATTTTCTGGACTGGCAGGCCTGGCTGGCAGGAGGTTACGTGGACTTGGTCATTCCCAGGGCCTATGTGGATCAGGATGAACGCTTGTTGCCAGTGATTGCTAATTGGATACCGGCTATGGGGAGCTCGGATCAAATTGCATTGGGTTTAATAACTCATTCTTCGCAAAATGGCACGAGTGTACCCAAGACTCCTGCGCGTTTGCTTTCCGAGGTAGACTTGGCCTACGCAACAGGTTCGAACGGTGTCGTTCTGTTCGATATCGAGCGTACCGGTGACGATGCGCTTGAAGCACTGGCAATCGAGTCTTTCGTGCCGCCGGTCGTTACTTCTGACTAAAAGGATGGATTGATCACGTTGGCAAATCCGATAGCTATAGCAGCCAAAGGTAAGGGTTATTCGGCGCTGGTCAAGCGCGCTCGCTCCATTGGCGGGCGCTATGGCCTGAACATCGCCAGGATGGATGGTACGCTCAAGCTGTTTGTCGATATCCTGCAGGAGTTCGAGTGTGGGGCAACTTTTCCGATTACCGCCTCCGTCCTGGCTCGTCACGGGCCGGTGGTAAGGAAATACCAGGCGCAGAACATCGAATTTGCTGTTCACGGTCTCTTCCACGTTGATTACTCGCAGCTCCCCGGTCGTGAGCAAACCGGGCATCTGGGGAGGAGCCGGCAGATCTTTGACCGGGCACAGGTTCGATTGAGTGGCTTTCGCTGCCCTTATTTGCGCTGGAACCAAGATACCCTGACTGCCATTGAGGCTAATGACCTGAGTTATGACAGCAGCCAGGCTTTGCACTGGGATGTGGTTGACAGCTATGGAACCGATGACTATCAGCATGTACTGGACTTCTACGGCTCCCGCCCGGCCAAGGATTACCCTGGCTTGCCCAAACAGGCAGGAAACCTGGTGCAGATTCCGTATTGTGTGCCTGATGACGAGGCCCTCATCGAGCGCTTGAAGCTGGACGATGAGGAGGCTATGAGTGACATCTGGCTGGCTATCTTGGAGCGGACTTATGACTTGGGCGAGCTATTTACGCTGGGCTTGCACCCGGAGCGCATTGACCTGCTTCAAGAACCGCTTACGGCTGTGTTAACTCAGGCGCGCTGTCTGTCCCCTGGGGTATGGATTGCACGCCTTGACGAAATCGCGCGCTGGTGGCAAGCGCGGAGTCGGGCCACTTTTGAAGTGGCGACCGAAGGGGATGGTACCTTCCGTCTGGCAGTACACGGACCACCAGGCACAACGGTTATGGCGCGTGGCGTAAAGGTTGATGTCCCCGCCGAGCCATGGGGAGATGGCTTCGACTGCATCTCGGCGACGAGTTTTCGATTCCAGGCCAGCCAGCGACCCTTTATTGGACTCCCGCCGGATAGCGACACGACGTTGCTGGATTTCCTGAGACAACAGGGTTATTGGGTAGAGACCAGCAACGAAGATCAGGCTTATTCGATCTATCTTCGCCAATCCCGTTTCTTCGCAGAAGATGAACGTTCGCTATTGCAGCGTCTGGCTCAGAGTGACGGGCCGCTCATTCGCTTTGGTCGCTGGCCGGATGGTGCTCGTAGCGCGTTGTGTATCAGCGGCGACATCGACGCTATGACCTTGTGGGATTATGGGCTGCGCCTGTTGGGAAGGTAATCGCTTCATCAAAAAATAGCTATAATCCGGCTCGTGCTTTATTGATGAAGGACGGGCTATACTATCTACAAGGAGCACTCTTGTGAAAATCAGTGTCTTTGGTCTAGGTTACGTGGGATCGGTGTCGGCAGGGTGCCTGGCAACTCTCGGCCACGAAGTGATTGGCGTTGACGTGAATCCTCTAAAGGTGGATATGATCAATGCTGGTCAGAGCCCAGTTATCGAAGCGGATTTGGATGATCTCATCGCCAAGGCGGTGAGATCTGGAAAGCTTAGCGCTGTTACCGAGGCTAGCGAGGCTATTACGGCCTCCGATATTTCGTTGGTGTGTGTAGGTACACCCAGTCAAGATAACGGTAATCTAAGCCTGACCTACGTTGAGCGCGTGTGTCAGGAGATCGGCCAGGCTCTGGCCTTGAAGAATGGTTATCACGTGGTTGTATTGCGCAGTACTATGTTGCCGGGGAGCACTGAAGAACTCGTCATTCCCAACTTGGAGAGCTCCTCTGGGCGTCAGGTGGGCCGAGATTTTGGCGTATCTTTTAACCCCGAGTTTTTGCGGGAGGGAACTGCTGTTCATGACTTCCATCATCCTCCCTTTACCCTCATTGGTCAATACGACAGTCGAGGGGCTGAAATGGCAGCCGAGCTCTACGTCAGCATTGACGCCCCGCTTCTGGTGGTTCCTCTAGGGGTCGGAGAAATGGTCAAGTACGCCAACAACGCGTTCCATGCCCTCAAGGTTACCTTTGCCAACGAAATTGGCAACATCTGTAAGGAGCAGGGGATAGACAGCCACCAGGTCATGGATATCTTCTGCATGGACGAGAAGTTGAATCTGTCCTCGTATTATCTCAAGCCTGGCTTTGCCTTCGGTGGTTCGTGCCTGCCCAAAGACCTGCGGGCGTTGCTTTATCACGCACACCGTCTCGATCTGAGTTTGCCGGTCATGGAATCCATCCTGCCTAGTAATGAACTCCAGACCAAACGGGGCTACGAACTTATCAAGCAGTCAGGCCGCAAACAGGTGGGGGTGTTGGGTTTCAGCTTCAAGGCTGGGACCGATGACTTGCGGGAAAGTCCTCTAGTAGAGCTGATCGAAACCCTTATCGGCAAGGGCTATCATGTCATGGTTTATGATAAAAACGTTTCGCTGGCTCGTCTACAAGGTGCCAATCGTGCCTATATCGAGCGCGAAATCCCCCACATTGCTACCCTGATGTGTGGCTCGATGGAAGAGGTGCTTGCCGAGAGTGAAGTTATCGTCATTGGCAACAAGGCCCCCGAGTTTGCTTCGGTGCCCCACCAAGTGCGCCAGGACCAGGTAGTCATTGACCTGGTGCGCATTTCGAAAGAGATCGATCACTTGAATGGTCGGTACGATGGCATTTGTTGGTAGGAGTTAGGTAGAAGAAGATGAATAGCGAGCGAAACATAGAACATCCCAGAAAACACTGTATGGTCGTCCACGCCTACTATCCCGTCGGGGAGACCCGCGTGGAAAGAGAAGCACAGGCTTTGTTGGCGCATGGTTTTGAGGTGGATATCATCAGTCTGCGCAAGCCTGGCGAGCTGGCTCGCGAAACAGTTGACGGTGCAGCGGTCTACCGCCTGCCTGTAAGACGTCATGCAGGCGGTTTTGCCGTGCGGATGCTTGAGTATCTGCACTTCTTTCTCTTAGCCTTTATTCGGATTACCAGCTTGCACCTGAAGCGACGTTACAATGTCGTACAGGTTCACAATTTGCCTGACTTTCTGGTTTTTGTGGCGTTGATCCCCAGGCTGATCGGGGCTCGTGTCATCCTGGATTTGCACGATTTGATGCCTGAATTCTATGCTGAGCGTTTCCAGCGGTCGCTGGATAGCCTGCCCGTGCGCTTGATCCGGTGGCAGGAGCGGTGGTCCTGTGGCTTCGCCGATCACATTATTACCGTGACGGAGTTATGGCGCCAGTCGCTCATCAAACGTGGGCAGCCAGCCGACAAGATCTCTGTGGTTATGAACGTGGCCGACGATCGTATCTTCAATCAAGATGTGGCGGTGGATGGACCTGGCGACGACGGCCATTTTCGCCTGATTTATCACGGTACAATCGATCGGCGCTATGGTCTGGACCTGGCCTTAAGGGCTATTGACCACATACGCGAGGAAGCACCCGACCTCCAGTTGACGATCCATGGCGGGGGGGAGCACCGGCGGACCCTGCTTCGTATGGTGGATGAACTGGGGCTGCAAGATCACGTCCAGTTCAGCACGTGCTTCGTCCCCACAGCCGAGTTGCCCAAAATCATCAAAAGAGCTCAATTGGCCGTGGTTCCCTATCGAGATGGCGTGTTCACCGGTGGGATACTGCCCACTAAACTGATGGAGTATGCGGCGTTGGGTATTCCTGCCATCGCTGCCCGCACACCCGCCATCGCTGCCCACTTTGACGAAACGACTATCCAGTTCTTCACGCCGAGCGATGTGGACGAACTGGGCCGTTGCATCTTGGACTTGTATCGGGACCGGGCCAAGTTAGCCAGCTTGGCGCGCAATACCGCTAAATTCAACGAGTTATACAACTGGCCCAAGATAAGCGCAGAGTATGTGGCTCTCGTCGAACGGGTGGGCAAAAATTAAAATACGGGTTAGAGAAAAATGGAAATCGTCCAGCAGTTGGATGAGAATTTGTGGCGAGATTTTGTTGAAAAGAGTCCTGTGGGCAATATTTTCCATACACCGGAGATGTTTCAAGTCTTTGCCCGAGCTAAAGGGCATGAGCCCTCTTTGTGGGCAGCCGTTAATGGGGACGGCCGTCCTCTAGCCTTATTGTTGCCGGTACAAGTCACGTTAATGGACGGACCGCTACGACGTGTTACGACCCGTGCTGTAGCCTATGGCAGTGTAGTGTGTGACGCTGGCACCAAAGGTAAGGAAGCCCTGGAGGTACTACTGCGGACCTATGGACGGGAAGTGAAAAGCATTGCCCTGTTTACCGAGTTACGCAACCTGTCAGACTTGAGTGATCTGCAGACCATACTGGATAAATACAGCTTTGCCTACGAAGATCACCTGGACTACTTGATTGACCTTGACCGCCCGCCAGAAGAGGTGCTGCAAAGTATTGGTCGACGTACTCGAAAGAATATAAGGCGTGGACTTAGACAAGGCGAGGTGATTATTGAAGAGGCAACTCGGCGCGAACAAGTGGGTCTCTGTTATGAATTGTTGCAAAGAACGTATGCAAATGCCCAAGTGCCCTTGGCAGACTGGTCGCTGTTTGAAGCAGCATTCGACGTGCTGAATCCCAAGGGAATGGTCAAATTTTTGTTAGCTCGGATTGGCGATTCCTATGCCGCCGGATCGGTAGAGCTAGTTTTTAAAGATGTAATCTATGGCTGGTACGGTGGTATGGATCGTGCCTACAGCGGTTACATTCCCAACGAGCTTCTATTGTGGCATATCTTTCGATGGGGTGCAGAAAACGGTTACAAGGTGTATGATTTTGGTGGGGCTGGTAAACCGGATGAGGATTACCCGGTGCGCGATTTCAAAGCCAAATTCGGCGGTGAGTTGGTCTGCTATGGTCGAAATACCTTGATCCATGCACCTATGCTAATGTGGTTAAGCGAGCGGGGATACCGCTTGTTGCGTAAATGGCTATAGTTTTGAAGAGTGGAGGGATTACAACATGAAACCACCGACCTTCTCTGTACTCATTCCAGACGGCGAAAGTGACTTTGCAGTCTTTGTTATGCACGGCTTCGTCGACTACCCGCAAGTCAAGTTATACGTTCTATCTAATCAGTACTGGGCACCGGCTCGTTTCTCGCGTTTATGCCATAAATACATTTATAAGGAATTCGGCACTGATCCCAGTGAGCGATTCAAAGCAGCAGCCGAGGTGGCGAGGCAGAATCACATTGATGTTATTCTTCCTATTGAAATGGAATGGATATCGCCTTATGATGACCAGCGACAAGCCCTCTCACAGGTAGCACCTGTAGTCCCTGTTCTAGACTCGGAATCCTTCAAGTTTGCGAACAATAAATGGATGCTATACGAGTTGATGAAAGAACATGGGTTCCCAATCATACCAACCGTCCTGTGTACTCTCGACGACGACTTTGAGCAACAAATACACGATTTAGAGTTTCCTGTGCTCATCAAGCCTGTTACAGCTTGGGGCGGAGAGGGTATCCAACGCTTTGAGACCAGGGCTCAACTACAAGAGTTCTTGGATCAATCTGACAGCGAAAAGATCAAGAACAGATACATCGTCCAGAGTTTCTTAACAGGCTACGTAGGTGGTCTGAACATCTTATGCCGGAGGGGGGAGTTATTGGCCCACACGATGCAACGCGGGTTTATACCTAACCCCATAAAATATGCCGCGGCGGCGGCCATTGAATTCATCAGGCGTGAGGACGCATTGGAACTTGGAAAGAACCTCGTCTCAGAACTCAAGTATAACGGGGTGGCCAATATAGATATGTTCTATGACACCGTAGACAACCAAGTCAAAATCCTTGAGGTAAATACTCGTTTTTGGGGGAGCCTGCGTGGTTCATATGTAGCTGGTGTAAGCTTCCCATATCTGGCCTGCCTGGCAGCCTTGGATATGCCTTTTCCTGTTCCAGACTATGAACTCACCCGATATGTACATCCCAAAACGGCACTAAAGGAGGGAATACTAAGAGCTCTGGGCAGGAGTCAATATGAGAAATTCCCTCTTGAACAAACAGGCCTGAGATATATGCTGGCTGATCCTATAGCCGAGACCTTCAGAGCGATGCGGCAGCAACTAGCCGGTGATAGATGGCAATAAGCTACAGGAGAGTTACAATGAGCTCGTTTCCACGACTACAAGCGATAAAGCTTTATCAGATGTTCACAGGCCGGCGTTTTTTGGAGAGGCTGGATGAATTGAATCGGACTCAATGGCTCAGCAGAGATGAACTCTTGAACTTACAGCGCACCAAATTGCATAAGTTGCTGGAGTACACCTATAAGAACGTGCCCTTCTATCGCCGTTTGTTTGACCGTGTTGGCCTCCAACCAGCCGATGTCCTGAGCGATCTGAGCAGCATGCACAAAATTCCAGTTTTGACCAAGGCTATCATTCGAGAGAATTTTGATGAGTTGCTCACCACCGAGTCCCAACGTCGCGAGCAGATGAGTTCTCTTACAACGGGAGGCTCCACAGGACATCCATTGGTCTTTATGCAAGACAACAATTTCCGCGACTACGTGACAGCCGACATCCACCGCCACTTGGGATGGGCCGGTTGGCAACTGGGAGAGATCCACGCCTACATCTGGGGGGCGAACTTTGAAGTGAAGGCTTCCCAAACCACTCGGGCCAAGCTGATGGACTGGGCTCTCAATCGCTTCGTGACCAATGCTTACGTCCTATCGGATGAGAGTATGAGTGCCTTTGCTGCCGAGGTCAGGCGTCGCCGCCCCCGAATCCTCTTTTGCTATCCTTCTAGCGGGTACCGTTTTGCTCAATTTGTACGTGAGCAGGGTTACGGCGACATCAAGTTCGATGCCATCTTTTCTTCGGCCGAGGTGCTCTATCCTGTCCAACGGCAGTTCATGGAAGAAGTATTCGAAGGCAAGATGTTCAACCGCTACGGCACCCGCGAGCTGGGTGGGATTAGTTGCGAATGTGAGGCACATACCGGCTTACACGCCAGCATCGAAAACGTCTACATTGAGATATTACGGAACGGTCAACCGGCTGAGCCTGGCGAAGAGGGCGACATAATTGTGACCAACCTCAATAACTACGGCATGCCCCTCATTCGCTATAGCATTGAGGATATGGGCGCCTGGCGCGTGGAGGGCGGCTGCCCTTGCGGACGGGAGTTGCCGATGATGGAATTGAGGCTGGCACGGCAGATTGATATGTTTAAAACCAGGGATGGTCGCTCGGTTTGGGGCGGCTTTGCCAGTCCGATGTTCGGCATGGAAGGCGTCAAACGCTTTCAACTGATTCAGAAGTCCCTGGATCTGGTGGTGGCCCGCATCGTAAAGGACGGGGATTTGGACGAGAAAAAACTGGCCGAGATAGAACGTACCGTCAAGATTGCGCTGGGTGACAACGTCGAGGTCAAGTTCGAGTTCCCCGATGAAATCGCTGTTTATGACTCAGGTAAGTATCGCTATGCAATCTCGGAGCTAAAGGATACGTAGCGAGTGGAAAGATGTGATGTCCAACACTATGAGCAAGCTATTCGAAGCGAGCCGCAGACTGTGGATAGAGACCCAACTGGTAGCCTCTCCTTGGCTGCAGCGCACGCTCATCGAGCCGGTCCACCAGGCGCGGAGAGTCGTGCGGGTGGTTGCTAAACCTTACCTGAAGATTCATCAGTGGCACGGGCAGACTCAACGTGGGCCACTCTCGGTGTCTTTTGGCGGTGGGGGGGATGCCAGGCCTTTCTTCCGGAGCCTTCTCTTCGAGGAGCAACCTGAGGAAGAGGAATTAACTCAAGTTCCGATCTGGGATCTGGGCAGGCTGGCTGACTTGCCGGGCGATCTGGTTCTAATCGAGGCTGACAAGCGCCTGGTGAGCAGGCTCCCGCGCCAGGCAGCGCTGGTTATGCCGCCCCGCGTCCAATTTATGCTGGATGTGCGCGGAGAGTGGCGCGAGGTGGAGCTGCGCATATCGCGCAGTGTGCGCCGCCATGAGTTCCGTTTGATACGCAAATATGGGTATGAATACGACGTAAGTCACAGCGATGAGGCGTTTGATGAATTCTACACCGAGATGTACGTGCCCACTATGGCGGAGAAGCATGGTGAGTTGACCTCGTTAATTTCCAGAGAAGAAGCTTATCTCTATTTTCGGCACGGCGTGTTGCTTCGAGTGAAACGAGATGCTGCCTGGGTTTCGGGCGGTATCTGCCAGCCCCAAAGCGATGTTGTCAATTTTAAACTGTTGGGCGTACGGGGCGCTGATGCACAGCTCATCCACGAGGGTGCCCAGGCGGCCTCCTATTACGCGGCGGTTCGCTGGTCCAACCAGGAAGGGTTCGATGCCGTCAATTTTGAGGGTTGTCGATCGTATTTAGGGAGTCTATTCGAATACAAGCGTAAATGGGGGGCGTCTGTCAGCATCCCTGCGCACCAGTATCAGCACATGTGGCTCAAAATCCAACGCCTCACCCCGGCCGTCTGCCAGTTTTTGATAGACAATCCTTGCGTTATCCACGCTGGAGAAGGGAAACTGTACGCTCTTGTTGTAACCGACGATCTTGGCAATGTTACCCCTGAGGCTGAAGCGCAGTTACATAAGCAGTATATGACGCCGGGGCTGAGCGGCATTCTGATTCGTTCGGTGAACGATTTGAGTTCCACTTTCTTGTAGAGAGATATATTGGTGGATATGACACCAGGGAATTCACCGCTTTTTTTGAGAACCCTCGAGGGTAATTTACCCTGCATTCTATCGGGCGAGCGCGCCTGACTACTATTCTGACAGGCCGATCTTTCACTATGATTTTAAGACTTTTGAATGGATATGTGAGGGAATCAGTTTGAAAGTCGAGTACCTTGGGGATTGGACAATGGACCAGAAGATGATGGTCTTTACCAAGATGGAGGTGACCTAGTTCAATGCCTGCTCCTTACCTGACCGAGCGTCTGGCTGAGTTTGTGGCCGGCACGCATCTAAAAGACCTGTCTCTGGCTGTGCTAGAGGCAGGTCGCAAAAGCTTGGTTGACTACCTGGGGGTTGCCATTTGCGGGTCGGCCAGGGGTGAGCTCTCACCAATGGCTCGTGCTGTGGTGAGCGCTATGCAGGGTCGCCCCGAGTGTCACCTCATCTTTGTACGCGAGAAGGCGCCCGCGACCTGGGCCGCTTTCTATAACGGCATCGCGTCCCACACGATTGAATTGGACGATGGTTACAGGCAGGGTACGATTCATCCGGCAAGTGCCGTTATACCGGCTGCTATGGCCGCTGGGGAGAGAGTCGAGGCTGACTTGGGTGCGCTTCTGCGAGCAATTATCTTGGGGTACGAGGTATCCCTGCGCATTGCTGCGGCCATTAATCCATCCCACATGTTTCGGGGGTTCCACACCACCGGAACTTGTGGTTCTCTAGGCGCTGGTGTCGGCGTTGCTAGCGTCATGGGGTATAATACGGAGCAGGTTACTCACACTCTCGCTATTTCAGGTCTTCAGAGCGCCGGCTTTCAGGAAATGCTTCACGACAATCCTATGATCAAGCCCTTACAGCCGGGCAAAGCCGCCATGGCTGGCATCCTTTCGGCCGATCTCGTAGCCCAGGGGGCTCGTGGCCCCAGGAGCTTGTTTGAAGGCGACAAGGGGTTCTTTAAGGGTATGTCAGACGTTCAGGATTCTGAACAGGCCGTAGAAGATGGACTCGGTGAAGACTATAAAATTCTTGGCTGTTACACAAAATCTTACCCGACTTGCCGCCATGTTCACCCGGCGATAGATCTGGCGAGTTCTCTGAAAAATCAGCATCGGATAGAGGTTAAACAGATCACAAACATCGCCATTGACACCTACTCTGTAGCGATCTCCGAGGTGGGGCAGGTTTGGCATCCTACTTCACTGGATGAAGCAATGTTCAGCTTGCCCTACGCTGTCGCCGCCGTTCTTTGCGACGGGGAGTTTACCCTTGACTCACTTCGCCCCGACCGATTTAAGCGGGAAGTGGTGAAGAATCTGGCAAACAAAGTGGTGATCAAGCTGGATCCGCATCAAGACTCGGCTTATCCAACTCATCGAGGGGCTACTGTGACCATTCGCCTGGCCGACGGGCGCGAGTTCTCGGCCCACGAAGACCTTCCGAAAGGCGAACCGGAAAACCCTCTCTCTGAGGTAGAACTGCAAAGAAAGTTCTTCGCACTTGCCGAACCATATATAGGGGCGGGGCAGGCTGGGAAGATATGGGCGACAGTCATGTCGGGAGACTATCATGACACAACCTGCAATGCTTTGTTGGCCCTTTGCCAGCAGAAACAAAAAGGATAAACTGTTATGAATATAGATCTTGCACCTCAATTGGGGTATTTCACTGTCTTTGGTTTCACAAGGTCCTCCGAAAAACTTCGTGAATGGTCTGATCGCCTGGGTATCACCCCTAGGACTATAGATTTTGGTGATTGGGGGCACTTTTTCTTTTATACCTCCTATGGTGACGTTGAGGAGACAGAGGAGGCCATCACGCTTAAGTTGGGTTTTGTCCGTTCCCCGGTTGGATCTCCCCTCTCAGCGCAGCAAATGGTAAATCAGGGGATTGTCACGCCTCAGATGATCAACCATCGGGAGTTGCGGGGTAATGCCCTCGTCGCTTGCCTGGGAAAAACAGAGGCCAGTTTTTCCGTATATCAAACACTCTTGTCAGCCTATCAACTGCATTACGCAGTGTCAGGTGAGGACATCCTGTGCTCGGACAGCCTGCGGTGCCTCGTTGCTGCATTAGGTCACGTAGAGTTAAATGAGGATGTCATCCCCTGGCACTTTGCGTTGTTGTACGTGCCGGGACGTTTTACTTTTTTCCGCAACGTGCAGCGTTTGCTCCCCGGTGAGCTTTTACAGTGGAAAGAGGGAAAACTTGACGTGTGCATTGCTCAGGATCTGCGTTTTGACGACGGTGGTCCCAGGTTTGACTACGTTGATGACGGTACAACTACCTTCGTGCACAAGCGTCTGAGTGGGGTGTTGCGCGCCTATATGGATGAAGTTGAAGAATCTGGAAAAGGCGGTCTGGGTAGCTTCTTATCCGGCGGCATTGACTCTTCTCTCCTTCAGCTCATCATCAATGAACAATCCTCGCAAGAGCCACGGTCGTTCACTTTTGCTCCCACAGGGGCGCCAAACTTTGAGTTCGAGATAGAGCACGCCCGGCGGGCGAGCGAAGTCTTTGGCACGGAGCATACCTTTGTCGAAATCGCTCCCCAAGACTTTCCTGACCTGCTGGTCAGGGCGACTGATATACTGGCGCAGCCCGTTATTACCGATCCAGAACCCAACAAGCTGGCCCTCGCGGAATATCTCAGCCAAAATGTCCATGACCTCCACTTCTTTGTCAATGGGCTGGCAGCCGGTACGCTTTTTGGTAGCGCACAGGCTCAAAGGGTAAAGATGCTCGATAGGCTGGGCAAGATTCCTATGTCCCAGTACGCTCTTAGAGCGATAGGGACGCTGCTTAAACCGTTCGTGTCCGGCCGCGCTCAAAGTCTGCTAAAGGCCGCAGACCTGCTGGCCCAGGCAGATAACCCCGACTCCTTCATAATCCGCATCAACACTGTAGGGACTCATGCAGAATTCGATCTCCCACGCCGTTTCTTTGGAGATGAGGTTGTCCTAAAGGCACTCCGGTACAGGCATGACCTGGAGGCGCAATACCTGGGTAGCAATCACCCGATCGAAAAAGCCTATGTGATATTTTTGATCACGCACGTTTACGAGGTACAAGTCCAGAGCCAACGGCTGTTTCTCTCTCAGAAGAAGGAGCAAATCTATCCCTTTACGGATGAAGACATCATCCGAATGGCCTTTGCCTTTCGGCCAGACGTGAGGTACGTCGCGCATTCCACCTATAAATATCCGTTCAGGAGGATATTGGCGCAGAGATCGTCTTCCACAGTTGGAATGGGCCGGGAGCGCAAGGGGGGGACGTTGGTGTTTAAAGACCTCATTACCTGGATGCGATCTGGCCCGCTGCACGAGATGGTAAGGGATATTGAAGTTCCCGGCTTTATGAGTAGGAAAGAGTTTGAGAATCTCATTCAGCATCCAAACTGGTTTCTGTGGAGTTTACTGACGTTTGACATTTTCCAGAAGAGAATCCTTAATTCCCGAGGTAAATGACAGTTTGAGCTTGAGGCGGGTTAGCATAGAGAAGTTGTTCAGCGAGTTTCTAACTTTTTGATGAGACTCTAACCCTTTTCCTATGAGATTCATACGAAATTCTTGTACTCTTCATATACATTCTTATCGTGGTTTGTTGTGTATGCAGGTGCTTGGGCGAAATGGGTGCTCACTTGGATGGCCCTAATTCGTTGACTCTACTCGCTCATCTCTCTCCCTATCCCAAGCCTTAGATTTAAGATAGTACTTAGGAAGCCTGAGAGTGTTCTCTTTTCTTCGCAGGACTCCTTAGAAAGGATAATGAGGATGGGAAATTCGATAAAGCGTATATTGTTTGTAGTGTTGTCTTTTTGTTTGATGGTCACATCCCTTACGTCAGTGGCGCCTTCAACTAAGGCTCAGGTTACTCCTGATTGGTCCTGGTTAGCGTCTGATGTGGACGGGGACGGATTGACGAACGAAGTTGAGGTTG
This sequence comes from Anaerolineae bacterium, assembly GCA_034412795.1. Taxonomy (GTDB): domain Bacteria; phylum Chloroflexota; class Anaerolineae; order 4572-78; family NAK82; genus JAUVPY01. The sequence continues at coordinate 56,641 of DAOUMD010000068.1, forward strand.
GCGGGTGGTGCAACGCCTTGGGGTGCTTTCAGACCGACTACTTGGATGCCGACAGCGATGACGATGGGTTGAGTGATGGCGAGGAAAAGCTATTCGAATCAGATCCTACCAGCGACGCCAGCCCTGGCATTTACGTCATTTACCAAGATTCCTTCCAGACCAAGGAGTATTACCCTTGGCAACCATATGGACATCAATTGATCGCGCGTGGTGACGACTTTGACCCACCCCGCCCCGACTCAATTGATGTCAAGTATGGCCACGGGACCGACCTGGACGCTGTGGTGGTGCGGCGGGGCACCACCTTTTATGTCGGCGGACCATCTGGCGCCGACCTCCAGATATCAAAGAGCAATTCCGGACTGAGCACCCTGTCGAAGAGTCGGGATGTATATACGGGTAAGTGGCGGGTGACGGTGCCTTCGAGCGGCACAGTGGGCAAATATACGCTTGAGTTGGCTGGCAAGAGCCTAGATTTGTTTGTTATCTTTGAGTTGCCCAGCCCCTCGGGCGAATTAACGCAGAAGGCGATTGAGAAATTCCTATACGACGATGACTCCCAGGTAGTCTATGACAGCACATCCATATTGTTGGGCGATGATCAATACAACTATTCTTATGGTTTCGTCACCGAGGGCTATGGATATGGATTCGACAATCAGCAATACAATCGCTATATCCTGGAAGACTACGTGATTAAAGCCATCAACGGCAAAAGCAGCCAGAAATCGGCGGCTGACGCCCTGAGTAACAAGGTTGATGCAGAAACGGTCTTCAGCAATCCTCGGGTCTTTTTTGACTCTTGGAAGGTGTTACATCCTGGCACAAATCCCAGAAATCAGTGCTCCACCATCGCAGGTCTTCTATCGGCCTTCGGCCGGACGGCTGGTATTCCGTCACGACCGGTGATGGTAGATTGGCGGAATATTTCATTTGATCACGCTACTGAAATCTGGTTGTATGGGACTTGGCGGACGTATCGCGGTTACAACCGGCTGGAAATGACCTATCCCCCGGACAATAACAAAATCGGCTGCAGTGAGCCGCAGTGGCCGCAGTGTGGCAACAATAAGTACTACAGTCGTTCCAGTTGGGGACAAAGCTATTACAGGCCTTGGCATTCTGGCGGCGGCGGCGGCGGTAATCTGATCGTCTTGGGGGATGAAAACTGGCAGCAAGTATGGGGAGTCGGTTATCGTTGGCCAAGTTGGGATGTGGACACGATAAAGCGAGATCCCTACAGATTGGCGACTCAGAACGCAAACTACTGGGGGCACTTCGGCTGGACCAGCGAGCCAACGGACACCGGTTATCCTGGTTGGCCGTCTCCGCCCAGTAGCACAAGCACTTCAGCCACGGAAGGGATGGCGCTTGACGTACAATCCGCCGAGGTTCAACTGGGTGACGTGGTGGCCGAGTATGGCCTTGACTTGGATGGCAACGGCCAATACGATCAACTTGTGATCGAGGTGGAAGTAAGCGCCACGCAGCCTGGCTCCTACTGGCTGTTGGGCCAGCTTGGCGCCAGCCGTCCAGAGCCGAGTTTGATAGGTAGCGGTGGACTCATCGCTCAGGCATTGATCCCTCTTAATTTGGTGGAAGGGACCCAGGTCGTTCAATTGTCCTTCGGCGGTACAGACATCTCGCTGGCGCGGGTGGATGGCCCCTATCTACTGAGAGGGATGTGGATCACCGATGTAGAAGCACCTGGCCTGGCTGAGTTTGCTAACAACAGCCTGGTTAGTCGGGAATATGCCTATACTACGGCTCCATACCGCTTTGAGAACTTCGAGACGTACGGCGCAATGTTGTCTGACAGTTATACACATTATGATCTCGACAGCGATGGTGATGGTCGTCCCGAAGTTCTGGTGGTGACTACCGGTATCAACGTATTCCAGCCGGGGGGTTACACAGTTGGGGCTAGTCTTTACGACAGTCAGGATAGATTCATTGCGCACACTAGCTGGGCGGGAGCGGGACCTGAGGTGACCTTACGTTTTGAGGGTGTGGCGGGGACTTTTGGCCCTTACACGGTGCGGGACCTAGAATTGTTTAACTCCGAGGGACAGGGTATTGACTACATCGCTGAGGCGTATACGATTGTTCCCATCCCGGCCCTGACTGGCCCCGAAACGGCTTCTTTGGATGTCTTGCCTGCTGGGGCAGAGACCCTGATGGTGCTGGGAGAAACGATAACGCCGACTAATGTTTTCAGCGAGGCGCTTGTGGCTGGTAATCTAGTGGTGGAAGCCGAGGTGCAGGTATCGGAAGCGGGGTTTTACAAGCTGGAGGCGTGGTTGACCAATGAGGATGGCGAATTGGTTACCTGGGCCGAGGGGCAGTCTACTGGTTTGGCGGTCGGCAAGCAGGTTCTGTCTCTCACCTTCGATGGCGGTGCTATCCGCACGCGCGGCTTGGCCGGGCCTTACACGGTGGTAGCGCTGAAAGTGTTGGCCGGGGATGAGGGTTATGAGGTGCTCGACAAGGTTGACGTGGCTCTGACAACACAAGCCTACACACTGGACCAGTTTGCCTCCGTCGATAGTCTTATCTTGGTCGACGCCATGGAAGATGGGGACGACCAGTGGACTGCAGATGCACCGTGGAGGATCAGTCGAGGCGTGCCCAGTCGCCTATCGCATGCCTGGTATGGCACCGATGCCGATGCCTCGCTTATGCTTGCTTTGCCCATTGATCTTTCATACAAGATGCCGGTTGTACTTCGATTCCAGACGGCTTACAACCTGGGTGGTGATGCAGCTAAGGGCTACGTGGAAGCCTCAACCGACGGCGCTGAGTGGGATATTTTGTCAACTATCTCTGGTGATGTATCCTGGTCAACTCAGTTGCTTGACCTGAGCGATTACTACGACGAGGAGAATGTTTACCTCAGGTTCCGTCTGGTCTCGGCTGGAGGCACCGCGAATGATGGCTGGTACATCGACGATGTGTTAGTGGCTGGCAAGATGGACACGGATGGTGATGGTCTTTCGGACCAGGACGAGGCGCTCTATGGCACTGATCCGAACAACCCGGACAGCGATGGAGATGGGATGTCCGATGGCTGGGAGGTAGAGAACGGATCCGACCCGCTGGTCAGCGACCCTGGAGACGATGTCGATGGTGACGGACTGAATAGTTTGCAGGAGTACCAGAATGGGACCGATCCGGAGGACGCCGACAGCGATGATGATGGGCTGTCGGATGGGGACGAAGTGATCATCCATGGAACCGATCCAAACAACCCAGACAGCGATGATGATGGGCTGTTGGACGGGGACGAAGTGACCATCTATGGCACCGATCCGAACAACCCGGATGAAGACGAGGATGGGTTGTTGGATGGGGATGAAGTGACCATCCACGGCACGGATCCGAACAACCCGGATAGCGATGGAGATGGGCTGCTGGACGGGGATGAAGTGACCATCTATGGTACCGGTCCAGGCAACCTGGATAGCGATGGGGATGGGATCCCCGACGGTTGGGAGGTGGCCCAGGGACTGAACCCTCTAGATGGCGCCGACGCGAATGCCGATCCCGATGAAGATGGTCTGACGAATTGGGAGGAATTTCAGTCGCATACGGATCCCCACAATCCGGACACCGATGGGGACGGTATCCTGGATGGTTCAGATCCCTATCCTTTGCCAACATTCTTTTTCCCGCTCATTTATAAATAGGAGGCTGTTTGCCAGTAACCCTCAGGTTTAAGTGACGTGGAGGAGGTGACATTTAGTCGCCTCCTTTTTCTTTGACAGTTACCCTATGCCCTGGTGGAATCCCGCCGAGGACGAAAATCTAGCGTGGCGGAGGTTGAAAACTTCTGCTACGGTTGCTTTCTAACCATTTTCATAGGATCTTACTATAAAGTTCGAAGATTAATCGTGTAGAATGAAGTCGTTGCAGTTCAGTTCTGTTGGCTCAGCCTATCTGAGCAATCCTGGAGGAGTAAAATGCCTAAAAAGCGCATAAAGTATCTGATTGTGTTGGCCCTTTGGCTGTTTCCCATATTCACGCCATCTTTTGCGCCGGCCGCTATAGCGCAGGGCTCCGGCTGGTCCTACGTGTCGGCGGACTTTGATGGTGATGGGATGCCGAACGCTATTGAAGAAGCGGGATGGTGTAACGCCGTCGGCTGCTTCCAGACTGATCCGCAGGACTGGGACAGCGATGACGATGGACTTACGGATGGTGAGGAGAAGTTGTACGAAACCGACCCGCAGGATGCGTATAGCCCTGGTATATATGTCGCTTATGAAGATCATCTGAAGACTCGCCAATACTCGGCCAAAGACTCTCACTCTGTCCAGCCCTGGGGCTGGCAACAGTATGGTAACCGTTACATCAGCCTCGACGCTGTGGTCGTGCGCCGGGGTTCGACTTTCACCGTGGGCGGCCCGCCTAACGCGACCATTCAGGTTCAAGAAAGCACCTCTCTGACCGACCTGACGCCAGAGCGGGATCCCTGTAGCGGTCGGTGGCACATCTCGGTGCCCACAGGCGGCACTGTGGGCAAATACCAGATCACCCTACAGGAGGAAGGCATTTGGAGCCAGAGTCTCAACCTGTACGTCGTTTTTGAACTCCCTACACCGACCTCAAGCTTTACTCAGGCTATGATCGACACCTTCTTGTACGATGACGACCCTGAAAACACGAGGGACGAGATTGGCGTCAACTTGGGTGTTTATGAGTACACACAAGAAGAAGAAGGTTATTCGTGGATCCCCGATACTGGCTGGATAAGCGCCGGTTACGGTTATGCGTTTTATCTCCAGCCCTTCGAACCGTTTGTGTTCGAGGATCACGTCATCGAGACTATCAACGGTCGTACTAATCAATGGGATGCTGCCAAGGACCTGATCGAGTACACAGATAAAGTGACCAGATTCCACATTCACAATTGGCACGAGAGTTCGTGGGAGGTGCTGAACGAGAATCCGGACAATGGCAATCAGTGTTCCAACGTTGCCGGTTTGTTGACCGCCTTCGAACGCTCGGCGGGTATCCCGGCCCGTCCTTTTTTCGTGGACTGGGTGCATCGCTCTTTTGACCACTCGGCGGAGATGTGGTTAAACGGTAATTGGTATGCCGGACGCGGTTACAACTGGGGTGGAGATGGTGAACCGGAAGGATGCACGCTGGGAACCACTGGATGTGGCAGTACCTCAGGTTGCAAGTGTGGTTTTGTAGGGCCCAAGAGTAGATCCTCGTGGGGCTACAAACCCTTTCATTCGCATGGCGGGGGAATCGGCCAGGTGATTGCGGCCTCTGGCGAGGACATGGTCCTAGCTGATTTGCAGGCCTGGCCTTCACAGGCGTGGAATGAGTATCGTTGGCCAAGCTGGGATTGGAACAGTATCGTGCGCAAGGATTGGTTTGAGACTCTGTTTGTTCCATATTGGTCGGGGCACGGCTGGTCGCAGGAGCCTCAGGTTACCGGAACCCCACCCAATGTGTGGCCGCCGGTTACCGATTTCAGCATTAGTGTGCCCAGCAGCCAGTCTGTTGCCCAGACGGCTTCCGTCGAAGTCCCGATCAACCTCAACACCTCCAACGGTTTCGACAACATCGTTGATCTCTCAGTCACAGGCTTGCCACCCAACACGACATATTCCTTCGAGCCCGACTACTACTGCGTGCCGAATTGCTCCCGGACGTTGGTTATCACGGCAAGCGACCAAACGCCGGTCGGCACCTACGCCCCGATCACTGTTGAGGGGTCGGGCGGGTTGGATCGCGAAGCGACCTTCGAGCTAAACGTCACGTCTCCGCCCGACTTCACCATCGAAGTGTTGCCTCAGAGCCAGGTTGTCACCCCAACTGGTTCGGTGGACTACACGGTTACGTTGGACGCCCTGTTTGGCTTTGACGAGACGGTCAACCTGTCGGTCGACAACGTGCCGATCAGCACGACGGCGACTTTCCTGCCCTCGCCTGAGGTCGTGCCGCCCGGCAGCCGAACGCTGCGTATCACCACCTCCGACACGCCGACCGATACCTACGATCTGGTGGTCAACGGCGAGAGTGCCTCAGTGCAGCACTCGGACGTGGCTGCGCTCATCGTTGACGACGGAGGAAGCCTGTCAGGCCAAGGCGGTTTGGGCCTGACTGTTCTTACCGATTCACCCACCCCAGAAACGGACCGTATGGCGCAAAGTAGTTCAACAGAATGGTATGTCGGTGGTCTGCGCGACTATGGCCTGGACCTGGACGGCGACGGCTACTACGACCAATTGGTGATTGAGATCGAGGTGGTTGCCCCTCAGGCGGGTACCTACTGGATCCAGGCGGATATCGGCCCCGATCATTTTGTCGAAGACCTGCTTTGGACGGGCGGCCTCATTGCTGGCGACGCGGTTCGCGTCGATCTGGCTGAGGGCTCCAATACGGTCCAATTTGCTTTTGAGGGTCTGGACATCTCTTCAGCGAGAGTAGATGGGTCATACGTTCTGAAGTATCTGTCTATCACCGACGTGGACAACCCCACACCGGAGGACTTCGCCAACCAGTCGCTGGGGTACTGGCGGTCCGTGTACACCACCGCCGCTTACCGGGCCTATGACTTCCAGAACTGGGGAGCGGCGCTGTCCGGTGTGGTCAGTGAACAGGGCATCGACAGCGATGGCGATGGGCGTTACGAGGGGCTGACCCTGAACGTAGGGCTGGACATCTTCAAGCCGGGGACATACACGGTGCAAGGTGGCTTGTATGACGCTCAGGGGCAGTTCATTGGCTGGGCCGATTGGACGGGAACCGGTTCGACGGCTGTGCTGAACTTTATGGCCTTGAAAGGTACGGTGGGGCCCTACACACTGGGTGAAGTCAACTTGATAAACGCCGAGGGTGTCATCATCGACTCGATGGCAGGTGCCTACACCACGCAGCAGGTCACCCAGGCGGAGATCAAAACCCACATTGTGGATCAGGCCGAACCCATCCACGTGGGCGAGGTCGGCGCAGAAGCTATCTTGCCGGGCACCTACTCTGATGCCGGTGTCGACACGGATGGCGATGGTAAGTACGACCAGTTGGTGATCACGGTCAACATACAGGTTGAGCCGGTAGAGGCCGGACAGGCTTTCCGGTTAGAAGGGTGGCTGGTTGATGAACACGGTTCTCTTATCTCGTGGGCCATCACTGATCCTCAGGTATTGAGTGATGGAGTGCACGCGCTTTCGTTGGCTTTCGACGGGCGCATCATCAACGAGCATGGTGTGGATGGTCCCTACACCCTGGTTGCCTTAAAGATCTTACCTGGGGATATCTACGATGTGCAGGACGAAGTACATGTGGCTTACACAACTTCAGCCTATGACTATGACCACGACGATTTTGAGGGGCCCGGGGTTCTGCCAATTGCCAGTGTCTTCGACGATCATATGGAGAACGGTCTTGGTCAGTGGACCGCGGAATCGCCGCCTTGGAACCTCAACGACATGGTGTGGTATAGCTACACTCACGCCTGGGAGGCGGATGCTTCAGGCAGTCAAAGCGGTTCGCTGACGACGGTCCCGCTGGATCTGTCGGGCTACGCTGACCCGATGTTGCGGTTTAGGACGTGTTATGCGATGCAGCCTGCTGCTGACGTGGGCCGTATTGAGGTGTCGACGGATGGGGTTGAATGGACCGAAGTGGCTAGCTATACTGGCTCCACGTTACATTGGACTACCCAATTTGTGGATCTGGGCAACTTCGAGGATGAACCGACTTTCCTACTACGGTTCAATGCGAATTCCGCCGATAGGCTGTTGTGGTATGTGGATGACGTATACCTCGGCGCCTGGACAGACGACGACGGAGATGGCATCTCGACCATCGACGAAGATCTGAACGGGGATGGTGACCCGTCGAACGACGACAGCGACGGCGACGGTGTACCCGATTACCTGGAGCCAAACAATGGGGACACGGACCTTGACGGCACCTATGACTACCTGGATCCGGATGACGACGGGGATGGGGCTCCCACTGCCGACGAGGGGACAGGTGATGCTGACAACGATGGGCTGCCCAACTACCTGGACCCGGACGACGACGACGATGGCATCCCCAGCGCCGACGAAGATGTCAACGGTGACGGGAACCCAGCCAACGATGACAGCGACGGGGATGGTACGCCCAACTATCTGGATCCAGATGACGATGGAGACGGCATCCCCACCACTGACGAGGACATAAATGGTGACGTTAACCTGTCCAACGACGACAGCGACGGTGACGGCATCCCCAACTACCTGGACCCGGATGACGATGGAGACAGCGTGCCCACTGCCGAGGAGGACGTCAACGGTGACGGGGACCCGACGAACGACAACAGCGATGGGGATGGCACGCCGGACTACCTGGATCCGGATGATGATGGCGACGGGGTTCCCACCGCCGATGAGGATTTCAACGGCGATGGCAACTCGGCGAACGACGACAGCGACGGGGATGGTACGCCCAACTATCTGGACCCGGACGACGACGGGGATGGCACCTCGACTAAAGACGAGGGTGTGACCAATGATCAAGACCAGGACAACGTGCCGGATTACCTGGAGCCAGACAACGTAGACACGGACGGGAATGGCACCAACGACCAATTTGACGACGACGACGATGGAGATGGTGTCCCGACCGCCGAAGAGGATTGGAACCGAGATGGCAACCCGACCAATGACGATGGTAATGCTAATGGCATCCCCGATTACTTGGACGCCGAGATCAGTGAGTCGCCGATAACGTCTATATACCTGCCGCTTGTCATCAAGTAGACACTTGGAGGCTATAACTCATCACAGCAAACAAAAGAGCGATGCGCCAGCATCGCTCTTTTGTTTGCCTCTCCCACGTCTTCACTGACCGTAAATATGCGTGTACCGGTAGTGCAGCTTGGCCACGTTTTCTGGGGGAATCTCTTCCGGCTGTCCAATCTGCAAGGCGTACCACACCGTGCGTGCCACATCTTCCACCATCACAGCCGCTTTGACCGCAGCTTCTGGGGTAGGGCCGATGGTGAAGACGCCATGCTGTTTGAGAAGCACGGCCATTGAGTCACCGATGGACTCTACGACGATGCGTCCAATATCCTCACCGCCGATGAGCGCGAACTCTCCGCATGGGATGGGGCCGCCAAATTCGTCCGCCTGGGCGGTCAAGTAGACCGGGATGGGCTTGCCTACGGCGGCAAAAGCGGTGGCGTAGGGCGAATGGGTGTGGACCACACCGTTGACGTCCGGGCGGTGACGGTAGATGTACAGGTGACTGTCCGTATCGGACGATGCCTTGAGGTCGCCCTCAATACGGTTACCGTCCAGGTCTACGATGACCATGTGCTCCGGACGCAGCGTCTCGTAGCGTATCCCTGAAGGCTTGATGACGACGTAGCCGGTATCCGCGTCCCGCGCACTCACGTTGCCCCCCGTCCAGGTGACCAGATTGTTCTTGGGCAACTCCATATGCAGTTGCCACACTTCCTCTCGTAGCGATTCTAACAAGGTTCTTACCTCGCTTCTGATGCGTAAAACGTGAAACGTGAGGTGTGAATGGAGGTACCACGCATTACGCGGCGTATTTCGTTTGAGTGGATTTGCCGATGAGGCCGTGGCAGTATGCCAAGAATTGTGTAATTGCATCATTTACACGCACAAAAGTCGGCTTTTTACACAGAATCTGCAATACTACCGAGGCCGCGCCGTCAGGAATTGGCCAGGACTTTAGCCTTAAGATCCTTGAGGCGCTTCATTGCGTCGTTGGCACCCCGTCCGAAGTAGTCGTGCAGAATGACGTATTCGGCAAACAACTGATCGTAGACTTCTTTGTTCTCCGCAATAGGATGGTATGCTTCGTCACGCAGACGCGCCATATGTTTGCTGGCTTCGGCAATGGTATCGTAACCGCCTGCCGCTTTGCCGGCTGCAACCGCACCGTGCATAGCCGAACCGAACGCGCCGCCCTGACGTGTCTCTGCGATGTGGATAGGCCGCCCGGTGACATCCGCATAGATCTGCATCAGTAACTTGTTGCGATCAGGCAACCCGCCCGTGGCTACAATCTCGCTGACCGGCACCCCATTTTCCTCGAAGGTCTCGATGATAATGCGTGTGCCATAGGCCGTGGCTTCGATCAGCGCCCGGTAGATTTCCTCGGGTTTGGTGGCCAGTGTGGCGCCCAACAACATGCCGGTCAAATCCACGTCTACCAACACGCTGCGGTTGCCGTTCCACCAGTCCAGAGCAACCAGCCCACTTTCACCGGGCTTCAAACGCCCAGCTTTCTCTTCAAGCAACTGGTGGACGTCGATGCCTTGCTCCTTGGCCTCTTGCTCGTAGGCGGCCGGCACACAATTCTCCACGAACCAGGCGAAATGGTCACCCACGCACGACTGGCCCGCTTCGTATCCGAAGAGGCCGGGCACGATACCATCCTCGACGTAGCCGCACATGCCGGGCACGATGTTCTCATCGGTACCCATCACCATGTGGCAGTTGGAGGTGCCCATGATGATCACCATCCGGGCTGGCTCTACGACCGTGGCCGCTGGAACCGAGACGTGAGCGTCCACGTTAGCAATAGCTACCGCCGTGCCTGGCTTTAGCCCGGTCCAGCCCGCTGCCTCTTCGGTCAACCCGCCAGCCTTGGCTCCCAATGGGTATGTGTCGCGGGACATCTTCTCGTCGATGATGTTCTCCATGCGTGGGTCTAGCGCCTTGAAGAACTCACTCGACGGGAACCCTTCGCGCTTGGACCAGATGGCCTTGTAGCCCGCTGTGCACGAGTTACGCTTTTCCTCGCCCGTCAACTGCCACACCACCCAGTCGGCGCCCTCAAGCAGCCGGTCGGCTGCCTCGTATACTTCTGGCGCTTCGTCCAGGATCTGCCAGGCCTTGGGGAAAAACCATTCGGAGCTGATCTTGCCCCCATAGCGGTTCAGGAAGCTATATCCCAGTTCCCGGGCGATTTCGTTCAGCTTGTTGGCCTCAGGTTGGGCTGCGTGGTGTTTCCACAGTTTGACCCAGGTGTGAGGTTTCTCCCGCCACTCGGGCAGGAAGCACAGAGGGGTGCCATCTGCTTTGGTGGGGAGCATCGTGCACGCGGTGAAGTCAATACCCAGTCCGATTACATCTTCGGAATCCACACTGCTCTCTTCGAGAACAGCCGGGATGGCCCGCTTGAACACTTCCAGGTAATCGTTGGGGTCTTGCAAGGCCCAATCTGGCTCCAAGCGTATATCGGTGCCCGGTAATTTCTCGTCGATGACGCCATTTGCATAGGGGTGAACGGCGGTGGCAATCTCTTGCCCATTGCCTACGTCGACCAGCACAGCTCGCCCGGACTCGGTGCCGAAGTCCACGCCAATTGCGTACTTGCGCTCACTCATAGCAACCTCCTAGATGTGAGATAGTGTATTGATGATTGAAACCCAACATCGGGTCGATTTCCGCGGAGTTTGAAGGGGGTGCATTTTAATTTGGGGGAACCAACCTTGCGAAGGTTCAGGCGACCGTAGGTCGCACGCCTTCACAAGGGTTCGCCCCAGGCCTGAAATACGCCCGTTTGAAAGTGAGGGGATATGTTCCCACTGCCAACGAGCAGCTTACCAAACTATACGCATTTCGTCAAGTAGCTTGCTTGAATTCCATTCTTCTCCAGTTATAACTTGACATAATGATAGATTACAAACTCCTGTCAGCTAATTGCAGGTAGCCTGGAAGTTGCACCGTCCCGTCGATTGGCCCATAATGAAGGATGTCACAGTAAACGTCATCGTATCTTCTCAAAATGTAGGGGTGATCCCTTGTGGTCGCCCTGTCGGGCAGGCGCAAGGCACTGCCCCTACCCCCAATTATTGAGAAGATACACGTCATCCCTATTGGAGCAGTTGAGCGTATGATGGGAAATGGAGATCCGGTATGAGCGTTGCCTGGGATGTTCTCGGTATTGGCGTAGTCACCGTGGATGATCTGATCTACGTTGATCATTACCCCTCGCCTGGCACCAAAATGCCGATCCAGACACAGCGGCGTGAGGGGGGTGGTTTGACGGGGACCGCATTGGTAGCCGCCTCGCGCCTGGGGGCCAGGTGTGCGTACGGTGGGGTGTTGGGGTCTGACGAACTCTCTCGTTTCTCTCTTCAGGAACTGGAGCGAGAGGGAGTGGATTGTAACCCGGCCTTGCGCCGTGACGGGGCGCGGCCCATTCACTCGCTGGTGGTTGTTGATCAGTCAACAGCTCAACGCACGATTATTTACTCGACGGCGGGCTACACCCGGCGCAGGCCTGAGGAGATAACGGAGGAGCTGATAACCAATTGCCGGGTGCTGTTCGTTGATCATTTGACCGCGGAGGGCGGGCTACGCGCCGTCGAGTTGGCTCACGTACACGGGATTCCCGTCGTCGGTGACATTGAGCGCGAGGGCCGGCCAGGTGTGTCGGAGTTGATACGCCAGGTGGATCATCTCATCGTTGGGGGTGACCTGGCTCAAAGGCTCACGGGCGAAAACAAGCCAGGGGCTATGGTGCGCGCCCTCTCGGAAGACGGCCGGGCGTGTTGTGTGGTGACGGCGGGTGAGCGTGGCTGTTGGTATGCAGAAGGTGGCGGGGACGTACGGCATTACCCGGCCTATAAGGTTCAGGTCATAGACACTACTGGCTGTGGCGACGTCTTCCACGGCGCGTACGCGGCCTGCATCGCTCAGGGAGAAAGTGTGGATACGGCGATTCAAATAGCGACAGCGGCGGCCGGGATTAAAGCCACCCAGCCGGGTGGCCGGACTGGAATTCCCGGCCGGGCTATGATCGACCGCTTCTTGAGAGAGTATCATGCTTGAAAATACTGCACCCTCGGCTTTCATAATTGTACCCTATTTGTCCCTCGTTTGTCACCATTCTGCCATAAATCCTATTTACCAGGCGCTTTGCTTCTGCTACAATGAAAGAGAGTGGCATACCAGGAGACGCCTATGTCCGCCAAAATCCTGATTGTAGATGACGAACCCCCTATTATAGATGTGCTGTCCTATAACCTGAAGCAAGCTAACTACCAAGTGGTTATCGCCCGGGATGGTGAAGAAGCACTGGCCCAGGCGCAGCGCGAGCAGCCTGATCTGATCATTCTTGACTTGATGCTACCTCGTCTGGATGGGATAGAGGTGTGTCGCATATTGCGCCGCGAGCGCGATGTGCCGATCATTATGCTTACTGCTCGCGAGTCTGAGGTAGACCGGGTAGTTGGTCTTGAGTTAGGGGCCGACGATTACGTTGTCAAGCCCTTTAGCGTGCGTGAATTGTTGGCCCGGGTAAAAAATGTATTGCGTCGGACTGCCCCGCGGTCGCCAGAGGCATCGCCGGATAACGTCCAAATCGGAGCGTTGACCGTGGACGCTGCCCGCCGCGAGGCCTATCTGGCGGCGGTGGAACTGGAGCTCACCCAGCTTGAGTTCGAGGTGTTGTACGCTTTGGCACGTCACGTCGGCTGCGTACTGAGCCGGGAACAACTTCTAGAGCAAGTGTGGGACTATGATTACCACGGGGACTTGCGTGTAGTAGATGCAGTCATCAAGCGTCTGCGTGCCAAGCTGCGCCAGGCCGCGCCCAAAGCTGAGATAATCGTCACTGTGCGTGGGGTGGGTTATAAGTTGAGTCCATAGGTAAAGTTGGAAGATTGGAAGACTGGAAGATTGGGGGCCACCCATCTTCCAGTCTTCCAATCTGAGAATGTGGCTGTCTCATCACATGGTTCCTGATGTAGTGTAGCCCTGGAGTTTAGTTTCATGTTTTCCAGTATACGTGTGCGGCTGACCCTGAGTTATCTTGGGGTGATCGTCTTGGCCATGAGCCTGTCGGGGTTTCTGTTGCTGTCGTTTCTGCATCGTTACTTCCTGCAAGCCACCGAGGATAGTCTCATCACCCAGGGGCGCATTGCGGCTCAGGTCTTGATCCCTGGCTCCACACCTAAAGCCCCACCGGGCGAAATCCCCGCGGGGAGTGCCGAGCGCCTGGCACCTGTTTACAACACCGCTCAGCAGCAACAATTGGGCAATTTGGCCCTGCAAACTGAGAATCTCTCGCTTCCCTCAGACAACTTATTGGCCGAGGGTGCGCCATCTGGCGCGCTATCTAGCATGGATTTATCGTATTTGGCAGATGTCTCGCTCCAATTCAGCACTCAACTGGAGACTCGCCTCCGCATTCTGGATGCTCAGGGAAGCGTGTTGGTGGATTCACAACAGGCGGATCAGGGCACAGATTTGAGTGATGATCCGCTGGTAACTCAGGCACTGAACGGACAGTATGCCAGCCGCACCGACGAGATCGATGGGGAGATCACAATGTTTGTGGTTCTTCCGGTCTTCGTGGAAGATCGATTGGTTGGATTGGTCTATGTGGGCCAGCCGTTGAGCGATGTGGCGGCGGTCTTGGATGACTTGCGTACCCGTCTGCTTCTGTCAACAGCCATTGCTCTGTCCCTGTCGGCTATTGTGGGGTTGGTCTTGTCGCAAGCCATTGCTCGCCCTTTGCGCCGACTGACAGCAGTCGCCGGCGCTGTGGCCCAGGGTCAATTTGACCAGCAGGTGCCTGTCCGCTCGCGAGACGAGATCGGTCGTCTGAGCCGAGCCTTTAACGATATGACCGCCCGCCTGCGAGCCGCCCGCCAGATGCAGACTGACTTTGTGGCCGATGTGTCCCACGAATTGCGCACACCCTTGACATCCATAAAGGGGATGGTGGAAACCCTGCGCGACGGGGCGATAGATGACCCCGAGGTGCGCGACCGTTTCCTGGAGACGGCGGAGAACGAAACCGACCGCCTCATCCGGTTGGTCAATGATCTGTTGCTTTTGTCGCGGGTTGACTCGGAGGCGCTCAATCTTCAGCGCCAGTCGAGAGATCTTTTGCAATTGGTCCAGGCCACCGTGGAGCGGCTGACGCCTCAGGCCGAGGCTCGCCAATTAGTTCTGAAGGTAGAAACAGACTCGAGCACACCTTTGGTCTGGGTCGACGCCGACCGAGTTCAACAAGTCTTGGTCAATCTCCTGGATAACGCCATCAAATACTCCCGGCCTGGAGACACGGTGACGCTTAAGGTGGCTGCCGGACCAGGTCACTCAGCACGGGTGCAGGTTTGCGATCAGGGCATCGGCATCCCCGCCGAGGACCTGCCCCACGTCGGCCAGCGCTTTTACCGGGCTGACAAGGCGCGTTCCCGGGCTGGGGGGGGCAGCGGACTGGGGCTGGCCATCGCCCAATCTCTGGTTCAGGCTCACGGCGGCCGATTATGGCTGGAGAGCCGAGAGGGCGAAGGCACGATGGTAAGTTTTACGTTGCCTTATTCGTAAGGCCTTATTCATCATAAGGCGATAGCTGCTTGGTCGCCAGTCTTGTTCCCCTTTTATACTTCTCTTGACCTCAGATTATCTCCCGCTTGTCATACAGTTGCCACATAGCTTTGCTACAATGAAAACAGAGAATATCCAGGCCTGTTTGATTTGAGTTACAGGCAAGGCAGCCGCATCGGAGACTCCGGCCCCGGCCGGCACGTCGCCTGGCTTGCCAAGGAGAGAAAAATGGTTAAGCGTATCAGAGACGTATCCATCAATGGCCTGCTTTTGATGAGCTTGATTGGACTGCTGGTCACCTATCTCATAGTTGTCAACGACCTGCCTTCGCAAATCTTGTCTGTAGCCCAACGGGAATATCTAAGTTACAACACCCGACACATCATCTCCCAATTGGCTCCGACCTGGAACATCGTCGAGGCTGGTGGCCAGATTGGACCGACTCTCTTGCCCGGACAGGAGAGCCACGTCCGAGTTACCCTGGATGCCCGCTACGAAGAGCAAGACGGTGTCAGTGTCACCGTCTACGACCTCGACTTTCGCGGTGTGTATCACCTTGTCCATAGCGACCAGGGAAATACAGACATTGAACTCTTTTTCCCCTTTCCTGGCAACCTCGAGACCCTACATGGCGTGTATTTTTTGGTGGATGGCGAGGAACCCCCTGGGGTCAACTATGCGACGGATGGCGTACGCTGGCGGACAACCCTCCAGCCAGGCCAGGAACGCGAAATAGTAATCAGTTACCGAGCCGATGGCGCGACCAGGTTTACCTACGGCCTGCATCGCTACCAGCGCAGCGACGTGGATATTACCGTCACGGTGGTGGGGCTCACAGGCAGCCAGGTCGCCAGGACCTCTCTGCCCCCGACCGCCAGCGAGGTGAATGACGATGGAGAGGTCTTCACCTGGAAGTACAGTGGGCTCATCGCTGAACGTGACATTCAGCTTGCCCTGCCAACTCGACTGAGCTTTGCGCAACGCGTTGCGCAATTCCAGGATGACTTCCGCGCCCTGTCCAGACTGGCGCCCTTCCTGGTTGGCCTATTCATAGCCTCGCTAGCTGGTGTGTTTCATCTGAGCGGCGTGTCTTTGCGCCCGGAGAGTTACCTGCTGGCTGGCCTTGGCCTGGCCTTTTTTTATCCACTGTTCACCTTCCTGAGCGGGGTGATAGGTGTCGTCCTGGCAGCCTTCCTGGCTTTAACCCTCGTCTCCGGCACGCTGTTGGCATTTCTGAGTCTCACCGCGGGCTGGCGGGGTACCTGGTGGCGTGCTGGCTTGTTGTTACTCATCTTCCTGGGCATCTTCTCGCTGGGCTGGCTCACTCCGTGGCGGGGGTTGGCTGCCAGCGGCGGTGGACTCTTGCTGGTTGGGACCTTCATGTTGCTTTACGCTCGCCGCCCGCCCGCTCCGGAACCCCAGTCCGATCCCCAGGCTGGCCATGAAACGGAACACGTTCCGTTTCTGGAAGAGGTTATGCCTGAACCGGAACTTGATCTCGACTCCCAGTCTACCCCGGTTAGCCGTGAAGCGGAGCCTGTTCCGTTTCTGGAAGAAGTTATCCCCGAAGTAGAGGATCTCCATTGCTCTGACTGTGGCCGTGCGCTGGCGGATGATTATCACTTTTGCCCCGGCTGCGGACATGACACCAGCCCTCTGCAAAGTTGTGCCGATTGTGGATACAGGCAACTCGTCCCAGCAGACTGTAAACCGGTCTATTGCATCCACTGTGGGCAGTTGCTCCAAAAACTTGACATAACTAATAATGAAAGGAGAGACTGACATGCGTAAAGCGATGCTAGGATTGTTAGTGAGCCTATTGATGTTCAATCTGGGGACCAACCTGGCCCTGGCCGACGGCATGATTTTACCCGAGGCCCTTAGCCCTGACTATCTGGTGGTGCTTTACCATCACGTCACTGTGGATATCCAGGACAACCATGCTGTGACACAGGTGGAGCAGGAGTTTTATAACCCTCATCCCTTTCACGTCAGCGGTCAATACCTGTTCCCGGTGCCGCCCGAGGCTATTCTGTCCCGCTTCCAGGCGACGGTGGATGGACGGCGGCAGGCCATAACTCGCCAGGACTCGGCAACAACCAATGCCGTCCTGAATGACATAGTGGTTCAACGGCGCGATCCCTCGCTGCTGGGTTATGCCGACTGGGAGAGCTTGGCCTTTGACCTGGACCTGCCGCCCGGCGGCTCGCGGAAAATGAACCTGGAGTACGAAGAGGTGCTGGCCCCCTCTGGCGGGTTGTATCGCTATCGCTACGTGTTGAGTACGGAGCGGTATTCTGCCCAACCCCTGGAAGATGTGTCGCTCACCGTGAACCTGCGTTCCTCGTCTGGCTTATCCAACCTGTACTCACCTAGCCACCAGATCACCACCGAATCGTTGGGCGCCGGCCGGGCGCGTGTAGCCTGGCAGGCGCAAAACGTCCGTCCTGATCAAGACTTTGAGCTATTCTTTGCTCCCGCTGAGGGAAGCTTTGGTAGCGGCCTGCTCACCGGACGCCGGGACAGTCAGGATCATTTTCTGTTTCTCTTCGCGCCAGAGGGGGAATCAGTTAGCCAGACCGCGATTCCCAAAGACATCGTGTTCGTGATGGATCGTTCGGGCAGCATGAGTGGCGAGAAAATCCAACAGGCGCGCAACGCATTACATTTTATCTTGGGCCAGCTTAACGAGGATGACCGATTCTCCATCGTCAGTTTTGACCACCGCCTATCGGTCTTTGCCCACCGGTTGCAGCCGGTAGATGCGCAAACCATATCTGATGCCCGACGTTTCGTTGACGGATTGGTCGCCGACGGCAACACCGATCTGGAGTCCGCCCTGCAAGAGGGGTTGGCGATCCTGGGGGGAAACCAGCGTAGTGAGCACAGGGATGCCTCCTCTATCTTGGTGTTTCTGACGGATGGTCTGCCCACGGCTGGCGTCACCGATGAGGGACTCATCACCGGTTTGGTGAGCCAAGCCAACAAGGAGCAAAAGAGCCGCTTACATGTCTTTGGAGTAGGTTACGATGTCAACACCCACCTGCTCGACCGCCTGGCGGCCGATAACGGTGGCACGGTGACCTATGTCCAGCCTGGAGAGAATTTGGAAGCAGCCCTGACCGGGTTCTACGCGCGTATCGCACGTCCGGTGTTGACCGACCTGGAGATCGAATTTGAAGGGCTGGAGGTCAGCGACCTATATCCTCAACAGTTACCCGACATGTTTCAGGGTTCCAGCCTGCTGCTGACCGGCCGTTATCGGGCTGCGAGGCCCGAAATTGTGGTTCGAGTGCGCGGACAAGCCATAGGGGAAGATCGAGAGTACATTTATCATTTTGACCTGAACCAGACGGACAGGCATGACTTTGTGCCCCGTCTGTGGGCGACGCGGCGGGTGGGTGAGCTGTTGGACCGGGTTCGGGTCGAAGGTGAGAGCCCGGCCCTGGTAGATGAAATCAGGGAGTTGGGTCTGACATATGGTTTGGTTACGCCTTATACGACCTTCGTCATCCAGGCCCAGACCGACGGGCCGGCTTCGGCAACCAACATGGCTTTGTACGCCGATCAGGCGGCGCTCAATCGCGCCTGGGGAGAAACCACCATCCAGGCCCGGGTTCAGAATCAACTTTATCAACAGGCCGCCCAGGCCGACCTGGCCAGTGGTGCCAATGTGGTCAACTTTGGGGCGCACAACCTGGCTCAGGTGGCTCATCAGAACGTGGACCTGTCGCTATTACAGGCACACAAAAACCCGACCGGTCCCATAAGCGCTGAGTGGATAAAGCAGAACATCGAGGTGGATCAGTACGTGGCGTTTGGCTCGGATGCTTATTTCGCCCTGGCCCAAGACGCGGCCGTGCGCCCCTTGCTACAAAGTGGCACCAACGTGATCTTTGCTTATCAGGGTCAAGTCATCGCGGTCCAGGACTCATCCGGACTGCCAGATGACGATGAGCTTGATGGGTTCTAAACCCAATAACCTCAGCTCGGAGACTACTCTGGCATGTCATTTCGACCCCCACAGGGGGGAGAAATCCCTAAAACCTATGCTCGCCAAGTCAACGTCTTGGGGATTTCTCCCTTCGGTCGAAATGACATCGAGGAAAACGTCGAATTCAGGTCGATACCTCCTTCAGGCCACTGGCACCATAAAAGACCCTTCGGGTTTCCCAAGCCCGGAGGGTCTTTGCAGATGTTTTTTTTACCTGAAGTTTATTACCTGACTAAACCGTGGTACCTTGTCGCGAGGCATTGAAATGCTTCGCTGACACTATGCAATTTCAGTGCGTTTTGAACGCACTTTTCATCCCAGCCGATGATTTCAATCATTGGCTCCAGGCGATCCACGGTTCAATGTGGTGCTACCAGATTACGGTAGCACCGCACTAAACCGTGGTGGAACTAGAAACTCGGTTTTTCCGTGCTTGAGCACTATATTTCCGTATGTTTAGAGTTACGTTTTTGTACGTTTGAAAGCAAATTGCAGCAAAAAACCGAGTTTCTCCTCCTCTCCACGGTTAAATGTAGAGCTACCAAGATTACTGAAAGAGGGTTCTTTCAGCGTTTTGACCGGTGGTGGAAGAGCTCTTTGTTCTCGTCCATCGTGCGTGCCAAGCCGGGTGCCAGTGCTGCACCATCTCGGTACTGGGCCGGCCACATACTCTTCAAGTGGAAAAAGGCCACCCGGTCGCCATCCTCGAGGAGATGGTCCAGGTCTGGCTGGAGGCCGGGCATGGCACTCAGGTCACCGTTGATAAAGGTGATGCCTCGCTCCTCGGTGGGCAACTCCAAACGGTTCAGGATATCCTGTATCCGGCTCCCTGCCGGCAGCTCTAGATGCAGGTTTGCGTGGCTCTTGCGGGCGGCTTCACCGCCGTAGCGGGCCAGGGGGCCGTAGAGCCAGACTTCAACAGTGATCGTTTCCTCCATTAACCTCCTCCAATGGGCGGAAAGATGCCCACCTCGTCTCCATCTTCCAGATGATAATCAAAGTTTTGGGCTTTGCCATTGACGAATGAGACTTTTATTTCCTCTCTGGGCAGAGCCAGATAGTCCACTAGGTCGGTCAGGGTGCTGCCCTCCGGCAGTTCCACCTCCAGGCGGGAACCCGCGCGAAGTCCTTGCGGATGTTGGGCCAGGATAGACCCCGAGACGCTCTTAGCCAGCGTCGCATACAGCTTGACATAAACTATCATCGCTTGTCGTATTCCAGTATTCGTGACATTCGGCTATTCGTTCTGAGATAGTTCACTATTTATTAGTTCCGTCCGTGAGTCGCAAACTTTGCTCGGTTGCGACATCGCTGCTTTACGTTTTACGCATTACGCATTACGGATTACGGACTTATGGACACCGGACGATGTCCTGAGCCCATAGACAGTCGGCGCAGGAAGGATTCCAACCCCAGCAGCCCTCGTTCCCCTCTCGCAGGTCACAGCTTTCACGTAGGTCGCAGTCGGGGCAGGACGGGAAATGGAAATCCCGCACCTCGCTGCGGAAGCGGCAATAATCCTCGGAGGTCCAGATCTCCAGCAGAGATCCGCGGCTGATATCGCCCAGGTCGTAGCGGGTGACCTGCTTGCGCTGCCCGTCTATGGTGAAGTAGCTATAGTTGTGAGACAAGGCATAACAAGGCGCTACGTGGCCGTCCCATCCTACCACCGCGGCCCGATCACCCACAAATCGGCAGCGTTGCTCTGCGCCCCAGTGCATGCGGGGCAAATCCAGCGTACCCCACATAACCCAGGCGTCGGCTCTGACTGGCCAATTGCCGGCGTTGAAAGGGGGGCGTGGCTCGTAGCCATACAGGATTTCATCACGCATCTCATCGGTATAGGCCAGGACATTGCTGACCAAGACGCGCGCTGCGCCCAGTCGTGACGCCAACCCGGTCAAATTTGCCAATTCGGCGATGTTGCTCTTGAGTGCAACGAACTCGATCCCCAGGGCAGGCGTCAATGAGCCCAGCTCGCTTTTCACTTCGTTCAGGCCACGAAGGTTATCCAGCACCTGGGACATCATGGCGCCACGCACATCCGCATAGGTTTCTGGAGTGACGCCGTCGAGAGAGATGACCAGGCGGTCGACCCCCAATGTCACCAGTTCTCGGGACATGGCCCTATCCAGGAGGAGCCCGTTGGAGCCGACGGTAACCGCCAGGCCCCGCTCGCGCACCGGACGCACCATTTCCAGGATGTGAGGATGCGTCAGCGGTTCGCCCAGGCCGCTGAAGACTACGCGCCGCAACTCTGGAAATGCCTTCGTCTGCTCCATCAGTTGGTGGAAAATCTCCACCTCCATATGGGTCTTGGGGTCTTCCCAGACGTTGCGGATGCAGGTGCGGCAGTTGAGATTGCAGACAGTGCTCGGCTCCAGGTAGAGCTTGCGCAAGTCAGGCAGTCGGGGGAGCAGAATCAGGGCCGAATCGCGCTGGTTGAGCCACCACTCCATGTCTTGTGAGGCACGATGGCGGTGTAAGAACTCTTCAGGCAGCCTGATGGAGCCATCTTCACCCATCACGGCCTTGGGCATTTGTTTTCCTTTCGCCGTCAATAATAAGAGGCAGAGCCTCGGGCCGAGGCCCCGCCCCTACTTAATGCTAATTGGCGCTAAAGCTCGCCGTAGACAGCATCCAGCGCCGCATCGGGAACGTCGTAAACGACATTGTGCGGCGGGAGCTTCTCGTACTTCATGAACTCCGGCACGCGGTCGTGGACCTTGGTGAAGCCGGCTGCCTCGTTGAAGGCCCGCTCCTTGCGCAGAATCTCGGAGCCCAGTTTGACAACGTCATCCGCCGTGTAACTGGTTCCTAGCACGCCGTTCACCTCGTCGACCATCCCCTGGAAGCCACTCTCGATGTCCAGGATGGCGAAGGCGATGAACAGGCAATGACCGGTGGAGTCAATGAAGGCCGTGGTGGCCTGGAAGGCGCGGCTCAGGTCGGCCTTGCCCTCCGGGCTCAGGGGATCGGCTGCACCACCAACACTCAGGATCTCGGGGGCGATGGTGTAGCCGGCCGTGTGGTCGGCACCCATGGTGGTCGTGGCGTAGGTGATACCGATGCCCTTCACGGCGCGCGGCTCGTAGGCGGGCATACTTTGCCCCTTAACCGTCGGCACGCGTACGACGCCCAAAACCTTAGCAGCTCCTTCGGTGCCGGCGCCCAGGATGCGACCTAGAGGCGTGCCCTTGCCCATCTCGTGTAACAGCTCGATGGCCTTCTTGCCGTCGCCGAATTCGGCCAGCCCGCCCTCCATAGCCACCGCTAGCGTAGTGCCCGTCTCAATGGTGTCCAGGCCATACTCGTTGCACAGCCGTACCAACTCGGCCACCTCGTCCAAGTCACCGATGCCGCAATCGGCGCCCAGGGACCAGGCCGACTCGTACTCGACACACGAAGTGTGCTCGGTACCGTCCGGCTTGTGCCAGGTGTTGGAGCACTGGATGATGCAGCCCGGGCTACAGGCATGGTTGTAGAGATCCTTGCCCAAGCGCTCCTTGTTGCCGTCGAAGATGGCCTCGCCCGCGATGTTAGGCGCATCATCGAAGCGCCCGCTGGAGAAGTTATTCGTCGGCAGGCCGCCGGCCTCGTTCATGATGTTGATGAGAACGGCCGTGCCGTAGGTGTTGAGGCCGCCCTTGGGCTTGGTGATGTCGTGGGTGCGTAGGGCGTCGGTCATCTTCTTGCGGCCTTCGTCGAAGAGCGCTTTGTTGGCAATCTCCACACCGGGCGCGCCCTTGCGATTGATGACGATGAATTTCAGCCCCTTGCTGCCCATCACCGCACCCAATCCGCCGCGTCCGGCGTAGCGGGTGGCCCGTTGGGATGTGTCATCAAAGACGATACCCGAGTTACCGTACAGGTACTCGCCCGCCGGAGCGATCCCGGCGGCGGTCACTTTACCGAATTTGTCGAACATCTTGTTGAAGGACTGCTGGGCGGTGAGGCCCACGTATTCGTCAGCCGGCGTGAACTCCACCTTGGGTACCCCTGCGCCCTCGTCCCAGGAGAGAAAGGCCGTCCAGAATTTGCTCTTCTCCTCAGGCTGGCCCTCAACCACCAGCGCCTTGATCTGCATAGAGGCCAGCGCCTGGGGCCATTCAGAGCCGGCGTTGGACTCTTTGATGGTGCCGGTCAGGGGCGACTTGGCCCCGGCCGAGATGCGAGCTGAGGTGGGAGCAGGCGTGCCGGCCACAAAACCTGGAGAAAAGACGAGCTTGTTGTTGGGGCCCAGGGGATGGCAGGTGGCGGGCACCTCGTCGTGAACGATAGTTGAGGTCAGCCCCCGGCCGGCAAGGTGCTTGTATGCCTCAGGCAACTCTTCGAGCTTATAGCTCCGGTCGGTCATGTTGATACGCAAAATCCACATAACAGATTACCTCCTTCTTCTGATGAACTATTGGGGCAGATGGCATCCTGCCCGGTTTAATCAAAAAAGCGCTATGCTCTTCAAGCACAACGCTTTTTCTTCACCTATTTGACCGGGCCGCTGTGGGCCAGGCCTCTCGTCCGGGGCAACATTAGCCTCTTGACGAGAGTCAATATCAAGATAAACAACCGCCTTTCATCAAAGGTCTTACCACGACTGCGATACCAGTACCTTGAGAGGGCGATGTAATTTGCCGTGTCACATTGAGGCGTTCAAAAGGTACGACACGTTCAGGAGAGTGAGTCTTGCCACCAGTCTGCAGCGCCAGATAACATACCGGAAGACGTGTGTCCAAGCTCTAACTTATTATATCATCGATTGCCGTAGATGTCAATGTGGATTGTGATATTTTTCTTAGCCTCCTAAAGTGGGGGATCAGACCTGTACGTTCGGGGAAGAGGCGCATCCCCGGATAATAGCCAGATGTAGCGCTTCGGCAGCCAGGCGTCATCTTGCACCAGCCGCAGCATGTTACGCTGCACAGTTTGCCCGATCACTTCCGGCCTGGTGTGCTTCAATTCGGCCAGGGCGTGGATTACCTTCTCCAGGTGGTGCGGCATCCCGGTCTTGCCGGTGAGCCATTCCATTCCGCCCGGGTTATCGGTCTCGGTGAGCAGTAGGGGGAGGGGCACTTCGCGGGCCAGAGCCTGGATGTGTTTCGAGTTGATTACCTCGATGCCGATGGTGAGAAAAAAGCCCCGGTCGATCATCTCCCGGAAGATATCTATGGGGCCCGAATACCAGTGAACAATCGCTCGTTGGATGTGGTAGCGATCCAGCCACTCCAGGATCTCTTCCTCCGCCCCCTTGGTGTGCAAGTTGACGATCTTGTTTTGCCGCTGCGCGGCTTCCAGGAAGAACTTTAACACTTCCCGCTGAGCGGGATAAAAAGTCGCGTCCTCGACCCAGTGGAAGTCCAGCCCGATCTCGCCCAGCACGGAGCTGCGTTCGATCCAGGGGCCAAGTTCCTCCAGGCGGTCGGCGTACTCAGGCGCGTTCCAGGGATGGACGCCAAACGTCGGCAGAACCCATTCGCAGCTTTGAGCGATCTCCAGGTTGCGCTGGTAGGCGGGGAGGTCCATGGAGTTGCTGATGGTGAAGACGGGAACCTGTCTTATCTCTTCCAGAGCCGCTTCCAGGTGCTCCTGGTAGCGGTCCAGGTGGGCGTGTGCGTCGATGAGCATAGTTGCCTCTAGATCTCCTGGTCAAACAAGCTGAGCTGCTGTGGCCCGAGTGGGTCGCTGGGCTCGTAGCGCACCGGGACCCCCGTGGTATGGTCCAGTTCTTTAAGACGGTTGATGGTGGCCATCACCTTGGAGACGCAATAATCCACCGGACGTTCGTGAATCTCCGTCGTGTTGAAGCGCAGCACTTTCCAGCCGTGAGAGGCCAGGTTATTGTCGCGTAGCCGGTCAACCTGCGCCGACTCGGGGCCGATGTGCCAGGTATCGCCATCTGTTTCGACATTGATCTTGCCCTGGTTACAGAAGATGGCGAAATCCAGAAAATAGGTGTCTAACTTTCTCGGTGTTAGCCTCAAGCGTTGGCCATCTCAGGCGTAAGGATCCAGGTCACCAGCCAGCGACCTTCCTCAAGGCTCAGGCAGACGATGCCCGCGTTGCGGAATTGAACCACAGGGCGGTCGGGGTCGCCCGTAACCAGCAGCCCGGCCAGCCGGGACAGGAAGGGCAGATGGCCGACCAGCATCACCGGTTGCGACTCGCGCGCCAGCGTCTCCGCAACCGGAGCCACGTCGTCCTTGGGGGCCAGACCGGGGACCGCTACCACGCCGCCCGGTGGGGAAAGGGCCTCGCCCAGGATGGCCGCCGTCTGCTCGGCACGCGTCTTGCCGCTGTGCCGGATTTGCCCCAGCTCCAGGCCCAGCCCCGCAGCGAAGGCTGCTACCTGCTCGGCTTCCTGGCGACCTCGCACGGTCAGCGGCCGGGCCGGGTCCACGCTTTTCGGTTCAGCTTCGCCGTGTTGAACCAGGTAGATGTTCATCTACGCTCACCCTCGCTCTTCTTATTATTTCGCTTCAGACGAAACGGTTTCATTGTATTCCAAATTCGTTGTAGTGTGGGGTGTTTTATTTGCTTAAGTATACCATGACCAAGGATGAGAAACAATGCTTTTTTGCTGGTGACCTACACCTCTGGCTTTGCGTGAGTTTATTCAGGATGGTTCAGAAATAGGGTAACACTTTCTCAGCCGGACGAACGACGAACGACGAAGAGATCCGGGCCAATAATTGGTCCTTCGTCCTTCGTCTGCAATTGTTACCCTAATTTCAGGGACATCTGAACCATGCCGTTTATTAACGTAAAGACGCAAAGGTACAAAGTAACCAAGAGAAAACTCTGCGTCTTTGCGCCTCTGCGTCTTTGCGTGAGTTTATTAATACAAAGACGCAAAAGTACAAAGTAACCAAAAGAAAACTCTGCGTCTTTGCGCCTCTGCGTCTTGGCGTTAAAAATCTGCCCCGAATCTGCCAGGCGCGTCTGCCCAATACTCGCCCAACGTGCTATAATGAGAATAATGATAGTCAACTGGAGGTCTCAGACGTGTCCGATGATTTGAAAGCCAAAGCCCAGGCGCAATTTGGCGCCTCGGCCGATGCCTACGCCACCAGCAGTATCCACGCCCGGGGGGAGAGCCTGGCTCTGTTGGTAGAATTGGTGGAGCCGGGTAGTGACTGGCAGGCCCTGGATGTGGGGGCCGGCGCGGGACATACCGCCTTGGCCTTTGCCCCTCACGTGGCTCACGTCGTCGCTACTGATCTGACTCAGCAGATGCTGGCCAAAACCGCTGAGCTGGCCGCCAAGCGAGGTCTGACCAATGTCGAGACGAAAATCGCTGATGCCGAGTCGTTGCCCTTTGATGACGGCTCTTTTGATCTGGTCACCTGTCGCCTGGCCTTTCACCATTTCCCCAACTCGCGCCAGGCGGTAAGCGAGTTCGCTCGGGTGCTGAAGCCGGGTGGAGTCCTGGGCTTCACCGACAACATCGTCGTTCCAGACAAGAAGGCGGCGGGTTATTACAACGCCTACGAAAAGCTGCGCGATCCCTCGCACCACTGGGTTTATCCTCTGGCACGTCTACAGGCGATGTTCCAAGAGGCCGGCTTGAAGGTGAGGACGACTCATCAATTGAGCAAGGAGTTTGAGTTCCACGCCTGGGCCGATCGCCAACATGCGTCCGAGACGGCCAAAGAGAAGCTCTTGACCATGATGCGCGACATTCCCGAGGCGCTTAAGCCCCTGTTTGCGCCGTGCTGGGCAGATGGCACTATGTACTTCAGCCTTTGGGAAGCGGTGATTGTGGCCCAAAAGAGCGTTTCCTGAGAGGAGGTAGCGCATGGCGGAGAGCATGACGATTGATCGGGTGCGAGACTATCTCGACGACTTGGTGCCGCCCCGGCCAGCCGAAATGGAGGTTATGGAAGCCTACGCCGCGATTGTTTCAATCGTGCCCATTCGTGATGGGGTGCTCCTGGCGTACAAGAAGTAGCTAGAGGGCAGGTATGGTTGATCAGACGCGGGTCATCGTTCATTTGGATCTGGATGCTTTCTTCGCCGCCGTCGAGGTGCTGGAAGACTCCGACCTGGCGGATAAGCCGTTGCTCATCGGCGGCCGGCCGGAGGACAGGGGCGTTGTGGCCACTGCTTCATATCCGGCCCGCGCTTTTGGCATCCACTCGGCCATGCCCATGGCCCGTGCGCTGGCCCTCTGCCCGGATGCCATCGTGCTTCCCGCTCGTCATAGCCTCTACCAGGACTATTCCCGGCGCGTGATGAACATCGTGGGCGAGGCGTCGCCCGTGGTGGAGCAGGTCAGCATCGACGAAGCGTATCTCGATTTGACCGATCAGGTAATTGCCTGGGAAGACGGCATCGAGGCCGCCCGAAGCCTCCAACGTCGGATCAAGGAGGAGGTCGGGTTGTCGTCATCGTTGGGGGTGGCGGCCAATAAGCTGGTGGCCAAAGTGGCCTCGGACCGTGATAAGCCCGGTGGTCTGATGGTCGTGCCGCCCGGCGAGGAGGCGGCCTTTCTGGTCCCCTTGCCGGTGCGCGTTCTTTGGGGTGTGGGGCCGGTGACGGCCAAGAAACTGGCCGAGATGGGCGTGACCACCGTCGGTGAGCTGGCCCAGTTCCCGGAGGACGTGCTGCGCGACCGCTTTGGCCGGAACGGGGCGGCTATGGCCCGCATGGCGCGGGGCGTTGACCAGCGGCCGGTGACGACCGAACGCGAGATCAAGTCGGTCAGCCAGGAGAGGACCTTCAGCCCGGACCTTACCCACCCAGACGCCTTGCGCCAGCAGTTGTGGACCATGAGCCAGGGAGTAGCACGCCGGCTCAAGCGCAAGGAACTGGCGGCCGAGACAGTGGCCATCAAACTGCGCTATTCCGACTTCACGACGTTGTCACGCCAGATGCGACTGAGCGTGCCGACTGACGATGAGCGGGAGATCTACCGTGCCGCCTCGGCTCTGCTGCGCCGGGCCTGGCAGCGAGGGCGGCGTTCGACTGAGTTCCCGCCGAAGCCGGTGCGCCTGTTGGGTGTCGCCGGTCGCGGGCTGGTGCCGCCTGTGGGCCAGTTGTCGTTACGTTTGGATCGGGATCAGGAAGATAGCACGTAATAGGTTGGGGAGGATGTTTATGATTCTTCACGAGAATCAACGCGTCAACGCAGTTGTCCGTGGCTTGATCTTTAGAGATGATCACCTGTTGGTTACCCAATGGCGCGACGACGGCGTGGCGTTTCCCATCGGCGGTCGGGTGGAGTTTGGCGAGCCGCTGGTCGAGTCCTTGCACCGCGAAGTGCTGGAGGAAACCGGCGCGCAAGTCACCGACTACCGCTTGGTGTATTTCGGCGAGAACTTGTTTACCATTAAAGGGGGTACCCCCTTTCACGTCGAAGCGGACACCCAGTTTCATGAGTACGGCTGGTATTTCTGGGTGGAAACGGACAGCCCGGTTTGTGGCCTGGATGAAGTTATACCCAATCCAGATCACCCTGACCTGATTATTCGCTATCTGGCGCTGGACGAGGAAAGCCTATCCAACTTCTGGCCTCCGTTTCTTCCCCGTTACCTCCTCGCCGACTGGCCCCAGGGGTTTGCTCAGAACCCGCGCTATGTTTTCTGCCGGCAAAGCCCCACGAGCGGGATCGAGGTACAAGAGTTGAAAGGTCTGTTTCCGCGTTTATTGTGATCAAGTTACCTTCCTTAGGCTTTTCCAGGAATTAAATTGCGCAAACGTCCCGCTCAGACTCGTTGAAACAAAGCCAGACAAGTGATTGGTGCCTGGAAAAGCCTAAGCAATGCCCGAAGCTGTTCACATACTGGGTTCACCTGGACTGATGCGAGTTTGTGCTTTGGGCTATTATTTTCTTGGCATTGCCTTAAGCTTCATAGAGCTTCCGGGAAGGCGGTTTCCCAGGCTTTACGATGAAGAAGGTTTTGGGTTTTGGCTTCCTGCTAATGGGTTTCAGCTTCACGGTGACGCAGGCTCTGCTCATCCGTGAGCTGCTGGTGGCCTTCTTCGGCAACGAGTTGGCCATTGGCCTCATCCTTGGCAACTGGCTCATATTGGAGGCCATCGGCAGTGGCCTGCTGGGTAGACTGGCCGACCGATGGCGTGGCAGGGCCTCAGCCTACGCTGCCCTGCAAGTGCTCTTCGCCCTCTTCCTGCCCTTGTGTCTCTACGCGGCTTATTCGGTCAGGCGTATCGTCGGCGCTATCCCGGGCGAGGGAATAGGCCTTGTTCCTGTCTTTTACTCCTCTTTTTTGCTACTGGCTCCTTTGGCTTTGGTAGACGGAGCTATGTTCGCTTTCGGCTCCCGAATTTATGGCACTCTCACCCGTGATGAGGCGCCGGCTATCGGTCGGGTCTACGTCTATGAGGCGCTGGGCGCCATCGTGGGCGGGATCGTCTTCACTTATCTCTTCATCACCTATCTTTACTCCCTGCAAATTGTCTTGGTTCTATCTGGCTTGAACTTGCTCTCGGCGGCCCTCATTTTGGGCTTCCAGACTTCCGCCCGCAGGGCCCTTTCGGGGAAACTCTCCAAGGCCTCGGAAGTCTTAAGAGGACCTCTGCCCCTCACATCTGGCCTGCTCGCCGTCCTTATCTTGCTGGTCGCCAGCCTCGTTTTTTTGTTCTCGCCGTTGGCAAATAAAGCCCAGCACTGGGCGCTCCGCCAACAATGGCCTGGGTACGATCTGGTCTTCTCCGAGAATTCGGTTTACGGCAACGTAGCCGTTATTGAGCGGGAAGGGCAGTATACCTTCTACGCCGACGGCATCCCCATCTTAACCGCGCCTGTGCCCGACCTGACTCTCAGCGAGGAGATCGTCCACCTACCGATGCTGTTCGTGCCTCAGCCGCGGCGGGCCTTGGTGCTGAGTGGCGGTGTGGGTGGGGTGCTGAATGAATTGGCCAGGTATCCCCTGGAGCGGATAGATTACGCCGAACTCGATCCTTTGCTCATCCAGGCTGTGTCCGATTTCCCCACGCCGTTGACCCAGGCTGAGCTAAGCGACCCACGGGTGGTGGTCGAGCACGTTGATGGCCGATTGCTGGTGAAGGAGAAAACCTGGGAGACTCCCCCTTTACCCGAGGAGAGGTACGACCTGATCATCCTCAACCTGCCTTATCCCTCGACGCTACAACTCAATCGTTTTTACACGTTGGAGTTCTTTCACATGCTGCGGGAGTTGCTGGCCGAGGATGGGCTTCTGGTTATCGGCTGTCCGGGGACGTTGACCTACATGAGCCGTGAACTACGCGATCTCAACGCGATGGCCTATCGTACCCTGGCCGGGGTTTTTCCTTACGTCAGACCGATACCCGGCGACCTTACCCTATGGTTGGCCTCGCCCTCGGACGAGCTTGCCGTGGCTTCGCTGGATGGGCTGGTGGAAAGATGGGAGGGGCGGGAGCTTGAGACACAACTCCTGACCGCTCCTCACATTCGTCTCCGGCTGGACCAGAGATACCTGGATTGGTTTTGGGCATCCCTTGATGAAACGGAGGGCGATGGAAAGGCCCTTGTCAACCGGGACCTTCATCCGGTGGGATTATTCTACGGCCTCTCCTACTGGAATGCGCTCTTCTCCCCAGGCCTGGCCCGGGTGTTCGCCGTCGCCGGTCGCCTGAAGCTATGGATATTGAGCGTACCCATCATCGGGGGTATCTTGCTATTCCTGACCATCCTGAAGCTAGCCGGGAAGGGGAAGGGGGGCATTGTTCCTATCGCCATCGCCACCACCGGCTTCACCGGGATGACGGCCGACTTGATCATCGTCTTTGCCTTCCAGACCTTCTATGGTTACGTATATCATTGGATTGGCTTGATCATCGCTGCTTTCATGGTGGGATTGAGTCTGGGGGGGGTGCTGATGACCCGCCGGTTGGCCGTGATTTGGGATGAAAAGTCGGCTCTACTCAGGCTTGAGCTGGCCCTCGTGCTATTCTGGGTGCTGGTGCCTCTCGCCTTGAGCACAGTCTATTCCCGAAGCACGCATCCCCTGATCTTCTCCTCCATCCACTGGGTGCTCCTGGCCACCAATGCCCTGGCAGGCTTCCTGGTCGGCTCCCAGTTCCCCCTGGCCAACAAGATGTGGCTCAGGGGACGAGATGCAGGTGGAGGTGTCCTCTACGCCTGCGATCTGTTGGGCGCGTTTCTGGGTTCCATCATTGTCTCAGTGGCCCTGATCCCGGTACTCGGCATTGTGGAGACCTGCCTGCTGGCCGCCGTCCTGAAGGTGGGAAGTCTCCTGATGGTTACCGGCCTGCCCTCTCGTCCCTAGGTGAGGGCAGGATTAGGTAAAATATA
This sequence comes from Anaerolineae bacterium, assembly GCA_034412795.1. Lineage (GTDB taxonomy): Bacteria > Chloroflexota > Anaerolineae > 4572-78 > NAK82 > JAUVPY01. The sequence goes on from DAOUMD010000068.1 coordinate 88,238, forward strand.
TCTAAACCTATATCTATCCTCCGTTTAAGCTTGTCCGCAATTCAAAATAGGTGTATAATACTTGTAACTTCTTATTCCGCTAAAAGACTCTTCTAGGAAGTAACCCCTTCTCCAACTCCAACCGGCTGGCGACCTCCCCATACACCTCAACAGTAGGTAGGGGCTAATGAAACGTAACTGAGATAACTCGACCAAGAAGTGGTGTCACGCTATCTTCCCCCCCGGTGGGCAGATGGGTGTCTCTTACGCCTGTTGATCCTTCCTCATCATCTAGAGGGGGCAGTAGGAGGTAGCTATGAACAAGGTATCTGGGATACTCAAGCTCGGACTCGTCACGCTTGCGGCAGCGACGGGGCTCATGGGCATCCTGTTGTTGCTCTCTCTGGCGGGTGCAGTTCATGCGAACGTGGACGCGCCGACCGTTGATGTCGTTCCCGGGACGGCCCAAGCCCAAGTCGGCCCGCCTCAGGTGATCACTACGGTCCAGTTTCCACCGGGCATTGGGCTGCGTCCGACAGCCGTGGGGGTGAATCCGGCCACCGGCTATGTTTACGTAACAAATAATCTCAGCAACGACGTGTCGGTGATCTCAGGTACTAGCGTCATTACCACTCTGGCAGTGGGGATAGAGCCCAGCGCCGTTGGTGTGAATCCAATGCCTGGCTATGTGTATGTGGCAAACGAGGGGAGTAACAACGTGTCGGTGATTTCGGGCACCACCGTCATCACCACGCTCGCTGTAGGATCACTTCCTCAGGCAGTTGGTGTAAATTTGTCCACTGGCTACGTCTACGTGGCAAACCGGAATAGCCATAACGTGACGGTGATCTCGGGTACCGATATCGTCACTACCCTTGCGGCTGGGTCAAGCCCTCGAGCCGTCGGCGTAAATCCAGTCACTGGCTACGTGTACGTGGCAAATTGGGACAGCAATAATGTGACGGTGATCTCGGGTACGGGTGTCATCACTACCCTGGGCGAGGTAATACAGCCTCAGGCCGTCGCGGTAAACACAGCCACTGGCTGCGTGTACGTGTCACATCGAGGTATGCCCTTCGTGACAGTAATCTCAGGCACGAACGTTATCACTCAAATCATGGCGGGATTCGTGAATTCGGCCATGGACATGAATTCGAACACCGGCTATCTCTACGTGGCGACTTTGCCTGGTGGCGTGGCGGTGATCTCGGGGACGGAAGTCGTCGCCGAGATCACCGTCGGGGAATCACCTGTAGCCCTGGGGGTAAATCCGGCCACCGACTATGTCTATGTATCAAACCAGGATAGCAACGACGTGACGGTAATTTCGGGCACCAGTGTTATTACTACCCTCATGGTGGGGACATCTCCTGTGGCCGTAGGCATAAACCCGTACACCGGCTATGTCTATGTGGCAAACGAGGGTAGCGACAACGCGACAGTGTTATCCGGCACAGCCGTCGTCACTACCCTGGCAGCGGCATCATGGCCTGGACCTGTGGGCGTTAACCCGGCCACCGGCTACGTCTACGTAGCGAACTGGGGCAGCAACGACGTGACGGTGATTTCGGGTACCAGTGACATTACCACCCTTGTGGGGGGGAAATATCCTCAGGCCATTGGTGTGAACCCCGCCACTGGCTACGTCTACGTAGCGAACTGGGGAGGCAACGACTTAACGGTGATCTCAGGTACCAGTGTCGTCACCGCCCTGGCAGTAGGTGAATTCCCTTGGGATGTGGAGGTGAACCCATCCACTGGCTATGTCTATGTGGCGAACGAGAATAGTCCCGGTGTGACGGTGATTTCAGGTACCAGTGTCGTCGCGACCCTGGCGGCAGGCGCATGGCCTTGGGACGTGGAGGTGAACCCATCTACTGGCTACGTCTATGTAGCAAACAACTACAGCAATGATGTGACAGTAATATCGGGTACCGGCATCGTCGCCATCCTGCCAGCGGGGGCTTGGCCTGCGGCTGTAGGTGTGAACCCTGTTACTGGGTACGTATACGTGGCAAATGGGAGTAGCCACAGTGTGACAGTGATCTCGGGCACGAACGTCGTCACTACCTTAGCCGTGGGCGCATGGCCTCAGGCCATCGGCGTGAACTTGGCCACAGGGTATGTCTACGTGGCCAATGGCAATAGCAATAGTGTGACGGTGATCTCGGGCACGAGCGTCGTCACTACCTTGACGGTGGGATCACGACCCATAGATGTGGGTGCAAACTCAGCCAGCGGGTATGTTTACGTAGCAAACCAGGATAGCAACAACGTGACAGTGATCTCTGGCACCAACGCAATCGCCACGCTGGCAGTGGGGGCAGGGCCTGTTTCGGTGGGCGTGAATCCATCTACCGGCTACGCCTACGTGGCCAACCATTATGGTCATAGCATTTCTATCGTCGGTGAGCCTGCGGCTCGGCGCATTATCTATCTGCCGATTGTCCTAAAGGACTGACTCATGGGCAACGTGCCGTGGACGCCGAGTGGTGTGCTGTGATCGCAAGAAACGAAGTCTACTCCATCAAGCGTCCCACCAGATGCCGGGGATGCGGTGGCCGCAGAAGCGGCACTTTCCCTTCTCCACGTCCAGCGACTGGACGGTGAAGTGCACGCGCTGGATGATCTTCTCACCGCACGCGGGGCAGAACGTGCTGTTGCGCTCGTGTCCGGGAGTGTTGCCGATGTAGACGTATTGCAGGTCTTCTTCGTCGGCGATGGCCGCGGCGCTCTCCAGCGTCTCAATCGGCGTGGCGGGCAGGCTGGTCAGCTTGTAGGCGGGGAAGAACCGGTTGATGTGGAGCGGTACCTCGTCGCTCAGCTCGTCGCGGATCCACTGGCACATGCGGCGCATGTCGTCCATATCGTCGTTGAGAGTGGTCACTACCAGATTGACGATTTCCAGGTGAACGCCGCTCTGGTGAATTTGCCGCAAGGTGCGCAGCACCGGCTCCAGTTGGGACGAACTGACCTCCTGGTAGAACTCCGGGGTAAATGCTTTGAGGTCCACGGTGACGGCGTCCATATACTCTAACAGCGCTGCCAGAGGTTCTTCGTTCATGCTCCCATTGGTGTGAAACAGAGCCCACATATCTGCTTCCTTGGCTATCTTGGCCACGTCGTACATGTGCTCGTAGAAGGTGGTGGGCTCGTTGTAGGTAAAAGAGACAGCTTCGCATCTGGATTTCAGGGCCATTTCGACAGTCAGCTCGGGGGTGGTGGGCAGATGTTCTATGTCCTCAATGCGTTGCTGGGAGAGGTGCCAGTTGTGGCAGAACTTGCAGCGGTTGTTGCATCCGGCCGTGCCGGTGCAGAAGATGGTCGCCCCGGGCAGCATGTGGAAGGACGGCTCCTTTTCGATGGGGTCGATCTGCAACGCGCTGGGACGGCCGTACACCAGACTATAATAGCGACCTTCGATGTTGATCTTGTTGGTGCAGAAGCCGCGCCCCCCTTCGGGGACGGTGCATCCCCGAAAGCACACCTGGCAAGTTACCCATTTATCATCAATATTGTCATAATATCTTGCCTCTTCTAGCCCGGCGACGAAGGATTCCTCGGTGCTTAAGGTTGACGTGGGCATCCGGGTCAACGTGGGGGCTTTTGTGACTAGGGGAGGCTTTGGCGTCTGGGTGGGTGCTTGTGCGGCAAGGGTGAGCTTCTCTGTTGCCGGAGGAACTGTGGTGTACGTCGGCTCGAATGGCGCGATCTCTACCAGGCGTTGCGGGCCAGTGCACGAGGCCAGCCCTGCTCCCAGCGCAGCCAGGAAGCCTTTCTCAAGAAATTCTCTTCTGCTCAGTTTTCCCCTCATGGCCATGACCTCCTACCATCTGGAGTCGGCCTCCAAGAGAATGGAGTTGGATGGATAAGGGGGGATTGGAGTCGAGAAGTTGTTGCCCACTACCATCTTATAATACTTCGAGGCCTGTGTCAACCGTTTATCACCCAACTGGGTCACCGCCCCACCCATTCCACTGGCGCATTGGCACCTCCACATCCCCTTGAAGTTTGCAGTCCCGCAGGGCATCGTTCCACATAGATGCGTTGTTGAACAGACAGTAGACGTCCTGTCTTTCTACTCTTCGACTACGTAGACGGCGTCGCCCCTCCGCACGCGTTCGATCACCTTAAGGGCAACCTCCGCCCCGGGCCCGGCCGACTGGATCTTTTGGTGCTCGATCTCCATCGACCCGACCTGTTGGGTGAAGTCTGTGGTGTGTCCCTGAATGTGAACTATGTCTCCCACCATTAGCCCGCCGCTCAGTTCGAGGACGGCCACGCCAATGCGCTTGAAGTAGTGGGTAATCTGGCCAATACGCCTCTCCATAGCCTCAACCCTCCTTGGACAACATCGTCATTCGGCGTCTATTTGCTTTCTGACGATCTACAGGGTATCAGTCCATATCCCAGCGGCCTTCCGGCCGCACCGCGGACAGCGCCCCCGCTCCAGTTGGCAACTGGCCACACTCAGGCCCCAACGCTCAATAAGCAACGTTCCGCAGTCTGGGCAGTAGGTGTTTTCCAAGCGGTGGCCGAGGACATTGCCCACATACACAAAGTCCAGTCCGGCCTTCTTCCCGACGTGCCAGGCCCGCTCCAAGTTCCTCGTCGTCGTGGGTGGTGCGGTGAAGCGATAGGCTGGGTAATAGCCGCTGACATGCCAGGGGATATCTGGCCCCAATTCTGAGACGATTCGTTGTGCAATACCACCCAACACCTCATCTCGGTCGTTCACGTCGGGAATGACCAGGGTGGTGATCTCCAGGTGCATGCCCAGATCTAGCGCCAGCTTGCAGTTGCGCCATACCTTTTCAACGTCAATTCCTTTGCAATAACGTCGTACTGCCTCAGCATCGCCCTTCACGTCCACGTTTATCCCATCCAGGCCGGCATCCACGAGGGTTTTGAGGGCTTCGGGCGTCATGTAGCCGTTGCTGACGTAGGTGTTATACAAACCTCGGGCACGGGCCAGGCGGAAGATGTCCAGTGACCATTCCAGGGAGAGAATAGGTTCGTTGAAGCTGATGGAGGTGCCCTGGCAACCCAGGTTGATTGCTTGGGTGACGAATTCCTCCGGCGCCATGCCAATCGAGCGGCCCCGGCTGGGGGCTGTCTTGCTGATGTGATAGTTCTGGCACCAGGGACAACCGAAGTTACAGGACCAGGAGCCACTGGTGAGAGCGTAGCTGCCGGGGTAGAAGTGGTAAAAGGGCTTCTTTTCGATGGGGTTAGCCGAGAGGGAGGAGACGGCGCCGTAGATGAGAGTCACCAACGTCCCATCTTGGTGCCTTCGGGTTCGGCACCAACCAAACCCGCCAGGGATCAATTCGCAGCGCCGCTCACAGGTCAGGCAGCGAATTCGCCGGCCAGTCCGTTCCTGGAGAAGGGCTCGCCGGATGAACGAGGCCGGAAGTGGCTGATCGAGACCTTTCATTTTGGTTAGTTCTACTCTTCCATCTTCTCGCAATCCTGCACATCGGCAGTAGGGGACTCAGGGGCGGCGGGTTCCAAGAAGATTCCCCGAAACAGAAGATCATCCCAGGTAAATCCTTGCCCTTGAAGTTGAGGAGCTACGTAGCCGGTCTGTACAATAAGTTCATTATATCCTGATCTCAACAAGTGGCAAGGGACGGAGAATTTGGCCGACACCCAAGAATAGACCCAATCCTTCATAGGAAGATACCCCAGGAAGTGGCCGTTGAGGAACACAGCATTGGTTGGTTCGTGGCTTTGCAGGTACATGTGCAATTCCCAGGGACCTCGCTCGGGGTGCTGGACGTAAAACCCGGTTTTCCAGGTCATACTGGGATACTGGGCCCCATACAGGGGTCGGAAAGGTGGTCATTCGCTGTCCCCGAGATGGACCTCTTCATCTTGGGCCAGGATGAAGACACGTGATGAGGGCGGGAAGAGCGAGTTCAAGACTCTCACCGGATCAGGTACATTGAACCCGATATCTGTTGAGGAAAATGTTTCCCGGAGTGCTTCACAGGCAGGCTTGGGCGTTCCATCCCCATACAAGAGACTATATCCAGCTTTCTCGTCTCCCTCAGGTAAACCCCGGCTCAAGTTCCACACGGTGAACCCTCTCAACCAGGGGAATTCGTCTCGCGTTTTCAACCAGGCACGCACCAAATAGTCCGCTTGCTCTTGCGGGGTGACGGTCAGCCAGGCGTGCTCATCCCTGCCTTGTGTCGTCCAGCCGACTTCGGTGGCCCAGACAGGCTTTGATCCATCCCCGTTGGCTTCCATGGTGGCGTGGAGGTCCAGTACCCGGTTCATATTGAGCCCACCATGAGCGCCAGGTGGGTCGTCAGGCGGATAGGCAAAGCCATAGGGATGAGCACCGAGGGCGTCGAAAAACGGACGCGCCCCAGCCTGATACATTTCTTTCAGGAAGGCCCGGTCGTCCATAGCCTGTTCATTTAGTACGCGTGTGCTTGTTTGGGTTCCTGTATTGGTAGGCGCCAATCCGGCGCTAATCACCAACGCAAAAGGATCGTTCTGTTTGACGACAATATATGCGCGTTGCAGTAGCTGTGTATAGGCGACTGGATCAGGTGCTGCCCCCCATTCGGCGGCCAGATTCGGTTCATTCCAGATGATGTACCCCTGGATGCGCCCTTGATAGCGTCTGGTAACTGCCTCAACAAATCTCAAATACGCATCTACATCGAAGGGAGTTGTGTAGCCCCCGGCCGCTACCTCCTTCGGTTGCATAGCCCACTCAGGTGGGTGATCAAGACGTATAACCAAGTCGAGGCCATAGAAGTCTGCGGCCTGCACCAAAAAGTCAGGATACTCCCAGTGCCATTCACCTTGCGTTGGTTCGATCTCCTCCCAGGAAAGCACCTGAACTACCGTCCGAAATCCAGTATCCTTGGCTTGTCGCAAAAGACTATCGTCAGCTCTAAGGGTGTGTACTGCTGGTAAGGATCGGACTTGGGGATACCGTGTTGATAGGGAGAACATACGTTCCAGCCAAATTTGATTCGTTGACCCCTCCCATATTCCGCTCCAAGGCGATATCTCGGACGGCGGGCAGGCCATATCTCTACCTCGGAATAGACCCCGGTCGGTGGCGACATAGACAGTCTTTTCCTCAGTATCGGTCAATAGGGCGTTGATACTGGAATCGGCCGGGATGTCAGAGACCTGATGCCAGGTATGCCCTTCGTCACAGGATTTGTACAGACCGGCATATCGGGTGCCGGCGTAGATATGGCCTTTTGGTAGCACGGCCAGCGATGTCACTGTGTGGTTGATCGCCTTGGCAGCACAGCGATGCCAATGGTTCCCATCCTGCCGGCAGAATAGTCCTCCAGTTGCTCCAACATAACCTGCCTTGCCTTCTGAATCAAAGGCGACGGCAAAGATGCTCTGGTTCTCGAGAGGTAGAGAGTCCCGTTTCCACAGGTTTCGTTGTCGATCCCAGCTAAAGAGCCCATCCTGGGTCCCGGCCCAAAGCTCCCCGGACGGAGAGCGAGTCATTGATAGCACTACGTGATGTGTTTCCATCCCTTCCCAACGCGCTTCCCAGGTTTCTCCTCCGTCTTGGCTCTCGTAGACACGCTCGAAAGCCAGCCGGATAAACACGTGGTTGGCATCCTCGGGGTCCACCAGGACGCCGGGCATTGCAACTGGTGTCAGGTCGGAAATCACTTCCTCCCACGTCTTTCCACCGTCTGTGGTCCGCACCAGACCACTTTGCATACCGGCGTGGATCGTAGGATAGGTGTCGTTGATCGAGAAGGCGTAGAAATGTTTATGCCTGAAGGCTGGAGCTGTGGGCTCCCATTTATCGTGCCCAGGAGGTCTTCGATGAAGGCCTGACGGCGTTGCTGCCAGTATGCCCCCTTCACCGTCCCAAGCAAGGGCTTCGACTTCGACTCTTCCCAGTCCCTTCTGGTGTCGTTGCCAGGTTTTCCCCTGGTCGATGCTCCGATAGACACCTTCTCGAGTAGCCGCATATAACACATAACCATCCCCCGCTTGGTGAGCGGCGATGAGATCCAGAACAGGCATTTGGGGATTCAGACCGGCGTCACTCTCCTGTGGAAAATCCCACGTTTGCCCGCCGTCCTGTGACCGGGCAACGCGCCCGGTCAACCCCGCATAGAGGGCACCATCCGGGGCCAGGGCAAAGGCATAGACGTGATTATCCAGCTCCGAGACCGACTGCCAGGTACGACCGAAATCCTCAGAATGATACACTTGCCTCGATGTACTGGCATAGACCCAATGGCCTTTGTCCTGGTCTACCATCAGAGCCGTAATATATTCCTCCTGCCAATCTGGCACCTGGAGCCACTTTTCACCGCCGTCGTAGCTTACCCAGAGGCCGTTGCCAGCAGTGCCCAAGAAAACGTGACGGCCTGTGGGAGATACGGCGACTGTTAAAGCTCGGGGTTCCTGTCGAATGCACGTCCAGCTCTCATCCTCTTCCAGGCGGAATAAGCCTTCTCCCGCCTGGACAGCATAGACATGCCCGGCCTCATCCAACCACAATGAAAAGATCGGCTTATCGAGATCAGGATCTGGCTGCCAGGCGCTTGAGGCCGCCAACCGGAAGAATAGCCCGCCCGCCGTCCCTGCCCACCAGCCTTGATGTTTGGTATCTGGCATAAGGGTGAAGACTGGATGGTTGAAAGGTCCCGCTAGGTCTTCTGCTTGGCCCTCCCATTCCCAGGTCCCACCGCCATCCGTAGAACGCCATAAGCCTGGTAGGCTATAAGTTCCAGCGTACAAGGTGCTAGGATGCTCTGGGTCTACAGCCAAGCTCAATACGGGAGCAAAAGAAGGCAGCCCATCATCCCAGTGTTCCCAATTGGAGGAGGCAGTAGAGGTGGTCACCTTGGATCCGATTCGTGCCCCATAAGGGGTGCTTTGGGGAGGGGAATGCCATTTATTGGGGAGAAAGGCTGTAGTGAAGATGAGTATTATAGATAAAGCGAGACGGCGGAGAAGCGCAAAGGCCGAGGCCCATGTTATCAACAACTCGCGCGAATCCAATATCGATTGAGTACTCATTTCACTTTTGGGCAATCACTGAGGGTCTTTACTCGCGTCGGCATGTCCTGGTCTCCGAGCAGGGGGGCGTTTCACAACGTTCTGCCTGCCCGCAGCAGGTCCGCCCTGGCGGGCGATTTCCGTGGGTCATCACGTAGGGCGCAGAGAGAAGGCGGTCCAGCCGGGTACTGCCGCAATTGGGACATACTGGTGAAGCATTCGCTCCAGAACGAACCAGTATCTCCACTTGCTTCCCGCAGCTTTTACAGCGGTATTCATAGATAGGCATGTCTCACCTCCTCAACCCTTTCTCCAACTTAGTCCTAATCATCCAGAGCTTTGGTTCGCACCCGGGCATTTTTGTACCAGTTGGCAATGGCATCACGAAGCGTGTCTACTGCCAGATAAGCACAGTGAGTGGTTTCCTCAGGCAGGCCGCCCAGTGCAGCCAGCAATTCCTCCGGCTCGATCATGCCGGCCTCCTCCAGGGAGACTCCTTGCACCATGGTTGTGAGCATGCTGCCGCATGCTATGCTCGGGCCGCAACCGTCGGTCATAAAACTAATTTCTTTGATGATGTCCTCATCTATTCTCTTATCGTCCAACTTCAGGTAAATCTCCATGGTGTCGCCGCATAGACCATTCAAAACCGTGCATGCATTCGGTCTATCCATCCGCCCCAGATTTCTGGGGTTATAGGCGTGTTCAATGACCTGGGGGGAGTAGATGGCTCGCGCTTGCTCGATTATCTGTCTCTGAATTTCCTCGAAAATACGTCCGTAATCAGTTGCTCTTCCTTGGTTACTCACAGTGGTCTCCTGAGAGAAGATTTTTATAAAGTTTCCTCATATAGAAGGTTTGCGTTTCATGCTTTATCTTGACGAGTTTGTCCTGAGCAATTAACCGCTGGACGGTGGACCAACCGGCCTGTGCCCGGGTCAGGAACTGCCTCACAGCCTCCTCCCGCATAGGGTGTACAGCCGTGATACTCAGCAGATCCTTCTCGACGTCCCCTGTAAAAGCGAATGCATCCCCTTCGTAGCCAATCAGAAGTTCCGCCTGGTTTACTTTCTGACTCAAGATCTGATAGGCGCGATTGATGACTTCCTCATTGGGAGGTCGTCCCCATTCTTCTGCAGGTGGTCTGGTGGGAATGGATAAATAGGCCGTAGTGGGGCCAAGCTGAGTTAGGAAGTCGGCAATCTCCCTAACACAATCCGCGCTGTCGTTGATACCTTCGACCAGCATCGTTTCGGTGACCAGCTCTCCCTCGAAATCGTCGGCAAATTGGAGCATACCATCCAAAATCGATGGTAACCGCAAAGTGCCATAAGGGCGATCGATCTTGCGCCAGACCTCCTCTCGTGTGGAATCTATTTTCAGTGAGACCCAGTTGGCTTTCAACAGGTCCTTTTTCACGTCCTCGCCCCAGATAAGAGAACCGTTCGTGATCACGGCGATTCTGACCCCTAACGAACTCAATAACTCGATCTCACGGCCAAGATAAAGATCCAATGTGGGCTCTCCATCGGGCACGAAGGTGAGGTAATCGACCGGTTCTCCAAATCTCCTGGCTTGTCGGACCTTATCCTCGACGGCCTTTAGTATCTCCGCTGGCTCGTAGAATGCGGAGCGCTCGACACGCATCTTTGTGGTGCGGCCCAACTGGCAGTAGGCACACGCATAAGTGCATATTTTGGGTGGTATATTGTTCACACCCAGGCTCCGCCCAAGTCGTCTGGATGGAACTGGTCCAAAAGCGATCACGGCATAACCTTATAGTGAACTATCCCCTGTCCGCATGGGTTTATTCAGTCACAACGCGCGCCAGACCAGAATCGTCAGTATCAGTAGAAAGTCGAGCAGTATCAGCCAACTACCTTGCATCGCCTGGCGCTTCTCTCCTGTCGCTGGGTTCTGGGCTGGCACCTTCGAGGAATTGGCTAGCGCCGACAGACAGATAACAAAGAAGAGCATTAATACTCCTAGAAACGCAATCGCTTCAATGATATTCATTCTTGCTTTCCTTTCGTCTGTTGATGCTGCGCACCTTTGCGTTTCAATCGATGCGCTGCCAGTCGAGGTGGTACCAACAGGCTTGAAGCGGGTTGAAATGGACCGGTGCTTCGGGGCTAATCGGTTGGTCCGCCACATCGAGGACCACGACGTACCACGTAGCCTCGGCTTGAAGGATGGGAATGTCGTACTCGCCGCCTCCCTTGGTGCCGACAACCGGATAGCGATACCAGTCGTTGTAACAGGTTAGCCGTATACCGGCAAGAGGATTACCACCGGCGTCGACGACGCGCCCAACGATGTAGCCGGGCGCTCTCGGACAACCGGGGCAAGGCTGAGATAACTCAGGCTGGGCTGTGCCCACCGGATAATAGCGATAGGTTGCAGTCTCGGTTTCCCCTTCGCTGTCTGGGCTCGGCGTGGGGCTTGGCACAATTGGTGTGGGAGACATGGTTTTTGTAGACGTTGGTGATGGTGGTAATGGTGTGGCACTGGGTGTCGGCGTTGGTAGAGATGTGTGCGTCGGTGTCGCCGTAACGGTCGGCTTCCTGATCTCGGCGCTAGGTTGTGCATCCAGCGTTGGTGATGACCGAGCCTGGGTGGCACTGGGCATCGGCGTCGGCGACGGTGTGTGAGTCGCGCTGGATGTGAGGCTTGGAGTAGCAGTTTGGATTGCAGCCGGCGTTGGCGACGGTGCTTCGACAATTTCTCGAGTCGGTGGAGCAACACTGACGCATGCTGTTATCATCAGCAAGAGCGATATGCATATGACTGAGCGGCCTATCCCGTTCACGTCATTCACCCAATTCAAGCGTATGCTCCACCTCAGCCGTTTGTTGAAGCTCGAGTAGGAAACGAGCGAGATCCAGGCCATAGATCGCCGCTACGTCGGCCAGAGTCGCGAGATGGGCTATGGGGCAGCCGACACAGGCCATCCGGTGGCGGAAGAAGGTCGGAATGGTCTGTGGCCAACGCTCCATCACATCGCATACGCTGAGGTCGGATTTGAGCCTCGGGTGCTCCATAGTTCTTCCCCTCACCCGTAGTGTACACAGAATAAAGGGCTCTGTCTTTGCGCTGGCGCAAATAGGCTGCCTGTGATTTACGCTAAATTCACAGATTCTTTACCACACTCCTATTGACATCCACTCAGGGTATGGTAACCTGGGATTAACGGGAGGGGGCGCCAAATGAGTCACGAGACTATTCTAATCGTTGACGATAATCTCCAGATGACCGACTTCCTGGCGGGCGAACTCTTACCTGCCTTGGGTTATGATAAGGTCTTGGTTGCCCACGATGGGAAGAGTGCGATGGAGGTGATCAGGACCCACTCGCCTGATCTCATATTGCTAGATTTTCAGCTTTCAGATACGACGGGCCTGGAGGTGCTGCGGCGCTTGGCGAGCGAGGGGCACAATGTTCCCACCATTCTAATCACTGCCGAAGGGTCCGAGCAGATCGCTGTGGATGCCTTTCGTTTGGGCGTACAAGACTATCTCATAAAACCGGTGACGGCGGATAGCCTCAGTAGTGCTATTGCCCGTGCCCTGACGGAAACGCGCCTGCGCCGCGAGACAGAGAGACTCACGGCTAAACTGAAGCAGCAGGTGACCTGGCTGACGGCGCTTTCCAGAGTGGGGCAGGTCGTCACTTCTACCTTGGAACTGAATGAGGTGCTGCGTCGCATTGTTGAGGCCGGTGTCTACCTTACCCAGGCTGAGGAGGGGTTTCTGGCCCTCCAGGAAAATGGGAGTGATCAACTCTACCTCCGGGCGGTCAAGAACATAGATCAGGAAGAGTGCAAAACCCTGCGATCGCAAGTTAGCGATTCGTTGGTGAAAGAGGTAGTAAGCATCCGGCGTCCTCTGCGGATGACCCGCATCTCCAACGGTCAGCTTCTCAAAGTGAGTACTGGGCTTCTGGTGCACAGCCTCCTCTATGTGCCTATCCTTCTAAAAGATAGAGTGCTAGGGGTGCTTGCAGTGGACAACCGCATCAGCAGGCAAGTCTTCACGGAAATGGATGAAACACTGCTGACTTCGCTGGCCGATTATGCTGCGGTAGCTATCGAGAACGCTGGTTTGTATGAACGAGCTCAACAAGAGATTGTTGAGCGTATGCGGGCGGAAGTGAAAATCGAGGCCTCGCTCAAAGAGAAAGAAGTGCTACTGAAGGAGATCCACCATCGGGTCAAGAACAACCTGCAGGTCGTTTCCAGTCTTCTCAACCTCCAAACTGACTATGTAGACGATGTACAGGCTCTTGGGGTTCTCCGGGACAGCCGACACCGCATCCGCTCTATGGCCCTCATCCACGAGACGCTCTATAAATCGCAAGACCTGGCCCGGGTTGATTTCAGCGGATACATCCGAAACCTATCGGCCTATTTGTTGCGTTCGTATGGCCAACTTGCGCAGGCCATCACCATGAACATTGAGACAGACGAGGTCTTCTTGGGTATAGATAGAGCTGTTCCATGTGGACTGATTCTAAACGAACTGCTCTCTAATTCCTTGAAACACGCTTTTCCTTCTGCCGAGGACAGGTCGTCCAACGGAGCCAGACCCGGAAACGAAAATGCGTTCGATGGAACGAAGGGCGAAATCCACATCGAGCTACGTGCCGATAGTAACCGCCAGTTGTCTCTGGTTGTGAGCGATAACGGTGTCGGTTTTTCATCAGACTTGGATTTTCGCAACACCTCCTCCCTCGGCCTACAGCTAGTAAACACGCTTGTCGAGCAGTTGGACGGCGCTATAGAATTAAATGATAGTAGTGGCACCACCTTCCAGATTACCTTTGCCGCTTCCTAGGAAAGAGACGAACCTTATGGCTGGAGCAAACATCTTGATTGTTGAAGATGAGTGCGTCGTTGGCTTGGATATCAAAAGAACATTGGAGCGTCTTGGGTATACCGTACTTGCCGTCGTTGCCTCGGGAGAGGCAGCTATCCAACAGGCATCCGAGATTCAGCCAGACTTGGTTCTGATGGATATCAAGCTGAGGGGGCCAGTGGATGGCTTGGAAGCTGCTGAGAGAATCCGAGCCAAATTTGATACACCCGTGGTCTTTCTGACGGCATATGTCGATGACGCCACTTTGCAGCGAGCCCAGGCAAGTGAGTCGTTTGGGTATCTTCTGAAGCCATTTGAGGAGGGGGTGCTTCATACCACCATCGAAATGGCTCTTTTCAAGCATAAGATGGAGAGGAGGTTGAAGGAGTCGGAAGAGAAGTACCGCCTGTTGGTGGAGAACGCTAATGAAGCCATTGTAGTAGTGCAGGATGGGATGCTGAAATTCCTCAATCCCAAAGTGGTGGAGATAATCGGCTATTCACGAGAGGAGTTAGCATCCTTGCCCTTCATAGAGCTAATTCACCCAGTGGATCGCGATTTGGCACATGAGAATTTCTTGAGATGTCTCAATGGAAAAGAGACTTCCCAGATGTATGCTCTCAGGGTAATTCACAAAAGAGGAAATATCAGGTGGCTGGAGAGCAACGCAGTCGCAATCACGTGGGAAGGCAGGCCTGCCACCTTGAGTTTTCTGACTGACATCACGGAACGCAGGCAGGCGGAGGTTGAAAATGCCCGTCTGTATGCCGAGGTTCAGCAGAGGTTGGATGAACTAACTACCCTGAACAAGATCAGCCAGGCTGTTAACTCCAGTCTTGACTTGCAAGAGACATTAACCCTCGTCACAGATCATTCAACCCGATTGCTTGGTGTGGCTGCGACCTCGGTGGCTTTGCGGGATAGGGGGGATTTGTTGTTCGCGGCCGCCTCTGGCGAGGCCGCGGAGTTTATCCGCGGTAAGCGGCTGGCGATGGGCCAGGGCATTGTGGGAAAGGTGGCTCAAGGCGGTGGACCCGCTTTGGTGCCAGATGTGTCGCAGGACTCCAGGTTTTGTGACAGCTTTGATGAGAAGAGCGGTTTCACCACCCGCTCGATTCTGTGCGTTCCACTACAAGTCCAGGGACGCACTATTGGCGCTATTGAGGCCATAAACAACAAGGACGTCGTTTTTAAAGAGGAAGACCTGGCGTTGTTGACTTCGCTGGCAGCGCCGGCAGCCACTGCCATAGAAAACGCACGCTTGCACGCCGAAACGGAACACCGTGCCGAACAGTTGGCTGTCCTTCACGAGTTGGACCGGGCTATTACCACTAGCTTGCGCATCACGGATGTGTATCAGGCGCTGGCCTGCCATGCCGGGCGATTGCTGTCCTACGATCACCTGTCTATCACTATGATAGAAGAGAATCGCGCACGTGTGGCCTATGTCACCGATCAGCGCAATGACTCCCTGTCGGCGGGGATTACGCTGTCGCTCCAGACCTCGTCCGTCGGTTGGGCGGCAGCCAAGGGGCAGCCTTTGCTGCGTCATAGCATTGCTAGCGATGGCCGTTTTTCTGGGGATCAGAAGCTGTTGGTTGACGGTATCGAATCAGTTATGGTCATCCCCCTGCGGGTGAAAGCCCGGGTCTTCGGCACATGCAACATCGGCAGCCGCCAGGTGGGAGCGTATAGCCCGGATGACCTGGCAGCCGCTCAACTTATGGCTGATATGTTGGCTGTTGCTATCGAGAACGCCCGTTTGTTTGAGGCAGAGCAGTGTGCTCGCCAGACCGCCGAGATATTGCGTGCTGCCAACCTGGCCTTTACCCAGACTCTTGATCTGGATGCCGTGCTTGAGGCCTTGTTAGATTACTTGGGGCAGTTCGTTCCTTATGACAGGGCCAAGGTCTTGCTGGTGGAGGATGACGCTCGTATTGTTGTGCGTGCAACGCGTGGCTTCGATGATGAGCAGTCTTATGCTGCTACTGAAGAAGCACAAACCAACCCCATCAACTATACAGTGCTAACAACTCGCAAGAGCCTCCTGATTCCAGATACCCATGAGTACCCAGGTTGGGAATGTTCTGTCGGCGAGGAACATATGCGCGGCTTAATAAGTGTGCCGTTGGTGACCAATGGACAAGTCATTGGGTTGTGCACGCTGGAAACGGCGCAAGTTCGCTTCTTCGCCGAGCAACATCAAAGCCTGGCTGAGTCGTTGACCGCTCAGGCAGCGATCGCCATTCAAAACGCCCGTCTCTTTGAGCAGGTGCGCATCGGGCGCGAGCGATTGCAGACGCTCTCTCGGCGCTTGGTGGAGGTGCAGGAGTCTGAGCGTCGCCACATTGCTCGTGAACTTCACGATCAGGCGGGCCAGACCTTGTCGTCGTTGATGGTTGGCCTGCGCTTGCTGGAGGAGGCGGCAGACGATAGCAAGGCCGTGGTTGCCCATATCGCTGGTCTAAAAGACACGATTGATAGCGTATTGGAGAGTCTGCATCAACTGGCCACAGATCTGCGACCCGCGAGCCTCGATCACCTGGGGTTGGTCGCGGCGCTCCGCCAATATGCCGAGGTGTTTGGCCGCCAGCACGACTTGGCTGTACAGTTCGAGACCGTGGGCCTCGATGGTGAGCGCCTGTCGCCGATGGTGGAGACGGCCCTTTATCGGATTGTTCAGGAAGCACTGACCAATGTGGTGCGGCATGCCCAAGCCACTCGTGCTGGCGTGCTTCTAGAACGGCAGGGCAACCGAGTGATTAGCATCGTGGAGGATGATGGTATTGGCTTTGATCTTGTGGCGGCGATGCGGAGCGGCCGTCTGGGGTTGTTGGGCGTGCAGGAGCGAGCCGAAATGCTGGGCGGTACCTTGGTCGTAGAGAGTGCGCCCGGAGCTGGAACTACTTTGGTTGTGGAGGTCCCTTATGTCCATTCGTATTCTGATTGCTGATGACCATGGAGTGCTACGAGCCGGCCTGCGAGCTCTGCTGAGTGCTGAGTCTGAAATAGAAGTCGTAGGTGAGGCGGCCGACGGAAATGAAGTGTTGGATTCAGTTGGAAAACTGTGTCCCGATGTAGTAGTCCTGGACATCAATATGCCAGGCCCGGATGGCATTGAGGTCACTCGACGATTAAGGGAATCATCCCCTGATACTCGCATACTCATCCTCACCGTACATGAGGATGAGAGCCTGTTGCGGGCGGCGATCCGCGAGGGGGCGTCAGGTTACATTGTCAAGCGTGCTGTCGGAACCGAACTGATCGATGCTATTTACGCGATCTGGCGCGGAGAATTGTACGTTCACCCGGCGATGACACGCGCTCTGCTGAAGGACTTGAATCCTACCCTGATCTCGGATGAAACACCTGTGGAGACGCTCACTCCTCGTGAGACCGAGGTTCTACGTCTCATCGCCGAGGGTCACACCAATCGCCAAGCCGCTGAGATTCTGACTATCAGCGTGCGTACTGTGGAGAGCCACCGGGCGAACTTGATGGGCAAGCTCGGACTGGACAGCCGGGTTGAGTTGGTGCGCTATGCCAAACGACACAGCTTCCTCTGAATAATGAACTGCTCTTGTACAGCGTTAGGTTAGCTCTCTGTGCCGGCTCCGTAGAAACTACGGAGCCGGTGTGCTTTTCTCTCCGTAGCCTTCCCCGGGATAAGTCCCTCCCAAAATCCAGGTTTTTTACCCTTTTCTACCAGCCTCTTTGCTAATATACTCGATAGTGAGAACTTGAACTGAATTACGAAAGGCGTTCGAAGAAAGCGGGTGTGCCTGATGATTCAAAAAAGCTATGTGGAAGCCAATGGGAAAACGTTTGCTCGTGTGACGTTCACGCTTCCCCGCAGCACCAGGTCCGAAGTCATCTTTTTAGTGGGCGATTTTAACGATTGGAGTCCTACGTCGCACCCATTTCGACGTGATCACGTCGGAAGGTGGACCCTGACACTTGATCTAGAATTAAGGCGGACCTACCAGTTTCGCTATCTACTTGATGATGGGGAATGGATGCACGATGCCCAGGCCGATGCTTTCGTATTCAATCCTCAGGGGAGCGACAACTTCGTCGTTGTCACTGATCCAGGCTTTAAGCGCTATGATGAGTAGTTGCCGCGTGCGAGAAGGGACAATCGAGAAGGGGTTAGTATGGTAGCCAAATCGAGGATTCTTGTTGTCGAGGATGAGGGTATAGTTGCTCTGGACATACGGGGCCTTCTGAGAAATCTGGGATACGAAGTTTCAGCTATTGTCTCTTCTGGAGAGAAAGCTGTCGACAGTACAGCAAAGACGAATCCCGATTTGGTACTGATGGATATCAAGT
This sequence comes from Anaerolineae bacterium, assembly GCA_034412795.1. Lineage (GTDB taxonomy): Bacteria > Chloroflexota > Anaerolineae > 4572-78 > NAK82 > JAUVPY01. Next base: position 106,411 of record DAOUMD010000068.1, read on the forward strand.
TGAAGGGGAGGATTGACGGTGTGGATGCGGCTGAGCAAATCCGGGCCGAGTTTGATATTCCCGTCGTCTATCTGACGGCGTATGCCGATGAAGCCACTCTGCAGCGAGCCAAGGTCACCGAGCCATTTGGTTATCTCATCAAACCCTTTGAGGAAAGAGAATTACAGACTGCCATCGAGATGGCGCTCTACAAACACGAGATGGAAAAGAGGCTGAGAGAGAGCGAGCGATGGCTGAACACCATCCTGAACAGTATTGGCGATGCAGTGATTGCTACTGATGCTAAAGGCGCCATTGTCTACGTCAACCTTGCCTTTGAACACATCACTGGCTACAGTGGTGTCGAGGTAATCGGCAAGAACCCGAGTCTACTCAAGAGCGGCAAACAAGATGCCACCTTTTACAAGAAGTTATGGGCGTCCATCACCGCCGGTCGGGTATGGCGCGGGCGCTTCGTCAACAAGAGGAAAGACGGCACTTTGTATACCGCAGACACTGTCATCACGCCGGTGCGCAATAAGAGCGGTGACGTAGTGAACCACATAGGACTGCAACGCGATGTGACACGCGAGTTACAATTAGAGGAGCAATGTCGCCAGGCGCAGAAGATGGAGGCCATCGGTCAATTGACAGCCGGTATTGCCCACGACTTCAACAATCTGCTCATAGTCATCAACGGCTTCGCCGAACTTATACGACATGAACTACCCCAGAACGATCCGCTTCAGGAATTGGTTTCAGGGATTTCCCGCTCAGGCCAGCGCAGCGCCGACCTGGTTAACCAATTGCTGGCATTTTCCCGTAAGCAGATCGTCAAGCCAAGGGTGCTGGATCTTAACGCCGTCGTAGCCAAGATGGACAGTATGCTGTCGCGTGTCATTGGTGAACATATTCAGATGCAAACCATTCTCGCGCCCGGGTTATGGCCGGTCAGTATAGACCCGACGCAGTTTGAGCAGGTCATCCTCAACTTGGCAGTCAATGCCCGCGATGCTATGCCCGCAGGTGGTAAGTTGACCATTGAAACGACCAATGTCGCGCTGGACGAGCAACTCACTGCTGATCGCCTTGAGATGCAGCCGGGTGATTATGTGCTGTTGGTCGTCAGCGACACAGGGATTGGCATGAGCGATGAGATAAAGGCACACGTCTTCGAGCCCTTCTTCACCACCAAGAAAGTGGGAGAGGGGACCGGTCTAGGGCTGGCTGCCGTCCACGGCATCGTCAAGCAGAATGGTGGCCATATCTCGGTGTATAGCGAAGAGGATCACGGTACCACCTTCAAGATATATCTGCCGCGCGTAGAGGAGGCTGTGCCATCTCTGGTTCGCCCAGTGGCCAAGGCAGACGCACCGTCCGGAAATGAGACAATTCTCTTGGTCGAGGATGACGCATACGTGCGTGAGCTGGCGCGACGTGTTCTAGAGGCGAATGGCTATACCCTACTGGAGGCACAGAATGGTCAGGAGGCGTTAGAACTGGCTGCGAGTCATTTGGGCCCCATCCACCTGCTGCTGACCGATGTGGTGATGCCGGGTATTAGTGGTCGGGAGCTGGTAAGCCAACTGACCCGCATACGGACCGATTTCAGAATCCTCTTTATGTCCGGTTATACCGAGGAAGCAATTGCACATCATGGTGTCTTGGTTCCGGGCGTCGAGTTACTGCAAAAGCCTTTCAGCCCTATGGTCTTGATGCGCAAAGTGCGAGATATGTTGGATAGATGAGATGAAGAATATCTTTCAAAAGTTATTGCTGTTGGCGGAAGTTCGTACCGGGGAAACGGAGTTGAGCCCGCTGGCGATGGGAAGCTTGGTGACCGAGGCACAGCGGCGTTTGGCCTGTTTGACGAAGGAATACCAGGCCGAGATCACCTTGCCCGACACCTGGCCGCTAGCGTTGGGTCATGGACTGTGGGTCGAAGAGGTGTGGGTCAGTTATCTCAGTAATGGCATCAAGTATGGTGGCCAGCCGCCGCGCTTGGAACTGGGCGCAACGGTGCAATCGGACGGCATGGTATGCTTCTGGGTACGTGACAACGGCCGCGGGCTGACGCCCGAGGAACAGGCCCGGCTATTCACGCCGTTCACCCAGCTAAGCCAAGTCCGTGCCACAGGACACGGATTGGGCCTGTCCATCGTGCAGCGTATCGTGGAAAAGCTCGGGGGACAGGTCGGGGTTGAGAGCGAGGTGGATCAAGGGAGTGTCTTTTATTTCACATTACGGCAGGCGGGGGGTGAGATATCAGATGGACCTTGTTCCACAGATGTGCCCGGATTTAGGCAACCGGCCGGGTCCCAGCGTGCTTTCAGACGACACATCAACGGCAACGTCTCGGGTACGTAGCCCCAGCGGTCGAAATCGCCATAGCTCTTGCCATTGGATGACACCACCAGCGCGTAGCCACCCAGCGCCAGAGCCGGCTCACGCAGCGCCAATACCTGCCCCATCTCCGCCGGACGGACGTAGATCAGCCCACTGGTGAAATCGACCACGTGTGGCGTCAAGTCTCTGTTCAGTGTTGACTCGTTGGCCTCCAGGTAAGCCGCCAGGTCCTTGGGGGGGAGACCCAGGCGGCCATAGATGTCGCTTTCCCGCAGCAGTTCAGCC
>DAOUMD010000069.1:0-60051 GCA_034412795.1 Anaerolineae bacterium
ATACATCGCGTACGCATTACTATGGATAAATGTGCCAACCGCCCGTTCCGGCACCACGTCCGCATCAGCGGGCAGGGCAGATGGGTCCTGTTCACCCAGCATGCTCAAACCCAGACGTCCGCCCCGGGTGACCCCTTGATATAGCCCTACCCCCCCCTGGAATAGCATAGCGGCCATCAGTCCGGCCAAAATCCAGCCAAGATCGGCTTCATCTTGGACGTGATTGGCCACATAGAGATAGAGCAGAAAACTCTTAAGAAGCTCAAATATCTGAAAACCAGTCAACGTCGGCTCAACCGCAAATATACTGGAAATCGAGCCAAGAACAATGAAGACTACGGCTGGGCTTGTTACTGCCGGGAAAAGCCTGATGCGAGTATGATGTCCTAGGGATATTTCGGCCAACCAGAGAAAGAGGAGCAGAGCCAAAATAAGATCTAGACTTGATAGTCTTAAGCCTACCGGTCCTCCTTGATGATAACGTGGAAAAAGTACGAAGAAGGTATCAATATGAAATGGCATCGTGAAGGCGACTAAGGCCAAGAGAGGGCGCTTGATCTGACCGATAGCCAACAGGGCCGCCAGACTACTGATTGCGAGCAGGGCTAAGGCAGCATATTTCAGTGACATTTGGGTTGTTACCAGCACGACAATGCCACCTAAGCCACCGGCCATAACAGCCAGGCTAAACCGGCCCAAGGCAGACTCCCAAATATCTGAAATGCTTAAGTGTGGTAGGTCAAGGCTTGTCATTTCTGCTGATACCAGATTCGTTAATCGATCCTATTGACTTGAAGTGGACTCACGGATCAGGCTGCGGAAAAAAAGAGCCGCTGCAGTCTGGTGGGTAATAATGCCTGGATAACACGCAATTCATCCGCATTGAATGCACGTAGAATGACTAAGCCACCGAAATAAACCGCAGCAGCAGGCAAGATAAGGAAAAACACGGGCAAATCGCGGAAAAACCACAGGAAGACAGCCATCACCAACCCGCACGATAAAAGTTTGCCTAACCCCAACCCAGAAGGTAACTGTCCGAATGCACGCCTCAGAAGATACAGGATAAGCAATAAGACTAAACCTTCAGATAGCACGGTGGTGATACTGGCGCCAACGTGGCCCAAAAGGGGTATAACAACCAGGTTGGCTGCGATATTAAAAACGGCTCCGACTGTCGTGATCATCAGGTAAGCCCGCTCTTTGTCCATAGAAAACAGCGTTGTGGCGCCCGCCCAATTCAGAAAGCCCAGCGGCAATGCAATCATAATAATCTGCAATGCCGGGGTCGCTCCAAGGAATTGCTCGCCATACAGGAGATCAATGATCTGCTCACTCAGGATCCCCATTCCCAAGGTAATCGGCAGCGCGACAACTACCATCAGACGAAATGTCTGACGATACGACTTGAACAGAATCTTGTTTGCGTCATAGTTTGTCCATTGCTTCGACATCACCGGCAGCACGGCGTTAGAGATGCACTGGGGAAGGAAAGCAAATAGATAAAAAAGCTTGGTGGCAGCGTCATACAAGCCTGTCATCTCATCCCCTTTGAAATAAGAGAGGATAGCGGTGTCAATCCCTACGTATATGGTGACCATCCCAGCCATGAAGAAAAAAGGCAACGCCTTTCGTAACATGGTGTACCAAATCTGCGGCTGAAAGGTAAAGGTGGGGCGGGAAATCCGGCGGCGCAAAAGCAAAAAGCTAACCACAAGCGCGCCCAGATAAGCCACAAAATCACCAGTGACGAAAACGAGTACGCCATAGCCACGTAAGAGCACCCCCACCAATAAAGCTGTCCGTAACAGACTGAAAGATAATCGAACCAGGGCTTCATACTCCATCGATTGGTGCGCTCGGAAGAAAGAATTAAAGGTGACGATGAAAGCGTAGGCCAGAAAGCCCAAACCCGCCACATAAGTCACCTGATGCTTTGCGCCCGTCGGCTCAATGATGGGCGTCAGAACGACCAAGATCAGGAAACCCAACCCGGCCAGGATAGATTGGACGGTAATCACATTGCCCATCGTCCTTGATGTCCGCGACAAATCACGGGCAACGTCACGCACAATGAGCGTGTCTAATCCAAATACGACAAAAATGCTCAAGAACGAGGCAACCGTATACGCAAAGGCCATGACGCCATAGTTGGCCACGCCCAATCGCCGCGCAGCCATGACAAGCACAAGTAATCCAAAGCCTTTGCTGATGATTTCTACGGCCGCCAAGACGCCGGCATTTTTTAAGACTCGTACGCCTGTCCGCTGCATAATGTCCAAATTCCTTATCTATTACCGGTATAGGTTGGATGCATTTAGAAACTAAGAAACACGTTTCTGCCGTGACCGCTGCGGCTTGAGCGGTGCGCCCAAAAAACCTGGTTTCTATCTACAGCTATCTAGCTAGAGAACCATTCAGTTTGATGACAACCAGACCAGGTCGATGGGCAATTCCCAAATGGGAGCCGATCAGAGGGGCATCTATAAATGATAATAGCCATTGTAACGCCTATTCCATTCTGTTCGATTCACCACAGCACCGACTATTCTAGCCTGGGAGTGCATCAACTGCTGACGAACAGCTTGCAGATCTTCTTTCCGTATTTGATTGTGACCCACAACGAGCAAAGTGCCGTCGACCTCGCGTGCTATCACGGCTGCATCAATTACCGGCAAGAGGGCCGGTGAATCCAACAAAACCATATCAAATTGATTTGTCAATTCATCTACCAAAGCCGAGATATCAAGCAAGCCGAGGCGTTCGGCAGAATCAGGCAGCGATGAGCCGCTAGTTATCACATAAACACCAGTTATCTCACTCTCTTGTACAACCTCATTCCACGTTGCTTGCCCTTGAAAGATGTCACTTAGTCCCTTATTGTTAGGTAAACCAAAAACCTTATGGAGAGTTGGTAACCGGAGATCACTATCTACAACCACAACCTTGTGTCCCGACTGGGCAATAGTAACAGCTAAGTTGGCTACTGTCGTTGTTTTGCCTTCTCCAGGTTCAGCACTTGTAACCAGAAGGGTTTGCAATGCCCTGACACGATTAGACATAAAGATATTGGCTTGCAAACGATGGAATGCTTCCTTCTGTGGTGAGTTGCCATTTAACAACACAGTCCCCTGTTTGCAATCAAACGTGGGTATTTGGGCCAATATTCTGCAATCAATGACTTTCTCGATCTCTTCATCTGTGTATAAGGTGGTATCTAGATGTTCGAAGAGAAAAGCTAATCCCAATCCGCTGGCCAAACCAACCATCATCCCCAAAACAATATTTAGCGTTGCACTTGGCGAGGATGGGGACTGAGACGGTGTAGCCGGGTCAACAAGCGAGATGGAGAAATTTCGTCCTACTTTTGTTTCTCTGACCTTTGGTATAAACAATTCTGCTAAGCCATTGGCCACATTGGCGGCAAATACCGGGTCTTCATCCTTAACGATGATGAGCATAAGCTCACTCTCAGCGGGAAATACAACCTCGATTTTGGCGGGCGTTTTATCGGTTCTCAAGTGCTTTTTTAATTCGGCTATGGTGGAATTACTGGTAACAACGGTCGGAAAAGTATTCGTCAGTCGCTGCACATACAACAGGTCGCCATAAGTGACCGAACTACTCTCGACTGCTATCCGTAAGGTAGCTGTTGCTTCGTAGATGGGGGTGATAAGCATTGTACCAGCAACTGCAACTGCCATGGTCACGAAAACAGTTACAGCGATGATCCACTTGCGCCGACAGAGAACTGCCAGATAAGTCTTGATTTCCACCTTAACATCCTTGACGTAGGAGTTATTGGTAATTAGTCCTAATGCCCAACTACCAATAACCCCATCTTAAACCCTCAACCATAGAAAGATCAGGCAACCTGATCCACAAGAACCTGTTCAGAAACGTATGCATCCAGGGCAATTTCATCCACAAAATCTTTTATGGCATTGGCTACGTAGATAATCGCATCACGCTCCAGTTCGGGATACATAGGCAAGGATAGAATCTGCTCAGCATAGCGTTCGCTGATGGGGAAATCGCCTTTTTTGTGACCCAGGTCTCGGTAAGCTGGATGCAAATGTATGGGGATAGGGTAGTGAATACCGGTGGCAACACCTCTGTTCTTCAAATGTGCTGCCAACCCATCTCGATCTGCAACTCGAATGACGTACAAGTGATAGACAGACTCCGCATAATCTGCTTCAACAGGGGGTGTCACTGCTTGATCAGCCAGAAGCTCGTTATACAGCTTGGCATGCTGCCGCCGGGCGGCGTTGGCTTCCTCCAGGTATCTGAGTTTTACACGCAGGATAGCCGCCTGGAGTGTATCAAGACGGCGATTGAAGCCGCGTATAAGATGGTGGTATTTCTCTCGTTGCCCATAGTTGCGCAGCATACGCACGGTATCAGCGACGTGTTCGTCATTGGTGACCACCATCCCCCCATCGCCGTAAGCGCCCAGGTTTTTGCCCGGATAGAAGCTGAAGGCCGCCGCATCGCCCAAGGAGCCTGCCCGCTCGCTTTTGTATCTGGCACCGTGGGCCTGGCAGGCATCTTCAAAAACCAGCAGGTCGTGTCGGTGGGCAATGGCCAGAATGGAGTCCATATCCACCGGCTGGCCATAAAGATGCACCGGCATGATGGCTTTCGTGCGGGGCGTGATGGCATCTTCTATCTGGGAAACGTCGATGTTATAGGTTTTCGGATCAATGTCGACCAAAACTGGTGTCGCGCCGGTATAAGAAATTGCCAACGTCGTGGCGATAAATGTGTTGGCTACGGTGATGACCTCATCACTCGGGCCAATATCATAAGCTCTCAAAATCAGCTCTAAGGCCGACGTGCCACTGTCCACCCCAACCGCATATTCAGCCTCGCAATAAGCGGCGAATTCTTGTTCAAAAAGGTTAACGTCTTGTCCCAGGATGAAGCTTGTGTTGCGTAGTACGTTAGACATTGCGGCATTGATCTCATCCGCGAGAATGGTATACTGAGCTGCCAGGTCGACAAACGGTACTTGTGATCGTTTTTGCATGATGTTCTCCTAGTTCAGTTCGATGGGCGTACCGTGGTTTTCAATTGAACGATCAATTGCTTCCATCACTTTCACGACTTCCAAGCCAGCCTGTCCATCGGTAACTGGACGTTTACCTTCCATAATACACTCCACGAAGTGAAGACATTGATTCTTCAAAGGTTCGCTGACTTTAACTCTGGGGCTGATGATGTCGCCGTCACGCATTGAAAACTGGTATTCACCGTAGCTTGTGGCCTCCGCGGGAGCAGGAATGACCCCCTTTTCAAACACACGTACCTGTTCCATAGAATTCATATCATCGAATACAATTCGTCTCCCGCTGCTAACAACAACTACTTCTCGAACTTTGTTGGGATCGGCCCAACTGACGTGAATATGGCCGACAACATCATTCTCATAGCCAAGGGCCACAAACCCAACATCCTCACGTCCGTTTTGCAAAACCTTGGATCCTGTGGCGCTAACCCACATCGGTGTGCTGTTGAGAAGATAATTGAAGATGGATACATCGTGTGGGGCCAAGTCCCACAAGGCATTCACATCGTGGCGGATAGGGCCAAGGTTTGTTCGACGGGAATATACGTAATACACCCGACCGGTATCATCTTGCTCCAGGTATTCTTTTACTGCTCTGACGCCACCGTTGTAGAGGAAGGTATGGCCAACCATCAGAACTACACCCTGGGTTTCGGCCACGTCAATCAGTTTCTCTGCCTCGGATGCCTGGGTGGTTATGGGTTTTTCTACCAGGACATGTTTTTTGGCCAGTAGACTGCGGCGGGCGATGTCATAATGGGCCGCTGCCGGCGTACAGAGGACGATAGCATCCACATCGTGTCGAATCAGAACACTTTCGACGTCTGTGGTTAAGGTCAAGCCCGGAAACCGGCGGGAGATTTCCTCCAGGCGAGTTGACCTTTGATCACACACCATGGCTACCTTTGTTTGGGGAAGTTCGCTGAACACACGAACATAATTGATCCCCCAATACCCGGAACCCACAATAGCAACACTTAGTTGATTGTTCATTGTTTCCTCCAAGAATTTATAAACGGACCGGGCGGTTTGCCTATTCAGCCCCTCGTCCAGATAGGACCGCAGGTATGGTCATAAACAGAATCTTGAGGTCCAGGAACAGCGACCGGCTACGGACGTAGTCAATATCCATCCTGACCATCTCCTCAAAAGAGACCGCACTGCGTCCCATTACTTGCCAAAGCCCAGTGATTCCGGGTAGAGCAGCCAACCGTTCATAGTGCTGGTCCTGATACTCATTTACTTCATAGGCGGGGACGGGTCGCGGACCAACCAAACTCATTTCTCCCTTTAAGACGTTAATTAACTGCGGCAATTCGTCTGTACTGGTTTTTCGTATTATCCCGCCGATCCATGTGATCCGGGGATCGTCTTGGAGCTTGAAATTTGCTTCGTCAGCGTCCGATGAATCCAGCGTACCGTTAACAAAAGCTCTGATATGTTCTTGGTGCAACGATTCATCTGCGTTATGCAGCATTGAACGGAATTTGAAGACGCGGAAATTCCGAATCTCCCAAATCATACGCCCATCTTTATCCAATCGACGCCTGGCCCCGACTCGATCCTGGACGAAGAAAACAGGACCAGGCGATGTGAGCTTAATCAAGAAGGCAATGATGGCCATTACCGGAAGAAAGACGAGTATTAATCCTGCTGCGGCAATGAGGTCGATGAGACGTTTACAGTGATAATATAGAGCGTCATCTCTGCCATCGGCCAGCACACCTGGCTTTCTAAAAGACCATCTCCAAACTGAATGTTGTGTTAAGTGTGTCATTTTGAATCTCCTCTTTGAACTAAATGTCTTCTACAGAGCCACCCCTTACTCTTAGCTACCATAGCGGTTATTGATAATATGTGTAGTGCTTGTCCGGTCCTGCTTTGTTCACAACGACACCAAAGTTACAATTGTGGTGAGAACGATGATCCACTTTCGTCGCCTCAGGATGTCCAAGTAAACTCTCAATTCCATTTGTCTATCCATTCTAAGGAGTGAGACGGTTCCAGGTCTTTTGTGGTCACTCCGACGTCGTGTTAATACGTCTTGTCCTTCACAGGAACTACTATACCCGACAATAGTGTGAATTGGGTTTGAGCTAACTTGGAAACCACTTTGAAATTTATAGGAAACTAGTTAGAGTCTTCCATAATCGCTTAAAAAGTTAGAAAATATATATACTGAAAGATTAGGATCCAGGAAGTCGTCGCTCATGACCTTCAACAATCTGATGAGTCTGCACTAAATCGGAAGCAGGTATCAGTGACGTGCAAGAGATCGGAAACTCTGTTATAATGTAGCACATTGAAAGTCGGGGAGGTATTACACTATGAGGTTCCCGCGCTGCAGCGGTATCCTGTTACACCCTACGTCGCTCCCCAGTAGGTTTGGCATCGGCGACCTGGGAAAGGCGGCCTACCAATTTGTGGATTTTCTGGCGGCAGCCGGCCAATCCTATTGGCAGATGCTTCCCCTGAGTCCGACCGGCTACGGCGACTCACCCTACCAGGGCCTTTCTGCCTTTGCCGGCAATCCGATGCTCATCAGCCCCGAAAAGTTAGTAGAGGTGGGGCACCTCTCGGAAACAGATCTACAGGGGGTACCCGCTTTCCCTGACGAGTGGGTGGACTTCGGGCCGGTCATCAGTTGCAAAAAGGGTTTGTTAGAGCGGGCTTTTGCGAACTTTCGGGCGCAAGCCCCCCCTGACCAGCGGGCGGCTTTTGACCGATTTTGTGGGGACCAGGCTTCCTGGCTGGATGATTTTGCGTTGTTTATGGCCTTGAAGGAGGCGCACCAGCTTCGCCCCTGGCACGAGTGGGAGCCGGACGTCGTCACCCGAAAGCCGGGCGCGCTGGCTCAATGGCGAGATAGATTGTCAGATGAGGTTGAATGTCATAAGTACCAGCAGTGGCAATTTTTTGAGCAGTGGCTGGCCGTTAAACGTTATGCCAATGAGCGAGGCGTCCGCATTATCGGCGACATCCCCATCTTTGTTGCGCTGGACAGTGTTGATGTCTGGGCCAATCTCCATCTTTACCACCTGGATGAACGCCTCCAGCCAACGGTTGTCTCTGGCGTCCCCCCGGACTATTTCAGCGAGACGGGGCAACTCTGGGGCCATCCCCTTTACCGCTGGGAGGTGATGGCCCAAGATGGATATGCCTGGTGGATCGCCCGTTTCCGCATGGCATTTACCCAAACTGATGTGGTGCGTATTGATCACTTCCGGGGCTTTTACAACTATTGGGAGGTGCCGGCCGGCGAAGAGACGGCCATCAAGGGGCGCTGGTTGTACGGACCTGGCGCTGACTTGTTCCACGCCGTCACGGCCGCGCTGGGCAAGGTGGCGATCATCGCCGAGGATTTGGGGGATTTCGACGCTGAATCGCGCGCTGGTGTGGATGCTTTGCAGGCCGAGTTCGGCTACCCCGGTATGAAGGTGCTGCAGTTCGCCTTCGGCGGTGGCCCGGGTGATCCCTTCCTGCCTCACAACTTCACCTCTGACTTTGTGGTGTACACCGGTACCCACGACAACGACACAGTCGTGGGTTGGTATCAAGTCACCTCCACGGAAGGAGAGCGGGACTATGCGCGTAAGTATCTGGCCCGCGACGGATCGGACATTGCCTGGGACCTGATCCGCCTGGCGTGGGCTTCGATCGCTAACACAGCCATGACCACCGCTCAAGATCTGATGAGCCTGAGCCACGAGAGACGCATGAACCTGCCCAGCACAGTGGGTCCTCCCAACTGGTGCTGGCGTCTCACCCCCGGCGCGCTGACCGATGGGATCGCGGCACGGCTCCTGGAGTTGACTGCGATATATGGAAGGGTGGCTTAACATGAAATCACTTGTACCAAACCACCGACTGAACGTACCCCAGCGCTGGACCCTGATCAGCAGTATTGGGTTGGCGTGGTTGGCCTTGATCGTGTTGCTCCTTTGGGGCAACCAAGCTGGTGCCGCAGCGTCGGAGAGCTTAGCATCGTCATCCGTTCCCCCGGCGCTCCTGTCGCCCACCGACCTGGCCACTCCCAGCATTTGCCCACGAGATATCGCGCTAGTCTTTGACGTCTCTGGTTCGATGTGCTACGACCCGGTGTGTAGAGGGTGCTGGTACAAAACCAATACCGACATGGACGATATCCCACCACTTGGAGGTGACTATCCTTACTATTACACTTACCCCGAGAACGGTGAGTATCGTACCATCTTGTCTTCGACGGTTACCTCCAGCTTGTGCACGGCAGACCCGCCTGAGTCGCTTGTCTACAGTGATCGTCGCTATCAAGTCATCGAGGCCGAACTGTACAGCAGAAACACATCGGTAATTGACACCGGTTGGCGAGAAGCGGGCAAAGGCTATTGGGTGTTGCAGCGGAACGGGAGTAGCGCGGCCAGTTTTAACGGTGATCCAAGCGAGCCGGGTACGTACGTCAGCCATCATCCCGAGCGCACTTATTATCCTGGCGACCAACCCCATGGTCGCTTCTACACGCAAGTGGATGCGGAGACCGGCGTCGCACCGCGCCTCGAGTACCAGTTCAGCTTTAAGAACGAAACGAGCCCAACTTGGGGCAGCCAGGCCCGGATTTTTGTCAGAGCCCGGCGTGGAGACCAGGGGCAGGATCTTCAGGGTAACACCAATCGTGGCACCATCTACTGGGCGCTTGATGAAGGAGCAACACCATTGGTATGGCCGCCGCAGACAAACACCGACGTTGAAAACCTTTCTGGCTGGCGTATGATTGATCTCGGCACCGTTGACATCGAGTACGGGCCGGTCTATACCCTGAAGTTGTATGCGGGCAGTTCTGGCTACGACATCGACCGTATCTTCATAACGAACAACGGCAGTGTACCCTCGACGGTTCAGACCGACCAGGCTGCCACACCCGGCTCAGCCCGTGGCCAGGCGTGTGACATCTGCAATCCGATCTACGGTCTGACCGTAACGCCCGATATGTGCGCCGGTTACTATCCGGTGTACACCACTACTAACAACCTGAACAGTCCAATCTGGGCAGATGCGAACCAACCCATGCGGACGGCCAAGGAAGCTGCCAAGAACTTCGTTGAGCGTCTCGATCCCGCTTTTGAGCAGGTGGCGTTCATTCCTTTCACCAGCAACAATTCCACTTGGACCACGATCTTGTCCGAGCTGTCCTGCCTCCAGGCCTCGCGCCGGCAGGGGATAGACTGTTATGATGGCGCCAATTCCATCAGCTACACCCACGTGCTACGCGACATCGAGCGGGTAGAACCCCAGAGTATGACCTGCACGTCGTGTGGCATGCGGTTGGGGCTGCAGGCCCTGGGCTTCAACACCGACGACGATCCCAACTTTGACAACAGTTGCGATGGCACGACGGGCTCGCATTGCGGTCGAGGGAGTGGTGCCAATAAAGTGCTCATCCTGATCACCGACGGCATCCCCAACCACACTCCTATTGGTGTGTCTTGTGATCCTTTGACTGTCGGCGGGGTTACCTACAATAATGATGAGTATGGCAACCGAAATATCAACTGCGTGCTTAACTACGCCGAGTTAGCCGGTGATAAGGGTGTGACACTGTACACAGTCGGCTTTCGGTATGGCTTTGATAGCGAATACCTGGAAAGGGCGGCCGAACTGGGGAATGGCCAGTATTATAGAGCCGGGTCGGCCGGTGATTTGGAATTGGTCTTCGAGGAAATCGCTTCGGCTGCCCGATTCTGCACCTACTTGCCGGTTATACTCAAAAACACGGAGATATGGACACAGTAGCGTGCGGGTGATAGGGATATGGCTGTGCTACCTCAGCTTGCGTATGTGGGCGTTTTGGCATATAATGCCAGCATCAAGTCAAAGCCCTATCGGCTGTGATGGAAATGAGTAGGCGAATGGTAACGTACAGCGAGCCCGGGATGCGGATGGTGGGAGCCGGGCACGTGAAACTCGCCGAAAATCCTTCCGAAGCTGGCAACCGAATGGCCTGTGCCTAGTAGACTTGCCCGGGCTCGTCCCTCGTTAACGGGACGCGCTTATCGGAGTCGCGTTGTGGCTGAACTCCCGTAGGCGGTGGAGTGGGCGGGTACGCCAAGTGGGGTGGTATCGCGGGAAGTTGATGATTGACTCTCGTCCCCTTAGGGGATGGGAGTTTTTGTATTTGGGAGGAACCAATGACCAGTCAGTTGTTCCAAACCGATAGCTATCTCAGAGAATTTGAGGCAAAGGTGGTGGCAGTCAACCCCGACGAGGGTGCCGTTGCTCTTGACCGGACGGCTTTTTACCCAGGCGGCGGTGGGCAGCCGAACGATGCCGGCTGGCTGCTGCTTGGGGATCAGTCCCTGGCGGTAACCAAAGTCAAGCGCCAGGGCGAGCACATATGGCACTGGCTGGAGGGGGACCCCCTCGAGGTCGGCACGACGGTAACCGGTCGAATTGACTGGGAGCGTCGCTACAAGCTGATGCGCACCCACACCGCGCTGCACGTGCTGTGTGGTGTCGTCTGGCGTGACTATGGCGCGCTGGTGACGGGGGGCAACATGCAGCCCTTGAAAGGGCGCATGGATTTCGAGTTTGAGACTCTGCGGGGAGAATTGGTACGCGAGATTGAGGATAAGGTGAACGCCGAGGCCCAAAATGGGCGAGAGGTTCGCGTCCAGATTCTGCCGCGTGAGGAAGCCTTCCAAATCCCTGACCTGATCCGCACCAAGATCAACCTGTTGCCGGAGAGCATCACCCAGGTGCGCACCGTCGAGATCGTGGGCCTGGATTTGCAGGCCGACGGCGGCACCCACGTGGCCAACACAAACGAGGTGGGGCACGTGCGGGTGGTTGACTACAAGAGCAAGGGGCGGATTAATAAGCGGATTCATATTGAATTGGATGCATGAGGCGTGATGCGTGATGCGTGACGAGTGATGCGTAAGGGGTGTATGCCTGGGAAATGGGGTCATATGCTCAAGTCTGAAGAGGTGTTGGAAGCGATTTTGGCGCTGCCCAAGGCGGAGCGGGCTCGGTTGTTTGATTTGATGGCGCGCGAGCCAGCGTTGGCGCGATATATGATGCCGCCTACGCCCAAACAGTTGAGCTTCCAGACTTCAGTCGATTTCGAGGGGGCGCCCGATTACGTCATCGTCTTCGACGGGGGAAGTGAGGGGAACCCCGGTTTTGGCTACGGCAGCTACGCTGTCACGTCGCGTGATGGGCGCCAGCGGGTGCGCCGCCTGGACTTTGGGGACGATATGACGAGCAATGAAGCGGAGTACGACACGCTTATCGCAGTCCTGGAAGACGTGTCTGAGTGGGTGGAGGCGGCCGGCAAACGCCCGGCAGATTTTAGCATCGAGGTGCGGGGAGATTCGCGCCTGGTACTGCGCCAGGTGCGCGGTGAGTGGAAGGCAAAGAATGAGCGCATGCGCCAGCGGCGCGACATCGTGCGCAGTCTGTTATCTCGTTTTGGTGGTTACCGCCTGGTGGAGCAGCCACGAGAAGAGTCTGTCAAGGTGTTGGGGCACTAAAGCTTGAATCTCAGAGGTGGAAGATCATGACCGGCGGGCAAACCGATACAGATACCAAGAGTGAACTACGCTCTGTTGAAGAATTGAAAGCTGAGTTGAAGTTGCAACCCGATGATGTTGATCTTAAGGGGGAACTGGCATCTGCTCTAACTTACCGTTATATCTACGGAGAGGGAGAGCAAGCGGCAGGGAATGAGGCTGACATCAAGTGCGTCCAAGAAATCTTGGAGGAATTGTCTGAAGACAAGGCTTTGTTCCCCCACGCATATCTTGCTTATCGGGATGGCAAAAAGAAAGAATTCACGGAGAAGATTGTAAGATTTGCCCAATATGAGGAAAGTGTCAGGCCTTTCAATAGTGAAGAACTGCTTTACCTTTTCATTGCTGCTTTCGATTCTTCGTCGGAATTGTGGCTTAGGTTAGCTGATGCATTAGACCAAGTCCATGCCGAATCTGCATCAGTGCTTACTTTACGTGGCCTGGTGAAACTAGATGATGATGACAACCTGGGGGCAATATACGATTTTATGTGCGCCCTGGAGAAAGACAAGGACTATTGGCTAGCAGCGTGGCAGTGTGCGTTGGCGTACTCTCAGGAAAACAATTGGCACGCAGCTCGCAATTACTATTACAGGGCTTTAAGATCACAAGTGGCGCAAGAAATATCGGAAATCCATTTCGGTCTGGCCTGGTGTTTAGGTAGGCTGAAAGACTACCCAGGGGAAGAGGAATATTATCGTTCTTGCCTAGAGATTGATTCAGACTACCCATATGCAAGAAACAACCTGGGTTGGTCACTACATAAACAGGGTAAGTTTGACGAAGCCCTTGAAGTGTTCGAAGAAGCAATTATAGGTGGCAATGATGGAAAATATCCACTCAGAAATAAAGCCAGAACATTGAAAAGGCTCGGTCGGTTTCAAGAGGCCGTAGAAATTCTGGAACAGGACACCTACAGAGAAAAACTCACAAAATTCGCGCGGGAAGAGATAGCCAGACTTGAGGTACTCATTGCCAGACGAAAGCACGGAGAGGCATTGTCTACGCAGGAGATCAAGGACTTTGGGGAATTAGAGGAAGATGGCGCGGTTGTTGAAGGTGTGCCCGAGGAATTGAGCGAAGAACTCTCACACAGAGGGCCGATTGAGTCGAAGCAGAGAATCAGGTATCGCAGCATATCTACGCGATTTCCAAGAGAGCAATGGCTTGAAAGTATGATTGAGGAGATGATTCAGAAAGGCCTTCCAGTGTTAGGGCGAAAGCTTCGAATGTATGACCACCCAGACGCAGGCTATGGGCGACAGTTTGCCATCCCAGGAGTTGGATTAATAGACCTTTTGGTTGAAGAAATGGAAACGAGTGATTTGGTTGTTATCGAACTCAAACGAGGTAGAAGCGATGACCAGGTAATAGGACAGGCTTCTACTTATATGACATGGGTCCGGGAGAATCTGGCTCAAAGACATCAACAAGTGCGGGGGATTGTTTGTGTTCACGATGCATCTGACAGACTACAACTCTCAGCAAAGAATATACCAGGTCTTGAGGTTTTTAAATATGATCTGATATTCCAGAAAGTAGTTTGAACGTAATGATAGCACGCAGGTACGTTCACACGGATACTCCGCTTAAAATGCGATAGCGTCGCTCCCACAGATCGAAGCCGCGTTTCGCTGCGTACCAGTCGAAATAGATAGCGTCGTCGCCCAGTTCACCGGCGTCGAATCGCGTCAGAAACTCATCGGAGGACATCTTGTGTCTGCTTTCGAAGGATTGGCACGTCCCTTCGTAATAGTCGCGCCGCAGTTTGGCTTGATCCGTCTCGGCACGAAGTGCATAGTCCACTACATCACGTACTTCGGATTCTGGAAACTCTGAACGACCAATTTTTAGTGCAATATCCATTGGCAACCTAACTTTTCGTAGCCAACGTTTTATTTTTGATAATAATCGCTGCAATCAAACAAACATCTCAACTCGATTATACTCTAAGTCAATATATTCGACAATGAAAGATGGTCAACCATAGGAGGATATAGATGCCGTTTAAAGAAGTACCTGCCCAGGTAGACTTCCCCGTGCAGGAGCGGGAAGTGCTGAAATTCTGGAAAGAGACGGATGCCTTTCATAAGATGCGCGAACTACACAAAGGTCAGCCGCCTTGGTCTTTCATTGACGGACCGATTACGGCCAACAACCCGATGGGTGTCCATCACGGTTGGGGGCGGGCCTACAAGGATCTCTACAATCGCTATTGGACGATGCGTGGCCGCGAATTGCGCTATCAGAATGGCTTTGACTGCCAGGGATTATGGGTAGAAGTCGAGGTTGAGAAGGAACTGGGCTTCGCGTCGAAAAAAGATATCGAGGACTACGGCCTGGATCGTTTTGTGCGCAAATGCAAAGAGCGCGTGTTGCGCTACGCTGCCGTGCAAACGGAGCAGTCTATGCGGCTCGGCTATTGGATGGAATGGGACGACCCGGAGCGCCTGCGCTGGCTTGCCGACAAATTGATGGAGGATCCATCGCAGGTTGTTACCGTAGAAGGAATCCACGGGCCGGTCACCGACACAGTGGAGCAACTCATCGGCCGACTGGGTATGCCCGAGATGGAGTACAGCTATTTTACTTTTTCTACCGAGAATAACTACATGATCTGGACCTTCCTCAAGAAGTGCTGGGAGAAGGGCTGGCTCTATCGCGGCGCCGACGTGATGCCCTGGTGCCCGCGCTGCGCCACCGGCATCAGCCAACACGAGATCGTCACCGACGGTTACGTAGAAATGACGCATCCGGGTGTTACCCTGCGCTTCCCGCTGCGAGGCCGAGAGAAGGAGTCACTGCTGGTGTGGACCACCACGCCCTGGACGCTGACCAGCAACGTCGCGGCGGCCGTCGGCCCCGACTTGACCTACGTCAAGGTGAAGACCTGTCTTGAGCAAAGTCGAAGGGACGGCGACGAGGTGCTGTACCTTTCGAAGGGCACATTACATATGCTGCAAGGTGACTACCAAGTCCTGGAGGAGATGCCCGGTACCGCCCTGGAAGGCTGGACCTATGACGGCCCCTTCGACGATCTGGAAGCAGCCCAGCAGGCAGGTGGGCGCACTGATTTGAAAGAACTCATCCGCGACGTGAAGGAGAGTGCCGTCGACGCCCACCGTGTCATTCTGTGGGACGAAGTGGGCGAGACGGAAGGCACCGGTATTGTCCACATCGCGCCCGGCTGTGGCGCTGAGGACTTCGCGTTAGGGACGGAGCACCAATTCCCGCTGGTCGCACCTTTGGACGACGAGGGCTACTTCGTCCACAAATTCGGCTGGCTGACGGGTAAGCACGTCTCTGAGGTGGCTGAGCCGATCTTTGAGGATCTAGAACAAAAGGGTCTGCTGTATCGAATTGAAGATTACACGCACCGTTACCCGGTCTGCTGGCGATGCAAGACGGACCTGGTTTTCCGCCTGGTAGACGAGTGGTTTATCAGTATGGGGCCGGTATACGATAAACCGCGCGAGCAACTGACTCAAGAGGAAAAAGAGCGCAGTCTTCGTTACCAGATCATGGAAGTTGTTGACCAAATCCGCTGGATCCCCGAGTTTGGCTATGCCCGGGAGATGGACTGGCTACACAACATGCACGATTGGTTGATCAGCAAGAAGCGTTACTGGGGCCTGGCGCTTCCCTTCTGGGAGTGCCCAGCCTGCAACCGCTACGAAGTCATCGGCAATGAAGTGGAGCTGAAGGAGCGCGCTGTCGAAGGTTGGGAGCAGTTTGCCGGGCACACGCCCCATCGTCCACACATTGACGCCATCAAAATTGAGTGTCCTCAGTGCGGAAGCTTGATGAGCCGCATCCCCGACGTGGGCAACCCGTGGCTCGATGCCGGTATCGTCAGCTTCAGCACCTTGCGCTATCGGGCCGATCGCGACTACTGGCGAGAGTGGTATCCGGCGCATTGGATCAGCGAGTCCTTTCCCGGCCAGTTCCGTAACTGGTTCTACAGCCTGTTGGCGATGGCCACCGTCATCGACAGGAGCCCTCCCTTCCTGGAGAACTTCGGCTACGCCACACTGTTTGCTGAGGATGGACGGCCGATGCACAAGAGCTGGGGCAATGCCATTGAGTTCAACGACGCCGCCGACAGAATGGGTGTGGACGTGATGCGCTGGCTCTATTGTGCCCAAAAGCCAGAGAACAATCTGCTCTTCGGATACAATCGTGCCGACGAGGTACGCCGCCAGTTCCTGATCCCGCTGTGGAACGTCTACAACTTCTTCGTCACCTACGCCAACCTGGATGGCTGGGAACCGTCACGCGAGGGATTCGTACCTGGGACGCCTGAGGGACCCGCCCCGAGCAGCGACAACCCGCTCGACCGGTGGATCTTGGCTCGGATCAACCAGGTCACCGACCGCTGCACCCTGGCGTTGGAGAACTCCGACGCGTACGCCACCACGTTGGCTATCGAGTCTTTCCTGGACGATCTGACCAATTGGTACGTGCGCCGCAGTCGCCGCCGCTTCTGGAAGAGCGAGCAAGACGCCGACAAGCACACGGCCTACGCCACTCTCTATCACGTACTTGTCAAGTTGGCCAAGTTGTTGGCCCCTATGACGCCTTTTGTCACCGAGGTGATGTATCAAAACCTGGTGCGCGCCGTTCAACCCGATGCCTATGGGAGTGTCCATCACTGCGACTGGCCGGGGGTAAATGAGATGGTGATCGACAAAGAGTTGCTTGAGCAGATGTTGCTGGCGCGGCGTATCGCCAGCCTGGGACTGGGTGCGCGTGGCAGCGCCAACATCAAGGTGCGCCAGCCACTGGCCAAGGCCATGGCTTACGCTGCTGATGTGAGAGGTGAATTGACGCCCGAGTTGGTCGACATCGTGGCCGATGAGCTGAACGTCAAGGCATTTGAGTTTGTTGAAGAAGAAGGAGCGTTGGTCAACTATCGGCTGCTGCCCGACAACAAACTGCTCGGCCCCAAGTTCGGCCCCAAGTTCCCCAAGGTGCGGTCTGCGCTGACGGCGGCCGATCCGACGACCGTCGTCAAGCGCGTACAGGCTGGGTTGCCGGTGACTCTGGAGGTTGACGGTGAGAGCGTCGAGTTGGCTCCAGAAGAAGTGTTGGTCCAGACACAACCGGCCGAGGGGTTGGCGGTCGCCGTCGATAAAGGGGTTACTGTGGCGGTGGACGCGGTCATTACGCCGGAGCTAAAAGCTGAAGGGTTAGCGCGGGAAGTAGTGCGCCGCGTGCAAACCATGCGCAAGGACGCGGATTTTAACATTGAAGACCGCATCACTACCTGGTACACTGCTGAAGGTGATCTGGCTGAGGTGATGCGAACCTGGGATGCCTACATCCGGGCCGAAACCCTGTCCGCCGAAATCGTGGCAGATGAACCGCCAGCCGATGCTTATACCGGGACGCACAAAATCGAGGGGGCTTCGATCACGTTGGGTGTGAAGCGAAACGAATAGTACTGCGTACTGCGTACTGCGTAGTGCGTGTTGCTTGACGACTCGCCCGGTGGTCAGGGGATCGCTATCCACAGCCGCCAGGCGAGTGGCTTCTCACGCCTGAGCCGTTGCGTTTAGCTTTGCGAGGCGTCGATGAGCTCTTGTACCAATTCTTCCATCTTGTCCTTGGTCAGCAGCCCGGTCCAGCGCTCGACGATCTCGCCGTCGGGCGTAATGAATAGCGTGGTGGGCATGCCGATGACCTGGTAGGCCCTCAGTACATCCGCGTTAGCGGTCGTGCCGGTGGGGTAGGTGACGCCTACTTCTTGGAGCAAGGCACGACCTTCCTCCTCATCGCCCAAGCCGGTGAAGGTGCCTACGTCGACTCCAACCAAGACAATCTGGTCGCCGAACTCCTCGTGTACTTCCTGTAAGTCTGGCATCTCGAGCCGACAAGGCGGGCAAAGTCCAGCCCAGAAGTTGAGGATCACCGGTTTCCCCTGTGCCAGTACGCCGGAGAAGTCGACTTCTTGCCCTCCCAGCAGTTCTTGGCCCTGGTAAACGGCGATCTGAAAATCAAGGGGAAGGTCAAGGTCGCTGCTCGGAGAGGAGAATGTCTCCGCCTCAGATATCGTGACGGTGCTTGAACCCTGTTCAGACGTGGGCTGATCAGGGGCGGTGCAGGCTGCCAGGGCAAAGACGGCTATGGCCGCTATACCGATCAGCCTGGACGATCTCTTCTTACCTCTCCGGTTCTTGGCGAGCTGGGCTGGTATGTCTCCCAGATGAGTTTTGCCTGTTTCCATTTATATTCCCCACGCGGCCAGAACCAAGGCAAACGGGCCAATAAACGGCCGCAGTTTTGATTGCATATCGTCACCTCCTGGGGCGGAAGATCCGCCTCTGCTCACCTAATAGATGAGCAACGGAGGTAACATCTTACGCTGAGGGTTGAGGTTGGGAGGTGAGTTATTCGCCGCGGAATTGCTTCATCGTCTCTCATGTGGTAGACTAATCGGTGTTCACCAGTCCGATTTACTACTCTCAGCCAACAACGTTGTACGTGGTAAATCACCAATTCCTCTTAAGGACAAGGAGGCCAGGATTGGAGATCAGAAAGGTCGTGCTCATACATCCGGGACGTGAGGGCCGCATTTGGGGACGGGGGACGGGGGCACCTTACACCCTTATGCGATTGGCTTCCCTGGTGCCCGACGACATCCCGGTCGAGATATGGGATGAAAACTTAGAGCCTCTCGAAGGCAAGCTGCGCCAGTTGGGCCCCCACGACCTGGTAGGCATCACCAGCAAGACGCTGGCGATTGAGTCGGCCGAGCGCTTTGCGCGTATCGCTCGTGAGGCGGGGGTGGGTACCGTGGTTGTGGGCGGGGCACATACCACGTTGATGCCCGAAGACGTGGCTCGCTGGGCGGACGTGATCGTCACCGGAGAGGCTTATTACACCTGGCCCCAGATCATCCAAGATTTCATCAACGACGACTTGAAACCCCACTATCACGACAGCGAATGGGCAGACTTGACCGGGGTGGCCCCCATCACCGACCGCGTCATCAAAACGATGAATGAAAACCGCAACTACTGGACGCCGATGATGGAGATCACGCGCGGCTGCCCGCGTAATTGCACCTTCTGTACCGCTATCCGGGTTAGTGGGCAGCGAATGCGGCTGCGCCCGGTAGACGAGGTGGTGGACGAGATTCAACGGCGGGGCATCAAACGCTTCTTCCTCACCGACGACAACTTTGGGCTGGCCTTCCGCACCAACCCTGAGTACATCGAAGCTCTCTTTAAGGCGCTGGAGCCGTTGCCATTGCACGGCTGGACGGCCCAGGCCGAGATGCTGGTAAGCACCCATCCCGACCTGCTCGATCTGGCGCGACGCGCTCACTTCGACAAATTCTTCATCGGTTTCGAGTCGGTCAACCCGGCCAATCGGCGCGAGCTCGGCGGTAAGAGCAAGGGTCTTATCGCACAATACAAAGAGGCCATCAAGATCATCCATTCGCACGGTATCAGCGTGGTAGGTTTGTTTGTCTTCGGTTTCGACCACGACACACCCCAGACGCTGGTCGATACCTGGGAGTTTGTGCGCGAGAGTGAGCTGGACAGTGTGAGTATGACTATTCTTACTCCCTATCCGGGCACGCCCTTCCGCGCCCAACTGATCGCCGAGGACCGGCTGATGGATAAACCCTGGCGTTATTACGACACGGCCCACGTGACTTATTATCCTAAACTGATGAAGGTGGAGGAACTGGAGAAGAGTTACGATTGGTTCTGCCGCCGGGTGTACAGCCCGACGAGTATTGCCCGGCGTGGCTATCGCACCTTGCGTCGTCACCCGGTGTCACGTATGCCGCGCAAGGTCTTCGGCACTTTCAGCACTGACTATGGCTACTGGAGGACCTTCAACTGGCGACATATAGACGGCAGCCGATTATTGAATGCGTGGGGGACTGCCAGCTAAAGACCGATAGTGAGAGACCATTAAAAAGACTCATCCCTGCCACAGGATGAGTCTTTTTGGGTCTGCCCGGATTTTACTCCAGACCCTGCTGTCGATGAGTGCGTATGTAACCGCTGGGCTGCCATAGCGTCCTCCGGTAGGTGGGATTGGCATCCCAAACCCGGTCACCCAACTCAGTGTTGTAAACGTCGTTGGTGATGAGGTAATAGTCAATCACATGGTCAGAGTTGTTGAAGACACGCACGTAGTACATATCGCCATCAATGACGTGACCTGCCCACAGCCTTTCACCCGTCACCGGATCTTTGTCCCGCGATACCCACTGCCCGGCGCCCATGGCGACCATGTCCTCAGGAGTACCTCGTTCCCACATCCGCATTTGGTTTCCGGTGAAAATTTGGAAATTGATGTGGTGCGAACTGTTGCCGTCGGTGGGCGTGGTAAACAGGGTCATAGGCATAAATTCAAACCACTCGGCGTCTAGATCCTCATGGATGAAGCTATACCAATGCTCGCCACCAGGGGCCAGCTTGCCCATATTCACCCCATCTTGCAGTGCCAGCGGGGCAGAGGGGTAGACGCTCGGATAAAGATCGCGCGACGACGCAGTTTCGGGGGCTGCTTCGGTCTCCGTGCGCGGCGTCTCAGAAATCTCAACGAGCCCTGCGCGCTCGACGGTAAGGTCTGGTTGTCCAGAATAAAGATCGGCCGTCGAAGCGCTGCCCCCTGGGTTAGTGGATGGTAACCAGCCCAAGTCGCTGGCCATAGTGAGCCAGGCAGCAGCATCCTCAGCGGACATACCTTGCAGTGCCGCCGCCACTAACAGCCATTGCGTCTCTGCGGAGGTCGTATCGGGTTCCGGAACAGTGTAATGGGCTGCGACGGGAATGACGTTCACGGCCGGCTCGGCAATGCTGGTTGCGGGGCTGGCGCTCATCCTTGGCTGGCCCAGTGCGGTGAGATGGTAGTCCACAGGTCGGCGCGAGTTGTTGAAGAGATGGACGTAGTACGTCTGATCTTCGGTGATGTTTCCCGACCAAAGCCGCTCGGCCGACTCCTGATCAAAGTCAGTGGTGGTGAAGGTCCCCAGAGCGATGTATTGGTCGGTCTGGCCCTGCAACCAGCGGTCAACCTGTTCCTGGGTCAGGACATGGAAATTGACGTAGGCGGTCACGTCATAGCTACCGGGCCGATAGACCATATTGAGCACCACCGTACCGGCAGGCTGGTCGCCCAATTCTGTGTCACTGAAGGCATACCAGAACTCCTCGCCCGGCTCCAGCGTGCCGACGTTGAGCCCGGTGTTCAGGGGTTGGGCCGCATAGGGGCTGCTGCCCAGGTCGGGCCCCGCGACTGCCGGAAGGGCGGTGACGATCAGCAGCACCAACAGAATTGCAAGTCGAATAATCGTTGTTTTCATGTTACCTGCCCCCTTTACGTTGACTGGAACGCGAGACCGTTCACCGGGAAAAACAAAAAACACCTGTCGGATGTCAATCCTGAGAGTCACCAGGGATTGACGAGCCCCAGATGGCAATGAGTGCTAAGGTCTCGATATATCAGGTGACGTTCCCAAGGAGAAGATTGTGCACATCTCCGGGGAAATTTTACAATAAAAAGAAAATGGTTGCAACTTTATGAGACATGGCGTTGAGTTATGTCGTTACCTATGTTATAATGAATGAAAGAGAAGGTTTGGGCGAGAGGATGGACGTGAATACCGAACCAAACGCCTTCGAAGAAGTGGAGCATACTGCTGACTGGGCGCTACGCGTGCGGGGACGCGACCTGGGTGAGTTGTTGGTGAACGCCGCTCGCGGCATGATCCGCCTACTCGTCTCGGACCTGGACGCTGTACCGACTGACGTGGAACGGCGCTTCGAATTGGACGCCCTGGACGCCGAGAGTCTGCTGGTGGAATGGCTGAGCGAACTGGCTTACTGGGCCGAAGCGGAGACACTTGTCTTTCGCGAGTTCGAAATACTCCGGGTAGCACCCGATCACCTGGAGGCGGCCGTATGGGGCGGCTACGCTTCCAACTTACAGAAGCACATCAAAGCGGTCACCTATCATAATCTGGAGATCATCCAAAGGGAGGATGGGTTGGAGGCGACGGTGGTGTTTGATGTGTGATCAGGAATCGGGGGATCAGGGAATCGGGGGATCAGGGATCAGGAATCAGGGACACGTAGCGAGTGTCACGATTCCTGATCCCTGATCCCCTGACAACAGGGGGGGTGAAACGATGGTAAAGAGTTGTGATTTCAAGAAAGTTGATGAGTATGTCTACGAAGTTCCGCAGTCGTTTCGGGAGGATATGCGGGTGCCGGCGCGCTTTTATGCCGATTCCGAGTTAATGGAGGAGGCACTGCGTGATAAGAGCCTGGAACAACTGGTCAACACAGCTACCTTGCCGGGGATCATGAAGCACGCGCTGGCGATGCCCGACATTCACCAGGGCTATGGCTTCCCCATCGGCGGCGTGGTCGCCACCGAGCTACCGAATGGCGTCATCTCGCCGGGCGGCGTTGGCTACGACATCAACTGCGGCGTACGCTTGCTGGCGACTCACTTAGAGCAAGAGGCAGTAGCTCCCCACCTGAATGAGCTGGCTTCGACTCTGTATGCCAACTGTCCCAGCGGGGTGGGCAAAGGCGGCAACATCAAGCTGAAGTCAGGGGAGCTGGAGCGGCTGGTGGAAGATGGAGCAAGTTGGGCGCTGGGGCGGGGATATGCCACCCAGGCCGACCTGGAGCGCACCGAGGAGCGGGGTTGTCTCAAGGGTGCCGATGCCGGGGTGGTCAGCCAGCGGGCGAAGGACCGGGGCAGGGGTCAGGTGGGCACTCTGGGCGCGGGCAATCATTTCATCGAGGTGGATGTGGTGTCCGAGGTCTTCGACGAAATGGCGGCGGATCGCCTGGGGCTCTTCCCGGGGCAGGTGGCGGTTCAGATCCATTGTGGTTCGCGCGGATTTGGTCACCAGGTTTGCAGCGATTACGTCAAACGCTTCCAGAAGGCGATCCACCAATACAGCATTAATCTGCCCGATAGGGAGTTGGTCTGCGCACCGCTCAGCAGTCCCGAAGGGCAGGATTACCTGGCAGCGATGAAGGCGGCCGCCAATTATGCGTTCGCCAACCGGCAGGTGCTGACCCACCACATCCGCCGCAGTTTTGAGACGACGCTGGCCGGCAAAGTGAAGAACCACCACGTCTATCAGATTTACGACATCGCGCACAACATGGCCAAGGTTGAGGAGCACGAGGTAGACGGGCGCCGGGTGAAGCTATGCGTCCACCGCAAGGGAGCCACCCGTGCATTTGGCCCCGGCTCGCCGGTCCTGCCCGACGTGTATCGCGATATCGGCCAGCCGGTGTTGGTGCCGGGTTCGATGGGCACGGCCAGTTGGGTGCTGCTGGGCACCGAGGACTCTATGGCCCAGACGTTTGGCTCCTGCTGTCACGGGGCGGGGCGGACGATGAGTCGCGCCAAGGCGAAGAAGTCGGTGTGGGGCGCCGAGCTGCGCGAGGAATTGGAGGCAAGCGGTATCCACATACGGGCGGGCAGCATGGCCGGTCTGGCCGAGGAGGCGCCGGTCGCCTACAAGGATGTGGACCGGGTAGTGGAGGTGGTGCACGGCGCGGGCATTGCCAGCAAGGTGGCTCGGCTGGAACCGTTGGCGGTTATTAAGGGCTGATTATCTGATTATAGACAGCCAGCGTTTCGTCCGCGGCCCGTGCCCAGGAGAACTGGGCGGCGCGGGCCAGCCCATCCTGGCGCATCGTCTCCCGCAGCGCTTCGTCATTCCAGACAGTCCGAATCGCGTCGGTCATAGCCGCCACGTCGGTGGGGTCGAAGTAGCGGGCTGCGTCACCGCCCACTTCGGGTAGGCTTGAGGTATGGCTGCACACTACAGACGCGCCACACGCCATAGCCTCCAGGACCGGCAGGCCGAACCCCTCGTAGAGCGAGGGCATGACGGCCAGCCGTGCGCTGCTGTAGACAGCGGGCAGGTCGGCGTCGGACACATAACCGGTCAGAGCCACAGCATCGCCCAGCGACAGTTCCTCCAGGCGCTGGAAGAAACTGTGATAGAGCCAGCCTTTGCTGCCTACAATTACCAACCGTACATCTTCTCCGCCTGCTCGCAGCCGATGGAGTGCCTCGAGTAGGCGATCCAGATTCTTGCGCGGTTCGATGGTGCCCACGTGAAGCAAGTAGTGGTCGGGAAGCCGGTAGCGGGACCGGGCTGCCGCGATCTGGCCGGGCGAGGCGGGCGCGAAGTGAGGCTCGGCCGCCTCGTGGACGACGGTGATTTTTGCCGGGTCCAGCCCGTAGAGACGGATCAGATCCCCCCTGGTAGCCTCCGAGACGGCGATGACGGCCGAGGCACGACGGCAGTAGAGAGGCAAGGCCGCGTTAAGATACCAGTAGTTAAGCCGCTTGTGGTGCTTGGGGAAAAGATGAAAAATGAGGTCGTGGACGGTGAGTACTGTCGGCACGCGGCGCAGGGGCATGAGCAGATGCTCGGTGGCGTGATACAGCTCGGCGCCCGGCAGCAGGCGGTCGAAGCTGAGCCTCGCCAATTGTCCCAGCCAGACGGCCATACGCCACGGTTTGTAGCCGGCGCGCACGCTACGAGCCGGAATCCCCTCCAGCCCGGCCAATCCCTGAGGGGGACGCACATCGCCGCTTCGGTTGAAGAAGAGGGCGAATCGCTCGCGATCCTTGGCCACCAAGGCGCGGGCCAGGCTTTCGGCGTAGCGCCCCAGGCCGGCCCGGCCGTGGACGGCAGCGGCGACGTCAACGTAGATGGCCACGCTTGCCTCCTATTTCTGGTGCGCGGGAATTGTAACACAGGGCGGGATGGGCTCCAAGTTTGGTGAACTTTCCGAGAGATCTCATTAGGGTAAAAGGGTTGGCACAAAATGAAGCTACGAATCGGGAAGGGTAACCTTGGCAATGTGCTAGGCCCGGCCGGACTGTGGATTGCCGATATTCTCCTGCTTCTAGTTACATTCTTGTGCTTGTTTGGCTTCTTCAGTGTGGGGATAATCCCGGCCTCACGTCCCACTCCCGCTCAAACGATTTCGGCTCTACTGACAAAAACTCTGACACCGGAACTGACCGCGACCCCCAGCGACATCTTAGTATTGACTTCAACTCAGGCCGATGCGTTAGCGTCTCCGACTGACGCGTCAGGGTCCCCGACTGACGCGTCAGGGCCCCCGCCTGACGCATCGGCGCCAGGTACGACCCACACCGGCACGCCATCCCTGACCTCTGAGCTAATGGAAACACCGTCGTCACTCCCTGCCGTCGCCGGCACGTCCTTCCCAAGCCCCGATCTCACGGGAACGTCGTCGTTACCCCCTGCCGTCACCGGCACGCCGTCTCTGACCTCTGAGCTAACGAAAACACCGTCGTCACCCTCTGCCGTCACCGGCACGCCGTCTCTATCCGCCAGGGACACCGGTACCCTATCGCCGACGTTCAGGCCGGCTGGCACATCGTCGTCGACGCCTTCTATTACGGGGCCATCGTCACTAACCCCGGCGCTGGGTGGCACCTTGTCAACAACTCCCGCGGACGTTGATAGGCCGTCACCAACCTCCGAGTCCATCGAAACGCCATCCACGACGACGGCCACCGGCGGCACACCATCCCTGACGCCACTCTCCACAGGTGCGCCAGCGCCGACCCCAACGCCCACGAGCGGGACATATCCATCGCCTTTACCGACTTTCACCCGCTTTCCGACCTACACCCCGTTGCCAACTTATACGCCCTATCCAATACCCACCGCTCGACCGACTTACACACCATCTCCAACCCCGCCGGCCACGGATACGCCACTGCCGCCGACTCCGACACCCACACCGGAGCTATCACCGACCTTCACTCCCTTTCTGACCTACACCCCGCTGCCAACTTATACGCCCTATCCCACGCCAGCGGCTCTGCCAACTTACACACCCTCTCTGACACCTGCGCCCAGCGACACGCCATCCGCAACGTCCACATTTACGCGGACGCCACTGCCGACCCGTACACCGACGCCGGGGCCATCGCCGACGCCGTTCCCAACCTACACCCGGTTCCCGACCCACACGCCTTATCCCACGCCAACCACTCCCCCAACCTACACACCATTTCCCACTCCAACGCCTGTGGTTGAACTCAGCAACGAGCCGGTCACCGTCGTCCTGGATACAGATGCCAACGTGCTGCTAGGGCCTGCCGGACCGGAAAAGAGCGTTGAGCAAGACTGGGTGCGGGGACAGATTAGCCAGGCGTTTCGGCCTTATCGTTCTCAGCGGGCCGGAATTGTCTTGACCTTTGGCATATCTCCACAACCGGCCGAGGGAAACCGGCTCGCGGCCGAGGTCAACCGCCTTTTGCTCGAAGAGTATCCCAACGTGTTTGGATCGGCGATTCTTAGGGATTATCACATCATCAACCGCAATCCCTCTCAACGAGGGACAGTGGAAGTGGAGGTCTATTTCTTGATAACACGCCCCTGACAGCAGGTCTGTGTACTGGACAGCTTTCGATCAGGTAATCCCCCCGTCGAGTGTTGCTGAGGAGAGAAGACTTTCCACGAGTAACCTGGATTGTGCCGGGATTGGGGGATAAAAAGAACGTCTTAAGGATCAACGAACCCGTGGGCCGGTACTTGATTATGACCGGGCCTCGACCGGTTGGGAGGCGGCCTCGTCTTCGGCAATCGCGTTCAGCACGGCTTCCGCCGTCGACTGTCCCTGCTGGATGCAATCGGGCAGGCCGACGCCGCGATAGGCGCTGCCGGTCAGATACAGCCCCGGCAGGTCGGCGGCCATGGCTTCGAGTTGGTCCACCCGTTCCAGGTGCCCTACGTCGTACTGGGGGTTGGCCCCCGGCCAGCGGTAGATGCGGGTTAACATCGGCTGGGCAGTGACGCCCATCACCTCCCGCAGTTCTTCCCGCACCAAAGCGAGCAGCGCCTCATCAGGCAGGTCTACCAAATCTTCGTTTCGAGGGCCACCGACGAAGGCGCGCAGCAAGACGTGCTCACCGGGCGCACTCTGGTCGAACTTGGTGGAGGTCCAGGTGCAGGCCATGAGGCGTGACTTGCCCCGTGCGGACACCACAAAGCCAAAACCGTTGAGGGGGTGCTCGAATTCGGTACGCCGGAAGCCCAACGACACGGTGGCGGTGGAGACGTAGCGGATGGCGCGTAACCCCGCTGCCAGCCGGACATGCATGGGCTCGACCAAGTCGGCGGCGGCATAGGCCGGGGTGGCCAGGACCACGGCGTCGGCGTCCAGCGATCTGCCGTCAGCGAGGCGTAGCCGGTAGCCGTCCTGAGCCCGGGCCAGGTCGGCGACGCCGGTTCCCAGCAACAACTCCCCTTCCAGCCGGGCGACCAGTGTCTCGACCAATTCGCGCAGGCCGCCTCGCAGGGTCATAAAGAGGGATAGCTTGTCTCCCTCAGCCCCGTTACGACTACCCCCAGCCCGGCGCGCTTTTTGGGCCAGCATGCCTTTGATGAGACTGCCGTATTTCTGCTCCAGTCGGATGAAGCGGGGAAAGGTGGCCTGCAGGCTGAGACGCTCCGGGTCGGCGACGTGGATGCCGGCCATCAGTGGCTCGGCGATCTTGTCCAACGCCTCCTGACCCAACCGGCGGCGGATAAAGTCGGCCAGGCTTTCGTCGCCATCCTCACGCCGGGGCGGGATGAAGAGGTCCAGCCCCATACGCACTTTGCCGGGCACGGAGATGAGGGGCGAGAGGGCGAAGGGCGTGAAGCGGGTGGGGACGACCAACATCACCCCATCGGGCAAGGTGCGTAACCGGCCACCGTCGAGGACGTAAACTTTGCGCCGGGCGTCGTTGGTGCCCAGCAACCGGTCCTCCAATCCCAATTCCCGGCACAGGCGCAGGGCGGCCGGCTTTTGGGTGATGAAGGAGTCGGGGCCGCCTTCGATGACGAAACCATCACCCGCATAGGTGACGATCTTGCCACCGAAGTCGGGCGCGCTTTCGATCAGGCTGTAGCTCAGCGGCAAACCAGCCCGGCGTGCGCCCTTCTGCAAGTAATAAGCTGTGGCCAGGCCGGCAATGCCACCGCCGATAATGGCGATGCGTGTTGCGTGTTGCGTGTTGCGTGTTGCGTGTTGCATGTTTTGCAAGATTTCCTCGGCATCTGCAAGCGTAATGCGTAATGCGTGATGCGTGAGACGTGACTGATCTCTCACGTCTCACGCATCACGCATCACGTTTTACGTCTTACTTTCCACTATTTCAGCCAGAGCGGCGATGAAGGTGGGAGAGGCGTTGAGCGACTCGCTGCGCTCCAACCGCGCGCCGTGGGTCTCGGCCAACTGACGGCCTTCGATGTCGATGTCGTAGAGCACTTCGACGTGGTCGCATACAAAACCGATGGGCACCACCAGCAGGCGCTTCTCACCCGCCTGAGCCAGCTCTACGATTACGTCCTCAATTTGGGGCCCCAGCCAAGGCTCCGAGCTGCGACCGGCGCTCTGATAACAAAAGAGCCAGCGATCGGGGGGTAAGTCCAGTCGCTCGGCCACCAATGCCGCCGTCTCATGCAACTGTGCGTCGTAGGGATCGGCCCAGTCCAGGATGCGCGCCGGCAGGCTGTGGGCGCTGAAAATCACCTTGGGCAGAGCGTCAATTCCATCACATTCGTAGCGGGCGAGCGCCTCAATCGATTTTTCTTCCAGAGCGGCGATCAAGCCGGGATGCTCGTGCCAACTCTCGATACGAGTGAAGGCGATGTCTGCACCCAAATCCTGGAGCGCCTCGTCCAGTCGCGCGAAGTAAGCGCCGGTGCTCATACGCGAGTAATGAGGAGCCATCACCATTGCCACCGCCTGTTCAATTCCGTCCTCGACCATGTGCGCCACGGTCTCTTTGATACGCGGCTGCCAATGGCGCATACCCGCGTAAGCCCGGTAACAAGCCTCTCCTGAGCGGTTCAGATGTGCCTCCAGCGCTTGGGCCTGCTGGCGGGTGAGTTCCAGCAACGGCGAGCGACCACCGATGAGCGCGTAGCGTTCCTTTATCTCCTCCACCAATTCCGGCGACGTGGGACGCCCACCCCGGATGTCCAGCAGATAGGGCTCGACGTCGTCCAGGGAGTCCGGGCCACCGTAGGCCAGCAGTAGGACGCCGATGGGGATGGATGTATCAGACATAGTTAGGCTCCAGATAAGATGAAACGTAAAACGTGATGCGTGAGACGTGATGCGTAAAGCGTAAAACGCAAAGCGTGATGCGTGTTTCGTTTTGCGCAGAACGTAGTCCGTGAGTGACTGGTTACACTTCACGCCTCCCCAAAGGGGCCCTGTGGGTACGTTTTACGCTTTACGTCTTTACGTTTCACGTTTCACGGATCACGCATCACGTTTCACGTTTCACGTTTTGCGAATCACGCGCCACTTGACTCTGCTCGTGCACCATGTCTACCAACGCCGCCACGTGCTCGACCGGGGTTTGGGGCAGGATGCCGTGGCCCAGGTTGAAGATGTGACCGGGTCGTCCGTCTACCTGAGCCAGGATATGAGCTACGTGCTTCTCCAATTCGGGAAGCGGGGCAAAGAGAGCGACCGGGTCCAGGTTGCCCTGGATGGCCACATCGTCACCCAGGCGGCGCCAGGCAGCGGCCAGGTCCACACGCCAATCCACGCCGATTACGTCACCGCCTGCCTCTTTGATGGTTTCCAGCATACCCGAGGTGCCGGTGCCGAAGTGGATAACGGGTACCCCGCTGGTACCGGCGGTTTGGATGACACGTCGCGAATAAGGTAGCACATAGCGGCGGTAGTCAGCCGGGCCGAGAGCGCCGGCCCAGCTATCAAAGAGCTGCAAGACCTGGGCGCCAGCTTCTGCCTGGGCCTTGAGATAGTCGCCCACCATGACGGCCAACTTGTCCATCAACTCGTGCCACGCCTGGGGTTGATTGTACATCAAACTCTTGGTTAGCACGAAACTGCGCGTCGCCCCGCCTTCGATGGCGTAACTGGCCAGGGTAAAAGGAGCACCCGAGAAGCCGATAAGCGGAACTCGACCGGCCAGCTCACGCCGAACCAGACGGATGGCCTCCATGGTGAAACCTAAACTCTCACGCGGGTCGGGGACGCTCAGCGCGGCCACGTCGGCCGCAATGCGCAGCGGGTTATGAATGACCGGTCCTTCGCCCCGGATGAACTCCAGCGACAGCCCCATGGCCTCCAGCGGCGGCAAGATGTCGGCGAAGATGATGGCCGCATCCAGTGCGAAGGCGTTGATGGGTTGCAGCGTGACTTCGACGGCCAGCTCCGGCGTTTTGATGATCTCCAGGATGGTGTGCTTTTCGCGCAGCCGCCGGTACTCGGCCATATAGCGCCCTGCCTGGCGCATCAGCCACACCGGGGTGGAATCAACCGGTTCGCGACGGCAGGCCCGCAGCAAGCGGTCGTTCACAGGCGATCTTTGCACAGTTCCGGCAAGTTGTTCACTGAGAGCTTCGGGAGAGCTTTGTTCTGCGATAGCTGTTATTCCCATAGGGCCAACGTCTCCTCAGCCGGATGGTAGACAGCGGTATACAAAGGCGTATCGCGCTGCGTATAACGTCGCGCCTCGGTGTCGCGCAGTTCATAGACCAAATCAGAAAAATGCCCCAGGTCGTCGGTTTCGTAGACGACGATGAACTCTTGATCCTGCAAACCAAACGAATAAAGCAATAACTGGGTGATCTCGGGATACTGTTTGCCGACCTTGATGTGCTCGTTCATCATCCCCTGGCGCGCCTCGCGGCTCAGCAGATACCAATCCACGGTCTTGACGAAGGGATAGACAACCAGGTACGGCTTGCGCTCGGCGGCGAAGGGATCAATTTCCTGGGTGGAACGGGTCTTGGTGTACTGTGACGGCTTGGTGAAGCCCCACAGGATGTGCATGGCTTCGATCAGGTAACGATGAGGGTTAATTGCCCGGGCGAAGCGTTCAAAGAAGCCAACCGCCACGGCCGGGTCCTCCGCCTCCAGGGCACTCCAAACCAGCAGGTCGGCGCTTGTCTGGGCCGGATAGACCTGGTACACATCCAAGTTCGACGCGCCCTCAGGGTGATCGGCCGCTTCACGCAGACCGGCCAGCAAGGAGTTATGGAATTCTTTGCGCTGCCCCGAAGAAAGGGCGTAATAGCCATCTTTAAACTTAAAAAAGGCAAAATGATTAAGTGTACGGGGTGTCAGTTCAGGCATAATGCAATTCCTCTCAAGTCTCTCAACTCCATCTCTATCTCTACTCTTTATCTCTCAACCAACGTGCTGCATCCTTGGCGTGATAGGTCAAGATCAAATCGGCGCCAGCACGCTTGATGCCGGTCAATAACTCCAGCACCACAGCCCGTTCGTCAAGCCAGCCGTTGGCGGCAGCCGCCTTGACCATCGCGTATTCACCGCTGACGTTGTAAGCCGCTATGGGTAGCTGGCAGGCATCTCGTACCCGGCGGATGATGTCCAGGTAGGGCAAAGCGGGTTTGACCATCAACATATCGGCCCCTTCTTCGATGTCCAACCACAGCTCGCGCAACGCTTCGCGGGCATTAGCCGGGTCCATTTGGTGCGTCCTGCGGTCGCCGAATTTGGGAGCACCTTCTGCGGCCTCACGGAAAGGACCGTAGAAGGCGCTGGCGTATTTGATGGCGTAGCTGAGGATGCTCACGTTGGTGAAACCCTCGGCGTCCAACGCCGATCGGATGGCACCTACCATCCCATCCATCATGCCCGAGGGGGCGACCACGTCGGCCCCGGCCCGAGCGTAGGACAGCGAGGCCTTCTGGAGGATTTCAAGGGTGGCGTCATTGACGATCTCGTCGTTTTCCACGACCCCGCAGTGTCCGTGGTCGGTGTATTCGCACATACAGACGTCGGCGATGGTGATCAACCCAGGGGTAGCCTCTTTGATGGCCCGGATGGCTTGCTGCACGATTCCCTGGTCCGAGAAATTCTCGCTGCCGAGAGCATCTTTCAGGGCCGGGATACCGAACAAGACGACAGAGGGGATACCTATCTCGGCAGCCTCCCGTGCCTCGGCGACGGCCTGATCGACCGAAAGCTGGTGGATACCGGGCATGGACTTGATTTCGCGGCGTATCCCCTGACCGTGAACGACAAACATGGGGTAGATAAAATCGTCAGGTGTCAAGGTCGTTTCGCGCACCATCTGGCGCAAGACCGGCGTGGCTCGCAGACGGCGGGGGCGGGTGGTTGGAAAGCTCATTGTTGGTCCTCCTGTGGTTGATATGTTCTTGTTATTGTCCTTGGTCTACCACATCCAATAACTGGCTACGATCCACAGGCCGCTCAGCACCTCAACCCCCACCTCGGTGAAGCCGAAGCGGCGGACGTCGGTCACCGGGCGCGGCTGGCGGACGGCCCACGCGACCCGGAGTAGGACCGCGGCAAATGGTACGGCCGTCAACAGCGGCACCCAATTCAGCAGCCCGGCCAGCGTCACTGCCGCCAGTCCGGCTGCGTGACCCAGGAGCACCATCGAGCGGTTGGCAGGTCGCCGGTGCGTATCGGCCAGGCGGAGGCGGACGTACAAGACGCCCAGCGCGTTTTGGAGACTCATCAGGCCCCAAACAGCCCAGGCCAACTCGCTCAACTCCCCGGTGACAGCAATTACGGCAGCCGGGGCCATCAGTGCCAGACCCACAGCACCGATCAACTCTGTCCATAGGGCGCGCATCGCCGCGCGACCGCTGCGTGAAACTACCAGATAGAGGAGCAATACAAAAGCGAAAGGTATCACCAGCCACAGCAGGGCAGTTCGCCCCAAGGCCAGTAACCCCGCAAGACATAGCCCGGCCACCAACGCCAAACCCAGCGTCCAACCGGCGGCCAGCGGCTCATCGGCGCGACTGGCGCGGCCGCGCCGGATGCGCAACCAGGCAGAAGCGGGCTGGCGCACCAAGAAGGCACACAGCCCCCCAACGAGGGCCAAGGCTAAGGCCAGCAGAGATGAGGCGCCCGTACCCAGAACCCCGCTGGCGACGGCTGCTCCCACGAAAAAGGGCACCAGGAGCCACGACCACGAGCCGTGTTCGGTGGGAATAACCAGGCTCTTGCGGAAGATTCTGCGGCGAGAAATGGCGACCTGTGTCATCTCACATTCCTCTCCATCGCTCCCAGCGCCTCCAGCAAGCCATCGACGGTATATTCTTCCGCCGTCACATCCACCCGTAAACCTAATTCGCGGGCAGTGGCGGCAGTCACCGGGCCGATGCAGGCAATGAGGGGATCACCAAAGTCCAGCCCCTGCGCCAACGAGACGAAGTTTCGAACGGTGGAGGAACTGGTGAAGGTGACCACGTCCACCCCGGCCCGCAGCGCATCAAATGCAGTCGCAGGCGGTTCGCCCCGAACGGTACGATAGGCGGATACGTCATCCACCTGGGCACCCTTTGCACGCAGGCCATCGGCCAACGCGGGGCGAGCGATGTCGGCACGGGGGAGCAGGATGCGCTGACCGGCCACGTCACCGATCTCGTCCACGATGGCCTCGGCACGATACTCGGCCGGCATCAGGTGAGCTAAAACACCACGCTGGCGCAAGGCCTCGGCGGTGGCGGGACCAATGGCAGCCACTCTTCCCCGAATAAATAGTTCATCCTCTCCGTCTGCCCTCGATGAGCGGCTCACCTCCACCAGCCGTGCCCAGAAGTGTTCCACCCCATTAACGCTGGTGAAGATAACCCAGTCATAACTGGGGAGCCGGGCGATGGATTGATCCAGGGGGCCACCCACCTCCGGCGGGACGATGGCAATGGTCGGAAAGATAACAGGCTCGGCACCCAGGGCACGCAAGCGGTCGCACAACTCCCGGGCCTGGTTCTCGGGGCGGGTTACGACGACACGGAGACCGGTCAAAGGGTAACTTATGAGACGACCTCCAGTATCTCCCCAGCACCCTGAGCCAGGGCTTCTTGGGCTAAGCGATGCCCCAAATGCACCGGGGCCTCGGTCGATCCATCACCGGCGACGCGCACCACCTGCCGCCCACCGAAGCTGCCGACCAGCCCCTGTAGTCGCAGACCAGGGCCGTCGCAGACAGCATACGCAGCCACCGGAACTGCGCAGCCACCGCCCAGCCCTTCCAAGAAGGCACGTTCGGCCGTGACCGCAGCCCACGTGGGCTGATGGTGAATGGGACGCAGCAGAGATAGTGTTGCCGCATCGTCGGCCCGACATTGAACGGCCAGCACACCCTGGCCCGGAGCCGGCAGCATCACATTCAGGGGCAACTCTTCGGTAATGTGCGCCTCAAGGTCCAGCCGGGCGAGGCCGGCGGCGGCCAGCACCACCGCGTCGTAATCGCCGGTGGCGGCTTTGCGTAGGCGAGTATCCACGTTGCCACGTATGGAGACAATTTGAGCGTCGGGGCGGGCCACCAGGATTTGAGCCGCCCGGCGCGGGCTGCTGGTGCCAATGCGTGGGGTAGGAGGCAGCTCCGCCA
Organism: Anaerolineae bacterium; assembly: GCA_034412795.1. Lineage (GTDB taxonomy): Bacteria > Chloroflexota > Anaerolineae > 4572-78 > NAK82 > JAUVPY01. Next base: position 35,029 of record DAOUMD010000069.1, read on the forward strand.
GTGGCAAGCCGTGCCGGGAAACAAGCACATCGTGAGCCTCGGCTCGCTTGAGCACGGCCCCTATAATCAATCCTTCGCTCTCTGCGATGGGCAAATCCTTGAGACTATGAACGGCCAAATCGATATCGCCGCTGCGCAGAGCGGCCTCAATCTCGGCCGTGAAAAGCCCCTTGCCACCAATTTCGGGCAGCGGGCGGCTGAGTTCGCGGTCACCCCGCGTCGTGTAGACTTCGATCCCGGTCCGCAGACCCGGCCACACAGCCCGTAGTGCGGCCGCCACAAAATCGGTCTGCCAGCGAGCCAGTTGGCTGGGACGCGTACCCAACGTCAGCGTGCGGCCGTTGAGGTTTACGTCAGATACAGAACTAGATGTCACAATCACTTCGTCGGTCATAATCCTTGCCAGGCGTGAAACGTGAAACGTAAAACGTGATCCGTAACCACCGCGCCCAACGCATCACGCATCACGTTTTACGTTTTACGTTTCACGTTTTACGTTTCACGTGTCTATCTCCAGTCCAAACAGCTCGCGCACCACGTCGGTATATAGATAACCGTCGCCCTGAAGAGCATGTTGCTTGAGGCGCACGGTAGGTTCGTGGAGAAGCTTGTTGACCAATCCGTGGGCCAGAGCGCGCACCACATCTTGTTCCCGGTCACCCAAATTCTCCAGGCGACGCAAAGCTTTGTCGAGTTCCTGGGCTTTGACTGCCTCGGCCTGCCGACGCAGGTCAGCAATCGTAGGGACCACGTCGAGGGCACGGAACCAGGTCATAAACGCGGCGGCTTCTTCGGCAGCGATGGCCTCGACACGCGGGATCTCGCGCTCCCGCGCGGTGAGATTGCCATTGACAACATCACGCAGATCATCGATATCGAACAGTCTGACACCCGGAACGTCGGCTACGGCTGGAGCGGTGTCGCGCGGAACCGCAATGTCTATGATGAGCATAGGGCGCTCGGGCCGCTGAGCCATCGCCGCTGTAATCTTTTCGGGTGTGACGATGACGTGTGGGGCATCGGTAGCGGTGACAACAATATCCGCCCGGGCCAGAGCCTCCGCCTGGCGATCAAACGTCATAGCTTCGCCATTGAGCTCGCGGGCCAACGCCAGGCCTCGATCGTAGGTGCGGTTGGCGACGATGATGCCACTTGCACCACGCGCCATCAAGGTACGAGCAGCAATTTGCCCCATCTCACCCGCGCCCATCACCAATACTACCCGGCCATCGAGATTCGCCATCACCTGCTCTGCCAGCGCCGCCGCCGCCGAGGGAACCGAAGTAGCATATTGGCTGATCGCGGTCTCGGTGCGGGCGCATTTGCCGGCCTGGATGGCGTGACGGAAAAGCCTGTTGAGCACAGGCCCGGTAGCCTGGTGGCTGAGAGCGATCCGGTAAGCGTCTGTGACCTGGCCCAGGATTTGCGGTTCGCCGACCACCATCGAGTTGAGACCACACGCGACCCGGGTCAGATGAGCCACAGCATCATGGTCAGATTTGATGTAAAGCGAATCGATGAACTCTCCAACGGGTACGTTTCGGTTTTGGCCAAGGAACTGAACCAAGGCCTCGCGTCCTCGATCGGCATCCCCAGCCACAACGTAAATTTCCAGCCGGTTGCACGTGGAAAGGATAACCCCTTCGGGGAAGAGGGGGGGACCGTGTCCATTGAAAGCACCAAAGCAGGCAAGAGCCTCAATCAGGCTCGTGCCGCTGATGGCAAGTCGTTCACGCAGGGCGACAGGTGCGGTGGTGTGATTGACACCGACCGAGAGGATGTGAGCGCTCAAGACATTCTCCTTCTTTCTCCAAATGGCGCACGGCGGGCAGTCAAAATTGTTATCATGGCACCCGGACGTCCCACGAGTGGATTCTAACACAAAATGAACCGGTTTGCATTAAAGGGAGATTAGAAAATCTATTTCTATACATGTAGTTTATATATAGTTTTGCGCGTTCCGGTTGCGAGAGGGGTTCCCCTTCACACTCGGCCAAACTCACGGGCAAGTTGAGCGGCACTCAAGTGTATCATAGTGGGGCGGCCATGGGGACAGGTTCGTGGGGCGCTGCATTGCTCCAGATTGTGAATGAGATCTTGCATTTCCTGTATTGAGAGGGTTTGCCCTGCCTTGACGGCAGCTCGCTTGCAAACGGTCACGATCAATCGCTCGTCGGATTGACGAGAGAGCGGCACAGCGCCTTCGGCCAGTTCGCCCAGGATGTCAGCTAAGGACATGGCCGGATCGGTCTTGAGGAGGATCTCAGGCACAGCGCGCAGGCGATAGGTGGTCCCACCAAAAGGCTCAATGTCAAAGCCGATTTCAGCCAGCGTCTCGGCTTCGGCTTCGAGTATGGCGGCCTGGACTGGAGTGAGCTCCACGGTTACCGGCTCCAGCAGTTGCTGAGAAGCAACTTTGGCGCCGACCCGATCGGCTTGCATCCGCTCGTACAGAACCCGTTCGTGAGCAGCGTGCTGATCCACCAGATAGAGGCCGTCGGGGCCCTCAGCGACGACGTAGGTTTGAGCAACCTGGCCTACGACACGAAGCAGGGGCAATCCGTCGGCGGTTGGCTGAAAGCTGGTTGCCTCGTCGTCAGGCAGAGTGCGCTGGGCCTCAAAGCCGAGTTGAGTGGCACTGCGCTCACCCCCTGGTGCAAACCGTCGCCAGTGCCCGGCCTCTTCGGGAGCAATGGCAGAATCGTGCGCCGGGCTGGATCCAAAGCCGGTCCCTATCCGCGGCACCGGAGCAGCGGAGACCACCGTACTGCGCACCGACTTCTGCACGACGCTGAAGACCTGACGCTGGTCGCGGAATTTGACCTCGCTCTTGGTGGGGTGAACGTTGACATCCACATCGGCAGGATCAAGCATGACATTGATCACGGCAACCGGATAACGCCCGACGGGGAGAAACGTGTGATAAGCCTGCGTCACCGCGGCCCCCAGCGAGCGATCACTCACCCAGCGTCGATTGACGAAGAACCTGAGGCGGTCACGTTGAGCCCGGTGCAGCGACGGGATGCTAACGTAGCCACTGACGCTGATAGCGGCCGGCGGCTGGGGGCTGGCGGCTGGGGGCTGGGAGCTGGGAGCTGGGAGCTGGGAGCTAGGGGCTGGGGGCTGGGGGCTGATCTCAACCATCTGGCGCGCGGTTTCCAACCCCATGACTTCGACTAACACACTATGGAGTTCACCGTCCCCGCTGGTTTGAAAAGCAACGCGCTGATCCATAGTAAGGTGGAAGCGAAGTTCGGGGTAGGCAAGAGCATAGTTGACCACCACGCGGTGGATGTGTCCACCCTCAGTCGCTGGAGCTTTGAGGAACTTGAGTCGAGCCGGAACATTGTAGAAGAGATTCTCGACGGTGACGGTGGTGCCTGTTGGAGCGCCTTTGGGACCCAAGGACACCTGCTCTCCCCCTTCAAAGCGAATCTCGGCGCCAGCCGGATGGGAGTCAGGGCGCGACATGAGGCTCAATCGTGAGACAGCGGCGATGGAGGCCAGCGCTTCTCCGCGAAAACCTAAGGTGGTGATGCGCTCCAGGTCTTCGACGCAGCTCAACTTGCTGGTGGCGTGGCGGGCGAAGGCGACAGGCACTTCGTCGGCGGGGATACCATTTCCGTCATCGCTGACGCGAATCAGACGACGTCCGCCCTCGCGGACCTCAACACGTATGGTCCGCGCACCGGCGTCAATGGCATTCTCCACCAGTTCCTTAACGACCGAGGCCGGACGCTCCACCACCTCGCCAGCCGCGATTTTGGCCGCCACCTCGGGCGGCAACACGTGGATGGACATTGTTGCGTTCTCTGCTTAACTGATTTTTCTGAGGTGCGTTCAGATTTGGGGGCTCAGGATGCTGGCTCGTATAATTCGCCCCCAAATCTGAACGCACCCATTTTCTGTGCCTACTTGATATTGTAGTCCCCTGGAGTATAATGGGTTCGTAACGGCGAGTCAAGAGCGTTCATAGGGCCGGGCGCGTTCAGATTTGGGGGCAAATTGTACGAGCCAGCCCCCTTCGACATGGCGGCCTGTGGCCGCACATCAGGATGCCAGTGCCCAAAAATGAACGCACCCCATAGGGCACTACACACAGGACGATGACAAAACTACTTAGGATGGTCCGTCAACTCCTCCTGCGAGCCTGTTCCCAACGCACCAAATTGCTGCCGGCGGGAGTGAATCTGGGAAATCTCAAGCTCCGTCAAGACTTGAGGGGGACATTGATTCTATTGTTAGCGTTGACTTTGGCGGCGTGCAACACACCAACGCCTCCCCTGCCAACCAAGCCGCCCCCTGATGCTTCGGTGCGCGTAGCAGTTCTCACACCAATGACCGGTGAGCTGGCAACCTTTGGCGAGACGGTCCGCAACGGCATCACCCTGGCCTTTGACGAGTGGAACGAGCGAGGCGGGATGAATGGACAATTCATCGAATGGGTGTTTGAGGACACGCGCTGTGATCCGGTGGAAGCACGCCAAGCCGCCGAACGCGCCATCAATGATCTAGGAGCACGCTTTATCGTCGGCGGGCTTTGCTCCGAGTCAGCTATTCCTATCGCCCGCGTCGCCGGCGAGCAGGGCGTGCTGTTCGTAGCCGCCACCGCCACCCATCCCCTGGTAACAGTGGATAGCCAAGGTATCACCCGCCCCTCAGTCTTCCGGGCCAGCTACGCTTACCCATATCAGGGACGAGCGGCCGCCCGGTTTGCCCTTGACGAGTTAAATGCCCGCCGTGCTGCGGTACTAAGTAACCCAAGCGATGACTTTGTGCGCTCCTCGACAGATGAGTTCATTGCCGAGTTCGTCGCCGGGGGAGGGCAAGTCGTGGCAGCGCCGACCTATCCTCAGGGAGGACCTACAACTGCCGATTTTGAAACCATTATCGCCGAGATAGCCGAGGCTGAGCCCGAGGTGTTATACGTGCCAGATGCGTATCCCATCGCCAACCAGGTTGGGAAACTGGTTCAAATCCAGGAGCTCGATGTGACCCTAATAGGTAGCGAAGTTTGGGATAACGGCGATTTAGATTTGGAGGCTCTGGAAGGCGCTTTTTTCACCACCCATTACAGCCTCGAAACTCCCAATTCGGTGGCCGAAGCGTGGAAAGAACGTTATCTATCAGCCTTTGCCGTGGAGCCGGACACGCTGGCCGCGCTAGGCTACGACATGGGTAGCATGTTGGTGTCAGCTTTAGAGGGTGCAGATAACGTATCACCGGATGAAGTTGCCCAGAGCCTGGAAACAATGGAATTTGAGGGGGTAACCGGCGGCTGGCGTTTCGACGCCCAGCATGATCCGCTCAAACCCGTCGTGATGGTCAAAATTGAAGATGGAGAGGTGATCTTCCACACCACGGTCCGACCTTGACAAGGATTTCACGAATTAATAAAGGACCGCTTGACATCCTAGCTTTAATCTGCTATACTTTTTCATCTATAAAGGAGGGTACGCAAGTACCATCTCAGTTTGGGACTAAGGATTTAATAACTTACCCATTGGCTGACTGAATCAGGCTAGTATTTCACTTGCATTTGAGGAAGTTATTTAATTCTCAATCCTTAGTATGTTTGGGCTGAGCTTTACGGGTCTCCTGTTTATCTTCGACGATCGATCCCAGCAAGATCCTGGATAATATGCTAGTACTATGTCAAACGAGTCTTTGTGGTTAGTTTGGCTTGTTGGTTACGTTGTTAAGGAACCAGAGTTAATTTGACAGAGCATTAGCGATAGTCTCCCGGAACGTGGCGAATTGCGGGGACGATATCCCCAATACACTATTGTTGTCAGATTTCTCCCGTGGCGTCACCCACCCTCCCGACACGGTCTCAAACCACATGGCGCCAGGGAGTGCAAATAGCTTTCTCTAATTATATCCCCCACTGGTCAACGCCGACCAGTTGTGTAGGAAAAAAGACGGCTTGTGTTTCTGAGGTAGCACTGCGTTTAATCGTGGTCGGTATGTAGGGCGGGTTCGTAACCCGCCATTTGGGGGGCGGCAGGCTACGCGCCTGCCCTACATATAGGGACGTTCGTCTGATAACGCTGCTATTTTTTGACAGCCACGGTTCAATGCAGTCCTACCGTTTCTGAGGGGTTGCCATTTTGTTTAACATATGGCTGATCCTTATGATATGCTCGATCCAGTTATCCTTTTTTGGTTGCCGCGAGTGAGCATTTCTACGCCATGTCCGGTTTCCTGCCCTGCCCCCCAGGCGTGTTACCAGTAGGAAACAAGGTCGAGCAAAGGACTCGCGCAGCAAGTTAAGGAAGGAGGTGATATCTCCAAAGTCTTGTGTTACCGCTTTCACTAAGTATTCCCACTACTTATCTCCAAATTACTCTTTGAGGAGGAGGAAAACAAATGATTCACAAGAGAACCCTGGCAAGTGTTTTCATGGTCGTGGTCGCGGTGGCATTGCTCGCTGCCCAGTGCGTGGTCCCAACGCCCCCCCCAGCGGCACCAGAGTTTGAGTGCACCGACGAGTTTGGCTGCGTGGAAGTCGGCGCAGACGAACCAATCCGCATTGCTTACTCGTTTGTGATCTCGGGGCCTGACGAGTCGCTGGGCACCGACACCGCGCGCGGCGTCGAGATGGCCGCCGAGGAGAACGGCGAGATTATGGGCCACGCGATCGAGGTGGTGGGTGAGGACTCCCTGTGTAGCGCCGAAGGCGGCCAGACAGCGGCCACCAAGCTGGCGGCCGACCCCAAGATTGTAGCCGTGATCGGCACTAACTGCTCCAGCGCCGCCCGCGCAGCCGTCCCGGTGCTGTGCAAGGCCAACATCCCCACCATATCGCCCTCCAATACTGCCCCCGACCTGACTGATCCAGAGCGACCGGCCGACTACAACTGCTACCTGCGCACCGCTCACAACGACCTGGTGCAGGGCGCGGCTGCGGCTGAGTTTGCCTACAACGAACTGGGTGTCAGGAAAATCGCCACCATCCACGACGGCAGTTTGTACGCGGACAAGCTGCAACAGGTTATGGCGGACACGTTCAGGGAGCTGGGCGGCGAAGTTACGGCTCAGGAGGCCACCGAGCCTACCGCCACCGAGATGGGCTCCATGCTGACCCGTATCGCAGCCACCGAACCTGAGTTGATCTACTACCCGATCTTTATCGCTGCCGGCGGGCACATCACCAGCCAGGCCAGGACCACCCCCGGGCTGGAGGACGTCTATCTGATGGGCGCCGACGGCATGTTCTCGCCCGACTTCTGGGAGGCCGCCGGTGAGGCTGCCACAGGCATGTATCATTCCAGCCCTGACTTCTCAGCGTTTGGTGAGGCCTATCCGGCCTTCTTGGAAAGGCATCAAGAGAAGTACGGAGAGCCGCCTCTGGCTCCATTCCACGCTCACGCTTACGACGCAGCCAGCATGGTCTTTGCTGCCATCGAAAAGGTGGCCCAGGAACAAGACGGCAAATTGTACATCGGACGCAAGGCGCTGCGCGACGAGTTGTTCAAAACCTCGGGCCTGGCAGGGCTTACCGGAAACCTGACCTGCAATGAGTACGGCGACTGCGCCGATCCCAAGATCGCAGTGTACGAGTCCTTCAGCCCTGATCCGGCCAACTGGAACCCCGGCGCTGGGGACGAGAATGACCCAAGGAAGATCTGGCCGTAGTCAATGCGAACGGCATTGGAAGCAGTGTAGGTCTAAATCGACTATCTAGGTAGGGGCGGGCGTTTGCGCTCGCCCCTACCCATAACTAAGGATTGGGAATTAAATAACTTCCTCAAATTCAAGCGAAATACTAGCCTGATTCAGTTGGCTAAATGGGTAAGTTATTAAATCCTTAGTCCTAATTATCTTAACTATAGGGGAGACATCTTTATGCTACGACGTCTAACCAGACGGGTGTCAGGGACAACCCTTTTTATGTGGCTCATCGGTATCGCCATCCTGGCGGTAGTAATCTACGGCACAATCGCCACCCTGGCCTCTGGCAAGTATGGAATCAAAGACTGGACCGACCTGACCATCAATGGTCTGGCCCTGGGCAGCATCTACGCCCTCATCGCTCTGGGATACACGCTAGTGTACGGCATCATGCGTATGATCAATTTTGCCCACGGCGAAGTTTTTATGGCCGGTCCTATGACGGCTTATTTCGTCATCACCGCCTTTGACGAATCCGGCTTTCTCAACCGCCAGCCGATAATCGCCCTGCTCATCGTTTTTCTTTTTGCCGCATCCGTCTCCACAGCGATCGCGGTACTCCTGGAGCGTATCGCCTACCGGCCGCTGCGCCGTGCCCCGCGCCTGGTGCCGCTGATTACGGCCATCGGCGCCTCCTTCTTCCTGCAATACACCTTTCGCGGCCTGTTTGGATCCGGCATCAAGAGCTATCCCCTGCCGGATATCCTGAAAGGCGAATGGATCATTTTTGGCATCAGAATCTTAAGAATCCGGGCGGTGGTAATCGTGGCCGCGGTCATCATGCTGGTCGGGCTATATCTTTTTGTGCAGCGCACCAAGGTCGGTAAGGCCATGCAGGCCGTCTCGGAGGACAAAGACACCTCGGCGTTGATGGGCATCGACGTAGATAACGTCATCGTCATTACCTTTCTCGTGGGTGGTGCTCTGGCCGGCGCAGCGGGTGTACTGTATGCCCTGATGTTCCGGCAGGTGACCTTCATCATGGGCTTTATCCCCGGCCTGAAGGCCTTCACCGCCGCCGTATTGGGCGGCATCGGCAACGTGGCAGGAGCTGCACTGGGTGGCCTCTTCCTGGGTATCGCCGAATCGCTGTTCCCTAACCTGGTGCTGGATGGGTTGGGCATCCCGGCGCCCTATCAGCTCAGAGACGCTCTGGCTTTTATCATGCTGGTGTTGGTCCTCATCTTCCGGCCGACGGGCATCCTGGGTGAGCGTCTGGCGTCCAAGAAAGCGTGAGGTGAGACCATGAATGCAACATCACGTTTTAACTTGTGGTCACCGATCAAGATGGGGCTGCTGGCAGGCGCGGTGGCCCTGCTAATATCGCTGGTGGGCATGGTCGAGGCCTCCAACAACCGGTTCATTATCATAGGCATATTAACCTTGGGACAAACCTTGCTGCTGATAGTCTTGGTATTCGCTGGCTATTTGGCAGCGCGGCAGGTTAGGGCCGACCAAGAGGGAGACATTCCTAGTCACTGGCTTATCCTTAGCGGGACTCTGGCCGGTCTGATCACCAGCGCCATGCTGGCCACCCTGGTTATCGTTGGCAACTGGATCAATTTGCGCCCTGTCTTTGCCAATGCCTCTCCGGCATTGTACGACATATTGACCCTGGGGTTGGGCATTCCTACTGGGCTGATCGTCCTGCTGATCATCGGGGCGGTCGTGGGGGCGCTTACGGCTGCCGTTACAACCTTACCGGTGCGGCCTCGCAACGCGCTGGCTTTGGGCGTAGGCCTGATACCCACGGTGGCGATCCTCAACAGCGCTCTGTTCGCCGGACGGGGGCTGTCTATCGTGGGCGCTGTCGTCGTCTTCATAATTAGCGCCGGCGGCTATTATGTTTGGAGCATCTGGCAGCCCAAAGTGAAAGCGCGCGTTGACAGCCTGCCGCCCAGCGGACAGCAAACGCTGCAGCGGGGCAAGTGGGTCCTGGGGGCACTGATCATATTGCTTCTGCCCTTGCTGGGCGCATACCCCAGCGAGGTTCTGGACTTGGTAGGCCTGTTCGTGCTGATGGGGCTGGGGCTGAACATCGTGGTCGGTTTTGCCGGCCTGCTCGATCTCGGTTACGTGGCCTTCTTCGCCATTGGCGCCTACACTATGGCCGTGCTGACCTCGCCCGAAATCACCTGGCTCCCCATCAAAGTCACCTTCTGGGTAGCGCTGCCCTTTGCCGCGCTTATGGCCACCTTGTGGGGCATCATCCTGGGCGTGCCGGTGTTGGGTATGCGTGGTGACTACCTGGCCATCGTCACCCTGGGCTTCGGCGAGATCATCCGCCTGGTGGCTCTTTCAGACTGGCTCAAACCCTTCATCGGCGGTTCGAACGGCATAACGCTCATCCCCAAGCCGGTCATCGGCCCCATAGAGCTGGCCACGCCTCAGACGCTGTACTATCTGATCCTGGCCGGTTGCCTGGTCGTCGCTTTCGTTTCCATGCGGGTCAAAGACTCGCGGTTGGGCCGCTCATGGATGGCCATGCGTGAGGACGAAGACGTGGCTCAGGCCATGGGCATCGACCTGGTGCGCACCAAGCTGCTGGCTTTTGCCACCGGCGCTACTTTCGCCGGGCTGGCCGGGGCCATCTTCGCCACTAAACTCACCTCCATTTACCCCCACAGTTTCAACCTGCTTATCTCGATCAACGTCCTGTGCGTCATCATCGTCGGTGGTATCGGTAGCATTCCAGGCGTGATCGTGGGCGCGCTGTTTCTGGTCGGCCTGCCGGAGTTGCTGCGTGAGTTTGCTGAATACCGGTTGATGATGTATGGCGCGGCGCTGGTGATTATGATGCTCACCCGGCCAGAAGGCATCTGGCCAGAGGCCCGGCGCAAGTTGGAATTGCACGAAGAAGAGCCAGGTGTGGTCGGTGCGGCGGAAGAACTCGAAATGCGCGAAGCCGAACCGAGTCCAGTTGGCGCCTCGGCTGAATAGGAGGGAGCATGGCTATTCTCACAGCGAAACGTGTCACCAAGCGCTTTGGAGGGCTGACGGCCGTTAGCCAGTTGGACATCGACATCAAAGAGCGCTCCATCCATAGCATCATCGGACCCAACGGGGCGGGCAAAACCACCTTTTTCAATTGCATAACCGGCTTCTATCGGCACGAAGAGGGCACCATCCAGTTCGAGGACCGTCCCGTAGATGGCCTGTCACCGGACCGTATCACGCGCGAGGGCATCGCACGTACTTACCAGAATATTCGCCTGTTCCAGAATATGACCGTCATCGAGAACGTCATGGTGGGACAACACCCCCATCTGAAATCAGGGCTATTCGGGGCTATCTTCCGCACGCCCCGCACGCGACACGAAGAAGAGCAATCGGTAGAGGACGCCCGAGAGATGCTTAACTTCGTCGGTCTGGCGGGCCGAGGGGATTGGATGGCCAAGAATCTGCCCTACGGCGACCAGCGCCGGCTGGAAATTGCCCGTGCCCTGTCCAGCCAGCCCAGCTTGCTGCTTCTGGACGAGCCGGCGGCCGGTATGAACCCCGCCGAGACCCAGGATTTGATGGCCTTCATCCGCCGCCTGCGCGATGAACTGGACATCACCATCCTGCTCATCGAACACCAGATGCGGGTGGTGATGGGTATCTCTGAAACAGTAACCGTCTTGGATTATGGGGAGAAGATCGCCGAGGGAACACCAGACCAGATACAGAACGATCCCAAGGTGATCGAAGCCTATTTGGGAAAGGGGGCGACCGAGTAATATGGCCCTGCTGGAAGTCAACGATATTCACACCTATTATGGTGCGATCCACGCCCTGAAAGGCATCTCCATCCACGTGGACGAAGGCGAGATCGTGACCCTCATCGGCGCCAACGGGGCAGGCAAAAGCACCACGCTGAACACCATCTGCGGCATCTTGCGGCCACATCATGGCGACATACTACTGGAGGGCGAGCCGATTCACGTGCTACCCGCTCACCACATCGTAATGCGTGGTGTGTCACAGACGCCCGAGGGCCGGCGCGTCTTTGGCCGGTTGACCGTTACCGAGAACCTGGAGATGGGCGCCTACGCGCGTAAAGATAGAAAAGGCATCCGGAGTGACATGGAGCGAGTCTTTACCCTCTTCCCACGCCTGAAGGAGCGGGCCAAACAAGTGGCCGGCACCCTATCGGGTGGTGAGCAGCAGATGTTGGCTATCGGTCGGTCTCTGATGGCTAACCCACGTCTCCTGTTGCTGGATGAGCCCTCTATGGGCCTGGCTCCCATTCTGGTGGAAGCCATCTTTGACACCGTCCGCGAGATCAACAGCCAGGGAACCACTATCTTATTGGTGGAGCAGAACGCGCTGATCGCCCTGTCAGTGGCCCAGCGAGGCTATGTGCTAGAGACCGGTGAAATTGTCCTTAAAGACACAGCCAGCGCACTGCAAGAGAATGAGATGGTGCGCAAGGCCTATCTTGGTATCACCTGAGACGAACGGTGGTTTCATTAATTGTTGGTCACTCGTCATTCGTCTTTCGTCCTCCGTCGGTCTCCGGTTGCAGCTTGCGGTCGCAGCTTGCGGTCGCAGCTTGCGGCTGCAGCTTGCTTGCGTTAGGAGGACCACTCTATGACCACATCGGCCGACGTGATCGTCGTCGGTGGTGGGATCAACGGAGCCAGCATTGCCTTCAACCTGGCCAAGGCGGGCTTGGGGGTGACCCTGATCGAGAAAGACTTCGTCGCCGCTGGCCCCACCGGACGCTCCAGCGCCATTATCCGCCAGCACTACTCGCACGAAGTGACAGCCCGCATGGCGCTTCGCTCACTACGTATCTTTCAGAACTTCGACGACGTCGTAGGCGGCGATCCGGATTTCCACCAGACTGGCTTCCTCCTGGCGGCACGGCCTGAAGACGTGGAAATGCTTAAGGCCAACATGGCCCTACAACAAGAGGTGGGGATAGACACTCGCCTCGTCTCGCCTCAAGAAGTGAAGGACCTCGAACCCCATATCTCGATTGAGGGCATTGCGGCGGCGGCCTATGAACCCGAGTCGGGTTACGCCGACCCGGCGGCCACAACTACGGCTTATGCACAGCGAGCCAAAGACTTGGGCGCAAATTTGCAGTTGGGTACGCGGGTACAGTCACTGTTGGTTGAAAGAGGCCGGGTCATGGGCGTCGACACCGACAGGGGAACCTTCCAGGCCGCTGTGGTGGTCGTGGCAGCCGGGCCGTGGACTCCTTTGATCACGGAAACGGCCGGCATTGAGCTGCCCATCAAAGCCAGCCGTCACCAGGTAGCTACTTACAGGCGTCCCGGTGAATTCGAGCACCACATGGTCTTCGCCGGCTTCGCCGACGAAGTGTACATCCGTCCCGAAACGGGCCAGTTGATGTTGGTTGGTTCTATCGAGCCAGAGGAGGCCAGCAACGAGGTACCCGACCCTGACAGATTCAATGAGCGGGTAGATTTTGACATTGTGGCCGATTTCAGTGACCGAGTTGCCCGGCGTTACCCGGTGATGGAACAAGGGACTACCGCTGGCGGCTGGGCATCTCTCTACGATATCACCCCCGACTGGCACTCAATTATGGACGCTTTGCCTGGCGCGAAAGGGCTCTACTGCGTTGCTGGCACCAGCGGACATGGGTTCAAACTCGGCCCAGCCGTGGGCGAGATGATGGCCGACCTGATCATCAACGGCGAGCAGCCAGAGGCGGACATCAACATGTTCAGCGTCAGTCGCTTCGACGCAGGTAAAGAGGTCGTCGGCAAATACGAGTACAGCATTGTGGGCTGACTCCACGCGTTATCCTAGGTGAACTGTTATTGCAGACCTCGGTCTCAGGTCCTTTCCTTGACAGTATTTCAGGCTTTGTGTTATACTTCTTAAACTCTCCAAAGTTTCCCGCGCAGGCTATCCACTTGGGCTTTTCGACTGAGAGGAGGTGATGCCTTCGGTACGTACCGCTGAGTTGGTTTTGTGCCCCTGACGTGTAATCCACTATTTTTTTTCGGAGGAGAAAGAAAATGTTTAACAAGAAAACCATGTGGACACTATTGTCAACCTTGCTGCTAGCGCTGCTGATTGCGGCCCAGTGCCAGCCAGCGGCGGCGCCAGCCACCGAGGCCCCGGCAGCCACCGAGGAAGCTATGGCAACTGAGGAGGCCGAGCCATCTGAGGAGGCTATGGCCGAGGAAGAGGCACCGGCTGAAGTCGGTGCCATCAAAGTAGGCATCAACGCCGAGTATCCACCATTTGAGTCGGTGGACGACGCGGGCAACATTGTTGGTTTCGACGCTGACTTGATGAACGCCATTGCTGAAGCGGCCGGCTTTGAGTTCGAGTTCGTCAACACCCGCTGGGACGGCATATTCGTGGCCCTGGCCAGCGGTGAGTTCGACGCCGTGATCTCGGCGGCCACCATCACAGCGGAGCGGGCTGAGACGGTGGACTTCAGCGATCCCTACTTCAACGCCGGGCAGAGTATCACCGTCCGTGCCGATACCACCGACATCATGGGCCCCGACGACTTGGCTGGCCGGAAGGTTGGGGTGCAGTTGGGCACCACCGGCGACATCTGGCTGACGGAGGAGACCCAGGCTGAGGTAGTGCGCTACGACGAGAACACCCTCGCCTTCCAGGCGTTGGCGGCCGGTGACGTGGATGCGGCTGTGGCCGATAGCCCCACTGCGGCCGAGATCGTCCGGGCCAACCCCGAGATGAACCTCACGGTTCTGCCTGAGGCTTACACCGATGAATTTTACGGTGTTGCCGTCCGCAAAGAACGCCCCGAAGTCCTGGCGGCCATCAACGAAGGACTGGCGGCCGTGCAGGCATCGGGCAAGTACGACGAGATCTACGACACTTGGTTCGGCATGCCCGAAGCTGCTGAAGCGCCCGCAGGCGCCGGGGGCAGGTTCATCTTTGGTCGTGGCGGTGACTCGGTGCAGCTCGACCCGGCCATTGTCACCGACGGCGAGTCTTTCCGGGTGACCGGGCAGTGTCTGGAGCCTCTGTACCAGTACGAGCCAGGCACCACCAAACCGATTCCGGCCCTGGCCACTGAGTGCACGGCCAACGAGGACAGCACCGAGTGGACCTGCAATCTGCGCGAGGGCGTCAAGTTCCACGACGGGACCGACTTCAACGCCGACGCAGTCATCTATAACTTTAACCGCTGGAAACTCACGGACCACCCCCAGCACTTTGAGAGCCAGGTATTCGAGTACTACGAATACATGTGGTTCGGCTTTGACGAGGACAGCGTCATCACCGACATCGAGAAGGTCGACGACTACACCGTCAAGTTCATCTTGAACGCACCGCTGGCGCCCTTCCTGGCCAACCTGGCTATGGATATGTTCGCCATCTCCAGCCCGGCAGCCCTTGAGCAATACGGCGAGGACTATGGCACGCCTGCGGCGGGCTGTGTGGGCACCGGACCGTTCAAGTTCGTGGAATGGATTGAGGGTGACCACATCACGGTGGTGGCCAATGACGACTATTGGGGCGGCCGACCGACGGTTGATGAGATCGTGTGGCGGGTGATCCCCGACGATTCGGCCCGCTTCCTGGCCCTGAAAGCTGGGGACATCCATGCCCTGGAGCAGGCGACGGCCGAGGATGTGGCTGCTGCCGACGCCGATCCCGAACTTTACGTCCTGGCTCGTCCAGCCCTCAACACCGGTTACCTGGCCTTCAATTACAAGATCCAGGAGTTCCAGGATCCGCTGGTGCGCGAGGCGGTGGCTCACGCCATCAATCGCCAGGGCCTGGTGGACGCCTTCTACGGCCCCTACGGTGAGCCGGCCACCAACTTCCTGCCGCCGCTGGTCTGGGGTCACAACGACGCCATCGAGGATTGGGCCTACGATCCGGACCTGTCGAAGCAACTCCTGGCCGACGCTGGCTTCCCGGATGGGCTGAGCGAGGTAACCATCGCCGAGGACGTAGTGGACGCGGAAGGCAACGTCATCTACGCAGCCGGCGACAAGATTCCGCTCAAGCTGTACTACATGCCGGTGACCCGCTTCTACTACCCCAGCCCCAAGGAGATCGGCGAGGCTATGGCCGCTGACCTGGCCAAGGCTGGCATCATCACCGAGTTGGAGTTGGCCGGCGACTGGCCCACGTACCTGGGCCTGCGGCGCAACGGCTTGCTGGTCGGGCTGTACATGCTTGGCTGGGGCGGCGACAACGGCGACCCCGACAACTTCCACAACTACTTCTTCGGCGGCCTGAGCTCGGCGGACGATGTGAAAGAGCCTGATGCACGCGAGGGCTTCTACGCCAACCAGGAAGTTGCCACGCTGCTCTATCAAGCAGCTACCAACCCCGACCAGGCCGAGCGCCAGGCGATCTACGAGCAGGTTGAAGTCTTGCTGCACGACGACGTGGCTCGGTTGTGGGTGGTGCACAACAACACGCCGCTCCTATTCTCCAACAAGGTTAGCGGCTACATACCCCAACCGGTCGGCGCTGACTACTATGAGTTCACAGTCGTCGAGCAATAATGCTCCTCGCCTGGGTTCGTCCGAGGATGAATAACCTTTCTGGAACAATGTAGGTTATCAGCCAGGGGGTGCGGGCTTGTTTCCGCACCCCCTGGTATTAACATAGTTGGACGATCAGGCCCGGCCGTCAAGGTTGAATTGAAGGGCAGACATCCCCAGATGCCAAGCCACACGTGGGTGTGCTCGCTCCTCAAATCACGATTGACAGACCACAAGTGTACCGGTTCTGGTCTTGAGACTCTGAATACAAAAAACTTACTACGAACGCGCTGCGTATTGCGTACTGCGTATTCCGTTTGCTTTCGGGTATGAATGCCACTTTCCGAAAAGTCTCAGTCTTCATAAGGAGGTGCCCTTGACTCGTTATTTCATTCGCCGCCTAATCTCGGTGATCCCTACCCTATTTGGTGTCACCATCGTCGTGTTTCTGCTGTTGCGGCTTATCCCGGGTGACCCGGCCGTGGCCATGCTGGGGGAGCACGCTGCCAAGGAGAACGTAGAGCGCATTCGCGAGCAATTGGGGCTCAATCGCCCGATGTTCCTGGACGTGGAAGCGCTGAAGGAAGGGGATTTCGAGGGCTTCTTTGACAGCCAGTATATCCGCTACCTGGGACGGTTGGCCCAGGGAGACTTGGGAGACTCAATTCACCGCCGCATCCCGATTGCCCAGGAGTTGAAACACCGTTTTCCGGCAACTATCGAACTTGCCCTGAGCGCTATGTTAGTAGCTGTGCTCATTGGTGTGCCGGCCGGGATTATCGCAGCCGCGCGGCGCAACTCGGTGTGGGATGCCGCCAGCATGATCGGTTCCCTCATCGGCGTCTCTATGCCAATCTTCTGGCTGGGTTTGATGTTGATCATGCTCTTTGCGGTGTTACTGGGTTGGTTCTCCGTCGGAGGCCGTCTGGATCCTAACACTGAGCTGGAGACGATCACTAACTTCTATATCGTCGACAGCATCATTACGGGCAACATGGACGCCCTGGTCGACACGTTAAAGCACCTGGTCTTGCCCGTTATCGCCCTGGCGACCATCCCTATGGCCATCATCGCTCGTATGACCCGCTCCAGTATGCTGGATGTGCTTCAGGCAGATTATGTTCGCACTGCCCACTCTAAGGGCCTGCGAGAGCGAGTGGTCCTCTCCCGACACGCACTTAAAAATGCCTTCTTGCCGGTCATCACCATCATCGGCCTACAGACCGGCTCTCTGCTGGCAGGCGCCATCCTGACCGAAACAATCTTTGCCTGGCCGGGCATCGGGAAATGGGTCTACGATGCTATCCTGGGACGCGATTACCCGGTCGTCCAAAGTGGCGTGTTGCTCATCGCCCTGGTCTTCGTATTGGCCAACCTGTTGGTAGACATATCATACGCATACCTGGACCCACGTATTCACTATGAGTGAGGATAATATTATGGAGAGATCCTCAACGAGTGGAACACAAGCTGCACCCAAAGAGATTGGCCTCACCGATTTTGCTGTTCGCGAGCATCGGTCGCTGTGGGGAGATGCATGGCGGAGGCTGATCTCCACTAACACAGCCCGATTGGGAATGGTCATCGTGGTCTTTTTTGTCCTGTTCGCTGTTGCATCCCATTTTTTCTGGGAATACGATCCCAAGACTGACCTCGACTATTCCCTGAAGCTGAAGCCACCTAACCTGACGTCAACCGAGGAGATCGAATCGATTCATCCCTTCGGCACCGACAAGCTGGGACGCGACATCTTTCGCCGCGTGGCCCACGGCGGCTGGAACTCGCTGCGAGTGGGGCTGGTGGCGGTGGGCATCTCCCTGATTATCGGAGGCCTTCTTGGTCTGATGGCCGGATTCTACGAAAGCATGCCGATGGGCCGGGTGGGACGGGCTATTCTCCTGGGCGGTATCGGTCTTGTTTTAGGAGCGGCGCCGGCCTGGATCGCGGGGCAGGCCTTTCAAGCGCCCCTGTTCTGCGCGCTGGGAGTCGCCGCTGTATACCTGGAAGACCTGTTGGCAGGCAAGCCTACTCGTGTACTGCTTTTTGCCGGTGTGGGGCTCCTCCTGGGCGGTGTGCCGACTCTGTTGGTCAGTCCCTCCACCGCCCTGGTGTGTGGGATACTTGGTTTGTTCATTGGCGGGATATTGGCCTTGCCGCTAGGAGGGACGCTTGTTTCCACTGTTGTCATGCGGACGATGGACATCCTCCTGGCTTTCCCGGGTATCTTGTTGGCCATTGCTATCGTGGCCATGCTGGGGCCCGGCCTGGACAAAGGTATGATCGCCATTGGTATAGTCAGCATCCCGGTGTTCGCGCGCCTGATGCGGTCTACCGTGTTGAGCGTGGCCCAGGAAGAATACGTCACAGCCGCGCTGGCAGTGGGGGTCGGCCAAGGACGCATCCTATTCCGCCACATCATGCCTAACACACTGTCGCCCGTCATCGTCCAGTCGACCATGGGACTGGCGGGCGCTATCCTTTCGGCAGCAGCGCTGGGCTTTCTGGGGTTAGGTGCTATCCCCCCAGAGCCGGAGTGGGGAGCTATGCTAGGCGATAGCTACCGGTATCTGACAACCGGCGCCTGGTGGGCGGTGGTGTTCCCCGGGCTGGCCATTATGCTCAGCGTGTTGGGTTTCAATCTGCTGGGGGATGGTCTGCGCGACGCACTAGATCCCCGGCTGCGTGTGTAGAGAAGGGGAACCATCGAATGGCATCTGACAAAGTACCGGGATCGCAGCCGACCAGTTTCACTGCAGATTCTGCCGCCCGCCGACGAGGACGGATGGGAATGGCCATCCCCTGGGAGAACATACCCTGGTGGGGCATTATCATACTGATCGTGGGCGTCATCGTCGGCTATTCGGTGCTGACCAACAGTTATTACCTGGATGCGCTATACTTCATCTTCGACCTGCCCTGGAATAAGGACGCAGTGGGAAGGTCGAACGTCGGGGACAACGGCGAATGGTCGGTGACAATAGCATCGGCGCTGGGGCCGGACACTTATATCTTCTACGCCGAGTATCTGGATGAAAACGGGGAGAGCGTAGGGCGCAGCGACGTATATACCATCGAAGTACCCAAGGGCGCACCCGAAGTGGAGGCCGAGCCGATCACGACTCCGAGCGACACTCCTATTGAGATCCAGACCAGCACACCCACTATTGCCGGAGTGACCCCAGAAGGCATTGAGACCGTCGTGCTCTACGATGACTTCAGTGGTCAACCGTTGCGTGTCGCGAAGCGAATATGGCTTGCAAGAGGAGTATTCCTCACCATCAGGGTGACTCTCCTTTCCTTCGCTGGCGCGCTGGTCTTGGGACTGATCTTTGGCCTGATGCGGGTCGCCAGTCGTTCGCCTGATCTGACCATCAATCTCGGTTGGCGTCTGCTCGCCGGGTTGGGAGTGATCATTTTGATATTGGTGTTAGTACCCGAATGGAGAAATCTGACATCGATAATTGTGGTCACGCTCATTGTAGAGGCCATCATGTTTCTCTTGCCGGCCATGCCTTATACCTTCTCGACCCTGTACGTGGAAGTGGTTCGTGGTGTGCCCATGCTGGTGATCATCCTTTACATGGGATTCGCCGTAACACCTGCCCTACGCAATACCACCGATGGTCAGATTGATTTACGAGGGCTGCCGGCGGCGGTCATCGCACTGGCTTTTGGGTATGGGGCCTACCTGGCTGAGGTGTATCGGGCCGGCATCGAGTCGATCCCCAAAGGGCAAACGGAGGCAGCGCGCTCCCTGGGCATGAGTTACTTCCAGTCGATGCGCCACGTGATATTGCCCCAGGCGATTCGGGTGGTGATGCCTCCTCTGGGCAATGACTTTATTGCTATGCTCAAAGACTCCTCGCTGATCTCTGTTATTGCTCTGCCTGAAGTACTGCAACAGGGGCGACTCTGGATTTCGCGAAATTTCCGAGCCTTTGAGGGTTTCAACTCAGTGGCAATGGTTTATCTGGTGATGACGCTGCTCTTGTCGTTGCTGGTGCGTTTTATTGAGAGGAAGTCAGCTTTGCCGGGCAGATAAGTGCGTGAGAGGAGACAGCCTATGGCAAGAGAACCTATCATCATTATGGAAAACGTTCACAAACACTTCGGTTACGTTCACGCGCTGTGCGGGGTGAGTGTACAAGTTTACCCGGCCGAGGTCGTGGTCGTCCTTGGTCCCAGCGGTTCGGGCAAGTCTACGATGCTGCGCTGCATCAATCATCTGGAAGCGATCGATAGCGGACACATCGTTGTGGATGGCATCCCTCTGGACCGAGCTCAAAACATCAACAAGGTGCGGGCTGAAGTGGGGATGGTCTTCCAGCTCTTTAATCTCTTCCCGCACTTGACTGCTCTGGAGAACATTGTGCTAGCGCAGCGGGTGGTTCGCAAGCGCAAGACGGGAGAAGCCAAGGAGATTGCCCGTGACTTGCTGGTCAAGGTGGGCATCCCCGAAAAGGCAGATAGCTATCCCAGCCAGCTCTCCGGCGGCCAGCAACAACGGGTGGCCATTGCCCGCGCGCTGGCCATGCAGCCCAAGATTATGCTCTTCGACGAGCCTACGTCGGCTCTCGACCCGGAGATGATCAAAGAGGTACTGGATGTGATGCTAGATCTAGCCAAGGAGGGGATGACAATGGTGGTCGTCTCCCACGAAATGGGTTTCGCCAGAGCAGCCGCCGACCGGATGATTTTCATGGACGAGGGCATGATCATTGAAGAGGCAACGCCCGAAGATCTATATAACAATCCCCAGAACGAGCGCACCAAGCTCTTCTTGAGCAAGATTCTGCCCTAGCATCAATAAGCCCTCCGGGGGAACCCGGAGGGCTTATCGCATCAACGCGCGCCGAGCAGCTTGACCTGGTAGCCTGCCCCCTCAAGAATCTCCTTCAATTCCTCGACATCCCCGCGGCCAGCCCAGCGGTTGCTGCGCCGATCCCACCAAATGCGCTCTTTGAGCAATTCACGCAGCTTATCTCGTTCGCTCACTGGAAAGACCATGGTGCGATCACGGCGGTTGATGGTTACGACGATCTGCTCGCTCATGTGTGCAGGTCTCCTTCAGAGAGAGGGTGTCCCACCTGGTACATTTGGGCATAAGTAACATAGCAAATCTCATGCCAAATGACCCACTAATTTTGGTAAGTGACGCCCTGATCCAATAGAGATCGACCAGCCAGGATAAAACCGTCCAGGGCATCAGCACCCGAAGAAGCGCCAAAGCTTTCAACTCGCATGGCGGCCTTTTCGACTTGGACCAAGTCACCAACGGCCAGTGCCTCCAACAGTGCATGCCAGGGAGCGATAAACTCACCGTGCCCGGCTGCGCGCAAGAAAGCGGCGCTCAGTGCCGAGGTGCGCGGCGCGACCGCCTGGGCAATAGCCGGGGCGTGGGCCTCGTCTCCCAACAGCCAGATAGCGGCCATCACCCCCACCAGGAAGTCGTCGCCTGCCGGCGTGCCGCCTGGACCCAGGCCAGCCAGTAACCTGGCCCCTTGCAACAAGGAGTCGTGCCTGTCTCCGCCGAGTCCTTCAAGGATCAGACGGCTGTACGCCTCTTTACCCCGAGCCAGACGAGCCATAAACGTGGGTTTACCTTCTGGATATTGGTCGGCGCCAGTGACGTGAGCCAAGCCTCCCCAGATGGCTGACGATGTCCAGTCATCGAAGGCGGCAAAACCGGCCGCAACAGACTTCCCACTCCTCCGCAAGCAGGGCCAATCGGGGCGCGGCTCCCAAATGGAGGCGCTGCCTAATTCCGCAACCAAATCCCCAACGACGAGCTGGTTGTCATCGGCACGCGCTGGGTCGCCGACCGCCAATCCATCGAACGATGTATCGAACGTGATGCTGAACGGCCCCTCCGGCACCGATGGCGTCAGCAGAGTAATCACATCCCGGTTGTCATCAACGAGATTGCAGACCACGCGGTGTACGCTGAGCACGCGGCCAGTGAATCCCTGGTCCTGTAATCTTTGTTTAACTGGTCGGCTGATAGACGTTGCGTTAGGCATTAGGTGTCAGATAGATCTCTTCCGTCGTTGTCCCAGCTCTATGGGGGTCTTAGTGGCAGGGGTCATAAGGTTTACTCCCTCTTCCACCTCGAATGCAAAACTCTATCATTAAACAGCTAACGGCACCCCAATCTGCTCGCCGGTTGCCTCGTTGACAACTACCAGTTCACCCGTATCTTCGCGTCGTAGTTGCTCATTCGCGTTGAGCAGTTCGATGCCGTAGACAGTCCCATCAGGAGCTATGTCTACGACGAGTTCATCACTTATCCGAATCGCTTCAACCTCGGTCAGCTTCTCCTTGAAGCGAAGATACGCAATGTTGTAGCGAGGGTCATATGTAAACCTCATGCGGCATTCTCCTCTCTATACACTCAGAAGTAACGCGTGATGACTGTGATAACCAACCACTCGGTGTCTTCTCGAACAGCATAAACCTCCACCTGCTTGGTTCTATAATACTTGCCACGCCATTCGCTTCCAAATGGGAAGTTACGTCGGAACCCGGTTCGATCGAATTTCGCAGGGAATTGCTCACCCTGCGTAACCGTGATTTCTACTTCATCTTCAGTAGCGCCACGTTCCTCCATGCGCTCCCGGGCGTGAGGGTGAAAACGAACTGACATTGCTCCAGCGTCCTTACGATACCAGGGGGTGCCATATACTCCGGATCAAGTTGACAAGCTCGGCACCAGCTTCAAGACACAAACCAAAACCAGCCTCTCACCAAGTCAGCCTTAGTTCTCATAGAGCACCTTTCCTTCCCGAATCGCCGTGGTCACAAACGCCTGTCGGACCTCGCTCCACTCTTTTACCTCCTTCGAACTGTAAACCAAAATGTCCATAGGGGCAAAGTCGATATCTCCCAATCGTAGTCAGATAACTCCCCCCTCCGCAAACGCGCTGACCTCTTCTGGTGAAAAACCCAGATCGCTCAAAATCACCTCGTTATGCTCGCCCAAAGTGGGCGGCGGCAGGCGATAGCTGACGGGCGTGTCGGAGAAGTGGACCGGGTTGGCCAAGGACTTCACCAGGCCGGTCAACGGATGATCCAGATCGACAATAAAGCCGCGCTCGACAAGCTGGGGATGAGTCATCGTCTCGGGTAGCGAATTGATGGGACCACTTGGAATCTGAGCCTCGCGCAGCGCCTCCAGCCAGTGCTCGGCCGCCTTTTGGCTAAAGATGTCTTGCAACAAACTGACCAACTCATCGCGGTGCGCCAGCCGGTCGGGGTTGGTAGCGAAGCGAGGGTCGTTCATCACAGTATCTGCTATTCCCAGTGCCCGGCAGAAACGCTTCCATAGACGCTGCGTCCCTACTGCTACAATGATGTATTTGTCCTTGGCGCGAAAGACCTGATAGGGTACGATGTTAGGATGGACGTTGCCCAATCGCCGGGGTTCGTCGCCAGCGTTGAGATAGGCGCTGGCCAGGATGGCCAACCAGGCACTCTGGCTCTCCAGCAGGCTCAGATCCAGTACCTGGCCACAACCGGTCCGCTGGCGGGCCAGCAAAGCTCCCATGACGCCCAGCGCAGCGTAGATGCCGGTAGTCATATCGGCCAGGGGTACGGGATAGCGCATTGGCTCGCCGTCCGGGTCGCCGGTGACGCTCATCAACCCGCTTTCGCTCTGAGCGATCAGGTCGTAGCCGGGACGTTCGGCGTAAGGGCCGGTCGTGCCATAGCCGGTAATAGAGACATAGATCAAACGAGGGTTCAGGCCCAGCAACGTCTCCGCATCCACGCCTGTCTTGCGACGCGAGCTTTGGCGCGGCAGGTTGGTTATGAAGACGTCGGCGCGGGTGATGAGACGCCGCATAATCTCCTGCCCCTCCTCCGACTTGAGGTTGAGGGTAAGACTCTTCTTATTGCGATTCACCGACAAAAAGTAGGTACTCTCCCCCTCGACGAAAGGTGGACCCCAGCCTCGGGACTGGTCGCCACTAGCAGGCTGCTCAATCTTGATGACCTCAGCGCCCATATCACCCAGCAACATCGTGCAATACGGGCCTGCCAAGGCTTGGGTTAAGTCAACGATGAGGATGTCGTCTAGTACGTGCATAGCTCTCCCTTGCGTTCCACTTTTTTGACTGCGTAGGGCGGGCATGGTTCAGATGTTCATGAAATGCCGAACAGAATCACGCGGCTCGGCTGCGCCACGGCGACGATCCGCTTCACTACCTGTTGTAGAGTTTGCTCGTCAATCATCATTCCACATCCAAGATCTTCAAGCTCCCGATGCCCCGGTCGTCCACGATCTTGATGACCGTAGCATTTTACCACGCTTTCTGGGGGGTCGCAATGCCTTTATCATTGGTCAACCGAACCCCAAACGGCATTGCGGATCAAGTTGAGGCGCTTCACCTTGTCTCGCCGATCCATCTCAATGGCCACCACGTCAATGCGCCAATCCTCATCCGTCAGATTATTCTCCTGAAGGTAAGTCTGAGCCAGTTCCACCAGCTTGGCCTGCTTGGTAGGCGTAATACTCTCCTCAGGGGTGCCGTAACGATCTCCCCGGCGGGTGCGTACCTCGACAAACGCAAGCGCCCCTCCCTCACGAGCCACGATGTCAAGCTCACCGGCCGAGCAGCGCCAGTTACGGACCAGGATAGAGTAGCCTTGCTGTTTGAGGTAGGCAACGGCAATTTCTTCACCACGCCGGCCCACCTTTCGTCTATAGTCACTCATGTTTTGCGAGGAATCCATCACGTGCCCCTGGTTCTCAGAATACGTCCTTTGCCCATTCTTGTCAACAATCTATATTCGGCATAACATAAAGTGAATCCGCTCAAGCGGACCGGCACCTTGACAATTGCAGAGAAGTCGGTTACTCGTTGAGTGACAAGCAACAACCACAATTCACAAGGAACCGACGGATGTA
>DAOUMD010000070.1:0-30326 GCA_034412795.1 Anaerolineae bacterium
AGCCAGCTTTCGCCCGTAAACGGATCGGCGATGGTCGCCACGTCAGAGCCTGCCCGCTCCTCGATTTGCTTTATCAGATCAGAGCCCTGCAGCGAGCGGATCGGTATGCACGGCAGGCCCAACGATCCGGCCAGGTAGCGGAAGGTGATCGACAGGCTGCTGTACTCTTCGGCACACAGACTACCATCTTCGATTCCGCGGTTTACGCAGGCCAGCCGTCCGAAACGGTCGAGCGAGCCGCCGCCATAGATGATGCGCTCGACGGCGCCGGCACCCACCAACATATCCGCATCCATAGCACCAACACACTGCGAGATCGTCAACCCCTTGATGCCCTGACGGATGACCTCGCATGCAAAGGCCATCGTGCAGCGTGTGATGGCGAACCCCGATAGGGCCACGTGCGCCCCTGGGGGAATGGAAGCAACAGCTTCGGCAAGGGTTGTCACCTTTGTCATGCTCGCCTCCTAGCCGAGAGTGGGCCGCTGATCGAACAGGATCAGCAAAAGCTGGCAAGCGCCCTCTTCCAGTTTGATCTCGGCCAACTCGACGGGGCGGTCCAGCTTTTCCTCGATGGCCAGCACAATCAGGTTGGCTGGCACACAGGTGAAAGGTTCGATGCCACGCGCAATCATATTTTCCTCGACTTGCCGGTGCACACAGCCTTCCACCCGTACCCGGAGCAACCGATCTTCACTGTTGTACGATACCTTGCCGGCGATTCCCTCGCGTTGAAGGGCATTCTCAATCGTCTGAAGGATGTGGTCAAGCTCGGAAGATTTGATCAGCGGCAGGCACTTGTCCTTGAAGTACTCGCGCCCTACGGTTGTCGTTCGGAAGCGCGCTCCCTTGCCTCTCTCATCCCAGAAGGCCTTTTCCAAGTCGTATATGAGACCGTTGGCATAATCTAGAGGAATAGTCTTGTTATTCATGCTTGCTCCTCATAGTAAGATTCTCCCCATTTCTCCAAGAAGACGAGATCTTCGATAGGGATACGGGGGCGAGGCCGATGTGACCGCGTAGGGTGACCGACTGAGACAATGCTGATCACTTTGAATCCTTCCGGCATGCCCAGCAGCGCCTTCACGCGCTCTTCGTCACGGATATCAATGCAGGGCGCGATGACCCAGCAAGCACCTAATCCCAGTGCCGTTACCATCAACAGCATGTTCTCAATGGCAGCGGATGTATCATAGGGCAGGTCCCAGACATCCTTTTTGCCACACACGACGATGTTGACAGGGGCATCTGCCAGAAATGCAGAGACCTGGCCCGAGGTCAGCTTCTCAAATACTGCCTGTTTCTTCGCCTCGTCTTTCAGACCCGAGAAGCGTTCTTGCATTTTCTTGGTGACAAACTCGGCTGTGAAACGGCGGCCGCTTCCCCCACCCGCCAGCGCAGCCAGTCTCTCGCGAGTCTCTACGTCCTTTACAATGATGAAACGCCACGGTTGCGCGTTCTCGCCCGAAGGAGCTTGCCGCGCTGCCTCCAAGATCATATCAAGATCCTGGTCTGATACTGGTTCGGTAGTATAGTCCCGAATACTGCGACGGTCCTGAATAACCTTAATTGTTGCGTCAACCAAGCTGTAGGTTTCTGGCATCTTTGTCCTCCCTGCCGGGATTTCTAATCCGGACCGATTGCTGTCTCATCTGATGAGACAGAGTTTTGTACTATGAGACAGAACTATTATAGTACAGTTTAGGTCGTTTGTCAATAGCTTGACAGTATGTTTGCTATGTGCTATCTTATCCACTGAGATACTGTTCCGATATGCGCAATCAGATCTTGCAGATCTAAGGTGGTTACAAACCTTGAGCCAATCAGTTCGTGCCGTGGAGCGAGCTCTGGATATCCTTTTGTGCTTCTCTAGAGAGACGCCCGAGTTGACCATGACCCAAATCGCCGACCAGGTCGGGATGCACCGGAGTACAGTGCACCGATTGTTGGCCACGTTAGAAGGAAAGCGTTTCGTACAACGAGACCCGGTTACAGGCATTTACCGTCTAGGCATTCGCCTTCTTCAAATGGCTTATCTTACGCTGGAGCACAACGGTCTGCGTCAGCTAGCGATGCCATTCCTACACCGTTTATGCGAGCAGCATCAAGAAAACGTCGATCTGGCTGTGTTGGATGATACAGATGTCATCTTCCTGGATGTGATCGAAGGTCCGCAACGCGTTAAATTGGCTTCGGCCATTGGGCAGCGGCTTCCGGCATTTGCTACAGCCTCCGGCAAGGCCATACTGGCGTTCATGCCAGATGAAACGGTGCGGCGTATCCTGGGGCGCGGCATGCCTCAACTTACTCAGCGTACCATTCGTTCGCCAGAGGCATTTTTCGAGGATATGCATTATGTCCGAGAGCGGGGCTTTGCCCTCGACGAGCGAGAATATGAGGATGGCATCAATGCCGTCGCCGCACCGATCCTCGACCTCAACGACCAGCCTATCGCATCGGTCGCCGTCGCCGGGCCCGCCTACCGGCTCACTCGAGAACGAATGATCGAGATTGGCCCTCTAGTTCTGGCCACAGCCCAAGACATCGCCCAGGAAGTCAAGATGACAGTGCATCCTGAGATACACCCTGCCTAAAACTCCCCGGCTGATACAGAGGCTGGCGCGTAGCGGTGTTGGCCTGCTTGAAGGCGCTGGTCAATCGCCCAAATCCAGTAGTTTAAACAAGCTTAGGCAAGCCCATCAACAATCAGTTGATGGGCTTGCTTCGTTATGAACTAAACTTCGGGGAATGTGGTACAACAGAGTAACACACGAAGTGGTTTCATAATGCCGCTCGGCAGATCTCAAGGATATCGGCAGCCTGCGCCACTCGTGGCGCCAGGCGGATCGTGTAGCGCCCTTCGATGGTCTCCGACAGGGCCGGCAGATCTTCTTCTTTCAGCCATACACAGACAGCCCTTCCGGTAGTCCGACGTCCCATGACAATAGCTCCACCGCTTCGATGGCCTTTTCGGCGGCCGCGCGTTCGGAAAGGTCTTCCACTGGCTCACCCAAAGCCATAGCAATGTCCACATACTTGGCCACAGCCCCCGGCAGCATAAACCTCATAGCGTGGGGCAGGACGATGGCATTGCTCGCGCCGTGAGGCAGATTGTAGGCCCCACCCAGCGGACCGGTGATCGCGTGAACCAGGCACAGTCTGGTGTTGTGAAAAGCCAGACCCGCTAGGAGGCTGGCGGTCAACATCCCATCTCGAGCCTCGATATCCCTGCCATTATGAACGGCGGTGCGTAAGTAACGTCCCACCAACTCGATGGACTTCAGGGCCACGGCATCCGTCGCGTGCCAGGCATTGACACCAATATATGCCTCGATCGCGTGAGTTAACGCGTCGAGCCCTGAGTCACGGGTGGGGCTGGGTGGCAGGCTGATGGTCAATAACGGGTCCAGCAACGCAACCCGAGGCGCCACATACGCGCTGCGCAGCCCCATCTTGATCTTTTTCTCGTGATCACTCAAGACGGCTACGTCGGTGATCTCGGCGGCCGTGCCCGCTGTGGTTGGCACGCCGATCACCGGAGCGCTGGAATGCTTGACCTTGTCCATACCCAGGTAGTCGGATGCACCGCCAGGGTTGGTGGCGAGTACACCCACTGACTTTCCCGCGTCCAGCGGGCTGCCACCGCCGAGGGCGATCACACCATCGCAGCCCTCCTTTTTGAATTGCTCGGCTGCCCTGTCCACTGATTGAACGGTGGGATTGGGCTCGACCTCATCGAAAACAACCGTGCTGATGCCTTCGTCTTTCATGGATGTCAAGATCCGATCCAACACGCCAGATTTGGCAACACCCTCATCGGTGACAATCTGGGCTTTGTTCATACCCAAGCTACCAGCAATCTCACCAATGCGACTTGCACTGTGCTTGCCGTAGATAATCTGCGTTGTAACCTGAAAATAGTAAGGACCTGACATGGCATCTACCTCCTTCGGCATTT
Organism: Anaerolineae bacterium; assembly: GCA_034412795.1. GTDB lineage: Bacteria > Chloroflexota > Anaerolineae > 4572-78 > NAK82 > JAUVPY01. The sequence goes on from DAOUMD010000070.1 coordinate 3,959, forward strand.
CCTTTACTCTAAAACAGCGGCAACTGCCCCTCACCACTTTCAATCAGCGGCACCAGCCCTACAATGGCCTTCAGGTCGTGGCGGGTCAGAACGTTTTTGGCAGCCAGGGACCGGAGGTGTTCGAGCTTGATGAAGGTCCAGCCCCCGGCTTTAATCGTCTGAGCCAGCCAGGGGTGCGTTTCTAACTTGTGTTGCCACAGGCCGGTCCGGGCGGCGGGGATGACCAAATTACGCCAACGGATCTCCTGCTGAGGAAGCGAAGTGTCCAGGTGCGGAAGGAAGCGGGCCACTTTGGCAGTAGCGATCAGGTTGAAAGTGGCCCAGGGACGCCCTTCTTCCTCCCACACCACGTCCATAACCCTACGCCTCTGACGGACACGATACCCCAGCCGTTCGCCCAGCATTAGCAAATCACGAACCCCGGCACTCAGCTCCTCACCCCACATCGCCTCTCGCTCACGACGATGCAGCCGCCAGTGACCGGGTAATGGTTCCTCTCCATATGCTCTCAGACAGGCATGCACCAGCCCGGCGTCAGGCGTCAGTGGACCGTTGAAGCGACGATAAATGGATTGGACAAATGCCGTTTCCTCCACAGACACGTCACCCTTGGCGTCGGCGTCACGGAGCGCGCTCAGTACGGCTTCTTCGACCCGGTCGCTGAGCGGACCGTTTACCCCGCGGCCAACTTTGCGCAGCCACCAACTCACTGGTTGATCATCATCTCCGATCACCGAAACCAGGTCACTTCCCTGCACTTCTTCCAACCCCTGGCTGATTGCGGAGTTTAACCAACTCAACATGCGGCTCGTTGGCAGAGATGCCTGCGCGACCTCGAGGATCCCCTTGCGCATCAGACGGTGCCAGGCTGCGATATGCAATGTTTCCGTTTGTACAGGTTCGCCCCGGGTGCGAACAAACTTGGTGGCAGCCTTAGCACCCTCGGCGATCACGCGACGCCGCAGCACCTCAGGGTCCTCTGTCGGAGACGTGTGGAGGGGAACGGGCACCAGACTACATTGATGCTCACCTGTAACCCGGTGCTGCCAGCTTTCGATGTCATAGCCGGCAGCCAGAGCGGCCAGCACGATTGCAAAGGCCTGCTGAGGTGACGAGCCGTGAAACAGAAGCACACACGCTCCATCAAATCGAACCACAGGGCGTAAAGCACGCAGGGCAGTTGTCATCGTCGTCACGTACCAGGCCCAGTCAGGCCACTTCTGTAGCGCCAGGCTTTTTAACCTGGCAGCTTCATCGGTCCCGAAGATCCAGCCGGTCCACAGGTAGGCCAGCGACCAGAAGACTGGATCAGGTCGCGGCGGGGTGGTCAGCACCAGTGATACCGATTCGGGTGTCAGGCCACGTCCCACGGCACCGGCTCCCAAATTATGCACCCAGACTAATCCCTGGGGGGAGGAAGGCACCCGTGTGACCCAGTGCAAGTCGGGCTGGAGGGGAAGCGGCGCCACGAGCGCGGCAGACGTAGCCATTTGCTGGACGGACGCCTCGAACAGTTGCCACACGTTGCGTTCAACGAAACGTCGTGGAGGGTGAAGTTTGTCCAAAGCGGGACGAGCCAGTTCCTCGCCGGATGGTGTGTCCGGTGGATAGAGATTGCTGGCCGCATCCAGGCAGCTAAGCAGCGCCGTCTTCAAACCGACTTGGGTTTCCTCGTCGAAGGTGGCCTCGATTCTCATCAGTAGATCGGCTATAGCGTATAAGGCGCGAGGCGTGTAAAGCTCCAGCAATGTCTCAGCATGGGCCCGGGCTTCGTCACCCGGCGACGACTTGGCAGAGGAAGCCACCCGGTCGAGCAGGTACCAATAGTGCAGGCCCCGTGTCTCTACTTCGTCGAGAACAGCCAGGTCGTTTTCGTCCACGGCTGCCAGCCCTGCTTGCCCGCAAGCTGGACAGTCGACCCACTTTTGCTGTGGGTCGGCTGGCTCGCGTGTCCAGATGAAATATTCGGCGACACCCTGATGGTTACAGGCGGGACAGCGCGTCCGGTAGAGTCGATTCAAATGGTCGCGTAGGGGACCCCCCCGCTTCGGACTATCGCCCAAACGCGTCAAGGCGACCTTCAGCGCATCTGGCGCAGGCGGCGACAGTCGCTGGCGCAGCGACAGCACGACCAAGGGATTACTGTTGGTAGCAATGACGCGCCGGCCGGCAGCCAGTGTTTCGCGGATGGGGATTTCGCTTACCGCAAAGGGGTCCAGCACAACTGCATCGGGGTGGGTGTACATTTCGACGAAGTGCTGGGCAACGCCTTCAGGCCACGTGGGCAACAACCCGCCTAACAAGCCGGTCGCCGGAGGCGTTGTGCCAGGCACAAAATAATCAACCGCCATCTCGCCAGCTCCAATACCCGATCGTGGACATAGCCTTCTGTTCTTAGAATGCAAAACGAGTATACCATAATCCAGTTGGTTAAGGAAGAGGCTCATGTTCAGAACAAGTGACAGTATGGTGAGGTACGATGAATAGACTTTCCCGAATTTGCTTCTGCTTTCGTACGTTCGCACTTGTTCTGAACATGAGCTAAGAAAGAAGGGCAGAGAAAGAACTATTGGTACTATTCGGCCATGAAGTTAACTCAACTTGATAGTTTTTGACAGTTCTGTTGTGCTATAATGTTTCCAGGCTCGCAGCCGAGTCATGTCATGGGCGGCTGTTTTTTTGTGAATTTACGGGAAAATGTGTTGCAATTTATTGACAAATAGTGTATAATATATTTGCAAAACATGTGTAACGAGAGTGCTTAATCATATGTCTAAATCATCATCCCGACTGCCAGGCTTTTATAAAGGTTCCGTCGAAGAACGACTGGAGTTGGTGGCCACTGCTGCTGACCTGACCGATGAAGAAAAAGCGATCTTAGGCGGGATGAATGAGCTTGATACTGACACTGCCGACCACATGATCGAGAACGTGGTGGGAATGTATAGCCTGCCGTTGGGGATTGCTACCAACTTTCTCATCAACGGCCGCGACGTGTTGGTGCCTATGACGATTGAGGAGCCAAGCGTGGTAGCCGGCGCCAGTTTTGCTGCCAGACTCGCACGTGAGGGTGGTGGATTCTATACGTCGTCTACCCCCTCCCACATGATCGCCCAGATGCAGGTGCTGGAGGTGCGTAATCCGCACGTTGCCCGCTTTGAGTTACTATCGCAAAAGGGGCGCTTGCTCGACCTGGCCAACCAGACCGATCCGCTCATTATCAGCCTGGGCGGTGGTGCCCGTGATGTGGAAGTACGCGTCATCGAGGAAAGCCCCGCCGGGCCAATGTTGGTCCTCCATCTGATTTATGACACCCTGGACGCCATGGGAGCCAATACTGTCAACACGGCGGCCGAGGCGCTGGCACCCACCGTCGAGGAGATCACCGGCGGCCGAGTGCTGCTGCGCATCTTGAGCAACCTGGCCGACCGGCGCCTGGCCCGTGCCCGGTGCCGGGTGCCGGCCGATGCTCTGACATTCGAGTCTGAGGGACGTACCTTCGAAGGACGCCAGGTGGCGGAACGCATAACGGAGGCCTACGCCTTTGCCGCTGCCGATGCCTACCGTGCCACGACGCACAACAAGGGCATTATGAATGGGGTTGACGCCGTAGTGATCGCCACCGGCAATGACTGGCGTGCCATTGAAGCCGGTGCCCACGCCTATGCGGCTCGGGACGGTCGCTACACCTCCCTCTCCCAGTGGGAGAAAACGCCTGAAGGTGACTTGGTAGGCACTCTGGAGATGCCGATGGCCGTCGGCATCGTCGGCGGGGCGACGCGAGTTCACCCCTTACCCAAGGTTGTGCTCAAGATCCTGGCGGTGAACACCAGCCGTGAATTGGCCGAGATCATCGTGGCCGTGGGGCTGGCACAAAACCTGGCCGCCCTGCGTGCCTTGGCGACGGAGGGCATCCAGCGCGGTCATATGAGCCTACACGCCCGCCAGGTCGCCATCGCAGCCGGCGCGGCTGGCGACGAGATCGAGCGCGTGGCCGCCCAGCTCGTCCAGGAGCGCACCATACGGCTGGACCGCGCCCAGGAGATACTGAGCCACCAAGTCAACGAGTCAGCGAGTTAACAGGTCAACGAGTTTATGAGTGATACGCAATACACAGTACATAGTACGCAGTACGGAATTATGAAACCAACTACCGACGTCGGCTTCGTAGGTTACGGCGCTTACGTGCCTCGCCATCGGCTGCCAGCCGCCGAAGTGGCGCGTGTGTGGAAGGGTGGCGAGGGAGGACTGCCCGTCGCCGAAAAGGCAGTGCCTGGTCCTGATGAAGATACGCTAACCATTGCGCTGGAAGCCGCGCGCAATGCGCTAGCCCGGGCAGGTATAGACCCGGCCCTCATCGGCGCGGTGTGGGTAGGCAGCGAAAGCCACCCCTATGCCGTCAAGCCGACCAGCACCATCCTGGCCGAGGCGATCGGAGCCACGCCACACACCGAGGCCGCCGACTGGCAGTTCGCCTGCAAAGCCGGCACCGAGACGATACAGGCCGGCATGGGATTTGTGGCCAGTGGCATGGCCCGCTACGTATTGGGCATCGGCGCCGACACGGCCCAGGGGCGGCCCGGCGATGCATTGGAATACACCGCCGCCGGCGGCGGCGCAGCCTATATCATCGGCCCGGCTGAGGAGAGTCTGGCTGTGATCGAGGCCAGCTTCTCTTACGTGACTGACACGCCGGACTTCTGGCGGCGTCCTTATATGCACTACCCCAGCCACGGCCAACGCTTCACGGGTGAGCCGGCCTATTTTCACCACGTCACGTCGGCGGGAAAACACTTGATGAAACACATGGGGCGCACGGCGGGGGACTTCACCTACGTAGTATTGCACCAGCCGAATGCCAAGTTCCCACAACGCGCCGCCAAGATGCTCGGGTTTGAGCGTGAACAGTGGACCACCGGCTTGCTGTGCCCGGTGGTAGGCAACACTTACGCGGGCGCGTCGATCCTGGGCCTGACGGCCATTCTGGACGAGGCTAAGCCGGGCGATACTATCCTGGTCATCTCCTTTGGCTCTGGAGCGGGTAGTGATGCCTTCGCCCTGCGCGTTACCGATCTTATCACCGAACGCCAGGGGCATGCTCCCAAGACGCAGGATTACATCGCCCGCCGCCAGGAGATTGATTACGCGACCTATGTGCGTTATCGAAAGAAGTTACAGATGCAATAGGGGGCAGGGAATCGGGAAATCACGGAGACATACAACCTTGCGAGACGTAAGTATCATTGGCATCGGACAAACCCCGGTTGGGGAACATTGGGAACGGAGTTTGCGACATCTGGCCTACGACGCGATTAAGGCGGCTATGCGAGACGCGCGCGTCGAGCGGGCCGATGCGCTGTACGTAGGCAACATGCTGTCCGGGGAGATCAGCGGCCAGTCTCACCTGGGACCGCTCATCGCCGACTTCGCCGGGCTGCGCGGCATTGAGGCCATCAAAGTTGAAGGTGCGTGCGGTTCCGGGGCGGCGGCGGTGCGCATGGGTTATCTGGCTGTGGCCAGTGGCCTGCAAGACATCGTCATCTGCGCTGCTGTGGAAAAGATGACCGACGACGTCGGCAACCGCTTGACGAGCGGGCTGGCCCAGGCCGCCGACGCCGACTATGAGCTTATCCATGGTATCAGCTTTGTGGCACTAAATGCGTTGTTGATGCGCCGCTACATGTATGAATATGACGTGAGCCACGAAGACTTCGCCGGCTTTTCGATCAACGCGCACGCCAACGCCGTAGGCAACCCGAACGCTATGTTCCGCCGGGCCATCACGCCGGAAGCCTTTAAAAAGGCGGGTATGATAGCCGACCCTATCAACCTGTTGGACTCTTCGCCTATGGCCGACGGGGCAGCAGCGGTGATCCTGTGTCCCACCGAGCAGACGCGCGAGTTCACCGACAATGTGGTGCGTATCGCCGGCAGCGCCATGGCCACCGACAGCCTGAGCATCCACGATCGGCACGACCCCATATGGCTGCAGGCAGCCCAGGACTCGGCGCAGCGTGCCTACCGCCAGACCGGTGTGGGGCCAGACGACATCGATCTATTTGAACTGCACGACGCGTTTTCCATTATGGCCGCGCTGAGCCTGGAGGCGACCGGCTTCGCCGAGCGGGGCAAGGGCTGGCAACTGGCCGCCGACGGCGCCATCCGGCCTGATGGGCGCATTCCCGTGTGCACTATGGGCGGCCTCAAAGCGCGCGGGCATCCCGTGGGTGCAACCGGTATCTATCAAATTGTAGAGGCCACACAGCAGTTGCGCGGGGAAGCTGGCGACTGCCAGATCCCTAATGCCCGCCTGGCCATGGCTCAAAACATCGGCGGCAGCGGCGCCACAATTGTGACACACATCCTGGAAAAAGGATGAACAAATCACCAAATCGGCAAATCAACAAATCAACAAATCAACAAATTGGCAAATCAGCAAATTAACAAATCGGCAAATCGGCAAATCGGCAAACCAACCAACTAGCCAACCAACTAACCAACTAACCAACCAACCAACTAGCAAACCAACCAACCTAACTTATTTGGAGGTATAACGAACGATGGGTATTGCACAGAACTGGAGACTACGTAACCAACGATATGCGCTGGTAGGCGAGGTATGCAACGACTGCGGCAAGAAGATCTTCCCGCCGCGTGACGTATGCCCTTACTGCACGGAGCCGGCCCAGACTCCGTTTCAATTCAGCGGGCGGGGCGAGGTGTTCTCGCACACGACCATTTACAACCCGCCGGTGGGCTATGAACAGTACGCACCTTACACGGTGGCCCTGGTCAAGCTGGAGGAGGGGCCCCTGGTCACCGCTCAACTGACCGATGTCGAGCCGGAAGGGGTCGCCATCGGCCAGCCGGTGGAGATGGTCACGCGCAAAATCCGCGAGGACGGGCCGGAGGGGCTGATCATCTACGGCTATAAATTTCGGCCCAGGCTTCAGGAAGTATAATTGCGTAGGGGCGTAATCTCGATTACGTCCCTTTCTGCTAAACCGGAGGATGTCCGGCGAGGGGCTGGGTATCCTCCGGTAAGGTCACTTGTTGTCTCGTCTAATTGCCTCAACCTGTACCACAACCTCCGGTAACTCGGCCGTGATAATTTGCCATACGATATCCAGATTGACGCCGAAGTAATCGTGGATCAGCCTATCTCGCACCCCGCCATCCCTTTCCAGGGTAGATCGGGATACTTGGCGCGCAACTTCCCCGATAGATTTTTGGTTGCCTCGCCGATGATTTCCAAGTTGCGGATGACGGCGTCTTGCGTCTTTGTATCACCCAAGAACGCATCATACGTCATTCCGACTGTATAGGTGGCAATGCGCTGTGCTGCTTCCTGGATATCGCTCAAAAGATCTTGGTCACTGCGACTAGACATATACGATGCTGTCCGCGATGTTTTGAGCAATGTGGGGAATTCTTATCCCTTGAATCCCCGCCGGGGTGAGAATATCGACCTCCTGGCCCAATAGTCGCTCCAAGTATTCGCTCAGCTCGATAAACTTGAAGCCGAGAGGACGTTCAAATTCCACCACCAGGTCAATATCGCTGGCTTCGGTGGGGATGTCTTTGGCATACGACCCAAACAAACCTATCCTTTTGACGCCATATTCAGCAGCAAGATGAGGATACTTCTCGCGGAGCACCTTGGCTATCGCTTCTTTCGTTAACATACTTGGCTCCTCATTTAGAAATGACGTCTCGTGCGCAGTGCAGTAGCTAATACGATGTGCATCAAAGTATAGCATACTTGCACCCTCCAGGCAATCGGTTCAATCAAAAACCCACCCAATACGCCTCTTCTAATTGATTGCTTTTACCTCCGGCAAAGCCGTAAACGAAGCCCGCAGCTCGCCTTCGGGGATGTGTTCGATGATGTAATCGAGAATGGTGCAGGCTTCGTGGCGAAGTAAAAAGAAAAAGATGTATTAGACTGGCGATTTGTCAGCCAGGTAATCTGGCATCCAATATATGCACTCGAATATCAAAACCATCTTCGGTCAATTCTTGAGCTTGATTTTCAAGAAACGTCTGTAATTCGTCATAGTCTACTTTTGAACTTTTCTCCCATCGGTTTTTATCGTCCTCCTTACTCCACTTCTCACAAAAGAAGCATCCTACAAGGTAAAGGCCATGTTGCCCACCATGTGGTACCAAATATTTGTCCACAAGTTGCTCTCTTATCGCAGTTCTCAGTTCTTTTTCGTTCCAGCAGCCTTTCACTCGCGGCGGGAGCACTAATGATAAACACATAATTCTGGACAATGTGGAATTTTCGAGTATACTATAATAGTAGAAAGTACCTGCGAGCGTGATCAGGTAGAGTCACGACTTTCTCCAAACGTCGCTGACTTCACCGGCCAAGATTGTTTGTAGCTCATCAAATGCAGCACTTCTAATTGCCCATAGCTCACATACAAGCCCCGAGCTGCGATGACGCACCAAGGACCGATATGGATTCCCCTAAACTTCTGTCTTCCAAGTCGGTGATCCCCACTCTGAGGCGTTCAGCTCACATCCACTCTGTCTTGAGTCTCTTTAAAGCCAGGCTGAATCTCAAGCTCTTACTGATCGTAGTCAGCGTTTCGCTGATCGGCTCGTTGGTGTCCTCTTTCATTGTTCTCACCCTGCAGCGACAACAGCTCATCGGCCACGCACAAGCCACGGCCACTCGCCTGAGCGATGCCGTCGAGGCTAGCTTGGAGCACGCCATGCTGGTCAATGATCGGGCCATGGCCGGTCAGATTATTCAAGCCGTGGTGAGCGAGGAGGGCGTCGAGAGGATCCGTGTCCTGGATGCAGACGGAGTGGCACAGATCAGCTCTACAGCCGCCGAGGTCGGAGAACGCTTCGATCGGAGCCAACCGGCATGCCAATTCTGCCATGCGGATGGGGTCACGCCGGACAGCAGAACGACTATTTCTTCTTCACGGACCGGCCAGGGAGTTTTGCTCAACGTCAATTTGATTCGTAATCAGCCGCAATGCGCCGGCTGCCACGATCCCCAGACCGAGGTCTTGGGCCTGTTGATGATTGAGATGCCGCTGACCGACGTACGGGAGGAACTGGCAGCCGGTTGGTGGCAGATAGGGCTGGCGGAACTCGGCTCTTCTTTGGTGCTGGTGGGGCTGATGCTTCTGGCCCTCAGAAAATTCGTGATCCGGCCTGTCGGCGAGTTGGCCAGGGGCGCGGCCGAGATGGGCGACGGGAATCTGGACTACCAGGTACGCGTGACAAGCCAGGATGAGCTGGGCGACTTGGCTAAGACATTCGATAGTATGCGGCAGCGACTGAAGGCCTCACTGGTCGGGTTGGAACGCCGCAACCAGGAATTGTCTGTGCTGAATGACGTGGCCCTGGCGGCCAGCCAATTGCTGGACTTGCAGCAGATTCTCGACCTCGCTCTGGATACCGTGGTGAACACTTTGGGCATGGAGGCCGGATGCATTTATCTGCGTAGTGAGGAGTCAGGCCGCCTCATCCGGCGTGCCTGCCGGGACCTTCCCCAGGCCCCATGCCAGGAGATTGAGCGCCTGCGGCAGCAAGCTAGCGGGAGTCTCTCCGAACAGGTCGTCCAGAGCGGTAAGCTAATTTTCATAGCTGATATGGCGGCTGAGGATCGTCTTCAGGGACTGTGGCCTGACAAGAGAGGCCGCTCCTACGTCAATATCCCATTCAAATCCAAGGGCGCCGTGGTAGGTACGATGGCGTTGATTACTTACGACGGACAGCCGCTGACGGAGCGGGAGGTAGAAGTACTGAAGGTAGTGGGCGAGGAGGTGGCTATCGCTATCGATAAGGCCTTGTTGCTGGCAGAGACACGTAGCCGCGAACAGGAGGCGACGACTCTTTACCGATTGGGCATGCAGCTCTCCTCTTCGCTCGATCTCGGCCAGGTCCTGGAAGCTGTGGCCGAGAGCGCTCGACAAGTGCTGGCGGCCGACATCGGGGTAGTGGGGCTGCTGGAAGAGGATCGCCAGGCGATAGGGGTGAAAGCTGCCGCCGGGGCGCGGACGCAAGCATTGAGAGGCCTGAGGATCCCGATCAGCCGAGAGACCCCAGGCGTTGCCCTGGCCTTGGGCCAGCCCTTAATCCTGGAGGAATACAAGCCCGACCTGCCGATTCCTCACGCCAAAGATGTGATCGAGGCGGAGGGTGTCGTCTCTTTTGTGGCTGTACCCCTGCAGCGCGGCGAGCACCTGTTGGGGATGGTGGGGGTGATGCTGCGGGAAGGTCGCCACTTCACGGAGCATGACGTTCAATTGCTCACGCGCCTGGCCCATCAGGTAGTCGTGGCGGTTGAAAATGCCCGCCTCTATCAGCAGGTACGTCGCCTGGCGATTTTGGAAGAGCGGGATCGGCTGGCGCGAGAGATGCACGACTACCTGGCTCAAGCCGTGGGTTATCTGAACCTCAAGGCATCCATCACCAGCGGGTTGCTCTCCAGCCATCAGATCGACCAGGTTGAGGCTGGTTTGCTTGAGCTGAAGCAAGTGACCAAGGAGATTTACACCGACGTACGCGAGGCGATTTTCAGCCTGCGCACCGCAGCCTCACCAGGCCTGGGATTGCTGCCTACCCTGCGCGACTATCTCGAGGAATACCAGAGACACTATGGCGTGCGTGCGGAGCTGATAGTGGACCACGATCTAAGCGGGTTTTCGCCGGAAGTGGATGTCCAAGTGTTGCGCATTATTCAGGAAGCGCTGACGAACGTGCGCAAGCATGCCAAGACATCCAGTGCATGGGTGCGCCTGGAACAAGAGGATAGCCAGTTGCGCATTACCATCGAGGATGATGGCCGGGGATTCGATCCGGCCCGCGTGGAGTGGGCCGGCCAACGCTATTTCGGCTTACAGATCATGTGTGAGCGGGCAGAGAGCGTGGGGGGCAAGCTGGAACTCGATTCCCGGCCCGGCCATGGCACGCGCGTCGTCGTCCGCGTACCCTGTACGTCTGACAAGTGAGGATCTGCACATGGAACCGCTACGTATCCTGTTGGTAGACGATCACATTCTGTTCCGCAAAGGGCTGGCTTCCTTGCTGGCGTCGCACAAAGAATTGGAAGTCGTGGGGGAGGCTGGCGATGGGCTGCAGGCCATCGAGCTAGCCCACGAGACGATGCCCGACCTCATCATGATGGATATCGGCATGCCGGGCTGCAATGGCCTGGAAGCTACCCGGCGCATCAAGCGCGACATGCCTCACGTAAAGATCGTCATGCTGACTGTGTCGGACGACGACTGCGACCTCTTTGCGGCCATCAGAAACGGCGCGCAAGGGTACCTGCTCAAGAACCTGGAGCCCCACCAGTTGTTCGAGATGCTGGAGAGGGCGCGCCGGGGCGAGGCGGCCATCAGCGGGGTGCTGGCGGCCAAGATTCTGCAGGAGTTCAGGGAGCCGGGCCAGGACCTGAGCCAACAGGCGGAGGTGCGCGACGAGCTGACTCCGCGTGAGATCGAGGTGCTGGAGCAGGTAGTTCAAGGCGCCAGCAATAAGGAGATTGCCGTGGCCTTGTCCATCAGCGAGAACACGGTGAAGATCCACCTGCGCAACATCCTGGAGAAGCTGCACTTGCAGAACCGCATCCAGGCCGCCGTGTACGCGGTGCGTGAGGGGTTGGTGGGTGATTCCTCGCCGGCACAATAGCCTGCTGGGCTATGCATACCTCGGGTGGCTTGCCCATCTGCGTGATACGAGTTGTTGTGGCACCAATGGATATCGTACGAAACCAAGTCTCTAAACAGAGATTTAATCGCAAAACTGCTCTGTTCAGGTTCCCCGTTTTCTGTTTCTTTTGCCCGGTCGGGCTATTTTTTTGCTTTCTTTTCGGCGTGCTGCGGCCATTGTCCCCCGATGAGCTACACCTGGAACTGGTGCTCTTCCCGGTAATGCTCGGGCTTGAACTATGGGTATTGAAATCTTGGTGCCGTTCGCTCTACCCCCTGGGAGCCTTGTTGAGCATTATAGGTAACCTCGTGAATAACCCATCTGGGTAATATCGACGAGAGTCATCCTCACCCACCAGGGCTATCGACAGATGGCCCTTTTTTGTCTCCAAAATCACCTAGATTAGTGTAGGAGGGAAGGGTCGAACACGGTATAGTAATATTGGATTATTTCGTCATTCAGTAAGGAGGAGAACCAAGGAGGAGAAGCCTATGAAGCGTATTTTCATGCTTTCCAGTCATCCCCTGGCTAGCCAGGGCGTCGAAAGTCTGCTCCACCGGGAGCAGAGCTAGAGATTGTCGGCCGGGAGACGGATGCCGACAAACCTTAGTAAAGGAGAGGAAAAAAATGGAAGAAAAGGAAGAAATGGAAGAAAAGGAAGAAGGGAAGGAGGCAAGTGAAGTCTCCAGGCGGTCGTTTCTCAAGGGTGCCGGGTTGGTCGTTGGTGGAGCGGCCGCTGGAGCGGCCGCCGGGGCGGGGGTAACTTATGGCCTGGCTCCTGGGAAAGAGGTCATCAAAGAAGTACCCAAGGAAATAGAGGTGGTGAAAGAGGTACCAGTACCAGTAGAAGGGGTACTTGAACCAGCATTTGAACCAGAGGAAACAAGATATCTGACATTTGGCACCTAGTGGGTCATTTGGCACGCACATTGCCATTTCTCAGACGTAAACGATGGCAAATCTCATAACAAACGGCCCACTAGTTCTTGGGAAAAAATTCAGCAAAGGAGGCGTTTAAACATGGCAGGTGATCGAGCCGTAGATGTCAAGAATGGCCGAATAGTCAGGATAAGGCCAATACACTATGATGAGAATGGAGATTGGGAAGCACTCAACCCCTGGAAGATTGAGGCTCGGGGAAAGGTTTTTGAGTGCCCCAAAAAAACAGTCCCCCCTCCTGCAGCTCTTGCCTACAAAAAGCGTGTCTACTCACCTAACAGGATTAAGTATCCTTTAAAGAGGGTTGACTGGGAGCCTGGTGGTGACCCGGCAAAAATAAACCCACAGAACAGAGGTAAGAGCAAGTTTGTAAGAATCTCCTGGGATGAAGCTGCAACCATAATAGCCGACGAGATAAAAAGGGTGACCGCTAGCTATGGTGCAAAAGCCATACTGGCTCAGCAGCACGGACATGGAGAGAAGAAAAATGTTGCCTGTAGGCATGGGACTGGGGCTGTCGCGCTTGCCAAATTCGGCGGAGATTACACGAACCTAGCTAGAAATCCCGATAGCTGGGAGGGCTGGAATTGGGGAGCGAGGCATGTATGGGGGCAGGATAGCCATGGCAAAATGGCGGATCATCGTAACGTCTGGGTAGATGCTTTAAGAAATTCCGAGATGATCCTATTTTGGGGTTGCGATCCAGAAACGACACCCTGGGGATGGGGGTTGGATATAGCGAGCAAACTGTGTTATTGGCTTACAGAGGTGGGAATAAAATCCATCTATGTCTGCCCGGACCTTAACTACGGAGCAGCGGTTCATGCTGATAAATGGATCCCAGTACTGCCCAACACGGATATGGCGCTGCACCTCGCCTTGGCTTATGTCTGGATTACGGAAGAAACCTATGACAAGGACTTCGTAGAGGACCCCAAATACTGCGTTGGATTTGACAAATACCGGGATTACGTTCTCGGAAACGAAGATGGGGTGCCCAAGACACCGGAATGGGCTTCACCAAGGTGCGGCGTCCCGACATGGACCATTAAAGCATTAGCCAGGGTGTGGGCAAAAAAGGCTACATCTCAGGCCATTTCTAATGGCGGTTCTCACATCAGGGGTCCGTACTCAACCGAACCTGCGCGAATGATGGTCTATAATCTGGCCATGCAAGGTCTGGGAAAACCAGGCGTTCACCAACTCTCCTTCATTGAGAGCGGTGTGGGCGGTTTGCCAAGTTGGGGTTCGGGGACGGGACCCGTAGCTCCTAGTCAAGTAAGGTTGGGAAACGGGGCGATAGCAGGTTTTATGGCCGCGAATACAGAGCAAATGCTTCCCAGCACTCTCTATCATGAGGGAATTCTTAACCCACCTGTCACCTGGTATGGCCCAGTGCCCGTGGGTGGACCGCGGACGGATCAGTTCATCAAGGCCCAGTATCCGTTGGAAGAGGGGGGTGCTGAAGTCCATATGATATGGATGAGCGCTCCTTGCCAAACAGTATGCTGGCAGGGTGGGAACAAATTAATAAAAGCTTGGAGAGACCCAAAGATAGAGTGCATTGTCGGCGAGCACCCGTGGTTTGAGAACGATATGTTATATTGCGATGTCATCATTCCAGCCCTGACGATGTTTGAGGTAGACGATATCCAAATGGGCACCGGGACTGGAATGTTTGACACAGTGATATTAGAAAAGAGATGCATCGAACCGGTCGGGGAGTCCAAGAGCGACTACGACTGTGCTGGCGAAATAGCTAAGAAGCTGGGCGTATATGATGAGTATTCAGAGGGTTTGACTTATGAGCAAAGGATAAGAAAATGCGTGGACGAGAGTGTTCCAGAAGGTTTGATCACGTGGGAAGAACTTGAGGCAAAGCAGGTTATCGTCTTACCGGCCAACCCAGATTGGGAAGCCCGTGGTGTTGGTGGTCTGACGGACTTTCGTGCGGATCCCGAGAAAAACAAACTGGATACGGAGACGGGCAAGTTTGAGTTCGAATGCCAGGGCCTGAAAGACAATTTCCCCGATGACAAAGAGAGGCCACCAGTGGCACAATGGATAACCGGTGGTCCTGCATCTGAAGGTTGGACTCATGATGAGAGCCTCTGGGGCGAAAGGGCTAAAGAGTACACGCTGCTTCTAATTACCAACCACCCGAGATGGAGAGTGCATGCCCAATACGATGATATTACATGGTTGAGAGAAATCCCAACATGTAAGGTCAAGGGGCCCGATGGATACCTGTACGAGCCCATCTGGATCAACCCGGTGGATGCTGCCGAGAGGGGTATACAGAGCGGAGACATCGTCAAGATGTACAATGATAGAGGTGCCAATCTCGGTGGCGCAATCGTGTGGGACAGAGTAATACAAGGGGCAGTATACCAAGATCATGGGGCCAGGCTTGACGAGATAATCCCGGGAGAGCTTGATAGGGGAGGCTCCAGTAACGTGATCGCTCCAGTCTGGGGGGTATCCAAAAATGCTATTGCTGGTGAGGCTACCAGTGGCTACCTGGTTGAAGTTGAGAAGGTAAGCGGAGACCAGATGGAGGAATGGAGAAAGCAATACCCCGAAGCATTCAACAGACCATATGACCCAGCTGCCGGCCTGTGCTTCAATGGTTGGGTTGAAGAGGAGGCATCTAAGACATGAAAGCTTTTGTGATAGATCTCACAAGGTGCAATGGGTGTTACAGTTGCCAGATTGCCTGCAAGGATGAGCACTGTGGCAACGACTGGACGCCCTACGCCAAGCCCCAGCCGGATACGGGGCATTTCTGGATGAAGGTAAACGAATATCTGCGGGGAACAGTGCCCAAGGTTAAAATGGCATATGTCCCAGTGCCATGCCAGCACTGTGAAGATGCCCCGTGCATGCCGGCCTGTCCTGTGGAAGGCGGCATATACCGGAGGGATGACGGTCTGGTTGTCATAGACCCCAAGAAGTGCACAGGGTGTATGAACTGCATTGATGCCTGCCCGTATGGCGCCATCTATTTTAATAAAGACCTTACCCTGGCCCAGAAATGCACCGGTTGTGCTCATCTAGTAGACAGAGAGGTTGTTTTTGCACCCAGATGTGCCGATGCCTGTCCGACGGATGCCTTAAAGTTTGGAGAGGAGTCCGAGCTTCAGGACCTGATCGCCAAGGCTGAGGTACTCCATCCTGAGTATGGCACCGGGCCCAGGGTCTACTACATAGGTCTACCCAAGAGGTTTATCGCCGGCACTGTATACGACCCTGGTGTTGAAGAAGTCGTTATTGGCGCCACCTGCACCCTGAGCGGCGATGGCAACGGTACTGCTACGACAGACGACTTTGGTGACTTCTGGTTTGAGGGTCTGCAGGTAGGCACCTTTTCGCTAACGATAGAGGCAGATGGTAAGACCAAGACAATCGCTGATATCAGCACCGAGAAGGATGTCAACCTTGGGGACATAGCACTAACTTAGTGCGAATGGCGTAAACTGGAGTAGGTGCCTAAATAGGGGGTGAGGGTTTGACGGTAAAACCTCACTCCCTATAAAATATAGAATAGAAAGGGGAAGATAACAATGAGTAAATCCAGGGTTTGGCTATTCCGTGGCTTGGTGATAATTGCAGTTGGTTTGATGCTGCTATCGTGGTTGAGGCCTTGGTGGATTTGCACGGTTGATGCAATGTATATGTTGAACCAAGGGTTGATTAAAATCCGACCCTGGGGTCTGGAACATAATTTGGGGTCTTTTGCCGGTTGGGTAACTGGGTCTGACATGCCGGTCTGGTTTGCCCCGTTTGTGTGGCTTTATCTCGGAGTATGCATTGCTGCCCTGCTATTCGCTGCATGGATTAAGGATAAAGTTATCCGGTTGATAGGCAGAAATTTCGATCTATCCAGGCTTATAATCGGCGCTGTTGGTATCTCATATATTTTTGTCGCTGTAACTGCTTTCGTTTTTGCCAAGATTCGGAGCGCGGAGTTCGGAGCGAACTTCTTAGGCTATACTTACTTACAAGTTGATCCACATACAGGAGGGTTTGCAGACTTGAATGCAAGCCTGCAGTGGGGCTACTGGCTGACTTACGTCGTAGGGCTGATACTTATAGCCCTGGCGTTACTTCGTAATAAAATCTTGGGGAAGAGTGAGTAGTGGAAGAGAGAAGGTTAAGGAATGTACACTAGAAATGTAGAAAATCTTGAATTCTCCGTTCCTTATAACGGTGACCCTGAGACGCTCGAAGAAGTCTTCAAGCTGAAGAAGACTACCAGTAATACAATCAGGGAAGTATATCTTTCCGGCCCCCAGGAATACTCTGGTTCTGGCAGGGTGATGGATGGTATAGATCTCAGCCAATTTTTGAAAATTGTGGACAGAATACACCGGGAGGGACTAAGAGTTAACCTAATCTTAAACTCCACCTGCGAAGGTAGCGGTTGGTACTCCCCAGAGGTTGTGAGAGTAACGATGGAGTACCTGAGACAGATGCATGAAGAACATGGAGTAGAAGCGGTAACAATAGCCAACCCTATATATATTAAAGAAGTTAGGAGGCGATTTCCTGAAATAGATATCTGTGCTTCCGTGCTTGGTGATATTGACTGTGTACAGAAAGCTGTTATCTTTAAAGAGGCTGGAGCTAACATCATAACACCTGATGTAAACATCAACCGGAATCTGGAGCTTCTTAAAGAGATAAAGAGGGTTACGAATGCCAAGTTAAAGCTGATGGTTAATGAGGGTTGCTTATACAAGTGTCCCTTCAGGAGGTTTCATTTCAACTATGTATCGCACGTATCACAGGCGTCAGGCAACGAAATAGGTTATTTCCTACCCCATTGCCATGAGGTAATCAGCAATGATCCCTCACAGATTTTGAAATCAGGCTGGATAAGACCAGAAGATACTAAGAAGTATGGTGAGATAACCAATTCCTTTAAGATCGTAGGTAGAGCACTGCAGAAGGGTAAGGTTGTAAGAGCCATCAAGGCCTATCTGGAAGAAAGTTGGGATGGGGATCTTATGGATATAATGTCTAGTAGTTTGGGCAGTTATGCCCTTGGGCACGGTACGTACCTGGATAACAAAACTTTAGGAGAGTACGGTTTCTTTGAGAAAGTTATTTCCTGTGGTCAAAACTGTAGCCAATGTAGTTACTGTGAGGAAGTGGCTAATAAGTTAATTGCAGTTATTGGGTTTACAGAGGAGAAGATAGAAGATAAGGGTCTTAATGTTATCATTGACAATCTGCAAGAGGAAGGAGTATTCGAAGTGGGCACAGACTGAGAACCTTAACCCAGCGCCCTGATAGGCAATGTTGAGGTATTACAGCCTGAGTATGACGCCAAGCCCAGGGTATACTACATAGGCTTACTCAAGGGATTTATCCCTATAAGGAAGGGCAAAACATTATGGTAACTCCCAAATTGCGCCTGAGGTTACCAACAACGTTGATAGATGTCAACGTTGTTTTCGGTTGTTTTCCAAAGAACGTCAGTACCACTGACGTGGTTGGCCGATTTAGCTTCACCCCGTGCTATGCGTGAACTGCGATGATGCTCCCTGCATCCTGGTATGTCCCGAAGGTGCGATATACGATATAGAGGAGAGATGATGGGCTACGATGTCATATTGATACATCCACCGGCAATTTATAACTTTCGGGAGAACCCCATATTTTACGGTCCTATAGCATACACTGCGGGTGATAGCACGGAGCAGTTCATAATTCCATCAATCGGCATGCTTAGTATAGCCGATTACCTGGACAGAAACGGATACAATGTGCTGGTGGATAACCTGGGTGAGCGAATGGTAGATAGCGAGCGTTTCGACGCTGAGAGGCATATAAGGGATTTCTCAGCCAAAGTATATGCCATCGGCTTGCATTGGTGCGTTCACTCCCAAGGGGCAATCGAAATAGCTAAATTGTGCAAGAAAATACACCCTGATGCCATGGTCCTCCTTGGAGGGCTTACGGCTACTGTTTTTCATGAGGAAATACTTCGTAAGTATGAATTTATAGACGCGGTTATCCGGGGCGAAGCGGAAAAGCCGTTCCTGTTGCTTATGAAGGCGCTAGAAAAAGATAAGAAGCTAGAAGAGGTGTCGAACCTTACTTTCCGAGATGGCGGAGGTGGGATCAGAAGTGTGCCGTTAATGGAGCCAAGTGCCGATCTGGACGAATTCGAGTTTACGCGGTTGGATTTGCTGGAACCTAAGAGAGCAATCTTTGGCCCAGGTTGGCCTCCCCATTGGACCATACCTATTTGTCGTGGTTGCCTACATAATTGTGTTGCCTGTGGAGCTTCAGCATACAGCTATAGAACTTATTTAGGAAGGGAAAAGCCGGCTTTCAGGAGCCCCAAAAAAATAGCTGAAGACATACAAAAACTCAGCGATCAAGGAATTCAGTATGTATTTCTCTGCCAAGATCCACGTATGGGGGGAAAGGAATATTGGCGCAGGTTGCTGACGACATTACAGAAGGAGAAAATTCAACCAATCCATCTAGCTACGGATCTTTTCGGTCCGGCCACCGAGGAATACATAAAGGAGCTGTCAAAGATAGACGCACCTATGGCTCTAACCTTTTCCCCTGAATCAGGTGTAGATAGTGTAAGAAGGACTCACGGGCGAAATTACACCAACGAGGAGTTGTTTAGAACCATAAAAATGTGTAAGAGCTATGGTATCCCGGTAGGGATTTTCTCTATGATCACATTGGCAAACGACACTCCTCAAACGATCAGAGAGACTTGGGAATTATGGGAACAAATATGCAAGATAGGTTTCACAGGTAGAGGTATAGCACCCGTTTATTACGTGTTCGGACCGATGATTCTCCTTGATCCAGGGTCTCTTGCTTTTGACTTTCCAACGCGTTACGGTTACCGCTTGATATTCAAAAATCTTGAGGACTACATTGAAGGTATGTCCCTTCCGTCCTGGCACCAATGGATATCCTACGAAACTAAGTTTCTAGACAGAGATTTAATCACAGAACTTATTATCGACTCCATAGAGTATTCTACTAACCTTAGGGAGAAGTACGGAGTGTACAGCAAAGCCGTTGCGACTGCACAGCGTTTTCGCTTTGTCACTGCCAACAAATTGGCAATAGACGTGGTGAAAGAGGCAATGAGCCTTCACGATGAAGACGAAAAAATGCAGAGACTGAAGTCGTTTGGAGAGTTCTTGAATAGTAAGCTAAGGGAAATATCCGCCCAATAAACAGCAGACAGGCGACCAAGTGTAGGAGGATGGCTACCGGCGTGGATGATCGAGACAGACTTAATGCACTCCTGACCCGACGAGCGTTTGTGGGGTTGGTGGGAAAAGGCGCTATGGCAGTTGCCCTCGGTGGTCTGATTCGTGTTTTAGAGCCAAGAGACAAGTTCATGCGACCACCGGGAGCTTTACCGGAGGAAGAATTCCTTTCCCTTTGCATAAGGTGCGACAAATGCCGAGAGGCCTGCCCCTATGGTCTCATTTCGCCTGTTCCCGTCACTGAAAGCGTTATCAGCGCTGGCACCCCTAGACTCCAGGGATCCTGTCCACTTTGCTGGAGGTGTGTATCTGCTTGCCCTACGGACGCTCTGGGGCATTACCGATGACCAAGATAAAGATACTTCGTATCGTGACGGCATCGCTAGTGATTCTGGTGGTCGTTTCGGGTGTTGTGGGTGAGCTTAGATATGGAGGTATCTGCTCTCTTGATGTCTGGGTAATCTCGATCACTCGTTTTTTGGAACCCCTGTTTCGCGCTCTAGGTATCTGGCGAATCCCGGTCACTTTCACTTGTCCTTTGGGATTCCTGGAAAGGTCCCTGGCCAGTAGGGAGCTGTTGCAGCCGTGGCTTTTTTCTGTAGCATTGGTTGTGCTCTCCGTGATCCTGTTGGGTCGGGTCTTCTGCGCCTGGATCTGCCCCGTGGTTGTTCTACGGCGGGTGTGGAGAGGCAAAGGAGGATTTTTATCCAAGCGGGAAGCCGCGCCAAGGGGGGCAAGGTGGGCAGCCTATTCGCCGTATGCTGTCCTGGGCGGTGTGCTCTTGGCATCGTTTTTGTTCAGATTCCCCGTCTTTTGTTTTGTTTGCCCTATCGGACTCTTTTTTGGCTTTCTTTTCGCTGTGATAAGGCTCTTTTCCCCCGACTCGCTAAGCCTGGAACTGGTGCTCTTCCCGGCAATGCTAGTGCTTGAACTATGGGTATTAAAATCCTGGTGCCGTTCGATCTGCCCCCTGGGAGCCTTGTTGAGCATTATAGGTAGCCTCAATCGCTTTCTCCTGCCCGTTGTCAGGAAAGACAAATGCCTTACTTCGAAAGACATCAATTGTGGGGTGTGTGAGCGAGCATGTCCTGAAGGGATTGACCTGGACAACACCAGCCGTCCCTTGTCTCCAAACTCCTGTACCAAATGCCTGGAATGCTATGAAAAGTGCCCAACAGGAGCGGTTAGGATTGCCATTTTTAGGTAATGCAAAGGAGGGTTTCTATGCCTCACCTTGGTCCGTTGGAATTGGGGCTCATTCTGGTCTTGGTCATATTTATCTTTGGCGTGGGCAGGCTGCCCGAGCTTGGCGGGCTCGTCAACAAGGGGATAAAGGAGTTCCGCAAGTCCCAGGCAGACTTAGATGAGCGCGCCAGGCCCGTCGAGGTACAGAAGGAAGCAGAGAAAAAGGCTGAATGAGGGTGCCATGAAGCGCATTTTTATGCTCTCCAGTAATCCCCTGTTTAGCCAGGGCGTTGAAAGCCTGCTTTGTCAGGAAGAAGGACTGGAGATTGTGGGCCGAGAGATGGATCTGGAGAAGGGTCTCGACCGCATCAGGGAACTCCGGCCGGATGTGGTCATCGTGGACGGCGGTGACCCGACGCGTGATCCCATGCCGACAGTGATGCGCATCTTGAGGGAGAGGCTGGGAACCAAGATCGTCGGATTGAATCTTCAGGATAACGTCGTCTGCATCTATCGCGGTGAACAAAGGATAGCGCGAGGAGTAGAGGATCTGTTAGAAGCCATCGAAGCAGAGAGGTTCGGGTCTGAGCCAACGAGCACTAATTAGAACGCTGTCCTGACGACATTCTGAGAGTCAAGTCCTGACTTCACTTTCGCCCCTGGAGTAGAGAAGTAGCAACCCACAACTGAATAAGCGTTTCTCCGAGCCCTCAAGCCTACCGTTGCTTTTTGACTATGGCTTATTGGGCCGGACCCTGAGCAAATCTCAGGGGACCGTTGGCAATCGGCGTCAGCGGTCGTGGGTGGGGAAGGAAACGCCCCTGCCTCCTCGTGCTTGGAAAGGAGAAGAAGCTTGCTTATGCATGGCAGCAAGCGATTGTGCCGGGTCGCCGGCCTTCCAAATGAGGAGGTCGGCGATTTGAGTCTGGAGACGTGCTTAGGCCACGTCCAAGAATAACTTCGTACATTTTGAAAGATTTTACTCGGAACTTTGGCCTGAGAATAGAAAGTCATTTCTGGATGCTTCCTTAAGGAGGACGGCATGAGAACATTCGATGAACTTCTGGCGGCGGCGGAGCTTATGCACGGCGGTCACGCCTGTCCCGGCCAGGTGCTGGGAGTGCGCATGGCCATGCGCGCTTGCCGAGAACTGGGTATCGAGGACCCGTGGCAGGATAACAAGCGGCTCATCGTCTTTGTCGAGATTGACCGCTGCGCTACCGACGCCATCGCCGCAGTAACTGGTTGTCGCCTGGGCAAACGGACGCTCAAGTACGTGGATTACGGCAAGATGGCGGCCACCTTCCTGGACACACAGACCGGGCAGGCGGTTCGGGTGCGGGTGCTGGAGGAGAGCCGGGACAGAGCCCGAAGCTACGCCCGGCCCGGCACATCCAAATACGAAGTGCAACGTGAGGCGTACAAGGTCATGCCGGACAACTGGCTGTTCGTTGTACAAAAGGTCGAGGTAGACTTACGTCCTGAGGATCAGCCCGGCCCACCTATCAGTCGTCTAGCGTGTGATCGTTGCGGCGAACGGATCAACGACCGGCGCGAGGTGCGTAGCAACGGATATGTGCTATGCCGGGCCTGCGCCGACGGCACCTATTACCGGGTTCTCGCCTCGCAGCCCCCGCTCTCAGGATCTGGGTTGATGCAGGAAATCCGTGGAGTGAGACAGGGATGAAGGTCAGGCCTGAGATCCTCGTACTCAGCGGGGAATCCGGCTGTGGCAAAACCATCTTGTGCACGCAAGTGGCCCGCCTGGCCGGGGCCGCCGGCCTGGACGTAGCCGGCCTGCTGTCGCCCGCGCGCCTGGTCGGCGGCCGTAAGGTCGGCATAGACGTGCAAGACGTACGCACCGGCCGGCGCCGTCCCCTGGCCGAGGCGCGCGCGGGGTCCGACCCCGGCGCCGGGCCGGGGACGGGGGGCTGGCGCTTCGACCCGGAGGGCCTGGCCTGGGGCGCCGGGCTGCTGGGGCGTGCCACGCCCTGCGACGTGCTGATCGTCGACGAACTGGGGCCGCTCGAGCTGCTGCGTGGCCAGGGATGGCAGGTTGGCCTGGACGTGCTGCGCGCCGGCGGCTACCGCCTGGCCCTGGTCGTGATCCGCCCGGCCCTGGTCGCGCGCTTCCGCGCGCAGGTAGACGGGCGGGCGCTCGTCACGCTGGCCGCCACCCGCGCTGACCAGGCTGCCCTGGTCGGGCAGATACTGATCTGGTTGGGAGAGGGCTAGATGATCCATATCGAGGGCCTCAGTGTATGCTATGGCGAGCAGCCCGCTTTGCATGACCTGAACCTGCACATCGCAGCCGGTGAGTTCGTATTGGTGACCGGCCCCTCGGGCTGCGGCAAAAGCAGCCTGGCGCGGGTCATTGCCGGCTTGATTCCGCATGCCATTCCGGCCCGCACCAGCGGCAGGCTGACAGTCGCCGGGCTCAACCCGTTTGAGCAGCCCATCCCCACCCTGGCGCAGCAGGTGGGGATGGTGTTTCAGAACCCGGCCGCGCAGCTTTTTCACTTGCGCGTTGACGATGAAGTGGCCTTTGGTCCCCGCAACCTGGGACTGGCCGAGGCCGAAGTCACGCACCGGGTGGCGTGGGCGCTGTCGGCGGTGGGCCTGACCGGGTTGGAAGCCCGACGGCCGGCTGAACTGTCCGGGGGGCAAAAACAACGCCTGGCGATTGCCGCCGTGCTGGCCATGCGCCCGCGCGTGCTGGTGCTGGATGAGCCGACCGCCTCACTGGATATTCAGGGCACCCGGCAGGTGATAGATACCCTGCAAGCGTTACACAGGCAGTACAACCTGACCGTCGTGCTCGTCGAGCACCGGCTGGCCGAAGCTGTCTGGCTGGCCAATCGCGTGGTGTTGATGGACGCGGGCCGTATCGCCGCCGACGGTCCGGTCGACACGGTGCTGTTCGATACTCAGGCGCGCCAGCGGTTGGGGCTGCGCCGTCCGGGGGAGCATCCCCACAGTGCATGGGATGAGCTGATAGCCGGTAACGGTCACCCGCCGGCCGGCACAGCGCCCTTGTTGTCGCTGCAAGGCGTGTCGGCCGGGTATAACGGCCATCCGGTTCTCCAGGATGTGGATCTGTCCATCTATCCCGGCGATTTTGTGGCGCTGGTGGGCGAGAACGGAGCCGGCAAATCGACGCTGGGGTTGGTGGCCGCCGGGCTGCTCAAGCCGACCCAGGGGCGGGTGGCGTACCGGGCTGGCAAACAGCCGCGGCCCGGCCTGGATGTGGGCTTGCTGTTTCAAGATCCGGCCGAACAGCTCTTCACCAACTCGGTGGATGAGGAGGTGGCCTTTGGTCCCCAGAACTACGGCATCTTCGACGCAATTCAGCATCGGCAAACACTCGAGGTGGCCGATTTATTGGCCCTGCGTGTCCGGCAACCCTTCGCGCTCTCGACCGGCCAGCAGCAGCGCACTGCTCTGGCCGCCTGTATGGCGCTCCGTCCCCGGCTGCTGATTTTGGACGAGCCCACCCAGGGCCAGGATTGGGGACATTTGCAGCAGTTAATGGATTTTCTGGCGGAACTCAACCGTTGTGGCGCTTCCATCGTGCTCATCTCGCATGATTACAAACTGATTCATCGCTATGCCAGCCGGGTGGTGGTGATGTCGGAGGGGCGTATTGCCCTGGACGGCCGGCTGCCCAAAGGCTAAGAAAATATTATAGGAGGGTGTAATGAAATTCTCAACGCGTCAGTTGGTTACCATAGCCGTATTCGGCGCCTTATGGGGTGTGGTGGAGATGAGCTTCGGCTCGGTCATCAAGAGCCTGCAAATCCCCTTCAGTGGGGCGGTGTTGGCCGCCATTGGTTTATCCGTTGTTATGATTGCCCGGCTGTTCGTTCCGCTCCGCGGCTCAAGCCTGTTCGTGGGCATCATTGCTATGCTGCTCAAGTTGTTCAGCATTGGAAGTATCATCATCGGTCCCATGTTTGGTATCCTGACCGAGGCCGTGGTCGCCGAGGTGGTCTTTTCAGTCATCCATCGTCAAAAGCGGGCCGTGTTCATTCTGGTTGGCAGCCTGGGCGTGCTGTGGACGCTGGTCCAGCCCTTTGTCACCGGCCTGTTGTTTTTCGGCCGGGATCCGTTTGTGGTCTGGCTGGACATGATTGACAATGGCGCCCGCATGCTGGGCTTAACCGGCCAGGTGGTGTGGGCGGTGCTGGCGGCCCTGGTGGCCGTGCATGTGATTCTCGGCGGCATTGCTGGCTGGCTGGCCTGGGATGTGGGCCGCCAGTTGCAGAAGCGCATGGGACAGACGTTTGAGTATTCTGGCGCATAAATCAGATGAGATATCTTTAGGAGGTAGATACGATGAAACACACACTCTTTAGCCTGATCGGCGTGGCGGCCCTGGCCGTATTGCTGGTGGCTTGTGGTAACGCACCGGCACCGGTCACCAGCGTCGATGCCAACGTTTTGGTGGTTAGCGATGGCAGCACCCAAAAGAGCTACACGGCCGAGGCTTTGAAATCCCTGCCCGGCGCCGAAGCGACCTTCACAGACGTTACTTATCAAGGCGTAGCGTTGACCACCTTACTGCAAGATGCCGGGTTCGACCCCCAGGCCGTGAAGGCGGTCAAAGCCGTCGCCAGTGACGGGTTCACCGTCAACTATGGACCGGACCTCTTCTTGCTCGAGAATACGCTGGTGGCCTACGCCCAGGCGGATGGCCCGCTCACCGACGAGGATGGGACGTTTCGCATGGTGCTGCCGGACCAGGAGGGCAAACTCAACGTGCGCATGCTGGCTACGTTGCAGGTTGTCGAGTGAGAGCCTTATCGTTCGTGCGGGTCAATAGACCCAAAGGTCGTTGCCTGCTCCAGGTGGGGACGGTGGGTTACCTGGCCGTTTTCGCCTGGAGCTTGGGCATGATCCTGCTCGTGCGGCCGGCGCTGATGCCGTTGAGTGCTTGCCTGTGCCTGATCGTGGCCGCAATCATGCACCCGCTGACGTTTCGGCGCCTGTGGCGTCCGCGCTGGCTGCTGATGATGGCCTTGTTAATCCTCCCCCCGGCGCTCAGCGGGGAGCCGGATGTCACTCTGTGGCGTATCCCTCTCTCAAGCACAGGCGTCCAGCTTGGCTTATCTATGGCCATGCGGGCCGTGGTGATCCTGGTGGCGGTGCAGGCCTTGACGGCCGCGATCGACATCTCAAGCCTGGCCGGGCTATTTGAACGGCTGGGCTTACACGGGCTGGGTTTTTCGATGGGGGTAGCGCTGAACCTGCTGCCCGGCCTCCAACAGTCGGCCACGCATGCCTGGCACAGTCTGAAAATGCGGGGC
>DAOUMD010000071.1:0-53797 GCA_034412795.1 Anaerolineae bacterium
GACGGGCTTTCCAGTACCAGTCGCGACTCTCGCGGGCTGAGCCCAGCGCGTATTCGTAAAAGCGAGCCCGATCTTTGTAAGTACCACGAGAGTACCCTTCGGCCAGATTGGCGCTGATGGAGCCCAGAGCCCGGTACAGTTGATCTGACAATGCCATCGTGCGCCGATCTTGGGTCAGTTTGGTGATATCGTTCCGTCCCAGGTCTCCCAGGAATAGCGCCAGCCGGTAGGCTCTCATCCTCCAGAGTGAATCGGCCCTAATCGCGTCTGCAACGCCCTCTTCCCATTCTTCGTAATTCATTCTCTACACCTTCGCCCTTACCCATAGCGCACCCATAGGTTACGCCTTACGTTTCACGTTTTTCGCTTCACGTTTTACGCACAAATCCCCCGCCCTCAAAGGACGGGGGAGTGGTTCCCGTGGTGCCACCTTTGTTCGCCGCCGCGTTGCCACGGACGGCCTCAAGACGTGTCAAGCACGCCTGCGCGCTAACGGGCGCCCCCGGAGCGGCTTGGGGGGCAGGTAGCAAGTAGCAGTGCAGGTTGCTGCCCTTTTCGCCGTCGACTCGGGAGGGGATTTGGGTCAGTGCCGGGAGCGGTTTGCAGCGACCACCGCTTCTCTGTTTGACAAATCCGGCGGCTGCCTGTTTTTCTCCGTCTTCGTCGTTGGCGCTAGTATAGCATATGGGAGAGAGGCTGTCAATAGGATAACGTGCTGCGTAATGCGTACTGCGTATTGCGTACTGCGTAAGACATAAGGCGTAAAACGACTCCACTGAAAAAACCGGGTTTTTGACGAGTTGAAAGGGGCATCGCCTCACTTTTGGCCAAGAATAGAGTGATTTCAGGGAATACACTATCAAAAAATCCGGTTTTTGATACACTTGCGCCGCATGCTCGTACCTTGCGCCGCATGCTCATGCATTGCGCCGCATGCTCGTGCCTTGCGCCGCATGCTCGTGCTGGGTGCCCGTGCTGCCGGTGGGTTGCGGGGATGGTTCAACAATCCAGTTCGGCGTTTTCGGAGATGGTCTCAAAAAGGTGCTTTGTCTGTGGGGTGGGGCCTTCGCCGAAGAGTTCGTCGAAGAGCTTGGCGCAGTTACGATATACCTTGAGCGCGCCTCCCTTGTCGCCGGCGCAGTAATGATAGCGCATCAACTGGCGATAAACGCTCTCCAGCAGGGGGTCTACTTCCAGGGCAGCCTGGCCGGCATGGATGGCATCGGGATAGCGTCCCATGGCGGCGTAAGTTTCGGCGAGACTTGCCAACATATCGCGGTATTCGTTTTGCAGTGCCCGCCGCTGGGGAATGGCCCAGGGGGCGAAGCGGTCCTCGGCCAGGAAGTCCCCCAGGTAAAGAGCGCGAGCTGCCTCGTAGGCGGCTCTGGCGGAGTCCATTTCCCCGGCGCGCTGGTAGCCTGCGCCCGTGCTGATGTGTTGCTGGAACTCGCTCACGTCCCAGCTCACGTCACCGCTCAAGTCGAAGTAGTAGCCGGCCGAGCTGCGCAGGATAAAATTTGAGTCGCGCGGCTCGATATCCGGCTCCAGGGTACGCCGGGCGTTGCTGAGCAGGGGGAGCAACTTCTTGCGTCCGGCCTCCGGATCGGAGTCAGGCCACAGCCATTCGATGAGCTCATCAGGGGAGACGGCGCGCCCTCCGGCCACGCGGCGGATGAGCAGCACTTTGACAATGGTCATTGCCTGTACCCGCTCCCAGGGGTCAATTAATCGCCCATCGCGCCAGATATTGAACTGACCGAAGGTTTGGATGCGTAGGGACGGTGCGCGCGTGGCCTCGCGAACCGTGTCCACTATCTGTGCTGCGACATCTTCCTCGCTTTTGTCAATAAAAGCCACGATAGGATAATTGCGCACCAGGCGGGCGGCCTCGCCCGCCGTTGCTCGCCCGCTGAGCACGATGACCTTGGTCCGGGGGCGTTGTTCGACCAGGTGATCGAGCAGTTTCCAGCCGGTGCCGCCGTGTACGGGCAGGTCAAACTCACTCAGCATCATGTCGAGAAAGACCACGTTGAAGGACTCCTTGTTGAGGGTGGCTAATGCGGCTTCATACGTGTCTGCTGCTTGACAAACGTGTCCCGCGTCGGTCAGCAACTCGGCGACGAATTCTTGCCATTCGGGTTGGTCCTCAACAATCAAAATTCGGGCAGGGGACATAGTTTTAATCCTCGGTGTGAAAGTAGGGTGTGGAACGTAAAACGTGAAACGTGAAACGTGATGCGTGATGCGTAAAACGTACTGCGTATTTCGTACTGCGTTACGAGATACGAAATACGCAGTACGAAATACGCAGTACGTTTTACGTTTTTGCGTTCATAAGCTCCTGGATCACGGTCAGAAATTGGTTGTCGTCCCACTCCTCTTTCCAGAACAAAGGCACGGTGCGGGACATCTCGCGTACCTCGCGGTGGATGCGATTGGGGTCGGAGGCGGTGACGATCACGGCACACGTATTGGGCCGCTGGTCGAGAATGTATTGAAGTACACGCAGGCCATCACGGTTGCGGCGGTTGTTATCGTCAAGCACCGGGTCTATCACGGCCAGATGAAACTCGTTCTGATTCAGTGCGTCCAGTGCCTCGGCATAACTGGAGGCGGCGCAGACACGGTACCCGGCGTCGGCAAGGATTTCGCGCAGGGCATCTTGCCAAAAATCGAGGTCTTCCACAATCAAAGCGTGCGGTGAGGAATTCACGATAGAGTCTCCTGTACAGCGGGCAAACGAATGCTGACGATTGTCCCCTGGTCATGGGTGCTCCGCAGTTTTACCTGGCCGCCTAAACGTCTCACGTAGACGTGTGTCCACCATAGACCCAAGCCCAGACCACCTTTATCTTTTTTCGTGGTAAGGCGCAACACAAAGGGGTCGGCCACGATGTCCGACGGGATACCTGGACCGTCGTCGGCGATGATGGCTTCCACCAGCCCGTCCAGGCGGCGGCGAGTCGAAAGCAATAACTGGCCTTTCTCTCTTTCACTCAGGGCGTCGAGGGCGTTGCTGATGATGTGACAGAAGGCTTGGTTGAGCTTCTCGCGGGAGGCCATCACCGGCGGTAGGTCAGACTGGTATTGTTCCACCACCTTGATTCTGGCTTTGATCTGAAACTTATATAATGCCTCTGTCAGACAGGCTGAGACACTCACCGGTTCCTCGTCTGCTACCTCGAAGGGTTCGCGGATGCGCTGGATGATGGTCCGGCCTTCGCTGGCGGCGCACTTGATTACTTCCAGCTTTCTTTTCAGATACTCGTTGTTCAGTTCGTCCTCACATTTGGCCTGGATGCGGTCTACGGTGAGGGGGATAATGCTTATGCGATTGCTCAATTCGTGGGTCAGATTGAGCGCCATCTCGCCCATCTCTGCTATCGCTTCGGCGCTAGCCAGCCTATCTTTGGCCTCGTTCAGCTCGTGGTAGAGCCGGGCGTTGTGCAGTGCAATGGCCGCCCATTTGCTGAAATCCACAAGCAAGGCCTGGTCTTTTGCGGTGAAGGGGCCATCCAGCTTGTTGAGCACCTCGATTACGCCGATGACTCGGTTCTTGAGCTTGAGAGGCGCTCCCAGGATGGACTGGGTATCGAACTCGTCGGTATCAATGTCCGGCAGGAAGCGCGGGTCACGCCGAACGTCGTTGGAGATAGTGGGTGCATTGTGGCTGGCAATCCAACCGACGATGCCTGGCCAGGGGGCGTCCAACTCGATCGGCGCGTGCCCGCCCATGCTATATTCCAGCACCAGCTTGTTGGTAGCTTCGTCAATCAGGAATATGGAGGCTCGTTCGACACCGATAAGCGAGGTGACGCCCTGCATAATAATTTGCAGGACCTGTTTCAGATCAAGGTTGGCGGTCAGCCCACTGCCTACTTTATTGAAGTGGGCCATCTGCGCCAGATTGGAACGTACCTCTTCATACAGCCTGGCGTTCTCGACAGCGACGCCAAACATACCCCCGATGGCCGAGAGGACGTCAATCTCCTCGGAGGTGAAGGTGTGAGGGGTGTAACTCATTGCGCTGAGCACACCCACTACCTGTCCTCCAGCACGTATCGGGGCGAGCACCGCGGCGCTTACCCCTTCTTCCCATATGGGGTCTTGTGTGATGGAGAATTCTTGGGCCGTGCTGTTGACGATCATAATCTCGCCACTGGCAGCCACCTGGCCTGAGAGTCCTTCTCTGGCCAGCAGGCGGGTACCGGCAGAGACGCCCTTTCCCCGCCAGCCCTGCGTGGTGGTCACAACTAGCTTGCCTGTGTGAGCGTCTACCAGGCTTACGGCGCCAGCTTCAACTCCCATCACGTCCAGGACTTTGGCCAGCCCGGTTTTCAGGACAGTCTCTAATTCCAGGGTACTTCCAAGGGCGACCGACATCTCGTTCAGTGCGCGCAACTCTCTCGTTTGGCGGGCTTCGGCGAAGAGCCGGGCGTTTTCTATGGCCACGGTGGCCGAGGTTGCAAAGGTGCTGAGCAAGGCCTGATCGCGATCGGTAAAGCCCCGTGGGCCTTTTTTGTTGAGTGCTTCTAATACGCCGATGACGTGATCGTCGATTTTCAGGGGCACGCACAGGATGGAGCGGGTGGCAAAACCGTTTTCCACCTCCCCGTACCAGCGCGGGTCTTCACGGACGTCGTGCACCAGGAGCGGTTCACCACGTTGGGCCACCCAGCCGGCGACACCCTCGCCTACTTTCAACCGTTGTGAAATATGTATCTGTTGTCCCTCTTGCACCGCGAGGCGGAAGACGAGCTCTTTGGCCTCTTGGTCGAGGAGTAGTACGGCGCCGGTCTCCACGTCCAGCATTTGATTCGCCTCGCGTAGGATGTGGACGAGCACCTGGTCCAGGTCCAGTACGCGCACCACCGAGCGGCTGACCTCATTGAGGCGTTCCAGTTCCTCGATGCGGTGCTGACTCTGCTGTGCCCGGTCCACGGCCACCGCCGCCTGCCCGGCAAAGGCGCTGAGGAAATCCAGATCGGGGTTAAGCAGAGCCTTGGGCTCAGGATGCTCGATGTAAATCAGGCCGATAAGCCGGTCAGCGACCTTAAGAGGGATGGCCAGGATAGATGGATACTTGTGGTGTGCGGACCGGCTGCCGATGTGTTCTATGTAGCGTACATCTTCCCGGATGTCACCGATGACGCGGGGCTCGCCTGCCCGCAGCACATCGCGCACCACGCTGCTGCTGACGAAACGATAGACATTGTTTTCCACATGTGACGTGTCAACCTTCTCGCCTCGGACAGCCTTTACCTCCAGGTCGGGCTCGTCCTCATGGGGGGCAGGTTCTTGGGTCAGCAGTAGATAGCCACGTTGGCCACCTGTATCTTCCAATACCTGGTCAAGAAGAAAGGCGAGCAATTCGGAAAGCTGGTAGACCGAGTTCATGCGCTGTATGGACTGGTACAGGGCGCTCAGCCGCTCCTCGGATAGAGCGTCAGTGTGCATAAGTTGAGACGTGTAGTTGGTTACCATTCGATCTCCAGTCCTTCGCTGGCGATTACTACCTGGCAACTGCTACCCCGATTGGCCAGGTATGCCTCTGCTTGCTTGAGGCCAGCGTAAATGGTTTGGTCGTCTGACGTAGGGTCATGATGAAAAAGGGCCAGGCGTTGGACACCGGCCCTGTAAGCCAATTCAGCACCCATCACCGGGGAACTGTGGCCCCAGTCTGCTTTATCCAGGGCATCGTTGAGTGAGTATTGGGCATCGAAGATGAGGAGATCTGCGTCGCGGAAGAAGTCCACAAAGATTTGCGTGCTTTCAGTATCCATATTCTTGTACTCAGAGTCGGTTGCATAAACCAGGCTGGCGCCGTTGTATTCGATGCGGTAGCCGTAATTCTCGCCGGGATGCGACATTTCCAGGGGGTAAACCTGCAGATTCCCGATCTGGGTCCACGTCTTGACCGGGATATGGCGGAATTGGATATCAGCGCTCAGGTAGCTTAGCGGTACAGGGAAGTAGATCTCGGATTGCTGATTGACGAAGGCTTTCTCCAGGTGGGCGTGAGGGCTGTGGAAAGTCAGTTGGTTGCCTGCTATGAATCCTGGTCCAAAGAAAGGTAGCCCCTGTACGTGGTCCCAGTGTGTATGACTGATAAGAAAGTCGACCACGCCCTCACCTCTGCGAAATTTAGTTTTTAATAACTCGTAGCCTAACAAACGTAGACCTGAGCCAGCGTCCAGGATAAGCAACTGATCGCCGGCGCGGACTTCTACACAGGCGGTGTTGCCACCAACCGTATGACGCACCTCCAATGGCAGGCGCTGGAGATAACGGTCGATGGCCTCCTTATTTGTTAAATCAACGCCAACAGCGCCACGTAATGCCTGCCGGATCTTCTTTTCAATAGCGGCTGGAGAGATAGGCGTCGGAATGGAGCCTCGCATTCCCCAGAATTTGACTATCATAAAAACTTCTGCTCCTGGTTTATGTTTTTTAACTAAGTCTGCTACAACTGCTCGAGTTTATCACGACGAGGTTGCATAAACCTTGCAGGCGATGGGTGGCTGGGTTAGGAGGCAAACTAAAAGCGCTCCCGTACAGACCAGGAACGCTTTTACACGTCGTGTTAATGACAATTGGACTGGTAAGGCACGGGTTTTCTAGTTTATTCTTGTGCCTCCATCTTATCACACGCCGGTCTGGCTTGTCAACACGACCGTTTTCCTACCCGCTATTCCTTGACTCGCTTGATTTTGGCCCCCAATGCCTGTAGTTTTTCCTCGATGCACTCATAGCCCCGGTCAATCTGGCGGATGTTGTGGATGGTGCTGGTCCCCTGGGCGCAGAGCGCAGCAATGAGCAGGGCCATGCCGGCCCGGATGTCCGGGCTGGAGATACCCTGGGGCTCGGCGTGCAACCGGCTGGACCCCTGTACGATGCAGCGATGGGGGTCGCACAGCACAATACGTGCTCCCATGCCTATCAGCTTGTCTACAAAAAAGAGCCGGCTCTCGAACATTTTCTCGTGGAAGAGCACGGTGCCGTTGGACTGGGTCGCGAGCACGATACTGACGCTCATCATGTCAGCCGGGAAACCAGGCCAGGGGGCGTCGGCAACTTCGGGGATGGCATCACCCAGGTCGGGCACCACTGTCAGGGGGTGTTCGGCGGATACGAACACATCATCCCCACGTACCTCGGGGCACACTCCCAGCCGTTCGAGCACCAGCAAAGTCATACGTAGGTGCTCGGGTGATGCGTTTTTGATGAGTACCTCACCTTCGGTAACGGCCGCCAGCCCGATAAAGCTGCCCACCTCCAGGTAGTCGGCGCCCAGGGTATAGTCAGCGCCACTCAGTCTATCGACGCCGTGGATGGTCAGAGTATTGGAGCCGATGCCTTCGATGTGTGCTCCCATCTGAACCAGCAAGTGACATAGATCTTGCACGTGGGGTTCGGAAGCTGCGTTGCGTATAATAGTCGTCCCTTTGGCAATGACGGCGGCCAACACTGCATTTTCGGTGCCGGTCACGCTGGCTTCATCTAGCAGTATATCGGCGCCACGCAGTTGCCCACCGGTGAGCACAAGATGGTCGTCGTAAGTCACTTCGGCCCCCAGTTGCTTCAGGGCCAGCAGGTGGGTGTCCATCCGGCGGCGACCGATTTGATCGCCTCCGGGCCGGGGCAAGTCGATTCGTCCTTCGCGGGCGAGCATCGAGCCCATTAGTAGCAGTGCGCCTCGGATGCTGCTGAACATTGGTGGGTCGGGGGTGGTCTTGTGAATAGCGCTCGCTTGTAGTGTGGCTGAGTGGGGGTCGTGGCGCATCACCTGGATGCCCAGGTCTTCGCTGATGGACAGCATGGTTTGCACGTCTCCGATGTCGGGCAGATTGCGCAGCGTGACAGGCTCGTCGGTCAGCAACGCTGCCGAAATGAGGGGAAAGGCGGCGTTCTTGTTGCCGCTAGGCGTTACAGTGCCGTTCAGAGGGTGTCTACCTTCGATGATGAACTTGTCCATAAGATTACGTGTTACTCGTTCCTCCGTTATTGTTTTTCCTCTTACTCCTGCCCTATTTGCTCTCCCAACCAATCAAGTAGACCTGGCGGCAAGCTGGCTGCGTACTTTTGCGCGTCTTGATGCAGGGCCGACCAGTCGGGGACCAGATCATACGTGTAGAGATCCTCGTCCTCAGTCGCAACCTGAGTGATTTGCCAGCGAGCCCAGTGAGGGGTTACCAGTGCCCTGGTCAACACGTCAATCGCCGATTCTTCGGCAGGGACCCGTGGGTTGAAGTGGAGCCAGTTTGTGGGGGATTGTATCTGCCGCACCTGTAGATAGCTGAGGCTTAGATGGCGCAAGATGGCAGTACGAGAATCGTCCAGTTCCTCCAGGCGCGCTTGTAACGTGGTGATCTCCGCCTGCATTATTTCTAACTCACCCCGCCAACGGCTGGTTGTCTTTTCTAGCAAGTGTGTGCCTAACAGCCAGTCGATCAGCCCTAGCAGGCGTAAGCGCCACCGGAGGCGTGTCCAGCGGTTCATTGTCTCTTTCGAATCAGTACTTTGTCGCC
Organism: Anaerolineae bacterium; assembly: GCA_034412795.1. Classification (GTDB taxonomy): domain Bacteria; phylum Chloroflexota; class Anaerolineae; order 4572-78; family NAK82; genus JAUVPY01. The sequence goes on from DAOUMD010000071.1 coordinate 8,529, forward strand.
GGCGTGTATGCCTAGCTCCCGGGCAGCATGGCCTTCCCGCATGGCGATCTCCACGTGGTCCCGGCTGCTGCCGACGTAGGCGAGCAGCTCTCCATGCGCCACGTCAGCGAAGGTGCGGCTCAGGCCCTCAATCTTGCACTCCTTCAGTTCCATGATGGTTTCCTCGTGTACCTGATCAGCCGTCACGTCGAGGATCAAATTTCCGAAACGGTCGATGTGCATAACGTGCGTGATGAGGTCCCCGCTGGGCGTGGTCTCCGGCCGAGGAAAGGGCAGGCGAACCAGATTGATGGCCCGAGGCCCTAGTTTTTCCAACGGCACGCCCGTCGCCAGATGGGCGGCAGCAGGCGCGAAAACATCGCGCCCGTGAAAGGTAGTACTGACTTGGGGCAACTGGTAAGCAGGGTTGGTGAGGCTGATTGCTTCGTATACGTCTGCGGTGGCCAGCACGTAGCTTAGCACGCCGTTGTCGGGTGCAATGAAGATGCCTTGTGATGTGCGAACGGCCAGCGCCCTCCGCTGGCTACCGACTCCTGGGTCTACCACGACCACGTGAAGAGTCTCAGGTGGGAAAAAGGGAACGGCCTGGTAGAGCACGAAAGCGGCAGCCCGTACGTCCTGGGCTTGGACTTCGTGGGACAGATCTATCAGCGTCGCCTCTGGTGCGATGGAGAGAATGACGCCTCGCATCGTTCCTACATATCCGTCGGCCAGACCAAAGTCGGTCGTGAGGGTTATGATTGGCATGGGTGACTCTCAACCTATACATACACCTAAATAGTTTCATTGTACTCCACCGGCAAATGAGCGTCAAGGTTATGGGAAGACGGTTAGGGCCTTTTCCCCCCAGCCCTGGCTAACTCCCGGTTGCGGTTCAGAAATGGCTCTTCGGCGGTCAAGTCACCGTAACACACCTGGGCCGAGGCTTTACAGCCGCCCTGGCACTCGTCCCGCAACGCACAGGGGGCGCAGAAGGGCGGCACGGCGGTCTGGAAAGTGGCCAGGCGAGCCGGGGAGATGATTTCGGCGAACGGCTCGTCCCACGAGTTGCCCAGGATGGTCGGGGTGTGATTGCAGGGGCGGACGTTCCCTTCGGTGTCGAGCGTGTAATAGGCGCGGTCGGACCCGGCGGCGCAAAACCCAAAACCCAGGTGAGGGTATTGGGACGTGTCAATGAGGCAGGGTTGGATGGGGATGGAGCACGAGATAGGCAGGCGATATTCCTGGCTGGCCGCCTCGGCGACGGCCAGTGCAGCGCGCATTTCGTCTACGCTGGGCAACAGGTCGTCAATGGCGCCAGCGCCGCGCCCGCCGGGGTTGAAGCGGTTGAGCATGACCCCGCGGGCGCCGAAGGCGAAGGCCAGTTTGAGCGTGTCGCGCAGGTCGGCTATGTTACGCCGCGTGACCACGAACACGGCCACGGCCCATCCCCGGTGATAGCGGATGTGGGCCAGGGCTGCCAATACTGCGTCGAAGGCGCCCGGTGCCCCGGACAGGGCGTCGTGTATCTCGCGGCGGTAGCTGAGCAACGGCAACTCAAAGAGGGTTACCCCGCGCCGGATGAGGCCGGCCGTCATTTCGTCGGTGAGCCGGTGGCCGTTGGTGATGAGGTTGACGCGCACGTCACGTTCCGCCAGAAAACTGATGATCTCGGGCAGATCCGGGCGCAGGGTTGGCTCGCCGCCAGTCAGCGTGACCAAGTTGCAGTCTACCTGGTCCAAGACGTGGGCCAGCAGGGGGCGTAGGTCTCGTGTCTTCCCAAAAGCTTCAAGTTTTTGGGAAGATGAAAGGTGGTAGCCAGGGTGGGTCCAATAGTTATAGCAATATTGGCAAGCGTGGTCGCAGGCCTGGGTGACTTCGAAGATGAGGGTCTGGAGTCGAGGGCGAGTCATATGACTTGTTATTCCCTCTCTAACAGCAATTCAACCAGGATGCGCGCGGCTTCGACCGATTCGGGGGGAACGTCGGTGTCGAGTTCGGTCACGTGCGGGAAATTAGACGAGTCCCCAGCGGCTTCTCGCACCTTCTCAATCAACGCGTGCTGGTCATCGGTGGTCATGGACAGGAAAGCGATGTCACGTTCGATGGCTGCCTGGGCCTGAGCCACAGTGACCTGGTCGATGGCGCTCTGTTCGGCCATCTCGGCTAGCAGATCAGCCTGCCGGGCCAGGTTGCTGCTGCTCTCGACCTGGTAGTCGGGAGGGCGTACCGGTTCATAGCAAGTCATGGGCGAGTTGGCGCGCCATACGTGGTAGGCAGCGCCCTCGAAGGCAGCTTGCATCTCCTCAGCGATGGCCGGGTCGAGGTCGCCCGTGGATGTCAGTTTGTCGAGCGCCTTCTGGTGATCGGAGACTAACCGCTCGTGTGTTTTTTGGCCGCGGTTCAGGTCAGGGGCGTCACGGGCGAGGAGGTCCAGATCGTGCCATGGCTGGCGCAGGCGATCCCATTCTTTGCTCTGGTCGATCGACGCCTGGGGCGACGGTGTGGGGACGACGGTATAACAGGTGGGCATAGGAGTCGGCTCAGGAGGCGCGTAACAGGTGGTCCGGGGCAAGCAGCGGGTGGTCAACAACGACGCCAGCATCAGGCCGACGCCCTGCATGAATTCGCGGCGATTCGATCCCATAGTGTCCTCCGTTGCGCTTACTCAGGGCAAACCCACTGGTTCGCCTCTACACTATGCTGTTACTGTTTACAGTTGTTAACTGTTCACAGATGTCAACTGTTCACATTATAACGCGATGTTTGGCGCCCGTCAACGGGAAAAATGGGGGAGGGCGCGTTCCACATCTTTGGCAGACCCTACGGGTTTACGTCCCCCTTTTAGGGTCTTGTCTACCTGGGCGGGGGGCTATCAAAGAATGTGAGCCACCAAGCCTGCCACGGTTGTTCGGGAGGTGGTCCATCGGTCATAGCATACTGGCTGTCGGGTGACGGGGTAAGCACTGCCTGGGGAGTGGCCATCACCACTACCACGGTCTCTCCTGGTTGGGCCCATTTGAGTTGGCTACGTGCGATTTCCTCTACATAGGCGTCGCTCTGTACGTAGCGGAGCCGGGCTTCGAGCGCTTCACCCTGAGCGCGAGCTGTGGCGGTCTCTTCTTCCAGCCGAGCAGCCTCGCTTTTGATGCGATAAATCGTGGCTGTGCGGCGTGCAAAGTCGACCACGAGGAAAACAGAAATAGTGATGACAATAATGGCAATGAATTGTGTGAGGGGGAATTGAGGTCCGCGTTTCTTTTTCAATGTTTACCTGTGCTTAATCTAGACAGACATCTCATGACTCACTTGCCGGGCTTTGGTAGAACAACTCCGTCAATCAAGAATAACTTTATGTAGTGTTGTTATTGTACACTATTTTCGACATAATGTCAACGGCTCTGGTGCTAATTTGAGTGGGAAAATTTGCCCATTAGGGCTAAGGATTTACTAGGGGGCTTGCTGCACGGATTGAGCGTTCTCGGCTTCTGCGACGATGACGCGACGGGTGTTGATGTACCAGTCGGGAAAGCTGCGGAAGCGGTCAGATGGGTTGACCAATGGGCCAATTTGGACGTTGCGTACACTCTCGTCTATGGCGTAGGTATAAGTCGGATAGGCAATGATCAACGCTGGTGTTTCCTCGACAAAAATGCGCTGAAAATGATCGTAGTAGGGTTTGCGTTTGTCACGGTCGGTCAGATAGCGAGCCTGTTCCAGGGTCTCACTGGCTTCTCGGTTGTCCCAACCACCGTAGTTTTGACCGCCGTCGATTTGGGTTTGGTGCCATAGGGGATAGGGGTCGGGATCGCCGGAGAGGAGTAGCTCGACCAACACCGCCTGGAAGTCTCGTGTCTGGATGCGGTCGCTCAACCCGGCACCCATCGGTTCCACCTGGACACTAATTCCGTGTTTGGCCCACTCTTGGGTCATTGCCTGTCCGAGACTGTTGAAGATCGGGTCCTCACCGGTGAGCATAGTGAATTGTAAGGGTCGTCCATTCTTATCACGAATTCCGTCGCCATCGGTGTCGATCCAGTTGGCTTCATTCAGCAGTGCTTCGGCCTGCTCCGGGTCGTGTTCGGTTTCGGGTAACTGGGAGTCATAGGCCCAACTCCAGGGGCGAATCGGCCCGTTGGCCACAATGCCCTGTCCATTAAGCGCTTTGTCAATCAGGGCCTGCCGATCCAGGGCAAGAAGTAGCGCTCGCCGGACGCGGGCATCTTGGAAGAAAGGGGAGCCTTCGGGGTCTTTTAGGTTCAGGTACACGATCTGGTAGCCGGAAAGGCGGGCGCTGTATAAGTTCAGAGAGTCCAAATCTGCGGCTTCAGGAAAAAGATAGGGTGGGACGTAGCTGATGCCCTGGATTTCGCCGGTCTCGTAGGCGGTGAGCAACCGCTCGTAGGTTGGATAGAAACGAAACTCCATCCCGGCCAGATAGGGCTGTTCACGTCGGGCATCTTGTCTGCCGGGTGGTGGCACGTAGCGTGGATTGGGAACTACCAATGTTCGTTCGGCTGATATGTCTTCAAGGAGAAATGGCCCGGTGCCGATGGGGTGGGTGTTGAAAGGGTGGGTCAGCAGGTCGCGAGCAGACATGTCACCCAGTACGTGTTCCGGGAGAATGCCGATGGTTGTATAGTCAGCAAATGTGGGAAGCGGTTCTTCTAAACGAAAGCGGACTGTGTAATTGTCTACTTTTTCCACCTTCACGGTGCGCCATAAATCTGCCAAATAGGGCACTCCCGGAAATTCCGGGTCTTGCATCAGGCTGATGGTGAAGAGCACGTCGTCGGCGTCAAAAGACTCGCCATCGGACCAGCGAACGTCCTGGCGCAGGTGGAAAAGATAGACTAGCCCGTCAGGTGAGATGGTCCAACTTGAGGCAAGATCTGGTTGCAGTTCACCTTGGTCGTCGGCGCGCGTGAGACCGCTGAACGTGAGAGCCACCAGATCCTGGTCAACCAGGTTGTATTGAGCGAGAAGAGGATTTACGTATTGAGGAGCTCCAACCAGCCCTTCAGTGTAGATGCCCCCTTCATCTGGCACCAGTACTGTTGTGCGTGACAGGGCGATAGAGAACAGAAAGACGCCCACCAAAATGATACCACTGAGGGCTATGAGCGCTTGCCAGCGAATGTAACGTCCCATAAGAAAGTTTAGGGCCAACCAGGAGATTGGAAGGTTAAGGGTGCATTTCGATTTGGGGGAAATCATTCTTGCGAAGGTGTGCGACCTACGGTCGCCTGAACCTTCGCAAGGGGTCGCCCCAGACTGAAATACGCCCAAGGTTAAGTCGGGTTAACGCCTTCCGTTTTTCTCCAATCAGGAGGCCACGATCACGCTGAGAATTGAAATCCCAAAGAAGACAAGCGACAGTGCGATGGTTGCCTGGTGGAGTGTCTTCTCGACGCCGCGGCGGGTCTTATAAATGCTACTGTCGCCTCCGAAGATGCCCCCCAGTCCACTGCCCTTGGCCTGAAGTAGGATGACCGTAATAAGCGCTACTGAGACAATAATCTGGATTAAGTTAGCATAGAAGGAAACCTGCACAGTATGTCTCCCTGTTTCTTTTGTGAAGTGAAGAGGATTATACCACGCAGTCAGGCCAAGGGGCAAGTGCGCTAGGGCAATCGCATACTCAACAGACCCTGTCTCAATGTGGGTCGCAGAAGGCATAAAGCTATGTATTGACCGATGGAATCGCGCCGTGGTGGTGCCAAATCCCTGAATCTAGGCCAGTAAAAGTTAGTATGCGATTGCCCTAGCAAGTGCGCTCACACCAACGAGTGGTTCACTAGAATCGCCCATAATTTACGAAGTCTTTACGTTGTTTGAGGGCTAGTTGTGATATAATAGAGTAGCATTTTGACGAAGATGATATGATTCACCAGTCTGATTTTGCTTTGGGCTGCTTGCGACCTTTCTTCTAAGCGATCTAACTCCAAGGTGACTACTCGGCTACCCTTGCGAAGGGGTGCGTGTAGCTTGGTAATCCGGCCATTACTACCTGGCAGAAGACGTCTCTCACGCGAAGTCGGTCGTCAAATCTTCGCAAGGTTTCGCCTGCCTCGTAGTTATCATCCAACTTTATAAGGAGTTTCGCATGACAGTTTCTACCTCCCCCCAGCTTCGCCCCCTTGGAATTGGTGAATTGTTAGATCAGGCCATCCGTCTGTACCGGCGAAATTTCTTAACTTTCATTGGCATCATAGCCATTGTGCAAGTTCCCCTTACGCTTATACAATTACTCTTGTCGTTACTGACTTTCAGCGAGTTCGTTCAGTATCAAAATCCAAACGTTCCGCCTCCAACTGATCCGTCACAAATATTTAGCCCTGCCTTCCTGGGCGGTCTAGGCGGTAGCGTCGTGCTTGGAATCGTCAGCTTCGTGTTGTTCCAGGGGGTAGCCACGGCAGCTCTAACTCGGGCCATCGCCGATAGTTACCTGGGGCAAATGGTCGACGTCATAGGCTCTTACCGCAGAATTGGCCGTTCCTGGGTTCGGTTGCTTCTGGCTTTACTGCTTGCCATGATCATCGGCCTGGCCTTGACTATTTGGTTTCTGGTGCCCTGCATCGGCTGGCTGACCGGCTTTGGCATGTTGGCCTTTTTTTCAGGGGTGGTCACGCCTTTGATAGCCCCAAGTGTTGTGCTTGAAGGTCAACCAGCGAGTCAAGCCTGGCGTCGAGCCTGGGATTTGGCCCGACGACGTTTCTGGTGGGTCATAGGTTTTGTCGCGATTCTATATTTGTTTGCACAACTGATTGTGAGTGGGCCGACCGCCCTGGTTGGAATTCTGTTTCCGATCTTGGCTGACGAGCAAATGGCGATAGATAATCCTACAGCCTTTTTTACCATACAAACCGTTATCCAATCCTTGATAGGTCTGGTTTTCACTCTGATTTATCTTCCGGTGCAGCTCACCGGTATTACCCTTATGTACTTCGATCTGCGTGTTCGCGCAGAAGGTTTTGACTTAGCTCTGCTTACAGCCAGCGCCTCGGGTGATGAAGCCGAGGTTGCTCAACTCACCGTACAGGCCCCGTCTCATCGACTTGGAGACTTGATCACCAGGCAGGAATTGGCCTACTTCGCTTTGCTGTCGGTGCTGGCCGGCGTGGGGATTGGGTTGTTGATGTCTCTTTTCTCTGCCTTGGGCATAGCTTTGGCTGCGGTTGGTGGCTTTTGAATAAGAAGAAATGAATCGCTTTCCAAAATATCTCTGGCTATTGCTTTTGGGCTTGGTTTTGGGCACCCAAGTTGTCTCTGGTTCGAGCCACGCAGCCGATCCCCCTCTTTCTCTGGATGATTACTGGCAGCGGTTGCAGCAAACCCAGGCGCTAGTAGCCAGCTTACTGGATGCTCCCTCTGAAATCAGCCGCCCTCAGTTGTTGGCCGAGGCTGATCGGTGGGAGGGAGTTACTGTTGTGATCTTGCCTGACAGCACACAGATTCCGCTGGATCACAGTTTTTTGGTTTCCCAGTTGCGGGCTGGTCCGGCCGACCTCAACCAGTTGAATGGTCTGCTAATCACTCTGCTGGCTGCCCGTCAGAACTGGTTACAAGGAGAATTTACCTCCCAAGATTTGGAGGCCCTGATCCCGGTTCTGGCCCGCCCCGAGTTTCAGTGGCCGTCCGAACAACCTTCACCAATAGAAGTCTGGCTACAACATTTGTTGGACTCTCTCCTCAATTTAATTGCCCGTTTACTGCCCGATGGTATTGTCATTGGCAAGGGGGCTCCCTTACTCAACTATATCCTGACTGGCCTGGTAGTGCTTGTCTTGGCATTGATACTGTTTTACATCTCTCAAGACTTTCTGGCCGATTTTGTAACAGAAGCGAGGATTGAAATGGAGGCTGAGAAAGGCGATGAAGCTTTGACAGCCAGCTCGGCCTTAAAACGCGCCCAGGCATTATCGAGTGCAGGGGATTATCGCACAGCGGTTCGATACTTGTACCTTTCCTCGCTCTTATTGCTTGAGGAACGAGGACTGCTGCGTTACGATCGATCACGCACAAACCGCGAGTACTTGCGTAGCGTTGCTCATCTACCTCAACTGGCAACCGCTTTACGTGATGTGGTTGAAGTTTTTGATCAGGTTTGGTATGGGTATCAGCCGCTGGATGAGTCGGCTTATGACCAATACGCAGCTCGTATCGCTGATTTAGACCAACAGGCGAAGCAATGACGAGACCTTCTCGTGATTTTTGGCTGGTGGTTGGCTTGTTTGTTGTGCTAACCATCGTGACGGTGGCGACTGCTCTTTGGCAAGCCCGACAGGAAACAGATCTACCCCCTCTGGCCAGCTTTTCATCGGCGCCTGACGGGGGGCGAGCTTTGCGACTATGGTTGGAGGAACTCGGGTATGTCGTTAGTGATGAAGTCGCGGATCGCTTCCAGATTCCCGAATCCGCCACTCTGGTCCTTGTTCTGGAGCCAATCACACCCATCTCGGCAAGCGAATGGGACGTCATTGATGCCTGGGTGGAAGACGGCGGTGTCTTGATCTTGGCTGGCGATCAGTGGAATGTCGCCCAGGCAGCCCATCACTACGACTTTGATCTGATCCATCTTGCAATTGAAAGTTCCATCTTAGGCACTCAGAACCCACTGCTGACCTCGCCCCCGCTGACTGGGTCGACCAACGGTCATGCCCGATCTTTTTTCAGGACCGAGCGTGATGATTTTGTGGCCTACCTGGTCATCGAGCGTGGGCCGGTGCTCCTTTCTTTTGAACACGGGGCTGGCCAAGTGATCCTCAGCGCCGCTCCTTTTCTATTCTCAAATGCCGGACTAAAAGAAGTGGGCAATCCCTCGTTGGTCTTGAATGTCATCGCTATGGCCGGGCAGCCGGGGCTGGTCTGGTTCGATGAATGGCATCACGGTGTGCGTATGGACCGCGCCGAGGTGGTTGGGACCTGGAACTGGTTGCGCCATACGCCGGCTGGCCGGTCGCTGCTATTTGCCGCAGGTGTGATCTTTTTGGCTTTGGCCATCCGAGGCAGACGCTTCGGGCGCCCTGTGCCGTTGCCAAAGGAACTCGTCCGGCGCGCGTCGCTTGAGTATATCACGGCTATTGCCAATCTAAACCGGCGGGCCGGCCATCGTTCGGCGGTGTTAGGTCAGTATTATCATCAAGTCAAACGCAGGCTGGGCCAGCGGTATCACCTCAGCCCTGACCTATCCGACGATGAATACCTGGTTCAATTGGCCACATTCAACCCCAATATCGACGTGGATGCGCTTGGTAATCTACTCAGTCGATTGCACCAACATCGCGCGAGCGAACGTGACCTGGTCCAGTTAGCGGCCGAAGTGGCCGATTGGTTAGAGGAGGCGTAAATGTCCCCCAGTGATTTGCAGTCTCTTTATCGCCGCCTACGAGAGGAAGCGGACAAAGTCCTGGTTGGGCTGGAAGAACCGTTTGAGTTACTTGTCGTTGCTCTTTTGACTGGTGGCCACGTTTTACTTGAGGGTGTGCCGGGCACAGCCAAAACCTTGATGGCCAAAACCCTGGCTCATCTGATTCAGGCCAAGTTCACCCGAATACAGTTTACGCCTGATCTTATGCCCTCGGATATTCTTGGAACCAGTGTGTTTGATCTGGGCACGGGCAAGTTTTATCTCAAAAAAGGGCCAATTTTCACCCAAATATTATTAGCGGATGAAATCAATCGGGCACCGGCCAAAACCCAATCAGCTCTGTTGGAGACGATGGAAGAACGGCAGGTCAGTCTTGATGGGGAGCAGCACAAATTGGAGCCGCCGTTCATGGTTGTGGCCACCCAGAATCCGATTGAGTATGAAGGTACGTATCCTCTACCCGAAGCCCAACTGGATCGTTTTTTGTTCAAGGTACTGGTTCCCTACTCACCTGTAGAAACCGAGGTCGAGGTGCTACGTCGCTATCATCACGGATTTGATGCTCATAATCTGGAAGCGGCCGGTGTGCAGTCAATTCTGCCTGCCAGAGGGATGACCGAGGTGCGGGCATTGATCAACCAAGTCGTTGTTGAAGAGGGCGTTCTGCACTACATCGTTCAGGTGGCTGCCGCCAGCCGCGAATCATCTGACCTGATACTGGGAGCCAGCTCCCGTGCGGCTATTCACACATTGCTAGCGTCCAAGACCTATGCCGCTTTACAAGGCCGTGGCTTTGTGACACCAGACGATGTAAAGACTGTGATCCCGGCCGTCTTTCGACATCGTATCTTGCTCAAGCCGGAAGCTGAGATCGAAGGTCTGGATGCTGATGCGGTTATCCAGCGGTTGCTAGGCCAGGTGGAAGTGCCGCGTTAAAGCTTTTCCAGTTTTCGGGGGGTGCCTGGGATGATCATCACTACGCGTGGCGTTTTGTTGTTGCTGGTAGCAGCTCCGATTATAGCTGCCGGTACCTGGGCGCCAGTATTGGGGTGGGTGGCTGGTCTATATGTGCTTATTTGTCTGGGGTTCTTCGTTCTGGATTGGCGGGGAGCAGGGGGAAAACAACGGTTTGAAGTATGGCGCCAACACGATACCAGACTCAGCCTCGGTGCCGAAAATCCCATTCGCCTATTTGTTCGCAATCGGGGTCGGCGACCAGCCACCATTTGGATACGCGATGAGCCGCCAGATGCCTTCAATATTGACACCCACACAGTCACCGGCGAGGTGCCGGCGCGACAGACCTGGCAAGGGATGTATCGAGTCTGCCCCTTGCGGCGCGGCGATTACGAGTTTGGTGATCTGAATTTGCGTTGGCAGGGACCGCTGGGGCTGGTTGTGCGTCAGGGCCGCATTGAGGCGACCGGGCCGGTAAAGGTTTACCCCAATTTGCTGGATGTGCGCCAGTATGATCTGCTGCTGCGGCGGAATCGTTTGCAAGAGCTTGGACTGCGTCACACCCGGATGTTTGGGGAGGGGACTGAATTCGAACGGCTGCGCGACTATGTGCCTGACGATGAATATCGCCGCATCAACTGGAAAGCGACAGCGCGGCGTCATAGGCCGGTAACGATCGAATATCAAACGGAGCGCAGCCAGAACGTGATTGCCGTTCTGGATGTCGGCCGTATGATGCAAAGCCCAGTTGCTCATATTGCCAAGTTGGATTACGTGATCAACGCAGTGCTGCTACTCGCCTATGTGGCTACCGGCAAAGGGGACAAGGTGGGGGTGATGACCTTTGCTGACGATGTGGTGCAGTTCCTCAATCCCCGCCAGGGTCGGGGCCAATTTTATCGGATGTTGGAGCTTCTCTACGCCGTTGAGGCCCAGCCAGTCGAGCCTGATTACAGCCGCGCGCTGAGCTACCTGGCTGCAAAGCAGCGCAAACGGGCGCTAGTTGTGATCTTTACTGATCTGAGTGGGGGGATGAGCATGCAGGCCCTAGTCGGCCACGTGTCGGTTCTGGCCCGACGCTGCCTACCTCTGGTGGTGACAATCAGTGATCCCGATATTTACGCTGCTGCCCGGCAACGTCCCCATGATTCATTGAGTGTATACCAGCGTGCCGCCGCTGTACAGTTGCTGGATGAACGGCGATTGGCACTGGATAGCCTGCGCCGTCAGGGGGTGCTGACTTTGGATGTGCCGGCTAATCAACTCTCGTTGGCGGTAATCAATCGTTATTTGGAACTGAAGGGGAGGATGCTTTTGTGAGCGGGCGGCCTTTCTGTTCTGCCAGGCTTCCAATTTCTCTCCCCGTTAACAGTAGATACGTATACAGAAGTACGCCACTGCCCAGACCAATGCCCCACTTGAGTTGCCAGGGGATGGTTTCATTTGGAGAGATAAGGCCTTCAATCAGGCCGGCTAGAAACAACAGTGGGATACAGCCGATGACCAGCCGGACAGCTTTGCGAGCGGCAAGGGCCAGGGCATCGCGACGACGCAACAAGCCCGGCTGGAGAATGGCCCAACCCAGCATCAGGCCCGAGCCGCCAGCAATGAAAATGACACTGAGCTCGATAACACCGTGCCCGATCACAAAGGTCCACAGCTCAAAGCCAATTCCATAATGGGCGGTCAGGCCAGTGATGCTACCTAACAGTAGACCGTTAAAGACCATAACCCACACGGTGAGCACGCCGGCCAATACGCCGCCTCCAAAAGACAGAAAGGCGACCTGGATGTTGTTTCGCATGATAAATGAGGAGGCGTATGGGCGCTCCTCAATGGGGATGTCGGTCCATAGCTCTTGTTTTTCAATGGCTGGAATCAAGTATTGGGCATTGGCCGGGAGTAGCCAACGGGCAATTGCTGGTTGCCAAGCCGTGCCGAAACCGGCTGCTAGAGAGGGTATGACAAACAGCAGAGCTGCAATCAGTGTAAAAGACAGGGTTTCGCGATAAACACGTGGAAAGCCGCTGGTAGCAAAGCGAAGCAACCGGTTTCCGGCCAACGGTTCGCTGCGATACACGACTGCATGTCCATGAGCTACCAATTGGTTTAAGTAGGCCGTTACCCGATGCTCGGGAAAATCGCGCTGGGCGAGGGCGAGGTCGGAAGTAGCCGCTCGATACAAACGGCCCAGGGTTTGGATTTCCTCAGAGGATAGCTCCCGAATGTCGTTTTGAGCACGGTCAATGAGTTGGGTTAGAGTTTGCCAATCAGCCTGGCGTGTCTGATAAAATCGATTAACGTGCATCGTCTATTTCTTTTTTCTCAATTATACCGTTATCCTTAGGGATAGGAAAATGGGTGCATTTCAATTTGGGGGAACCAACCTTGCGAGGGTGTGCGACCTGCGGTCGACTGAACCTTCGCAAGGGTTCGCCCCGGGAAAATTACTCCAGGCGGATCATTAAGAAGGGGGGGAATATGAGATTGCCAGAGGATTATTTGGGTGTTGATACCCCTGAAAATGTGACCTTTGGTTACCATGTGGCCGGGATTGGATCGCGATTTTTGGCAGCATTGGTTGATACACCGATCATTATCGTCTTACAGGTATTGGTTACTCTCGCTGTTCTGCTGTTGACAGGTATTGTATTCGACGACATGAGTGACATGAGTCAGCTTTGGATTTGGGTAGTTGCTGCGCTGGGTCTGGTCGCTTTCGCGTTTTTATGGGGCTATTATATTCTCTTCGAGATGCTCTGGAACGGGCAGTCGCCCGGGAAGCGGTTGGTCGGGATACGCGTAATGCGCACGGACGGCACCCCCATTACGTTGAGCGAGGCGATTATTCGCAACCTGGTTCGCTTGATCGATTTTTTACCGGCGTATTACGGTGTTGGCGTGGTAACGATGTTTCTCGACGAGCAATCGCGCCGCCTGGGTGACCTGGCGGCCGGGACAATTGTTATTCGGGACCGTTCTCCGGTGGCGCTGGAGAACGTGGTCCTTAAGCCACGTTTGCCTGATCAGGGACAGGCTCTCTCACCCGCAACGCTAGATTTGCCGATTGAGCAGTTAACCGGCCGGGACATTCAGATTGTCGAAGAGTACCTACTCCGCCGAGCCGATTTCTCCAATCGCTCAGATTTGGCATCTCGTCTGGTAAGGGCCCTTTTTGAGCGGATGGATCTTGTTCCGCCCGGGCAGTTGACTGAGGATGAAACTGAAGCGTTGCTAATGGAAATCGTCCAAGCTAGCCGAAGTCGGGAATCGAGTTGATGCTTGGTACGATAATTTAGGGAGATCGAGCAACAGCCAGATCTGGCTCACGTCGGGAGAAAGAAGAAAGCCAGGGCGATGATCACGTACACGACGAGCAACTGGGCGCCTTCCAGCCAGTTGCTCTCCCCGTCCAGCGCGATGAGGGCGGCGATGAGTACGCCTGCCACCAGGGCAATGAGCTCGAACTGGTTGAAAATCAGAATAAGAGGGTTGCCCATCAGCAATCCGGCGAAGACGAGGAAAGGGGCGACGAAAAGGGCGATTTGAAGGCTGGACCCCAAAGAGATGGCCAGGGAGAGTTCCATACGATTCTTGAGGGCGACCTGCACGGCTACAATGTGTTCGGCGACGTTACCCACCAGCGGGATCAGGATGATGCCCAGGAAGAATTCGCTGATGCCCAATTGGTTGACCACCGGCTCTACGGCTCCCACCAGAATCTCGCTCAGCAGGGCGATGAACACGGTGGCGATGGTCAAGACTAGCGCCAAGCGGCGAATCGACCAGCCCATAGCGTGATGCTCAATTTCTGTGGCCACATTTTCGCCTACAACAACGCTACCCGTGCTGCTGAAGGTATAGACGATGCTCAGTGCGTATACGATTATCATCACCAAGGCTACGCCGATATTGAAGATCTCCTCGGCGTGGTGATCGGCGGCTTCAATGGTATAACCGAAGAGAGACGGCACACCCAAGGCGATGACAGCCAGAATCAACATTGTCGAGTTGACGCCGGCCTGTCTTCGACCGAAGGATTGTATGCCGTTCCTCAGTCCGCCCAGAAGAATGCTCAGGCCCAGAATGAGCAATACGTTGCCCAGGATCGAGCCGGTGATGGATGCTTTTACCAGTTCATTCAGACCTTCGCGCAACTCTGGATTGAGCGCGCCTGCTCGGAGTGCGACCAAAGTAATGATGAGCTCCGCGGCGTTGCCCAGTGTTGCGTTGAGCAGCCCTCCCAGTCGAGGGCCGGTGTGGACGGCCAGTTCCTCGGTTGCTATTCCCATCCATCCAGCCAGGGGCACAATTCCGATGGCAGCAGTAGCAAATACCAGAAGGGGGGGCCAGGCAAGGTATCCACCCAAGATCGCGACCGGGATGAAGATCAACAAACCATAATAGAGATATTTCAAGCTTGTCTCTCCTTAAGAAAGAGGTGGGTGGGAAGTTTTTGCGGCAGCACCACGTTGAGCGCGTGGGGGGCAACAGAGATTTCCGCTGGTGTCATCCCCATTGGCTCAGCGTCGACGTGGATGGGGAGTGGCTTGCGTGTCTCGATGGTGAAGGAGCAGCCACGGTAAAAATGGACAGTTGGATCGCGAGCATACTGGCCGAGGGTCAGGCCAGCCAGGTGGCGGGCGGTAGAGAGGACGCCATAGCCTTCAAAGACGGTCAGATCCAGCAATCCATCGTCCATTCTGGCGTCAGGGGCTATGCGCCACAGCCGGCCGTAGAGTTGTCCATTGCTGACGACGGCCCACAGCACCCGCTTGCGTCCTTTTTGGTTGTCGACAATTACGTTACCACGGGTTCCCATAAAGTTTACAGCGACCATCACCCCAGCGATGGCCCAGGCCGCCATTCCCAGGCGACGGGTATCTTCTGAGTGTACTTCCTGTGTAATAGCCGCATCAAGACCCACTCCGCACCACATAAAGAAGAAACGTCGCTGGCCGTCAGCCAGTTGAACTTGGCCGAGATCGATCTTGCGGCGCTGGCCGGTACGGATGATCTCGGCAGCGATGCGTACCGCGTTGGGGCGCAGAGGGCTCCAAATGGGGACGCCCACGTCGACGGCGTAAACGTTAGCTGTTCCTGCGGGGATAATTCCCAGCGCTGTGTCGCTTCCGGCAAGACCGTTGGCCACCTCATTGATGGTGCCGTCGCCGCCTACGGCGACAGCCACGTTACAGCCTTCGTCGGCGGCCTGGAGAGCCAGTCGAGTAGCGTCGCCTTTGGCGGCTGTCTTAACGAGTTCCACTTCCCAATCGTGAGAACGTAGGTATTCAATTGCTCGATTCAACTGCCGATGAAAATCTCTGGGGCCGGCGGCTGGATTAAGTATCACGCAGGCATTCATAGGTAGCTCTCGGCTCTATATGCTCCGTGGGTCAGACAACGAGGAGCTAGGCGTTGTTCTTCCTAAAGTCTACGAAGCGATAGCCAAGTCCTCTCTCAGTGAGGATGTATTTGGGATGGGTAGGGTCTTCCTCGATTTTTTGTCGGAGGTAGGTAATGTAGAGACGCAGATAGTGGGTCTCGTCCCGATATTCGTGTCCCCAGACCTTAGCTAAAAGTGTTTCGTGTGGCAGCGTCCAACCTGCATTGTTGACCAGGTGATAGAGTAGACGATATTCTGTGGGGCGAAGCTTGATCTCCTTGCCATCAACCATCACCTGCCGGCGGTTAAAATCGATCTGAAGGCGGTCGTCCACTTTGATGAGCGAACCTCCGGCTGGCGTGGGCATTTCGGCTCGTCGTAGCACTGCCTTTATACGGCTGGCCAGCTCACGTGGGCTGAAGGGTTTGGTGACATAGTCGTCGGCGCCCAGCTCCAGACCGCGTACGCGGTCATCCTCCTCACCTTTAACAGTTAACATAATGACAGGTACGTTTGAGGTTTCGCGGATGAGACGCAGTGCCTCAAATCCGTCCATCTCGGGCATCATCACATCCATCAGGACCAGGTCGGGCAGGTCATCGCGCACGCGGTTGACAGCTTCCAGGCCGTTTTCGACTTCGATGACGCGATAGCCTTCGAGGTCCAAGTTCATGCGCATAAAACGGCGCATACGTGGTTCGTCGTCTACCACAAGGATAAGTTTTGTGTCTTCCATGTTGTTCACACGTTTCTGATGTATCTTCTCAAAAAGTAGGGGCGAACCAGGGTGTTCGCCCTTGGGGCAGATACCCAGGTCTGCCCTTACCCCGAATTATTGAGAAGGTATTTCTGATTATCGCAGAGGAGAGGTGTTGTGTCAAATGGGTATTGTGAAGTTAAACGTCGATCCCTGGCCTGGCCGACTCTGGACCCATACACGTCCGCCGTGGGCTTCGATCACCGCCTTGACCAAGAATAGACCCAACCCGGCACCAGGCGTTTGCCGTGTGAGGCTGTTATCCACCCGGGCGAAGCGGTCGAAAATGCGCTCTTGCTCGGTGGATGGAATGCCGATCCCTTCATCGCTGACATAAACTTGCACTTCACCCTCTTCGACCACCCCTCCAACTCGGATCAAGCCCCCATCGGGCGAGTATTTTATGGCATTGCTGATGAGATTGCTGAATATCTCTCTCATCCGTTCGTAGTCACCCTTGACGGTCGGGAAATTTGCCGGGAAATCAACGGAAAATGTGTGTTTGTCGGTCTGGGGACGAAACTTCTCAACCGATTTTTCGGCCATTGACGGCAGGTCCAGAAAGCCAAACTTGAGCTTCAACCCGCCTGCCTGTAATCGACTGGCATCCAGCAGGTTGTTGATCAGCTCGTTGAGCTTATCCGCTTCTTCCTCGATGATAGACAGTCCCTCGGCCAATGTTTCCCTGTCCCAATCAGCGTCTTGTCTAACCAAGGTCCCCGCGTAGCCCTTGATAATGCTGACCGGCGTTTTGAGTTCGTGGGAGATGACGGATAGCAAGGTGTTTTTCAGCTCTTCGGCTTCCCGCAAGCGACTTACGTCGCGGACGTTGGCGATAACGCTGAGCAAGCGACCATCTTCGTCGTATTGGGGTGAGTAATTGTCGGCCACGCTAACTTTGATCCCATCGGCACGCTGGGTGTCTCCCTCGGCGTAGAGTCGGCCATCTTCGGATGGCTTGATCAGCGGGCATGTGGTATAGCATACGCTGACTCCCTGCCGATTGTGTAGGTTCAGCACGTCGTAGCAGTGGCGTCCAATGGCCTCCTCGGTGGGGACGCCGGTCATACCGACCAGCGCCCGATTCCAGGTACGGATGGTGCGATCTGGTTCCAGGATCATCACTCCGTCGCCACTATTTTCGATGATGGCGTTTAGTCGGGCGCGTTCGTCGTCCACCTGTTGATAAAGCCGGGCGTTCTGCACGGCGATAGCAGCCTGGTCGGCGAAGTCGCCCAGCACCTGACGGTCGTTGACGGTGAACTCTGCGCCGCGTGCCCGGAAGATATAAATTAGCCCGATGATCTCTTCTTTGATAACCATGGGCAGGGCGACCACCTGGCGCATAGGCATCCCGGCTGCGGCCGACGCTAGACTGAGGCGCGTACGGAGATCAGGGACTTGCCAGCCCTGCCGGTGGTCTATTGTGGTTGGCAGGTCCCTCCAAAGAGCGTCGAACAGGTGAATGGTTCCCATTGGCAGCCCATAGCTGGCTCGAGGGTAGAATGTGGAATCGTCGCGGCGCAAGACGATCAAGCCTGCCTGTCCACTCAGGATTTCGACAGCGTTCTCCAGGATGAGTTTGAGTAATGACGGCAGGTCCAGCCGGGCGGTCATGGCCCGGCTGATTTGAAGCAGGTATTCACGCTGGCGTAGGCGATAGTCTGGGAACATGGGAAATTAAAGCGTAAAGCGTAAAACGTGAAACGCAAAGGCGTAATGCGTGATGCGTGATGCGGAAGGGGCCAGGGCTATTCCTCCATCTTTATTGCATCCAGTAGCGCGGGGTGCAGGTGGCCGTTGGAGGCGACGATGCCGCGGTTTTTCTCCAGTCTACGTCCCTGGCTGAAGTCCAGATCTGCACCCAGGGCGTCGGTCACGCGGCCGCCGGCCTCTTCGATGATGAGTACGCCAGCGGCGTGGTCCCAGATACGCTCGCGGTAGTCGGGCGTTTTGGGCGAGGGGAGGCGCAGATAGATAGCTGCGTCGCCTCGCGCCACAGCGCCATATTTGGCCTGGCTGTCGAGACGTACCGAAGGCTGGCTGATGCCCAGAGTCTGGGCGAGCGATTCGTGCGCTGCGTGGTTGACGTGGCCTGCTTCAACACTTTCCACGAAGCGGGCGGCGGACGGGTCGCTCAATGATGCCACAGAAATGGGGCTGGCTGAACTTGCGTCGTTGACGGGTTGGTCTCCTTCGGGGAGCAAAAGCGTTTCCGCTCCCTGCCCGCGCACGGCGAGGAAGACGACCCCGCGCGGGCCGTCTGGGTGGTCGAGGTCCAACGGGAGATTTGGGCATGCCAACGCTCCTACCTGTACCTGGCCATCCACAATCAGAGCCAGGGCTGCGGCATACTGCTCGCCGCGCAGAAAGCCTTTGGTGCCGTCGATGGGGTCCAGGGTCCAGAAGCGTGGGCCGGAATCGGCGCCTCCATGATCAATCCAGTTGCACACGTCGTCAGAGGTGGCTTGGGACACCTGCGTCTTCACGTAATGGGTCACCTGGGACAACATCTCAGTCTGGTCGGCGGCGCGCAGCCCCTCGGACGCCTCTTCGGCGACAACTGGGTCATTCGGGAAGGCGTCAGCCAACTCCTTGCAAATGATGGCCTGTGAGGCGTAGTCGGCTACCGTAACCGGGCTGCGGTCGGCCTTTTCGGCTGCGGTTGGCTTGATCATATCTGCCTGGACAGCCTGGCACAGAGTCGTAGCACGGACGATAGCCTGGTAAGCGTGTTCTTTTTCGGTTGAATAGGGGATTGACATTGGTTTCTCTCTTATTAAAGGTGTTACCATTCTACGTCAAGGTGCGGTTGCGTGCAAACATAAGGGCAACCTCTGGATTTCAGTGTGCCTGACACCTGTGATCTAGAATTGCTGGTATCTCGATTTCGGGTAGTTTCTTGACAACGCATCGCTAGTATGATATATTTAGTATGTGAAGCTAACACGTGCTAGCTACACGTGTTAGCAAGTCTCTGTCCGACCAGTTAGTTACCATTGTGATATCTGCTCAGGCATGTCATTTCGACCAACGAGAGAAATCCCTAAACCATTACGTTACCGCAGGTCTCGAAACCTGTCCTGAGCTTGCCGAAATGGATGACATGTCACTGAGCAGTAACCCATCGCGATTAGTAGGTGTGCTGTCCGTGAATAGAAAGAAGCATTCGAAGAATGTGCGAATGGAGGATATAGCCAGAGAGGTAGGGGTCTCTCGGGTTACCGTCTCTGTTGTGCTGAACAACCGAGGGGAGGAACTGCGCATCTCCAAACGCGTGCAAGACGAGGTGTGGGAGGCGGCACGGCGCTTGGGATATCGCCCCAATGTTCTCGCCCGTCGCTTGCGCTCGGCTGAGCCAAGTATGCTTTTCATCGCGCTGGCCACAGCCCGCCAGGCCCCTCTTACCATTCTCAGCTCTGTCTATACAGGCGCGGATCTTTTTGCCAGTAAGAGTCAGGTACCCATTCAACTTACTGTGGAGTCTTTTTCCCAGGGCCAACTCGAGAACCTACCTGGACTATTAGATGGTCTACGCTTCAATGGCGCCATTATTTCCAATAGCGCCCCTGAAGATGAAATGTTTCTGGACAAACAGGAATTGCCGATTCCGGTTATTGTGTTTAATCGCTATGTGCAGAACCTCAGCTACATCAACGCTACAAACCGTGCCTCGGGACACATGGCAGCCGAGTTATTGATCCAACAAGGCCGGCGCAATATCTGTATTTTGCAGAATTCAAAGCTGACGCAATCCACCGATGAACGGCGTTTGGGCTTTTTTGAGAAACTGGAGGAAGCCGGCTTTCCCCCGCCGACCAATATCGTGGGTGATACCTTCAGTGAACGGGGAGGATATGAGGGTATGGCTTCCTTCCTGGAAAGGCAGCAGCCGTGTGATGCTGTCTTCGCCGTCGGCGATTATATGGCTCTGGGGGCGATGCATGCCATTCGTAAGGCGGGTCGGCGCATTCCTGACGATGTAGCAGTCATTGGCCATGACAATGTGGATATGGCTGGCTATGCCAACCCATCTCTGACTACACTTCATCTTCCTCTTGAAGAAATGGCCCAGGATGCTGCAGCTACATTGGTCCAGATCTTAATCGGAGAAGCGGAAGGGCCGGTTCAGCGGACTTACGATACGTATCTGGTGAGGCGAGAATCGGCTTAGGCTGCGTCCAAGAATAACTTTGTGCATTTTGAAATATTTCACTCGGAGTTTTGGCCTGAAAATAGAAAGTTATTTCTGGACGCTTCCTTAGCAGTTGCATACCATATGCTGATGACACTCTTCCTGGCATGGCGAGGGCTTGGGAGGGGGCCTTGCTCTTGTCAAGGCAGAAAGCCAGCGTTGTGGTGGAAGGAGGTGGCGCTAAAAAGACCAGGCAAGTAGGTACCATCTATATTGTGTGGCGAGTTTAAATGAGGATCCATAAGGAGGTTGAAGAATGAAAGTCCGAGGCAATTCAAAGCTAACGCGGCGCGAGATGCTCAAGATGTTGGGCATCACGGCTGGAGGGGCTGTTCTGGCCAGTTGCGCTCCGCCCACCCCCCTGCCTGAAACGTCTTCAGAGCCAGCCGCCGCTTCTACCACAGAAGCCCCTCCTGCCCCCACGCAGGCGCCGACTGCTGAGCCGGTCGAACTGTCGCTCTGGTTCGGAGACTACCCCGAAGATATCTTCAAGGAGGCCTTCGACTTATTTGAGAGCCAGACTGGCAATCGCATCGATTGGTTGAACGTTCCGGAGTACTGGGTCAAGGTTCCAGCCGCGGCTGCTGCCGGCGAACTACCTGACATCATCCCCATGGGTGACACGGATGTTTCGACCCTGGCGGTCAAGAATGTCCTGCTCCCCCTGTCAGAGTACGCCACCGGTGTGGATATGGCGGATTTCGTCCAATCAGCACTGGAGCACAGTAGCTGGGCAGGTGAGCTCTACGGTATGCCGTATGAATGCGGACCCTCGATGTGGGTGTACAATAAGGGTTTGATCAAAGAGGCCGGCGTGGATGATCCCTGGGAGTTGGCACAGGCAGGCGAGTGGACCCAGGCCGCCTTTGACGCAACGATCCAGGCTCTGACCAAGGGGGAAGGAGATAATGCGCAGTGGGGTACATTCGAGCCATCCAAGTCGATCGGCATCCAGGCCCCCTGGGTACGAGGTTTTGGCGGGCGGGATTTCAGCGATGACTTAACAGAGTGTCTGCTCAATTCCCCGGAGAGCCTGGCAGCTTATGAGTATATCCTCACACAGAAATGGGATGGCTACGCTGCCGACCCGTCGGATAGTGTGGCAGGACATACAGGCATTCTGCCGCTATTCAATGCCGGCAAAGTCGGATTTGTCTACTTTCCGCGTGGCCTGTGGCCTGCCCTTAACCACGAACTTGAACTAGGGCTGGCCCCACCTTTCGTTTTTGAGGTCGCCGGTGAAGCTTTCACACGACATGGTGTAAACCTGTTCTCCGTCAATAGTGATACCGAGTATCCCCGTGAATCTTGGGAGTTTGTGTACTTCTTCGCGACTGATGGTAACAACGTCTTGGTGGAGAACCAGAGCGGCACGCCAAATCGGAGCTCTGCTCTCGAGGCGTCGGTCTGGGCCGAGACGCTCCAGGCAGAAGGCGGCTGGGAAGATCCCGAAGCCTGGAAGATGGGCTTTGAGGCGCTTATTCCTACCCTTTCGCCTCCCGGGTATTATGAGATCGACGGTCTGATCCAGGCAGCCTACGACAGCGCCTACCTGAAGGAGCAGACCATCCAAGAGGCCTTTGACCAAGCGGTTGAAGCCGCCAACAAGATTCTTGCAGAACAGGCAGGATAGGCTAGTCGCGCCAAGCGCATAGCGGGAGGGCAGGGTACTCTGCCCTCCTGTTTGCCGGAGGAGACAAGTGAGTAGAGGTGCAATAGGCGTATCGACGGTCGCTGGACAAGACATCTCAGTAGACCTGAAAGCCAGTCATCGCCGCAAGAGATTCAGAGATAACCTGCGAGGATACCTCATGATCTCACCCTGGTTGATCGGCTTTATCTGCTTCACAGCCGGCCCTATGCTGGCTTCTGCGTATCTGAGCCTTACGAAGTATGATATCTTCAGCCCACCCCAGTGGGCGGGCTTCGCGAACTTTGCCCGCATGTTGGACGATCGACTGTTTTACGTCGCGCTGCGCAACACGGCAGAGTATGCGCTGATGGCTGTACCTATCCAGATAGTCAGCGCTCTGTTCTTTGCCGTGCTCTTGAACCAAAAAGTTAGAGGTGTTGGCGTTTTCCGCACCTTGTTCTACCTGCCCTCGGTTATGCCGGATGTGGCCAACGCTGCGCTGTGGATGTTCCTGCTCAATCCACAGTTTGGCATTGTTAATATGATCCTCACGGCCGTAGGCCTCCCGCCATCCAAGTTCCTGACGAGTGTGCACACGGTCAGGCCCACGATGGCCTTGCTAAACCTGTGGTATATCGGCACTATGATGGTCGTGTTCCTGGCCGCGCTTCAGGGTGTGCCCGAAGAGCTGTACGAGGCCGCGGATATTGATGGCGCTACACAAATCACCAAGTTCATCCATGTGACGTTGCCGATGATCAGCCCTTCTATTTTCTTCAATTCCATCATCGGACTGATCGGCGCCTTTCAGATTTTCAGCTTTGTCTACGTAGCTACTTACGGTGGTCCTGCCAATGCCAGCCTGATGTATATGCTGCACATTTACCGTCACGCTTTTGAAAACTTGCGTATGGGATATGCGTCGGCATTAGCTTGGGTCCTGTTTGTCATTGTCCTCATCTTCACCTTAATCCAATTCAGGTTGGCCAAGAAGTGGGTCTACTATGAAGGGCAAACGGAGGCCAACACATGACATCTTCAAGTGCCCGTGCCAGACTGGTTCGCCGATTGCAGCAATTGCGAGCCTATCTCCTACTGGGTGCGGGAGCCGCCTTTCTCCTCTTTCCCCTGATCTGGATGGTATCCTCCTCGCTCAAGCCGGATGGGATGGAATTTGTATATCCTCCCAAACTATTGCCCAATCCGGTAATGTGGGAGAACTTCCCACGGGCCTTTTCTGTACAGCCGCTACTCTTGTTTACACGTAATTCAGCCATCGTAGCGATAGCTACTACAATTGGATCTGTGGTCAGTTCCTCTATGGTGGGCTATGGGTTTGCCCGGTTGCGCTTTTGGGGCCGCGACTTTTGGTTTGCCGTTCTGGTGTCCACAATGATATTGCCGGAGATTGTGACACTGATCCCTACCTTTCTCCTTTTCCGGGCCATCGGCTGGAACAACACATTCCTGCCCCTGATCGTTCCCTTCTGGTTGGGAGGGGGCCCGTTCAAAATCTTCCTGATGCGCCAGTTCTATCTGGGACTTCCGGTGGAGCTAGAGGAGGCCGCTCGCATAGACGGTGCGGGCACACTGACGATCTGGCTGCGAATTATGGCACCATTAGCGGCGCCGGCCCACATCGCCGTTGCGATCTTCTCCTTCATTGGGGCGTGGAACGAATTTCTGCGGCCGCTGGTTTATCTATCAGACCAGAAGCTATGGACGTTTGCTGTGGGATTGAAGTTCTTCATCCACGAGAACTATGCTAACTGGAATTTGATCATGGCCGCAGCCTTGGCTATGATGCTGCCAGTTGCTATCCTATTCCTGGTTGCCCAGCGTTACTTTGTGCAAGGGGTGGCGGTCAGCGGGCTCTCCGGGCGCTAAAAAGAAGACGATGTTTGTGAAGACGGATTGGCACTCCGAGATGTTTCGTAAGCTCGTCACGTTAGGAGAAAGCACAACGGCTGGCGGCTGGAGCACATCACGCGATCGATGTTGGGCCTCTCTTCTGGCGGCTCTGATCAATGAGTTCCAGTCCACCCCGGTCGAGTTATTCAACGCGGGCATTGGAGCAAACGTCATCTCTAACCGCAGCCCCTGCTATCCGTTTAGTGGTAAGCCGGCTGCCAACGAGCGCCTGGAAGAGCATGTGATACTTCACCAGCCAGATCTATTAGTTGTATCCTATGGGCTGAACGATGCGCGGGGCGGTACGCCTCTGGGCCTGTTCCGGGAGGAGCTTATCACGCTGCTTGCCTGTGTTCGCCAGAAGATCGACCCTCTCATCGTGCTTATGGGTCCCTATTATATGCATGATTTCGCGACTGGCGGGCAGGAATGGAGTCACGCGAAACTGTCAACCCTCTATCAATTCAATGACTGCATAGCCGGGACTGCGCGCGAGGAAGGCTGTCTTTATGTCGATGTTCTTGGCGCAAATGGTGAGACAGACTGGATGGTTCACTACGATGGCGTCCATGCCAACGACTTGGGGCATCGCATCATTGCCAATCGGGTCTTTGAAGTTCTCGCGCAGAATTGTTCCTGTCTGGCGAAGTGCACGCAGCAGATGGAGAAAACGAACCCGCGTTGGAGAGATGAATCAACGCTCAAGGGTGACTATGGTTGCTGAGGATCAATCAATGACTGCTCTCGTTACCGGCAATCCTTCTACGATGACACCAGCTCAGCGGATTCGAGCCGCCCTGAACTGTCGGCCCGTGGATCGTGTGCCGGTGTCCCCCGACTGCTCTATGATGATGCCGGCCCGCTACAGCGGACGCCCCTTCTGGGATGTGTTTTTGAACGAGGCTCCGCCTTTATGGAAGGCAAGAATTGACCTGGCACGACGCTTTGGTTTCGATCTCACCTTCGGCTGTAATGGGGTTGAGGGTGATGCGCCTGGAGTGTCTGGGGAAACTGATATCATCGAGCGCAGTGAAGACGTCTGGGTTGTTAAGGAGTTTACGCACACGCCCCACGGAGACCTGACGCGGATTATGCAATATCCGCGCGCCAAGTCGCCGTGGACCCTGAAGCCGATTATTACCGATCCCGAGGGAGAGATCGACGCGCTACTCAGCACATTGGAAGACCCCGCAACCTGCCGCCTCGTGAGTTGGTACCCAGGTCTTCAACAGGAACTGGACGACGCAGGCTGCGTTTTTGGCATCATGTCTGTGCCGTTGGCCTGGTGGCTGTATCAGCGGGTTAACCTCGAACAAGGACTGATGGATTTCTATGACAGGACACCGCTCGTTGAGCGAGCATTGGCAGCCTACGGAGAATGGGCATTGGCGTGGCTTGATACCCAAATCCGAGTACAGCGTCCTGATTTTTTCATGTTCGGAGGGTCTGTCAGTTCGATGTCGGTGGCTTCGCCAACGCTATACCGCCGCTATGCCTACTCCTGGCTCAAGAAGGCATGTGAGATTGTTTCAAGCCACGGCATACCGTCTGCGGTGCATATGTGCGGGAAATGCCGTGCAGCGCTTGATATGCTGGTAGATGCCGGTGTAACGATGATCGAACCGTTGGAGAGTCCACCCAGCGGGGATGTTACACTGGCCGACGTGCGCCAACGGTATGGACCGAACTTAGTGCTTAAGGGAAATGTGAACACGTTTAGCACTTTGGCCCGAGGGACGCCCGATGCGGTAATCCAGGAGGCCCAACAGTGTATACGGGACGCTGGCGAACTGGGCTTTATCCTGTCCACCGGCGACCAAGTGTCTAATGACACTCCTGAGGAGAATTTCCGAGCGTTAGTTTATGCCGTTGAGGAGAGATGACAATAGGTAGGTTTCGACATGAGTCGCAACTTGAACAGTCGGGAGCGCGTGAGGCGTGCGATAACGTTTCAGGTTCCTGACCGCATCCCATTTTTTCATCGCTTTCTGGAGGCCACCAGGCGCCGTTATCCCGAGGTAGTTGCCAGCCTCGAAGCTCGTTATCCCGGCGACATGGCCGACAGTTGCTGGCACATTCCGCCTATGCTCATACAACTTGGCGAGACCGATGATGCACGCCAATCCAGTGACGAATGGGGATGCGTCCGGGCCACCGGTATCGAAGGACTGACAGGGCTTAATGTCGTTCACCCCCTTTCCGACTGGCAAGCCCTGGTTGACTACCGGTGGCCAGATTATAGCGTCCTGTGCGATTGGGGGAGTGTACCAGGTACGATAAGGCAGCACCCTGATCAGCACCATATCGGCCAGATTCCAGGCCTCAACCTGTTTGAACGCATGCAGGCTCTGCGAGGATTTGAATCGTTGATGCTCGACCTGGCCGAAAAACGCACTGAACTTTTCCAGTTGCGAGATCGAATTGTCGACGCAATGCTGGTCGTAGTCGACTTCTGGCTTCAGACGGACGTCGACGCGGTTGGATTTGGTGACGATTGGGGCACCCAGAGAAACATGATGATCAGCCCCAAGACGTGGCGCGAATTTTTCCGGCCCGCCTACGTCCGGTTGTTTGAGCCGGTCAAGCAAGCCGGCAAATTCATCCGCTTTCATAGCGACGGCATGGTGTTGCCGATCATCCCTGACCTGATTGATCTTGGCGTGGACGTCATCAACGTGCAACAGAATTTGATTGGCCTGGATCGCTTGAAACTATTTCGAGGCCAAGTATGCTTTCTAACGTATATGGATAATCAAAGGGTCTTGCCCTATGGTACGCCAGCCGATGTGCGTGAGCATGTGCGTCAGGTCTTTGAAGCGTTGGGAACACCCGAAGGCGGAGTGATCGGCTATGCTCCAATCGGGCCAGATGTGCCACCGGAAAACATGGAAGCCTTGTACGCAGCGTACAACGAATTTGGAGCCTTGCGGTAGGCGGACATTCTGAGCTGAAAGGGGAATAGCTATCCAATGACAACCGTGGCGGAACTTGTAATCCAGGAAGCTATGGCGCGGGGCAATCATTACATCTTCGGCATACCCGGCGGGGGTCCTGGGTTAACGATGATTTCTGCAGCTAGCCGGGCTGGCTGTCACTTCGTATTGGTCAACAATGAAGCCACGGGGGCTATGGCTGCCTCCGCTTATGGCCAGTTTGTTGGAACACCAGGTGTATGTTTCAGCATCCAGGGCACCGGGGGCGGCAACTTGGTCGGTGGTATCGTCGCCTGTTACCTGGAACGAGGCCCGGTCTTAGCAATCACGGACCGCTACCCCGATGAATTGCTGGGGCGGGTCCACATACAGGATGCCCACCTGGCACGTGTCTTGGCACCGATTGTCAAGGGCTCGATGACCCTCCAGCTTGCATCGGCCCGTCGCACGTTACATTCGGCTTTTGAGCTAGCCTGGGCCGAAAGACCGGGCCCAGTCCACCTGGACTTTCCGGCCGATGTTGCAGATGTGCCGATAAGCGAGACAGAAAGCGTAATTAAGCCGGCAATACCACAAGCCTCTATCTCGGGCGAGGTGGTCGCCGCAGCAAAAGCATTGGGAGACGCCAAGCGGGTCGTCGTAATTGTTGGGACTGACGCGCTGCGTGCCAGAGTTGGGAAAGAAATCCGTCACCTGGTGGAGAAAAATCGAGCGGTGGCACTCACGACCTGGCGTGCCCGGGGGCTGTTCCCGGAGGATCACCCGCGTTACGGGACGATGTTCTACGGGAATTTCGTGCCCGAGACGGGTGAGATGGATTACTTAACGCAGGCTGACCTGGTGGTGTTGGCAGGGGTGGACCCCGTCGAGATCAGCCAGCCGTGGCCGGGTGATATGCCAATCCTACAGGTGCACCTGTCACCAGAAATCAGCGAGGCGTGCCCTTCAGCCTCACTGAAGCTCTATGGACCACTAAGACGCGTGCTGGGCGCGCTAGCCGAACTGCAGGTTAACCCGGCAGGTTTTAGCGAAGAACAGATACGGACCACCCGTCAGAATGCGCTGGTGCGTTTTGCGCCATCAACGGATGATCGGTTGCCAGCCCAAGAGGCTATGCTGCGTATGCGCAAATTGTTCCCACGCCAAGGCATCTTGGTTCAAGAAACAGGTATCTATAATGTGCTCAACGAACATATCTGGACTGTGTACGAGCCCGGTACCTACGTCAGCACGGGGGGCAGCCGTACTATGGGGGCAGCCATCCCCTGGGCAATCGGTACGGCGTTGGCAAGACCAAACCAGCCGGTCCTGGCTTTCAGTGGCGACGGTGGCTTCTTGATGCGCTTGCAAGAGCTTGAAGTCGTGGCCCGATTGTCCTTGAAAATCATCTTTGTAGTTTTTAACGATGGACAATTGGGTACGATTCAGGCGCGCCGCGTCGCCCGTGGCCTTGAAGCCTCCGGCCTGAACTTTGCGCCAGTGGATTTCGTGGCTATCGCTCGTGGCTTCGGTTTGCATGCCGCAGTTGTGGGCCGATTAGATCGGTTGCAAGCCGCCCTGGAGCAGGCATTGACTGCCGACCGTGCCAGCGTAATAGAACTCAAGCTGGATCCAGCTTTCTACACGTCGCTTTTCTCTTGTATGCTTGGGACTGGGCATCCGATCAAGGAAATCAATCCAATGAAAGGAATACAAGGTGAAGATCATTGAACAACGAATAGCGTCTATCGTAACCCCCGAGTTGGCTGCCGAGGTACAGAAGTTTGTTGAGCGCATCTCCGCGATCAACTCAGGGTATCCGATATTGACCGACTGGCATCCAGTCATCCCAGGGGACTGGGGGCAGCATCCACGGGTACCTTTTGCGCGAGCACGTGTCTACTCAGGAGAGGCCACGACGTTTGCCTATAGCCACCACCAGACGATATGCAAGTTTAGGGACCGTTACGTCGTCTCGTGGAGCAATGGGTTGGTGCACGAGGATTACCCAGGGCAGGAAGTGCATTATGCCTGGTCCGAGGATGGACTCAACTGGTCGGAGCCGCGCGTGCTTGTCCACACCCCTGTGACATCCAGGCTGGTGCGCAATAACGCCGGCTTGTTGGCCTGGGATGATAAGCTCTACTGTTGTGTCTGCGTCGCCAACGATTTCGGCCGCGAGTCGGTGCCACCCGGCATGTCTTCGCTGGATAACCAGGCCATGCAACTTGACGTGTATGAGACTACTGATCTCGAAAACTGGAAACATCACCCGGGCATTAACGACTCCATTTACTTATTCGAGGCCCCCCGCCCTACGCAAGAGGGCAAACTGTTATGTGCTGGTTTTGCCCTGACCGATCCTACCCAGGGATTGGTACTGGTTTGGGACAGCGGTACCAACCCAACCAGCAAGCCCCGCGTAATCCAGGTACCCAGGTCGGAGGTTAAGCCTGAGCAGGGGACCTGGTACCAGGCCGACGATGGCACGCTCTACCTCTTCTGGCGTGATGGTACCTGGTCTGGTACGCTGGGTCTTAGTATCAGCCAGGACGGCGGTGAGACGTGGAGTCCGCCGTTGCAAACCGATATGCAGAACAGTTTCTCCCGGGCGTATGCCGGCCGCCTGACAGATGGCCGCTACTATATCGTGGGCAACAACTATAACATACTGTTGGATCGCCGCCACTTACTGATTGCCTTGAGTGATGATGGCTTGACGTTTGACCGTATGTACACGCTCATCGAAGGCCCGACCAGCCGGCGGATTAACGGCCGGCACAAGGAAGATGGTTACCATTATCCCAACTGCCTAGCGGATGGTGACAAGCTACTGGTCACGTACTCGGTCAACAAAGAGGATATCGAAGTTGGAACGGTGATGATAGGCAATCTCAGTTGATGTTTTCTACTCGCAATCGAGATGAAGCGCGTTTCGAGATGAAACGCGTTTATGGAGATAATAACATATGCCGACCTTTGTCCTGAAAGGTGTAATATGTGCCATGATCACCCCAATGGACGAGTATGGGGATGTTGACCTGGTTGCCACAGCGAAGCTGATCCGGTTCTTGTCCGATCACCATGTGGATGGCGTGTTCATCGGCGGGACGACTGGCGAAGGGCCGCTGCTAAGTTTGGATGAACGGAAGCGGTTGGTGGACTGTGCGGTCGAGGCAGCTCAAGGGCAAATTGTGACTATTTTTCATACCGGCTGTCAGAACACTCGCGACGCAGTAGAGCTAACGCGCTACGCCGTTGCGGTTGGTGTTGATGCTACCACTGCCGTCACACCCTATTTCTACACATTGGCTGACGAAGAGATCACAGCTCACTACCTAGCGTTGGCAGAAGCGGAACCAGAGGTCCCCTGTTTACTCTACTGCTTCCCAGGCAACGCCAAAAATGACATCACCCCAGAAGTGTTTGCCCGACTGCGTGCGCTGGCCCCGAACATCGTGGGCATCAAGTACAGTGGAGACAATTTCATTCGTATTCAAGATTACATCACGGCTGGCGGCTCAACTTGCCATGTGTATACTGGCGATGACGGGCTATTGTTGGCCGCTCTAAGAGCTGGTGGCAGTGGGCCCGTCTCAAGTTGCGCTGGGATTTTTCCCGAGCTTTACCGCAATCTGTATGACGCCTTCGTAGCCGGCAGGTCAGAGGAGGCTGAGAGGTACCAAGACCTGGTAGGACGATTAGCTGCCGCCGTGAAGTACGGTCAGGTGGCGTTGATCAAGGCCGCGCTACAGATGCGCGGTCTGCGCACTGGTCCGGTACGAGCGCCCCTGGGGCAACCATCGCCAACTGACCACCAACGCCTCCAACACCAACTGGCCGAACTAGATCTGCCGGGCGAGGTGCTGTAATGAATAGCAAAGAGAGGGTACAGACCACTTTTGCCCATCGCGAGCCGGATCGTGTCCCAGTATGGGAGTGGGGTATAGACAACCCCATCGCCAGCCAGATCCTGGGCCGTGAGGCGTGGGTTGGATTCGCAGGTGACGTGCGGGGCAAGCTGCGCAACAGCATGCTGATCCAGGGAGAGTTCGATGAGTTTAGAGCACGCGCAGTAGCAGACTTGGTAGAACTGACCCAAAAGCTGGGACTTGATATCATTCGTGTGTTGCCCGAGCCCGAAGCCCCCACTCCTCCAATTGTGATTGGCGAGAATCGCTGGTGCTTCGAAAACAAAGCTGCCTCTCAATGGTTCGATTGGGTGTATGTGCCCGAAACCGGTGAGTACACCCAAGTAGATTCCAGTATCCGACAAGGTGGGATGGATGCCTTCGAGTGCTGGGTGAACTACTTAGAAGAGTCACCCACCACTTTAGACGATTGGAGTCTCGCAGAGCTACAGTGGGTCGTAGACAATTATGGTCAGGAGTACTTCGTGCTGGGCCACGCAGATGTTATGGTTGAGACAGGGTCCGGGGGCGCGAGCTGGGTGGCAGTCTTTCTGGAGGCCATGGCAGCCCGTCCGGATCTGGTTGACCGTTACCTGGATGTACGCGAACGTGAGATCATGATGCTGGCTGAAGCTCAAATCCAGTTGGGCGTTGATGGCCTGGCAGGCGGCACGGATTGGGCGGGATCCACGAATATGCTCTTCTCGCCCCGCGCTTTCCGACGGTTTGTGTTACCACGTCTTCAGCGTTTAACTGGTCTTTGCCACCGGCATGGTTTAGTGTATGTCAAACACACCGACGGTAATGTGATGTCGGTCGAGAGGCCTTTCTTCGTTGAAAGTGGGATCGACGGCTATGCCGCCATCGAACCGCGCGCAGGAATGGACATTGGTTATCTCAAGAAAACGTACGGGGAGCATCTTACCTTTGTTGGTAATGTGGACTGCGCCATGACTCTGGTGTACGGCAGTGTCGCGGATGTGGTTACTGAAACACGGAATGTGATACGTGCCGCTGGACCTGGAGGGGGATTGGTACTAGCCTCCAGCAATTCCATTCACCCAGGAGTTCCCCTCTCCAATTACATGGCCATGTTGGAAGCGGTACGGCGGTATGGGGAATACCCACTCGCTGATGATGTATGAAGCGGGATATGCGCTTCCTGGTCAAAGGCCGAGGCTCTGAACCGTATCTGCACAGAAGTACATAAGAAGGTGAATACTTGATGACCGGCGAAGAACGTGTGACGGCTGCCCTTAATTTTCGCGAAGCTGACCATGTTCCCCACTTTGATCTCTACTGGGGCAGTTTCGCGCAACGCTGGCGCCATGCGCAGAGCCTACCCACGGATCCAAAGCGGGAGCAAGAGGACCCGGCAGAGGATCCAGAATTGAATGCATACTACAATGTTGATATGTCACTTGCCATCGCCGACGAATCACCATGGCCCGATGAAGCTGGCAAAGTCCGCCAGGATGGTAACTTTGAAATCCATCGTGATGGTTGGGGACGTCTTCTGCGCCAGCGAAAAGGCGCCAATTTCTTTGAGGAGGTACAAACCCCTCTCGAAGATAAGTCTGCTCTTGACCAATTAGTTTTTGAGTCCCCGGCGAACGAAGCGCGCTACGCGGACTTCCTCACCAAGATATATAAATTAAGGCATCAACCAGACCTACCTTTCATCTTTTGTAAGGTGGGGGGCCCCTATCTTCGATCGAGCTTTATGCGTGGCCAACAGCAATGGCTAATAGACATGATCGAGGATCCTGGCTTTGTACATGCCCTCGCTGAACGTGTTGCTGATCATCTGATTGCCATCGGACTCGAGTCGTTGCGGCGGGGGAACCTATGGCACACTGCCATTGCCATCTATGACGATATTGCCGGGAATAATGGCCTTATTATGGGACCACACTTGTACCGACGCTTCTTTCTCCCGCCTATGGCCCGGATGGTGGCAGCTTTCAAAAAGGCGGGAGCACGCAAAGTGATGTTCCATTCAGATGGTGACATCCGCGCGGTGGTTAGTGATCTGGTTGATATAGGAATAGACGCGATTAATCCGGTGGAGCCTCGGGCTCATATGGACGCGCTTGAATTGCGCACAGAGTTTGATGGAAAGCTGGCAATTGTGGGTGGGTTATGTAACTCGCTAATTCTCCCGACAGGTACGCAAGAGGAAGTCCGGGAACACGTGCTACACGTGCTAAGGGCCGGAGAGGGTGGAGGGCTTGTCGTAGGGTCGCACACGATAGGGCCAGATATTTCCCAACAGCGTTATGATTACGTGATGGGCCTCTTGAGACGATGCTGGCATTACCCGTTGCGATTGCCGTGACTTTTTTCTATTGATGAATTGTCCTCAAACTCGTTCCCGGAACCATTCGATTGTCTCCCGCAGGCCCTCCTCGAGGCTGACCTTTGGCTCCCAATCCAGCACGCGCCGTGCTTTGCCGATGTCGGGCTGGCGCACTTTGGGGTCGTCTTTGATGCGCACGTCTTTGGGCTGGACGAAGGTGATGGGCGACGAACTACCTGTTAGCTCGATGATCTTGTGCGCGAATTGGAGGATGGTCATCTCACTGGGATTGCCGATGTTAACCGGGTCGGTCTCGTCGCTCATGAGCAAGCGGTAGATACCCTCTACGGTGTCAGCTACGTAGCAGAAGCTACGGGTCTGGCTCCCGTCGCCGAATACAGTGAGTGGTTCACCGCGTAGAGCCTGGGCGATGAAGTTGGGTACCACCCGTCCGTCGTTCAACCGCATGCGAGGTCCAAAGGTGTTAAAAATGCGCACGACGCGGGTGTCAACCCCGTGGTAACGATGGTAGGCCATAGTCATGGCTTCGGCAAAGCGTTTGGCCTCATCGTAAACCCCGCGTGGGCCGATGGGGTTGACATTGCCCCAATAATCTTCCGTTTGCGGGTGAATCAGTGGATCGCCATATACCTCGGACGTTGAGGCCAGCAGGAAGCGCGCGTTTTTCTCCTTGGCCAGCCCCAGAGCTTTGTGGGTTCCCAGTGCACCCACTTTGAGGGTGGGGATAGGCAGCTCCAGATAGTCGATGGGGCTGGCCGGTGAGGCGAAATGGAGCACGGCATCCAGGCGGCCTTCGATAAAAATGTAATTGGTGACGTCGTGCTTGATAAAGAGAAAGCGGTCTTGACCGGCCAGGTGCTCGATGTTGCCCGTGTTGCCGGTGAGCAGGTTGTCCATTGCAATCACTTCGTGACCTTTGGACAGGAAATAGTCGCAGAGATGGGAACCTAAAAACCCGGCTCCCCCGGTGATAAGGACGCGCATAGTGTGATCTCCTATCATTGTTTCATTTCTCATCCGTCGTTGCCAGTCTACCAAGTATCCCTAATGTCATGAAGAAGATAAAGGCCAGATCTACCAGGAAGAAGGCATTATCAACTAAGCCGTGAGTCAACGTGGCGACCATACTTGCCACAAGACCCAACGTCAGCGATCGCGCTCCGCCTTCTGGCAGACGGCGGTACAGTTGCCAGGCGATTCGCCAGAAGGCGATTTGTAGCCACAACAGTACGACGATGCCGCCTACCCCCAGGCGCGTACCAAAGTCGAGCACGATGTTGTGAGGGTGACTCAGATTTGGCTCCTGCCAGGCGTCGGGCAGAATGTAACAGGTGCGATACTGATAGAGGAAGTTGTCCAGACCAACTCCCAGCCAGGGGTGATCGCGCAGCATGTTCCACGTACTTTGCCACAGACGCAAGCGAAAGAACCCGGTTCCGGCGTTGGTGTCGAGCATAGACCGGAAGCGATCGGTGCCAAATAGGGGCAGAAGGGCTACTCCGCCAATGACCAGAGCGCCCACTATCGCCCACAGGGCGCGTCCTCCTCGCACGATGCCTATGAACAGGATGGCGGCCGGCAGACCCAGCAGCAATGCCCCTCGACTGAAGGTGAGGACCAGAGCTCCTAGAATGGGAATAAGCGCCAGTCCATACAGTATTCGGCGCAGGCGCATTTGCCCGTTTGGAGGTGTGCGTCCCCCAACTGGGATCAGAAGAGGCACAATGGCCACGGTTATGAGTATCGGTGCCGCTCGGTCCAGCAGCAAGGCCAGGTTGTTGGGCGAGCCGTACACGCCCAGTGCTCGGTGGACACCTTCTGCAGTGATGGCCTGGTCGGTGAAGAAGAACTGGTAGATGGCATACAAAGCCATCAGGGTTGTGCCCAGCAGAAAGGCATCCACGACGGACCAGGCCAGTCGTTCGGCGTTTGAACGTGAGGCCCGGTTCTTGACGTCCGGGCTGGGAATCAGCCGTACAAAGACGTAAAAGGCGGCCCCGTCCCATACCACCACGTGAAATTCCTGGAGTGAGACGCCAAAGCTTTTCGCGGCCAGCGTGGCGACCAGGGATAGACCAACCAGCGCAACGACGGCCAGGTCAAGACCTGGAGTCGGCCATGGTGTGTATTTTGCGTCCTCTTCTCGATCTTGAGCGATGGCAGCCAGCACGCCGGCCAGAGGTAGGAGCATCAAGGCCAACACGGGCCAGTCGGCCGTTGCGAGGGGACCCGTGTTCGCCCCTGGCACTACTGTCAGCAGCCCGGCCAAAATGGCGATCACGGTAAAGATCCAGGCAAGCCAATCCAGCCAACGCGCCCCATGCGCAGCATACTGATTCCCTGATGCTCTGATCAAGGTCATCGTGCGTCGGGTAACTAGCGCCAGGGCTACGAGCACTAACAGAACTTCAGTCATCGAGATGGTGCGTCCGACGAGGGCCTTGGGTAGCAAGAAAAACGGAAGGCTGAAGGCTATCAGGGTCAGAGCCAGATCGGGGCGGAGCAGAAGGGCAAGGAGTAGAAGACCCAGTAATCCTAGTGAGAGCAGAGTTCCAGGTGCGAAGTAGAAGGCTAAGGCGGTTATCCCCAGGATGGCCAGATGCCACGGGGTGCCAAATGACATATAACGTTTGTGGGCTGTGTCTACCCAACTATAGACTCTTGCGGACGGCGTATAACGCATTGAGACCGCCAGTCCGACGGCCGCCACAACCCCCAGTCCGCCAACCAGGATCAGACCCAGCCGGATGGCTCGGGTGTCTGCTTCTCTGCTCACCTGCCAGCCGATCACTGGCCACTGATACCAGCCACCATCGGCTTCAATTTGGACGGTGTGGGGTCCATCCGGCAGATAGCGGGCCAGGGTGACCGTATCTTCCTGCTCCAAAGGATCGTACAGCACCACGTAGGCGTGTCCGTCTTGCCGAGGCAGGGTGTTGGCTGGCTCCCCATCAATCGTGACGTACAAGAAGCCTCGGAAGGCTCCCCGGCGCACTAGCAGGTCCAATCGGGTGCCCTGAAAGGGGATAGTCAGTGTGGCCGGGGGATGACGCGGTACGTCGGCTCCAGCAGGGGCGAGACGCCAGTCGCCGGTGTAGTGACCCGACGGGTGGTTGGCGGGATAGGTGCCCACGCTGGCGACTTCTTCACCCGGCAGGGTCAGAGGATCATCATTGGCCTCGTCGGCACGCAACACCTGGGCTTGTGGCAGGGGGACTTCACCATTGACCAGAGCCAGCCCACGCCGGGGGTCATCATCTGGCAGAGCCCCGGCATCCCAGGCGGCGAAGAACATAGGGCCCAACCAGGGCCAATTGGCGCGGGCGTGGCGGATGGCCTGGGTGGTATACGCCCCTTGCCTGTCAGGCGATAGCGACGGCCAGGGAGAGGACTCTCCCGTCCAGGGCTGCGGCAGGGTGCTCCAGCCGAAGGCGGTGGCCCAAATCGGTTTTTCGCCATCGTCGTAGGCGACCATCACATGGCGTAATAGTTCCGCACGGCTGAAGCCAAGGCTCGCCTCGTCTGGAGGCGCAGTGGGCTCACTCTCGAACCCGTAGGGTTGGGCAGACACCACGTCGAACCAAGGCGTGGCGTTGGCGGCGTAGAGACCAGCCAGGAAGGCAGATTCGTTGAGATTCAGCGGGCCAGTTTCCACTGTCGGCGCCAGGGCGGCGGTCAGCACCAGGGTGTCATCGTCGGCAGCTCGCAGGTTGATGGCTCCCTCGCGCAACAAACGTGCGTAGGCTGAGGGCTCCACAAATTGGTCACCCCAGTGTGCGCTGAGGTTGGGTTCGTCCCAAATCTGATAATAGTCTACCTGATCGCCGTAGTGTTCTGCCAGGGCACGCGCGAAGTACCCAAAATCAGCCAACTCGGTCGGTGGGGTGAATGGGGTGGTATCGGGAGGGCGTGCCCAGGCAGGTGTGGTATCCAGAACGGCAATGAGTTCCAGTCCGTGGGCGGTGGCCCTTTCCGCCACACGATCCCAAGGACCCCAGTTAAACTGTCCAGGCGCGGGCTCAATCTCGGCCCAGGTGAAGGGCTGGCGTATCCATCGCAGGCCCAATTCGCTCATCTGGGCCAAGGTGCGGTCAAGTTCCTCTGACGAAACCTGGGTAAGGTCGGCGTTAACGCCATATAATTTTTCGGAAGCCAGTGGAACGTTGGGAGAGAGGCCAGGGTATGCTGACTGGATGCGCCGTAGCTTTAGCCCCAACCACATGCCGGCGACGGCCAAAGCTATCAATACAAGCAGCCAAAAAACCCTCCAGCCGCGCGGATCTGGTTTCTGGCTGGTGCCTTCTTTAGAGGGTGGAGTCCCTCGTGCA
This sequence comes from Anaerolineae bacterium, assembly GCA_034412795.1. Lineage (GTDB taxonomy): Bacteria > Chloroflexota > Anaerolineae > 4572-78 > NAK82 > JAUVPY01. The sequence continues at coordinate 46,188 of DAOUMD010000071.1, forward strand.
GATTGCGCGGTAGTCTCTGTGAGGTCCGAAGGACGCCTATCATTCATACATCCTGCTCACTGTCTCTTGAGGCGGAGTTGGGGGCTTCGGCAGGCTCTATCCATATGGGCAGGGTGAAGTGGAAGGTAGCACCATTGTGGCCATTGCTTTCTACCCAGATGCGTCCTCCCTGTGCTTCCAGTGCGAGTTTACAGAAGGCAAGGCCGAGACCCGCGCCCGAGCGAGTATCCTCCGACGCTGGGGTGATCCTGAAGAACTTCTCAAAGATTTGCTGATGATAGGCCGGCGCTATGCCGGGGCCTGCATCGCTGATGCTGAACTGAAGCTCATCCAATTCGGCACGCACGCGAATAGCTAAGGTGCCGGGTGATGGGGAGAATTTGACGGCGTTGTCAAGTAGATTCTCAATGACTCGAGCGGTGAGTTCCAGATCGGCGTACACTTGGGGAGCCGTCGTTGGCGCCTCAACGTTTACCGTGATTTCATACAGTGAAAGCAACGGATTGGCTGCCTGTATGCAACCATCAATGACCGAGGTGAGGTCAAATGGAACGGGATTGACGGGCATCCGATCTTCTTCCAGACGATGCACGTCGAGCATGCTGCCAACCAAGTTTTGGATGCGATGTGCCGCGATTAGGGCGCTCTGCAAGAGTTGGTGCTGCGTGCTGTCCGACTGCAAGGCGAGGTTGTTCCTGAAATCATTCAGCACCACGCTGATGACGCTCAGAGGGCTTTTCAGGTCGTGGATGACCATATGGGTCATCTTCTCTCTCCACTCGTCCAGTTCGCGCAACCTGACGTTAGCCTCTTTCAGGCGGCGATTGCGTTCTTCCAGGTCGGCCTGGCGGGCCTGCAACTCGCGTGTCATATTTTTGAGCGATTTGAAAACCTGGAAATGGACCATGCTTGTCCCCAAGATGGCGATGCCGACGCTGACGCCCAGTGCGAGCAGCGGAAAAGGAAATGCGACCAGCGACCCGCACAAGCCAACGATTTCGGCGACTACCACGATAGTCGCGCCCACAATGATCAAGAAGTGGGGCACCTGGCGATGATGTGTAAATAAAAGTGGTGGGGTGACCGCCAGATACGCGAATGCAATGCCAACGAGAGCGTAACCAAGTGGAAAGATGTCCCATTGCAGTAGACCGGTTGGCGATAGGCCAGGGTTGGTGATGATGCGATGATGGCATAGAGGGATCAGCCCGACCAATCCGATAGTCAATCCAGCTCCCACGCTCAAGTAGAACCAGAGGTGTATTAATTTGATCAGACGTCCGGCAAAATGAAACAGGGCTATCGCCTGGAAGAAGAAGAGAGCTGCCGTAATTCGCAAAGGGATCGTGGGGTCACCTTGGCCCAGCCAAATCAAGACTTGGGTGCTCTGTCCACTGCCAATCCAGCCGAAGACAAGAAACAGAAACAAGGCAAAAGAGCGGTTGCCCCGATGGCGTCGGCCGAGCACTGCCATCAGAATCAAGACGGCTAATGTTATGGCGATCGTGAAAATATTGGAGAAGAGGCCAAGCCAGGACCAAAAATTGAATTTCATTGCCTGTTCTTGTGCAGCGGGGCTAGCGTCGTCGGTGCAACGCCTGGGTCAGTACGCGTTTGTTATCGTCACAATAGGCAGATGCCCTGTGTACTGGATTATGCCTCGCCATCCCAAACAGGGATGACGAAATAAAATGTAGTGCCGCTTCCCTCTGTGCTTTCAACCCAAATGCGGCCGTGGTGGGCTTCGATGGCCAGTTTGCAATAGGTGAGCCCCAGTCCTACACCGGCGCGCTGACCCTCGGCACGAATGTCAGCCTGCGCGAATTTTTCAAAGATGCGCTGCTGTTGATCGGCAGGAATACCGTGACCCGTGTCAGTCACGGAGAACTCAACTCCGTCTGGTACCCGGCGCACACCAATCGTGATGCGTCCATTTGCCGGGGTAAACCTGATGGCGTTATCTAATAGATTTCCGACAATACGCACCAAGGCGTTGTAGTCTGCACGCACAGGTGGCACCGCCTCGGATATGTTCAGGGTGGTGTTCAGGCTGTACATATTGAACAGCGGGTAAATCTCGTCCAGACAGGTCTGGATGACGTCACGAGGCACCACGGGCTGGAGTTCAATCGGCATGCGCCCCTCCTCAAGCCGGTGGACGTCGAGGATGGCGCTGATGAGCCTCAGGGCCCGGTCGGCCGAAATCAGCGCGCTTTCCAGGAGTTGAGATTGCCTCTCATCCATTTCGTCACCCAGGGTACCCTTAAAGTAAATCATCGTTCCCTGAATGACACCCAGTGGATTCTTAAGGTCGTGAATGATCATGCTGGAAAGGTTTTCTTTCCATCTGTCGGCTTCGCGTAGCCGGGCATTTGCATCCTCTAATTCCCTATTGCGCAGCTCGAGTTCTGCCTTGCGCTGACGCAGTGCCTCGGTCAATTGACGGTTGCGCCGGCGCAGTTCGGCCCGTTCCAAAACCTCGGCGGCGGCGGTGACAATTTCCCAGGGAAGGATGGGGCGGATGAGATATTCTTCAGCGCCTTGCTTCAATGCACTGGCAGCCAGTTGTTCAGCTCCATAATCGGTCGTGGCAATTACACTCGCCTCGGGGGCGCACTTCTTAAGCAATTCAATCAACTGTGTGTTATCGGTGCCGGGCATGGCGGCGTTGGCGATGATCAGGTCAGGCTGGTTTTGTGTGGCGTGGCGGGCTCCATCTGCGGTGTTGTCAGCAGTGAGCACCGAATATTGGTTCTCAAGGAGGGCGTCGGCAATGATCTTCAAGCTTAGATCATCATCGTCAATGACCAGGACGACGGATGGTGAGGTTGATTCAATTTCCTCGTCTGTTAAGGGAGGGAGCAAAGTCATGGTTTTCGTGGCGGACCGGAGTCGCCTACTCCTTGCGGTCAGGCTCTGCCTGGACAGGAAAGGTGACGTAAAAAGTGCTGCCGCGTCCTAACTCGCTGTTGACCCAGATGCGACCTTTCATGGCATCTGTGGCTAATTTGCAAAAGGCCAGGCCCAGGCCGAAGCCAGGTTCTACCAGCGCTGTCTCGTACGCGTCTTCGAACGTCATTTTGCCGAATTTTTCGGTCATAATTTGCTTCTGGTCTTCAGGAATGCCAGATCCTGTGTCCTGCACGCTCAGGGTTACGTGATCACCTTCCAGTCGAGAGCCGAGTGTGATCTCTCCCCCCGGCGGTGTGAACTTGATGGCATTGTCAAGCAGGTTTTCAATCACGCGTTGAGCCACCACCCAGTCAACCCATAGGGTGGGGAGTTCGTCTTGTAGGTCAGTGCGTGCCTTTATCTCCTGGACTTTCAACATGGGTGTCAACTGTTCCAGGCTGGCCTCGACCACGCGGTTGGGATCAACCGGTTCCAGTTTCAAAGGCAGTTGACCTTCCTCAAGTCGCTGCAAGTCAAGCAGGGCATCAATGAGCCGCACCAGTTGTTGGCCGGCAGCCAGCGCGCCGTCTATCGTCCCTTGCTGCCGTTCGCTCAGGCTCAGCGATGGATCCATTTCCAATAGTGCCAGGGCACCCATCACAGCGGTGAGCGGAGTGCGCAAGTCGTGGACGATCATGCTGGCCAGGGTTTGCTTGGCGTTGTGAAGAGCGCGCAGGCGCTCATTGGTCACATTTAGTTCCTTGTTCTGGCCTTGCAAGGCTTGCCTGGTCTCTAGCAGGTGTAGGTTGGCCAGTCGCAGTTGGTTGGTCAACTCACGATTTAATCGTCGTGCCCGCAGTTTCTCCAGGGCGGATTTGACGACAAGAATTGCCTGCCAGGGCTTGATTGGCTGGGGTAAGTAATCGTCCACGTCCTTCAGAAGCGCAGTGGACATCTCCTCTTCCTGGTCAATAATCGTGATGACGGCCGGTTCGTGATGAGTCTGCCGGGCGTGGGTTGGAATGGTCCGGCTGCCTGGCAGTTGGTCGTTGACGAGAATCAGGTCAGGCTGGGTGGCCTGGGTCAGGCGCAGCCCGGTATTCACGTCTTGGGCGGTTATGATATGGTAGCCATAGTGGCTCAAGGCCTTGCCAATGCGGGTGCGCTGCTCGGAGTCATTATCGATAATGAGCACGACTTCTCCTGCCTGGCCGGTGAAGGGACGGTCGGGTTCGACCATAGCCCAGACGATCTCAAGCATACGTCGCAGATCGGTAGGCTTGGGCATGTAGGCGTCAACCGAAATGACAGGTTGGCCGGGGGCCAGCGCAAACTGGCCGTCAGGGCCGCGATCAGGGATCGCCAGGGCTGTGTGTAACAGAATGGGAATGTGACGAGTGGTCTTGTCCTCACGTAGTTGCAGACAGACCTGAATCCCATCGACGCCGGCCAATAGCAGGTCGAGGATGATCAGGTCAGGGCATTCTCGCCGGGCCAGGCGCAGGCCTGCATCTCCGTCGGCGGCTACCAACACGCGAAACCCCTCGCGTCTCAGAATACCTTGAAGCTTTTCGAGAGTTTCGGCGTCCTCATCCATTAACAAAATGCTTTTTAAGGTCTGTGCCGCCACAGTTTTTCCTCACCGGACGTCGTCTGTTCGCGTTAGCACATCGCTGGCGGTTACCGTGTTTGTGAAGGTGATGGTCGGCGTGCTCCGCGGCTCGACAGCTTCTCTGCCGGGGCGTCCGGCTGCCCAGCGCGGTTGACCGCTCTGGTTGTTGGACGTGAGTTGCCTGGGGGAAACGCCTTCAACATCTGCCAGGTATAGGTTTCCATTATACACGAAGATGAATTTTTTACCATTTGGTGACCAGGCGATTTGGGGTGGGGCTTCCACGCCCGGCTCTTCGGCTACCGGAAAGAGTTGGCGTGGATTGCTGCCGTCCCGGTCGCGGAGGAAGAGGGCGTAGCGACTATCTACTGACCGGAGTGGATTGACGGCCTGCCCGTGTACGACTCCGTCCGGCCCCCAGGCAGGCGCTGACCACATACCCACCTGATCGGCTACGAGTGCTTTCACCGATCCATCAGCGGCGTAAAACCACAGGTCGAAGACGAGGCTGTCTTGGGGCGACTCATTGTTCACGGGAGACCCGTGGATGGTGGATGCCAGATAGCGGCTGTCGGGCGACCAGGCTAATGAGGGCACCCACACCCACTCACTGTAGGTTTGATAGGCGGTGAAATCAGCCAGGGCAACTGTGGTCTGGCTGATGATATCCACCACACCAATCTGGTCGGGCCGAGCGTAGGCAATCTTGCGCCCGTCGGGCGACCACTCAAACGTGGTGCCCCACCAGCTATATACGCCAGCCGTGCTGGGGCTAATGATTTGGGTGGCTGTTATGTTTTCATGGGAATCGGCGAGAATATCGCCTGGCCGGGCAAGCCATAGGTCGTTGTTGGCGCGCCAGCCGGGCGTGCTGGGCGTGCGCTCGGCGGTGCTATAGGCGATTTGGTCGCCAGATGGAGACCATTCGGCGTAAAGCACGCCCTGGATCGGGGTTGAGATCGGTTTCTCGCCAACGATGGTGGTGTTGACCATCCAAAGTTGGTTGATGGGGGTCTCTACGTCGCCTTCCAGCCGGCGGCTGTAGAGGAGCCAGCGACCGTCAGGTGATAGCTCGAAAACCCGGCTGTCGAGGTCGCCTTCTGTGGTCAATGGGCGTCGCGCTGTGCTGATGTCACGTATGAGCCAGGCGTTGCCCGCCGATAGGTAGGCTATAGTCCCCTCGACAGGAACCGGCTCCAGTTGATCCTGCGCGCCCACGGCGATGATCTCGTCCACAGGCTCAATGACCGGCACCCGTGAGAATTGAGTTCGCTCTACCTCGACACCGTCTTCAAGGGTGATGCGGTAGGTGATTTCGTCCTCCCCGTTGACGCCAAGCTGGATGAGCCGGGTTTCGCCCGCCGGCAGCGCCTCGTTGGTCACTGTCTTGCGCTCAAAGGGGACCAACTCGCGGGTAGTCTCCAATTGTTCCTCGACGCGCGTGACGACGATGACCATCCCCGGTTCCGTTTCCACGTACAGGTCGGGGCTGACGCGGTCCAGCGAGCCGAGGCTAACGCCAGCGGCGTCCAGCGCGTCGCGGACGGTGGCGGCTTCGGTGGTGATCGCTTGGCGACCGTGATCTACTTCGATGAACAACTGTTGGGGTTGGTCCTGGCAGCCGATCAGGGCTATCATAGCCAAGCCCAACGCGGCGAGCAGAAATGCGTTAAATTTCAAATGTCAAATTCCAAATGTGAAGCGTGAAACGTCAAATGTGAAACGTGAAACGTCAAACGTCAAACGTGAAGTAGTGAAATTATGCTACCACGCTTGAATCGAATCAGCAAATTGGAAATTGGTAGATTGGGGAACTGGGAAATTGGTAGATTGGTAGATTGGTAGATTGGGAAACTGGTGGATTGGGAAGGTGGGAGATTGGGAAGGTGGTAGGTTGGGGGGATCGGTTAGTCAATCTCCAATCCCCGATTCCCTGATTCCCTGATTCCAGATGCCTGATTCCCAGTCTTCGGGCGTGTCGAGGTCGAAGGCGATACTGGCGGCGCGGTAGATGATGGGTTCTACACCGGCGGCTCGGGCGGCGGCGCAGTGGGCGGCGAAGCTATCGGGTCCGAAGGCGAAAGGGATGAGGTCGGGGGGGCGCATGAGCAAGGCGTTGGTGCCGGTTGCGTGCCGGCAAGGGGCGATGACCAGTGTCCTGGGGGCGGTACCCAGGGCTAAAATGCTTTCCAGGTCGGTCGCGGTGAGCCGGGGCAGGTCGGTGGGTAAGACCAGGAGGCCGGTTGCCCCCTGAGTCTGGGCGAAGTGTGCTGCCTGAGCCAGGGCCGGATTGAGGCCGGCCGAGGCCTCGGGTAGTCCCCAGGCTCCCTGGGTCTTGGCGTGGGCGATGATGGCCGGGTCGCGGCTGACGACGACCACCGGCCCGATGACCTGGTGCGCCAGGCGCAGTGTGCGTCGTAGCAGCCAGCGGTTAAGCTCTTTGCGCTGAGCAGCGGGCAGCACCGGCGCCAGGCGGGATTTGGCTTCAGTGTGGGGTTTGGCGGGGATCAGGCAGTAGACAGACACGGCGTAATGCGTATTGCGTGAGGCGTAAGCAGCACTAATGACCGGTGTTTTCGAGGGCGCGATCGACCAGGGTGGCGGCCTGGGGCAGGTTGATGGTCAGGAACAGGTCGCGGCTTTGGGCCAGGAGGGTCTGGGCTTGGTCGCGCAGCCACTCTCTCAATTCTTGGCCCATGAGGGGCTGTCTCGGGTCAAAGGCGCGGATGACTTCGGGCAAGGTTTGCGCTCTCATAGTCGTCTCCCGCTTAATTGGGTCTTCACTACTCACGCTCTGCATCTCTTGTAAGTCGCTGCTGTATTCGGCGAGCAGCTTCAAGCGCGCCTCCAGGACGCTTTCTTCGTCCACTCAGGCCAACCTCCTCAATGTCCTTGAGCAGTGATTGAGTGAACAACATTTCGTAACCCACCGATTCGATGATGTGTCAATTTGCTGTTTTGCTGATTCGCTGCTTTGGTCCATTATATCACAGTTGCGTCGCAAACTCCAGCACCTCGCGGGCCAGGCGGACGCGGTCAGCGTCGGTGTTCATCACGGTGTCGGTCACCAGTGCGCGTATGCCCAGCTCAAAGGCGATGGTCATCC
>DAOUMD010000072.1:0-6970 GCA_034412795.1 Anaerolineae bacterium
TCTATGTGGACCCCCGGGCTGCAGCGGAGGTTTTTGGTTCAGGAGCACCGATTACACTGGTGCCGCTGGACGCGACCAATTATGCGCCTGTAACGATGGAGTTCTACAGACGTCTGGAGAGGGATCGAACGACGTCTGTAGCAGAGTTTGTGTACCGTGTGCTGACAGCGCAGGAGGAATACGTTCGTTTAGGATCGTATTATTTCTGGGACCCGCTCGCGGCAGCTATCGCGACTGAAGAAGGGTTGGGTACCTTTCAGGAGATATCCTTGATAGTGGTTGAAGAAGAGGGGGCAGAAAGCGGCCGAACGCTAGAGAGTGAGAGGGGGTTCATCATACGAGTGGCGATGAAAGCTGACCGGGAGCGATTTGAGGCATTGTTCTTGGATGCCGTGAATGGCCGTCTGCCGTAGTGGGTAGTGAGGCAGACTAACCACTCGCTGGAGCCGACCAGGCTATCAAGGGGCCTGGCGAGGTTGGCTGGGTCTGCGGTCGAGATTCTGAGCAGGCGTGGCGAGCCTATGCCGCCTGGCGGCTCAGCTCCAACCGTTCAGCGGACGCTTCGCTCCGTTTCACTTCGCTTGCCTCCGCTGAACGGGGCGGCACGCCGAAAACCAAGACAGACTTTTTATCTACAAAGACAAGTGTGAATCGGAATGAAACGAATCTGCAAGAACGGTGCCTTTCTCATTCAGGGTAAGTACTACCTATATAATAATCTTTGGGGTGCCAATACTGGTTCTGGTTCGCAGTGTCTTTGGAAATCACCCTCCAACCAGTCACACATTGCTTGGGGAACCAGTTGGAATTGGACAGGTCAGCGTGATACCATAAAATCGTATGCTTCCGTCGTGTGGGGCTGGCACTGGGGCTGGAAGGTCGCTGAGACTGGTCTGCCTATCCAGCTAGTCTCCCTTCGCAGTCTACGTACTGCCTGGAGTTTCAATTTGACCCATACAAGGTTGGGTGGGACAAACGTCACCTATGATATTTGGCTCTCCAGGAATCCTGCTCTTGGTGACAAAAACCCTACGGGGGAAGTTATGATCTGGCTGTATAATACTGGGAATATTCGTCCGATTGGTTCCAGGCAAACCAGCACGATTATCGAGGGCACAGAGTGGGATTTATGGGAAGGCCCTCATCCTGTGTCAGCCTGGCCCGTATACTCGTTCATCCGTACGGTTAACACTAAGACTCAGAAGCTTGATCTGACGAATTTCTTTCAGTACCTTATCTTGGCTGGGTTGAGCAGTTCAGTCTATCTGCTTAGCGTCGAAGCGGGTGCAGAAGTTTTCACGGGTGAAGGTAGATTAGACACAGGTCTTTATTCCATCAACATGGAGGCTCAGTAGAAATACAGAACCTGGCAGACTCACTGGGCACCCGACTATACTTTGGTGCGAAACGACTGGTACAAAGGTCTGTATTCCTCGGTGGGCGCGTTCTGCCCGGCAGCTAAACCCGCGAGAGGAATAGCCCCGTCATCACGCTGCTAGAGTTTTGTAAAACGTTGGCTTTGTGAGTAGTCGCTCCATTCCACGGAGCCGCCCAACAAGGCAGTGGTGGCGAATTGCTAAAGCTGCGTTTTTTGAAGTTGGTTAGGGTTGCGACGTATCTAATCATCGGTGGTGGTTGTGCTAACCCGCAATCGCCACACTTTTATCGTTGGGCAGGTTCATTCGGCGAGAAAAGCAAAGCTGTGGTCAAAGTTGAGGGGGCAATCTGTTGGAGATCATTCCCTCCCGATTTGGGTTGAAAGCCAGACTGGAAGCGAAGGCAAAATAGGTAATGGACACAATTTACATTCTTGTCGGAGTTATAGCTTCTGTTTTGTTGGGAGTTGTGGGTGCTGTTTTCGGCGGAATCATTGGTTATTCCGGTTTCATTGGTTCATTGAACCTTGAGCCTGGGGGATGCGTAGGGATGATAGTGGGGTCGTTTTGTGGTGTTGCCCTGGGGATTGCCAGTGGTTTTATCGGCTATCAAATCGTTGACAATATGTTTGGGGTCATAGTGGGGCCGGTGGTGATTTTGGTCGGGATTATAGTTCCTGGTTGGCTATGGTTGAAGCTGTGGAAGAGAAATTCTTCCAAGGTGCAACAAGATCAGTTTTCGGATAGGAAATGAATTCGGCCATTGTTCGAAGAGGGGGGAAGATTCTTGGTGATGAGATTGGGACTATGACGCCGGCGGAACAGATTGCTCTGTGGGCTGATAGGCTGGCTACAGGACATCTCGGCTATGGGCCTGCACTTCTCCAAGAATGTCTATGACGAAGAAGCCTTTCGAGCCTGCAGATGAGCAAGCTTTCCATCTATCGATTCCAGGAGATTGGTAATGAATTCGCAAAATACAATGACGCCTGAGCAAAGCCGCGATCTCTTGCGCGGGTATCTGTCTGAGGAACAGGCCAGCGACAACGACCTGGAGACGCTGGCGCAGCGATTGGGCTGCAGGCCGTTTGCGCTAGAGATGGCCGGTCGGTACCTTGCGGGCGGTTTCTGTCCGTCGGTGACCGAGTACGGGGAGAAGCTGGACGAGATATGGAACTCCTCCTCGATGACAAGCTGGCGAGAGAAGCTGAGCAACCCGGCAGCCCAAGATCTGGATTGCATGGCGGCTTTCGGGCTGAACTGGCAGCAAGTGGAGGACAAAACAGCGCGGCGAGTCTTTCTGTTTGCGGGGTACTGTATGCCCCACCAAGCTATCCCCAACCGGCTTTTGTACGAGGCAGCAAAACCGAATACAGAAACCCGCGACGAAGCGGTCAACACGCTGATTAACCTTGGATTACTGACGATGGATGACCCCAAAGCGGGGCCAGTGATCCACCCGACGCTGGCCGAATACGCCCGCGCTCAAGAGGGCTCGGACGCCATCCTGCCCCACCTGGCTCGCGGACTGAATCTTGAACTTGCACGGAATATCGAGTCTAAGGAACAGGTAGACACCGATCTCAAGCTCCTGTTGCCACACATCCGCCTCATTGCCTCGATGGCGGCAGAAACAGGATTGGAGACAGCCGTTTCACTGAATGACCACCTGGGTACTTACTTGATCCAGACGAAAGACTATGATGGGGCAGCAGAAGCGTATGGGCGGGCACTCAAGCTCGAGGAGCAGGCCAGCAAACCTGACTTGCAGAAAATGGCCACATACGCCAAGATGCGCGCTGTGGCATTCAGGTACCTGGGCGATGTGGAGGGAGTGAGGGCAGGATTTGAACAGGCTGCCGCGCTTCAGTCAGAGCACCACGCCAAGGTTCACCACGATCCCGATCACATCTTTGTGGGAGAGATTCACCGAGATGCGGGGAAGATGCTGGAGGCTATGGGCGACCTGGAGGGCGCGCGCGCGGCATTTGAGCGGGCGCTGCCCATCTACGAGCGCTTCCTCAAGCTCCGCGACCCGCGGGGATCGAATCATCCATCGATGTCAGATTTGATCTACAGGCTGGCGGGTGTGCTTAGGGGGCTGGAGGATTGGGAGGGAGCACAGGCAGCATATGAACGGGCGCTAGAGATCGATACAGTCGTGTACGGTCCAGAACACGCGAATGTGGCTGCGGATGCCGGCGGGCTGGGACGCGTCCTGCAAGCACAGGGAAATTTGGAGGGTGCACAGGCGGCCCTGGAGCGAGCTGTAAAGATCAGCGAATTGGCAGACGGCGCCGACCATCAAGCGACCGCGACGTATGTCTCCTGGTATGCAGATCTGTTCAAGGAGAAAAAAGAGTTCTACATGGCTTATACATTGTACAGGAGGGCGCTGTCGATTTTCCAGACATCCCTGCCACCGGAAAGCCAGACCATCAAGCTTGTTCAGGAAAATATGCAAGCCATGCAACAGGCCGTAAGAGGGAGGGGACCCAGGCCGCAAAACACCCCCGAATATCGCGAACAACTCATCCGAGAAGGACGCCATGCCGAGCTGTTTCAAGCCTTCCGGGAAATGCTAGAGGCTAGCCCGGATGATCCCGGCTTGCTGTACAACGTCAGCCTGAGCGCCTATCGCTCGGATCAGTTTGCGGAGGCAGGCAACTATTTGAGACAACTCAAGGCCCTAGCGCCCCAGGATTTTAGAGCGCGGGCCATGCTCGTGCAGGTATATGAAGCGCTTGAGAACTTTGACAAGCGTGATGCAGAGAGAGATGAATTACTGGCGTTATATAGCCAACAGGAAGCCGGCCCCAATAGACCAGTCCACTACTGCCGCGATCAGTTCACTGTTGGAGACGTAGCTGTTCAGGCATTTGAGCACTTTGAGCTCGTCGGCGACATGGCTGTCCGCTACATATTCTACATCTTTTGTGCCGGCGACAACAAGCCAACCTATACGATCTCGCTCGGTTCGTATGCAGCCACCAACGAGTATATGCGCCAGCGCGGCGCACTGCAACCAGACGAGCGTGTTTTCCACCTCGATGAGAACCGCTCTGATGGACATCGTTCTTTGAGCTTCTACACGGGTGAGCCACCCTACGATGTTGTGAAGAGTGCTGTGCAAGACATCCTGCGCCAAACCTGAGCGCCCCAACATCGCTGCAGGCGCCGCCTGATCGAGGTTCGTTTTGTTGCCAACTCGCGGCTTTGCAGCGTTTGGGGGCAAGTTTGGTGAAACTGCGAAACCCGGCGACTGATGCGCGAAGCGTTGGGCCCATAAGTCGTCCTCTTCCTATGAGCAGCGAAGAGCAATTGGCTGCCCAGGGACGGCGTTTTAAAACGTTGCGTTAACCTCATTAGCGTACTGACTTACCGGATTTAATATTTTTCCCGGCGGGCTGGTTCTTCTACCGGCCCGCTTTGTTTTTGGCAATTTCACCAACCATCATAAAAACCGCAAGAATCGGATAGATTTTGTTTGCCGAGTAGTGTATCCTTCTATTTGTACCCTTGGCGATCGTCGTCCTAGAGCATCAAGCTCAATAATTGGACTCGTAAAAATCGTCTCAATTGCCTCTTGACAAAATGGCTTTTTTGCCGTATAATTTTCGGTGTTATAAATTAAACACCGTAATATTTCCGGTAATTCAAGGATTTTTCAGGATGATTGACAAAATCGACCGTCAAATTGTTTCTTTGCTACAAACAGATGCTCGTCTCTCAAATGCAGCCTTGGCTGAAAAGGTGGGGCTGACAACCTCCACTGTACACGAACGGGTCAAAAAATTAGAGAAAAAAGGTATCATCAAGGGGTATGTAGCTGTGGTAGATGCTGAAGCCTTGGGCAAACCTATTATGGCTTTTATTCATCTCACTGTTGGTTCGGCTTCGACAGATTATCTTGAGTCAAAAAACAGCGTAGTGAGTATCTGTCAGGATGAGCCGGATGTGTTGGAATGTCACACTGTGGCCGGTGAAGATTGTTACATTTTGAAAGTGCGCGCACCCAGCCCCGGTGATTTAGAAAAGCTGATTGAGCGTATTCGTTGCAATGCTCAGGTTTCAAGAACGACGACCAGTATTGTGCTTTCGACTCTCAAGGAAACCACGCAGGTGATGCCGGATGTAGAGGGAGATTGATATGACCAGCTATAGATCAACAAACCATCGAAAGGAAAGATAGAAATGACATATCGAAGATTGCTTGAGTCTACTCTCGTACATGCCTTGAGCTATATTGAGAGCCTTGACGAAGCTCCCGTATCAGCAACCACAAGTCTCGCTGACTTGCGCCAACGTTTAGGCCACCCGCTTGCCGACGAGGGTATGGACGCAACTCAAGTTATTGATGAATTAGTTGCTGATGTGCAAGGTGGAGTGTTAGGTAGTTCAGGAGGACGGTTCTTTGGTTGGGTAGTTGGTGGCTCAGTGCCTGCCGCCCTGGCTGCTGATTGGCTTACGTCTACTTGGGACCAGCCCGCCGCTTTGTTCGCTTCCGGACCAGCCATAGCCGTCATTGAAGAAGTTTGTGGACAATGGCTGAAAGAGCTGCTGAGTTTACCTCAGCAAGCAAGTTTTTCTCTGGTAACGGGCTGTTCAATGGCTCATGTAACTTGCCTGGCTGCTGCTCGAAATGCCTTGCTAGCCAAACATAGCTGGGATGTGGAGCGAAAGGGATTGACTGGCGCACCTCCAATCCGCATCTTGAGTAATAACCAACGACATGGCTCAATTGAGCGTACTGTCCGTTTGTTGGGGATTGGTAACGACAATGTTGTTGATATACCTGTAAATAAACAGGGGCATTTAGACTCAGAAGCCCTACTGAGGGGACTTCAAGAACATGCAGGCAAGCCAAGCATCGTATTGTTGCAGGCTGGCGACATCAACACTGGGGTGTTTGAGCCTTTTGAGGAGCTTATCCCCATCGCGCACGAGTATGGTGCTTGGGTTCATATCGATGGGGCTTTTGGGCTATGGGCAGCGGCAAGCCCCAAATATAAACATTTGCTAAATGGAGTAGAGCAAGCCGATTCGTGGGCGGTTGATGGGCATAAATGGCTTAATGTACCCTATGATTGTGGCTACGCCTTTGTTACAGATTCAAGGGCTCATCAAGCGGCCATGTCTCACCGTGCGAGTTATTTAACCCACGATGCGGTTGCCCGTGACCAGAGGGATTGGACTCCGGAATGGTCTCACCGTGGACGCGGCATCGCCACCTATGCCGCTATCCGGCAACTGGGTAAACAGGGAGTGGCTGAGCTAATCGAACGCACTTGTCAATATGCACATCGCCTTGTAACACGCATTGGCGCATTACCTGGCGCTGAATTGATTTGGGAACCACAAATAAACCAGGGGTTAGTACGTTTTCTCAGCGCGAAACTCAATGCGACGGATGCCGATCATGATCGGCGCACAGACAGCGTTATTGCAGATGTTCTTGAATCTGGTGAAGCATTTTTTAGTGGTACTACGTGGCAAGGTAAACGCTGTATGCGCGTTTCGGTGTGTAATTGGAAAACAAATGATATGGATGTTGAGCGTGCCATCAATGCCGTTCAACTTGCTCTAGCAAAACA
>DAOUMD010000073.1:0-32464 GCA_034412795.1 Anaerolineae bacterium
GTCAACTCAAACTTCAGCTCGTTTACTACCTCTTCTATCTGGCTCAAGCTGATATCTTCTCTGCCTTCCCCCTGCTCCATCACTATGTCAAACACCTCTTCCGCTTTCGCCACAAATCGTTGGCGTATCTCCCTCTTCTGACGCTCCGTTATCACCGCTTCCCTCCTGTTTGGCCTTTTCTTCATCCTACTCCTTTTCTCCCCTTTTCTCAAGCAGGCCTTCCCTCTTCCCTTCTTTCGTTATGTCTGCCCCCAAATCTGAACGCACCCAAACGGTTCGGTGCACGAACGATCTGTTGGAGAGTTGGGAAATTGGGCCATCTTGGGGAGATGAGTTAAAGTAAAGGGACAGAAATTGAGCCAAGGAGGCGAAGGATGAATAACATAGCCAAACTCGGTCAGGAATTTGGGCAATATATGATGCAACTCACCTCGGAGTTATTCTTGAAAACGGGTCAGCCGCGAAGTTTGAGCGAAATGGAACGTAACATTCGGGCCATGTTACAGAAAGTGGGGCAGTTTCTGTTAGGTTCTTGGTTGGCCATGCAAGAACCGATCTATCCGGCTGAGAGCAGCGGCTGTCCTCACTGCGGTGGTCAGGCTGAGTATCAATTCAAACGGAGTGGGACGCTGCTGACGATTTTGGGCCAGGTCGAATACCAACGGGCTTACTACTTATGTGCTGCATGTCGGCAAGGTCATTATCCTCTGGATGAAAAGCTGGGATTGCGACCCGGCGAAATGAGTGCTGAACTGGAAAGCCTGAGCGGCATGAGCGGTGCCCAACTGCCCTTTGGGCAAGGGAGCGACCTGTTTGGGGCTTTGACATTGATTTCACTGAGCGATCACAGTCTGGCCAAAGCTACTCAGGCGATGGGCGAAGAAGTGCAGGTTCTGGAAAAAGAATGGATGGCTCAAAGCCGAGATGCCAGCTGGTTACAAGAACAACAGCGGCTGGCTGAGCGTCCCCAGCGTCTCTATGGCCCTTTGGATGCCGCCAAAGTGCATATCCGAGGTGAAGAAGAGCATCCCTGGCGTGATTTGAAGGTGGGTGCCTGGTTTACGACGAGGGTTGAACCTCCCACAAACCCCGATGACGACTGGGACATCCAGGCGACCGACATCAGTTACTACTGTGACATCCAGGAGGCTCAACAATTGGGCCATTTGCTATGGGCCACCGGCTGTCAACGTCAAGCTCAGTTGGCTGACGAGTTGATTTTCTTGGGCGATGGCGCCGAATGGATTTGGAACTTGGTTCAGGCACACTATCCCGAAGCGATACAAATCGTCGATGGGTTTCACGCCACTGAGTATATCGCCCCTGTGGCCAATGCCGCCTTCGCTGACAAGGACAAACGTCAGGTTTGGATCGAGCAAGTGCGCCATAATTTATGGCATGGTGACCTCGACGCCGTCATCCATGCCTTTGACCGTTTCACTGCATCCGGTCCGGCTCAAGAACCAGCTCGCAAAGCGGTCACGTATTTCACCAACAATCGTCACCGCATGGATTATCCAACCTATCGAGCCAATGGTTATCAAATCGGCTCAGGCACCATTGAGAGTGGCTGTAAACAAATTGTCGCCCAACGCCTTAAGGTCGCTGGCGCCATCTGGGATCACGACAATGCTATCAAAACCGCCAAAGCGCGCGCTGCTCTGTTAAGTAGTCAGTGGGATACTCTCACCTCCCGTCGCGAACTTCTCTCCTTGCCTCTCGCTGTCTAAAAACAGACCATTCGTGCACCGTTGTTTCTTGGACTGAACCTTTCCAAAGCACAGCGGAAGCATTTGCTTCGCACGGCGGATGCAATTATCGTGTGCGAGGGACGCAAAACCCTTGCCAACCTGTATCGGCAGTGGGTGGAGGCACCGGATGCCAGTGCTGTTGCTGACTTTTTCCGTGTCAGTCCCTGGTCTGAGGAAGAGATGAGCCAGCCGCTGGCTGCTTTCGCAGTTGTGGACATGCTGCAACGAGCAGAGGCCGAGGGAGCTGAGCCTATCCTGTATGCGAGTTTTGATGACTCGGCCACCCGAAAGGATAAGGATACCCATCGTCTGGAAGCAGTGGACTGGATCTTCGACCACTCGGCGTCCGGCAAGGGACAAACGGCTTACTGCAAGGGAGCTGTCCACGTCACGTGCCGGGTGCAGGTTGGTCGCTACAGCTACACCTTTGGCTGGCGGCTCTACCTGCGAGAGAAGAGCGTGCGACGGCTCAACCGGGGACGCGCCAAAGGGCAGCGTCTGCGTTTCAAGAGTAAGTATCGTCTGGCACGCGAGATGCTGGAAGAACTCCGGCCTTACCTGCCAGAGGGATACACCGTCTATGTCTTGTTCGACCGCTGGTATGCGTCGGGCAAGTTGATCAAGTTCATTCGGCGTCACGGCTGGCACGTCATTTGCGCCCTCAAGTCCAATCGGAAGTTGAACGATGTCCGGGTTGACGAATGGGATCAGCGGTTGAGGCAAAGGCACCAGCGGTACACCCGCGTGCGGGTTCCCGCTGCAGACGGCACCTCGCGCCCTTATCTGGTGCGCTCGGTGCAGGGACGTCTGAGCGATGTTCCCTTCGATGTCTGCGTGTTGATCTCCAGACGGCACCCTCGGGACAAGAACCCGAAGTACTTCCTGTGCACCGACTTGACCCTGTCGGCACAGACGGTACTGACCTGGTATGGCAAGCGCTGGCCCCTGGAAGTCGACTACTGGTATCTGAAACAGCCATTGGGCCTGGGGGACTTTAGAATGCAAGCCTACGAAGCCATCGAGAAGTGGTACGCTGTGCTCCACTTGGTGCTGACTTTCCTGCAATGGCGGCTGTATGAGGCCTGGGCGCAAGGACAGCCCCTGCACTCGCTGGCGGATGTCATTCGCCAGCACCGGACTGAACATGCTCGAGACACGCTCATCAGCGCCTGCCGAGAGGCCATCCAGGTGGGAGCCATCGAGCCAGTCCTGCAGCGCTTCATTGCCGTGCCTGTGGCTGCCTGACACGCTACCTGCCTCGCGGGCAAGTGTAGGCTTGTCAAAGGCCAAGACCGCACATCTTGTGCCCGCTTTTGCCTTGCCAGCTATATGCCCTGCAAGGGGCAGTGCTTTTTGTGTGTCGCGCGCCATCACAGCAATTTGTTCCTATTCAACCCGAAATTTGCCAATGTCCAGTCAGAGATTTACAACTGGTTTACCGAGGGGTTTGACACACCAGACTTGAAAGAGGCCAAGGCGCTGCTGGATGCGTTGGCCTGAAGTTGGTACTACCTTGACCGAATGACCTGCCAGGCGCTAAACAAGCCAGGACCGCAATGTACGGCCCTGTTAATTGCGCTTGGGCAGATGGCTGGTTGAGAAGCTAGCGGGCTTGCACCCCCCGCCGTTTTGAAGTACAATCGAGTTCTAATCTGGCGGTCAGCACAAGACCGTTTTTGTTTATTGTCTGGTAGTATTTGTGGTACAATAACACCCCTGATCGCAAGGCAAGAGGCCAACCTTTCGGTTAGAATCTCAGACAGTGTGTTACGAGAAAGGATTTAGTAATGAAAAAACAAATCGCGGTGCTAGCTGCCGTCGGAATTATTCTTCTGCTGGCAGCCTGCGGGCCAGTAACACCGCTGCAAACAGCAGAGACGACTGAGCCACCCCCAGTTTCAAGCCCACCCACGGATACACCTGCCGCTGTCTCGGAGGAGACTCCAGAAGCTGCGCCTGAGCCAGCGGCCGCCTTCCCCACACCTCATCCCAACCCCGAATGTGTGGTGGAACCCATCCCTGAAGATCCGAATATCCCCCCGACGACTACTGATGATTGGTCAAAAGGGGCAGACGACGCACTGGTTACCTTAATAGAATATGCCGACTTCCAGTGACCTGGCTGTGCAGGGATTGTTTCCCTGCTCGAGCGTCTGGTAGACGCTTACGATGGTCAACTAAGGGTTGTTTACCGCCACTTCCCTCTGATCTCCATTCACGACAAGGCTGTGATCACTGCTGAAGCCGCCGAGGCAGCCGGTGCCCAAGGCGCTTTCTGGGAAATGCATGACCTGCTTTACGAACGGCAGCAGGAATGGACCTCAAAGTCGGTAGACGAGATGCCTGATGTGCTATCTGGTTACGCCGAGGAGTTAGGCCTGGATGTTGAGGCATTCGACGAGGCGTTGGCCAGTGGTACCTTCACCGACAAAGTTATGGACGCATATAACGATGCGGGCGCCGCAGGTCTGGGAGGAACCCCCAGCTTCATAGCTTCCGGCGTTCACTATCCATCCCAACAATGGGGGCTTTCCTATCAAGGGCTGGCCGCCTTCGTGCAATTGATCGCCATGAAAGAACAACAATTCAGTGCCCCACCGCCCCAGGTCATCGAAGAGGGCAAGCAGTACGAGGCCACTATCGAAACTGAAAAAGGCGACATCGTGGTTGAACTCTTCGCCGACCAAACTCCGGTCACGGTCAATAGCTTTGTATACTTGGCTGACCAAGGTTGGTACGACGACACGATTTTCCACCGCGTGATTCCTGACTTTATGGCACAAGCTGGCGATCCCAGTGCCACTGGCATTGGCTGGCCTGGCTACCGCTGCTCGGACGAACTTGACCCCGAATTGACCTTCGACGGGCCCGGACTGCTGGGCATGGCTAATAGCGGCCCTGATACCAATGGCAGCCAATTCTTCATTACCTTAGAAGCCCAGCCCCACCTCGATGGGCTGCACACTGTTTTTGGTCGTGTCATAGAGGGCATGGAAGTGGTAGAGTCTCTAACTTCCCGAGACCCACAGGTGGTATCACCCGACGAGCCAGGGGATCGCATCATATCCATCACTGTTGCAGAGAAGTAATCTATGAAGAATTTGCTCATTACGGGTGGAGCGGGCTTCATTGGCTCCAACTTTGTGCACTACATCCTGGAGTCCTATCCCGATTACCTGGTGACTGTCTTCGACAAATTGACCTATGCTGGTAACCTGGACAATCTCAAAGACGTTGACACGCATCCGCGCCTTACGTTCGTGCAGGGTGACATCTGTGACGCGGAGGTAGTGGACAGGGTAATAAGCAAGCAAGAAATTGATGTCATCGTGAACTTCGCCGCGGATACTCACGTAGACCGCTCCCTGATGGATCCAGGAACTTTCATCCAGACCGACGTCTACGGCACCTACGTATTGCTGGAAGCTGCCAAAAAATTCGGAGTAGAACGATATCACCAGATTAGCACCGACGAGGTATACGGTGAAGTTCTGGAGGGTCGCTCGACCGAGGAGGATCGCCTGCACACCCGTAGCCCCTACTCGGCCAGCAAAGCCGGTGGTGACTTGATGTGCCTGGCTTACTTCACGAGCTTTGATGTGCCGGTCACCATCACGCGGGGCAGCAACAACATCGGCCCTTATCAATACCCGGAGAAGGTTGTCCCTCTCTTCATCACCAACGCCATTGACGATATCCCCTTACCGCTCTACGGCGATGGCTCACAAATGCGTGACTATCAATACGTGCGTGACCACTGTGAAGGAATTGACGTGGTACTACACCGAGGTCAGCCTGGCGAGATTTACAACTTGGGAACGGGTGTTGAAACGCGCAACATTGATATGGCACAGCTCATCCTCAAACTGCTGGGCAAGCCCGAGAGCCTGATCCAACCTATCACCGACCGCCCCGGGCACGACCGCCGTTACGCTCTTGACTGCCGCAAACTCCACGCCTTAGGCTGGCAAAGCCACCATAGCTTCGAAGAGGCTATCGAAGAGACGGTACACTGGTACGCAAAAAATGAATGGTGGTGGCGAAAGATCAAGAGCGGTGCACACTATGAAGAGTACTACGAACGTCAATACGCCGGGCGAGAGACTGGTCTGAAAATCGCTTAGAACCAGAATTCCAAAATAAGGTACCCCGCACCAAAACCCCTTGGAGGTTCACATGGCCTCAATAGCCAGATTTGGTGGTGCCGGGCACCCGGATGATCTGTAGATTGAGAGACATCTAACTGAGAGTCGGTAGCCTCAATCGTAATGAATCAGCGACTGCACATCGTAGCCTTCTAGTTTCTCGCGGCCATGCAGAAAATCCAGCTCGATCAAGAAGGCGACCCCTATTATTTTGCCACCCAGCCGTTCGACCAAGTTGACGGCCGCCCGAGCCGATCCGCCGGTGGCCAGCAAGTCATCGATGACCAGTACGCGCTGCCCTGGCTCAATGCCATCTTCGTGGATCTCCAACGAGTTGGTGCCATATTCCAGTTCGTAGCTCTCGCTGACAGTCTTGGCCGGCAGCTTTCCCGGCTTGCGAATCGGCACAAAGCCAGCTCCTAACTGATATGCTAATGGAGCGCCGAATATGTACCCACGCGCCTCTATAGCTACGACGCTGTCTACATTGCTATCGGCATACCGATCGAGCATCCAATCGATCACCTCTTGAAATGCATCTCCATCTCTGATAAGGGTGGTGATGTCTTTGAACAGAATGCCTTCTATCGGGAAATCGGGTACATCGCGGATGAGGCTTGCCAGTTCCATAGGTGGTCTCCTCTCTTGTGGCTCGGCAGGTCTTGAACAGGGTTGATCCAGTTGTTTTGGCTCTCCCCAAACGAGCCGATTTTAGCAGATGGAGACTGATTCGGCAAGTGCTCTTACGCTGGTATTTTTGGTATAATCCAGCAAGTGTGTGTAAAATACCGTGGTATTCATTCAACACAGGCCAGAAACTGACAGATAGAAGACAGACATGACCAGCCGTAGCTATATCACCTGTATCATCGGAATACTATTGCTTTTGCTCGCTGTAGGCTGTTCGTCGCAGATTCCATTTCTCGTCCCTCCTACGCCTACTGCGACAATACAATCTGAGGCCAGCGCCACCCCAGATGTCAGCGCTGCATCTACTCCCCTGGGAGAAACAGCAGAACCTCAGGTAGATGAGCCCATTACTCCAGAGTCCGAACTTCCTGCGCAACTCACCCTATGGACAGTCGAGGCTGTTTCTCCTCAAGCAGAAGGGGATGCAGGTATAGTATTTGACAACGGTCTAACCGCATTTGAGACCACTTACCCAGATGTTCAGATCTCGGTGGTACTAAAGAATGATTCGGGCAAAGGTAGCGTGTCGGATTACTTGCGTACAGCCAGTCAAGCCGCACCCAGTGCATTGCCAGACTTAATCGTGCTAAACATGGTTGACCTGGCCCACGTAGCGCAAACTGGCGTTGTCGTTCCTCTCGATGGGCTGCTCTCACCTTCTCTGATTGATGACCTGCTTCCGGGTGCTCGTGCCGCAGGCATCGTAGATGGTCAATTAATGGGAATCCCATTTGAGATGGACGTGGAACATCTCATCTATAATACCAATAAGGTAACTTCGACCCCAATCGCCTGGACCGACGTCATGAGCGCCAATACCACGTATGTCTTTCCAGCCAAAGGTACAAATGGCTTGGTAAACGACGCCTTTCTCATCCAATATCTGGCCTTGGGTGGACAGTTGCAGGATGATGAAGGACACCCCTTCCTCGACGAGCAGGCTCTGCGAGCCACTTTGGAGTACTATCGCCAGGGGGTTGAAGAAGGCATTATCCCGCCCGAGGTATTGACAATCGGTTCCCCTGATGAGATATGGCCGGATTATGTCGCTGCCCAGGTGGGAATGGCTCACGTCAGTGGACGCCGCTTTCTCAGCGACAGAAGCGTACTACGCAGCACTGATTTCGCTGGCATTCCTACCTATAACGGCACTCCGCTCACAATCGGACATGGTCGGGCGCTGGCTATCGTGACCCACGACCCCAACCAACAAGCCTTGGCTGCACGGCTGATTGAGTGGCTGATGGAACCCGACAACAATGTTGCATGGAGTCGTGCAACCTTATATCTTCCAACACGCTACGCTGCATTCAACTTGATAGGAGATGAAGATACGTATTGGCCCTTCCTGGAGCACCAGTTAGAGGTAGCCGTGCCATCACCCTCATTTACCGAATATGATCAAATTGGCCGTGTGCTCCAACAGGCAGTCATCGAAGTATTAAGCGAAGAGGCGACTCCTGAACAGGCAGCCGCAGCCGCCGTAGATGCTATTTCCCCTTAAACGTTGATTTCACATAGCTCACTGAGACGCTCGCCATCCAATTGCCCAATAACGGAAAATACGATGACCACATCACCCAACAACTCTACAAAGACTAGACAGCTTGCCTGGCAAATTATGCGCGCCGCCCTGAACGCCGTCGAGCCAGGCGCAGCAGTGCGACAACACTTACACCTCGACAATGGACGTCTAACTGTTGGGAGGCCAAACGGCACTGAACTGACCTACGATCTGGACGGATTCGACCGGATCCTTGTGGTCGGTGGCGGCAAAGCCGGCGCCCCCATGGCCGCGGCCGTGAACAAAATTCTAGGTCCACGCTTGACAAACGGAGTCGTAGTCGTCAAACATGAACATGTGCTGGATGATTCAATGGCAACCGGCACCATTGGGATTGTCGAAGCAGGTCACCCTGTACCCGACGAGGCAGGTCTGCAAGGTGCTGGACGCATCGCCGACCTGCTGCGCAACACCACCAGCCGCGACCTGGTGCTGTGTCTCATCTCAGGCGGAGGCTCGGCCCTGATGACGTCCCCAGTGCTCGGCATTTCACTGGCTGATCTGCAAACCCTTACCCAGGTTTTGCTTAGCTGCGGGGCAACCATCAACGAGATCAACACTATCCGAAAGCACATCTCACAATTCAAAGGGGGACAGCTAGCCCAACTGGCATCGCCATCCCCTGTGATCAGCCTGATTCTCTCTGACGTGGTGGGCGATCCGCTGGAGGTGATCGCCTCCGGCCCTACCGTGCCCGACCCCACTACATTCGGAGATGCCTGGTCTATCCTGGAACGCTATAAGGTTGTGGATGACGTACCAACTTCTATCACCAACCACCTCAGCGCAGGATTAAAGGGAATTATCCCCGACACACCAAAACCAAGCGATCCAATCTTTGACGGTGTGCAGAACGTCATCGTCGGCAGCAACCGGCTGGCGGCCCAGGCTGCCGCAAAAGAAGCACAGCGCCTGGGGTTCGACACCATATTGCTCTCCACATTTCTCGAAGGAGAAGCCCGTGAAGTGGCCAAGGCAATCGCCGGTCTGGCCAAAGGCCTTGTTCGAGGCGAGACAACGCACCCAACGGATAGAACGCTCTCGCAACCCGCCTGTTTGGTTCTGGGTGGCGAAACCACGGTCACTCTGCACGGGGAGGGTAAGGGCGGTCGAAACCAAGAGATGGCGCTGGCCGCGGCACTGTCTTTGGCTAATTGGGAAGATGTCCTAGTCGCGTTTCTCGCTACCGACGGCACTGATGGTCCTACCGACGCGGCCGGCGCATTCGCTGATGGAAGCACTGTCGCTCGTGCAAACCGTCTTGGCCTGGACGCTGAAGCACATTTGGATTGCAACGATTCTTACCACTTCTTCCAGAAGTTAGATGATTTGATCGTAACCGGTCCAACCAACACCAACGTCAACGATCTAACCCTGATTCTTTCCGGTGGTTAGAGACGGAGATCTGAGGCTGGGAGTTGGAGACCAGCAGCTTGTCGGAGAGACCTTCCTGGAAGCTCTGGGCAGTACAACTTGAGCAAAAATTCCGCCTAAACGGGTGCCCAAATGCCCGGGCAGAGCGCCGTTTAAGCTTCCAGGAAGGTTGAAAATTTGAGAGAGGTATTGGAGATAGACTCGCGATCAGTTTCGCAACCTAAAAACGATCTCCACTGACCAAATCGACTGCGTTTATGTGTGAACCTACAATGCGCCCCGAGGCTCAAGACCGCCTAAAACGCATCGGATCGGCTGATCTGGTCATTGGCATCCCTACTTATTGCAACGCCACAACCGTAGGCATGATAGTGCAAACGGTCCTGGACGGGGTGACGGCAGACCTGGGTGACCTGCGCGTGGTACTCGTCAACGCGGACGCCGGTCCCAGTTGTCGCACTCGCCGGGCGGTAGCCGATGCAGCGGCCGATGCCCCTATCCCAATCGTCATTGGTGGCTATACGGGCATTCTAGGTCGGGGTAGCGCTGTGCGGGCTATTCTACAAGCGGCGCTTGATCTGAATGCCCGTGCGGTGGTGGCATTGGACGCCCACACCACCAGCATCACCCCTGACTGGATCAGGGCTATGGCCCGCCCCGTTCTCGACGGCCACGTCGATCTGGTGATGCCTCGTTACCAGTGGCCACTGCCGAGCGGTGGTCTGGGCGATCTCATCTTTTACCCACTAAACCGCGCGCTGTGGGGACACAGTCTACGCCAACCAGGCGCTGGCGACTGCGCGCTGTCGGCAGGGTTGGCACAAGCTGTCGTCGATCAGGATGTCTGGGAGACAGAGGTGGCCACTGCAGGCTTTGAAGTGTGGCTCAGTAGTATGGCACTGACCGAAGGCCCAGCCCGGAAGGCAAATAGCCGATGGCGAGTAGGGCAAGTAGACCTGGGCGAGAAATGTTATACGTCAAAGACGCACTCCACTCATTTCTTGTTGCTTTTTCGGCAAGCCGTCGGAACTATGCTGCGGCAGGTCCGCCTGCGGCAGGACATATGGCAGACTATGCCCGCCATCCAACCATTACCGACCTTTCCAGGACCACATACACCGCCCCCAGAATCAGTCCCCATCAGTGACGTGACCCCCTTCATTGACGCGCTGATGGTGGGTTGGACAGAAAACCGAGCCTTCTGGCAACGGATCCTGACCCCCACCAACCTGGCGAGGACTGAGGCACTGGCCGTTCAGCCAGTTGAGAGCTTCACATTTCCGCCTGATCTCTGGGCGCGCGTGGTACTCGACTTTGCCGTGGTATACAACAAAGGAGAACGAGACCCTGATCGCATCGTCGACTCGTTGCTGCCCCTTTATCAGGGCAGGCTGGCCAGCTTATGGCACGATGTCGCTGGCTTGACACCCGTAGGTCGGGAGGGTACAGTAGCTGCTCAGGCCGTTGAGTTTGAAGCGGCCAGGGACTACCTGCTTGGACGGTGGGAAACTTATCTCCCTTGGCTAGACAGTGGCGAGTCACGGTAGCTTTGTTTGAACGGTCCATAGTCAATTTCAACTAGCTACTAGCGCCAGCTTACAAACAAAGGAGGCAAATAAAATGACTATCAGATTTGGCACGGACGGCTGGCGTGCCGTCATCAGTGATACATTTACCTTTGCCAACTTGCAACTGGTGGCCCAGGCTATCGCTGACTATGTGCTGGATCAAGCCATTACAGACGACCCCGAGGTCGTCGTTGGTTTTGACACACGATTCCTGTCCGATCGTTATGCGACAGAAGTGGCACGTGTGCTGGCCGGTAACGGCATCACCGCATGGCTGACCCGGGCAGACGCGCCAACACCTGCCATCTCCTACAATGTCGTCCACAAAAAGGCCGCGGTGGGTGTGATGATCACCGCCAGTCACAACGCACCACGTTACAACGGCATCAAACTCAAATCGGCTGATGGTGGATCGGCTTCAGCACGCCAGGGGCACATGGTCGAGCGTTTCCTGGAGCAGAATCAGGCACACGCGCGTGGTCCAAATATGATCGATTATCAGAAGGGGCTGGACCGTGGCCTGATTCGTCGCTTCGACCCAGCTTGGCCTTACTACGAGCACCTGGGACAATTGCTCGACGTGGACGTGATCTCAGGCGGCGAAATGCGCGTGGTGGCCGACCCAATGTTCGGCTCCGGACGCGGTTGCTTTCGCGAGTTTCTGTCACGCACCCGTACTCACATTCGCGAGATCCGAGGTGAGATGAATCCTGGCTTTGGTGGGATTCACCCCGAGCCTATCGCCCGCTATCTAACAGCCCTGGTTGCGGCCGTGCAAGCTGACCAGGCTGATGTGGGTTTGGCCACCGACGGTGACGCTGATCGCATTGGTGCAGTAGATGCATTGGGCAACTTCGTGGACCCGCACCACATCTTCGCGTTGACACTGCGCTATCTTGTCGAAAAGCGAGGCTGGACCGGATCTGTCGTCAAAACGGTTTCTACCACCCTGATGGTAGACCGGCTAGCCGCCAAGTATAAATTGCCACTCCACGAGACACCCGTCGGCTTCAACCATATCGGCGAATTGATGCTCAATGAGGACGTGCTTATGGGGGGCGAAGAATCGGGGGGGTTGAGCATCAAGGGTCACATCCCGGAAGGGGACGGGGTTCTGATGGGATTGCTGCTGCTGGAGGTTATGTCTGAGGCTAATGCGCCGCTACACGAATTGGTCACCGATTTGCAAGCAACTGTCGGGCCAACGTGCTACGCCCGGCGCGACCTGCATCTGAGCCACCCTGTAGCCAAGCAAGAGATGGTTGAACGCCTCACCGATGGCGCACCTGCCCAACTGATCCAGCAGACAGTACGCCAGGTGGACACCCGCGATGGGGTGAAATATCGTCTGGCCGACGACAGTTGGTTACTCATCCGACCCAGCGGTACCGAACCCGTGCTACGCGTCTACGCAGAAGGGCCCGACGAGGAGGCGGTAGATGGCCTGATTCAGGCCGGGCGCGAACTTGCGGGGATAGAGTAAGTCTCAGGAAGTTCCAGAATAAGGCACATTTGCAAAGCGCATTCGCCCAGAATCATTACGCTTTACGCCTTACGTTTTACGAATTTGTCTGGCAAAGCAGGCCAAATTGTCAACCAGTTCTCTTGGCAAAATGAACCATGCCAACCTGGGACAACTATTTTTCTGGAACGACCTCAGCTAAACAACCAAACTGCCTTCAAGGATATTTCGGATCCGCTGGGCGGCATACTGACCGGTGTGCAGGGCAACCCCCAACTTAGAACCCTTTTCGAGTAAAACAGCTATAGCCGCGTCGTTGCTAACCGGGATGACAATCATAACCCCGTACCGCCCTTCGACGAGCATGCGCTCAATTTCACCCTGGTCTAACCGAGACAGAGTGCGCTCAGCCAGAGCTACCAGCGTAGCAGCCATGGCGGCCACCTGCGAGCTATTAGCTGAACTATCCTCCGAAAATGACTCACCGCCAGGCGGGTATGAAGCAACCACAAATCCTTCGATACTTACAACAACGGCAGCCCGTACACCAACTAACGAATTACACAGATTAGACAGGGCATCTTGTAACAAATCCATTCGATAGACTTGAGACATTAGCTATTTCTCCATCAGATACCTAAGCCAAGAGTTCGACCACCTGATCATCGTAAGCCACATCAAACGTGTCATCAGGGAAGTATGTCTGCAACTCCTCTGGTGCCACTTTGATGTGCCCGATATGAGTAAAAAGAGTTCGTTGAGCGCGAATGGCCCGGGCGAAGCGGACTCCTTCAGCAATCGGCAAATGACGCCCATACCCCTCGTCCAGGTCAGGCTGATTTGAAACCTGTCCCCCATCCAAATAAGTCCCATCAAGGATAAGCAGGTCAGGCTCCATCACCCCCCAAAAAGCACTGTCGTATAGAGTTGGTGCATACACCACCCGGAGGCCATTTTGCTCAATGACCAGTCCGGCCGTGGTAAAGGTACTGGTGTGGAAGGTATCAAAAGGCGTCAAGGTAAGCCCTTTGTATGGCTCGAACGGCTGGCCTAGCGTCATATCGCATCGAACGAAGGGACGCTGAGTACCCTGTCCAGGGTCCAGTTCGTGTGAGACGAGATAATTAAAGGTAACGAGAATCAGCGTCCAACTATCAAACTGAGCCCAAACAGGCACCTGTTCGACCTTCGACAAGCAACGCAACTGAGCCAAATCATCGAGCCCCAGATAATGATCGGCATGGGGGTGAGTGATGACAATATCGCGTATGGCAGCTAACTCATCGGGGGATAGGGTGGCAAGCTGTCTGTAGATGTCAGGGCCAGGATCAATCAAAACCCGCTGGTTGACGAGAACAGATGGGCGAGATCTCACGCCCTTTGGATCGGCGCTGGCATAGCTGCATTGAGGGCAATCGCATCCCCAACGCGGCAAGGGGTATCTTGCACTGGTGCCAAGAAACTGAATTGTCAGCTTGCCCATGAGTCTACCCCTCCCTCTTCTGCAAAAAACTGACATTATTATAACTTAACTGGTACTGCATCGCAATAGCCAATTGCTCCTGAGTCTATCCGAATTTTGGGTGAGCTAGGTGCAATGCCTATCAGTGCACACAACTTGGACTCCGACGCGTGATTTCCAAGCCTGTGGCGTTTAACAAGTGCGTGGCACGTATAATCTCCGACGCACTCTTGCCCTCTAACCAGGAATGCATCTCAACTTTGCAATTCTATCCAACGGTTGTGCATTGGAATACAGGTGGTTGTGAAGGTGCGGGCGAGCGAGGGAGAGCGACTGGTGGTTGCGGTCAAGGTATCAGGATGAACCGCCTGGGATCCAGGCTTTTTCGGCGGCGTAAGCTAAAAGAGCGGCGTCTATCTTCCGGTGGGAGGACCACCTGAATCATCGTCCGGGCCCCCATCAGAACAATTAAACTTACTTTGCACCCCAATCACATACTGCCGCTCGGCAATCTCCTTGCCATCTTCGCGTAACTGGACGGTAATTTGATAGGGCGAGCTTTCGTAGGGGATAGCGCTCCCACATCGAAAGCGACCGACCCAGAACTCTCCTGTCCTGTCATTGAAACCAGGGGGATCGTTTGCCAAATCTCGCATAGCGCCCTGCAGAGCTCCCGAATATTTTATCTTCAATTCCAAATAAGGCGGCAGTTGTTGCGTTGGATCGCCAGGGTCAGGTGCATCACGATCAATTTTGAAGACAGTACTGCCGATCTGGGTAGCAACTTCGCCCCAGAGGTAACTGCCTTCTAAATAGGTAATAGGCATCACTGGCGATCTATCCTCCACTTCGTAGACTCCTTCTTGCGCATTCTGAGTATCGTGCAATAGCAGCGTTAGGCTAATCGGGCCTGACACCCGCGTCGGTACGGCGGCACCAGCGCTAGCAGTTGGTGATGGAGAAGGTGTAGGACTCGGAGATGGCCTGGGCGTGGGTGTAGCCGTTGGCAATAACGTCGAGGTAGCGGTAGGGACGGCCGTCGGACTATGAGTCGGCGAAGGGTTAGCGACAAGCGGAGCAAGTGTCGGTTCGGGAGTAGACTGGGTCGATCCAGAAACCAATCTCAAAGTGGCCATTGCACCTACGACCAGAAGGACCAACGTGATTGCAGCGATTGTGAGCAAACGGGTCGGAAATCTAGGTTGAGGTTTCGGCGCGGGCTGGGGCTCTTCAAATACAATTGGCTCAAACGTCTGGGTGGTAAAAGATACCGTCAGGCGGCTACGTGCCCTCTGGAGCGCCTGTAGCATTTCGTCGGCGTCCTGAAACCGGTTTTCAGGTTTGCGTTGGAGCGCCTTGATGAGAAGTGGCCGCACCGGATCGGGGAATATGGTTAACTGTTGGAATACTTCGCCGCTATCACTGCCGGCAAAGAGCGGATTGAGGAAAAGAGGCTCCTGCAACTCGCCACTCATCATCTCATAGAGCACCACCCCCAGTGAATAGAGGTCGGCGGCGCGGGTCACGACAGGAGAACTGGATGCCTGTTCGGGCGACAAATAGATAAGGGTACCAACTATGTTATCATTAGGCGTCAACCGCTCATCCTGGGGACTCAACGCAATTCCGAAGTCACCGATCTTGGCGACGGGCAGATTATCAGTACGAGAGAAGAACATCACATTGGCCGGTTTCACATCACGGTGTACGATGCCCTTGTTGTGAACTGCTCGCAGCCCCTCACAAACATCAATTGCGACTGACAACGCCTCGTAAGGTGATAGGGTGCCCTCCAACTGCAACTCCTGGGCCAGAGTGCCAGCGTCAGCATACTCCATCACCATATAATGTTGGCCGTCTTTCTCGGCTATATCGTGGATAGTGACGACGTGTGGTTCGCGGATGCTGGCTATGACCGTGGCTTCGCGCAGGAATCGACTGACCGCCGCCGGGTCAGCCGCCAGACGTGGGAGAAGTTGCTTAATCGCCACAGGACGGTGCAACATACGATCGTTAGCCAGGTAAACTCGTCCCCAGCCACCGCTGCCCAGCAGCCGCACCAACTCATAACGATCAAGTATTACGTCACCGAGGCTGTGTAACGTATCAGAGACCATAATACCATCTCAGATTCGGTCTAGCCGAAACCTACCACAAACACCGAAGCACCCGAGGTGAGGAGAAAAGTAATCAGATCTGGTGAAAGCCGATGCCCATATACATTATAACAAATTCTCGCATGATTATCAATTCCGAGTTTAGCGACGGGATGGCGACGGTTTGAGCGTTGCCTGACGACTAGCCACAAGACAGTCGGCTGCCTGTCGCGCTAATCGCCGTTTGTGATATAATTCAGATGATGGCTAAATAAGACCTGCTATGAAGTGGAGCCTTTCAATCTTGAGATTACAGAAAAGGAGTTTGACAATGAGAACACGCCAGCTTTGGATCGCAGTAACAACCAGCGCTGTTTTGCTGGTACTGGTCGGTGTCTTGGCCTGGGGGCAAGCAGAATTTGCCCCGCCGGTTGCCCAAGCTCAAACAGAGACTGAAGTGCAGAGCACGATTACTGTGGTAGGCGAGGGAACAGTCAGGATCAAACCAGATATGGCCCAGGCCAACATCGGTGTGGAAGTGATGGAATCCTCGGTCCAGGAAGCCAGCAGCGCAGCGACAGCCACTATGGAGTCCGTGCTGGCCGCCCTTCAGCAACAGGGTATTGAGGAGAAAGACATTCAGACCTCTGGTTTTAGCATTTGGGTCGATCGCTCCTACGGGCCAGAAGGTTTGCCCAGCGAGAACCCCATGTATCGCGTGAACGACAATGTGTCGGTCACCATCCGCGACCTGGACAATGTAGGTGCTGTATTGGACGCGGCTATCACTGCCGGTGCGAACAACATCTATGGCGTCACCTTCGGCCTTGATGACCCCAGCCAGGTGGAATCCGAGGCTCGGGAAAAGGCTGTCACCAACGCCAACGCCAAGGCTCAGGAATTGGCGGAGCTCAACAACCTGCAAGTGGGGGACGTCCTCAGCGTCAGCGAAGTCGTCGGCGGCGGGGTCGGTTACTACGCCAGCAGCTTCCGGCAAGAGGCAACAGCGTTCGGGGTGGGAGGTGGTGGTGCCGGTCCCATTTCTCCAGGCGAACTGACATTTACTATGCAATTACAGATCGTCTACGCCGCTCAATGAGCCAAACCCACCAGAAACGCCTGACAACCCTGGCTCAGAACCGGGGTGTAGTGAAAACAAGCCTTTAGGGAGAGCGGCAGGACGGGGAGTTGTACCCTGACCCACTTGGCGGCGTCCCCGTCCTGCCAGAGAGCGATTTCAGGCAATGCCAGGAAAATATTCGGCCATTGCTTGGGCTTTTCCAGGCATCACTTGTCTGGCTTTGCTTCAACGAGTCTTGGCGGGACGTTTGCGCAATTTAATTCTTGGAAAAGCCTCAGTTTCCGCGAGGAATCGGGAGTTTAAAACTTATGACCTTGTTTCGGCGTTCCTCTACCTGGGCATGGCTGACCCGCATATCGATCACTCTTATCATATTGATGGCGCTGACCGTACTTGGCTTAGCCCGTTGGCTGGTAGTGGACCTCCCGTCACCCAACCGACTATATGAACGAGCCGCTGCTCCTTCTACGCAGATCTACGACCGACATGGGAAACTGCTGTACGAAATCCTCGATCCACACGGTGGTGCACACAATCCCACCTCACTAGATGAGATACCGTCGGCCTGTGTCAACGCCACCATTGCGACCGAAGACGCCAGCTTCTATCACAACCCCGGTGTAGACGCCTGGGCCATCCTGCGTGCGCTGACGATCAATCTGCGCGGCGGCGAGGTCCTATCCGGCGGCAGCACCATCACCCAGCAACTCGCTCGCAACTTGCTCCTCTCGCCGGAAGAGCGGACCGACATCAGCCTGGAGCGCAAGTTGCGCGAGGCCATCCTGGCCTGGCGACTGGCGCGCAACTATAGCAAAGACGAGGTTCTGACACTTTACCTGAACGAAACTTATTACGGTAATCTGGCCTACGGCCTTGAGGCGGCCGCTCGCACTTACTTCGCCAAAAGCGCCGCCGAGCTTGACCTGGCTGAATGTGCTATGCTGGCTGGATTGCCCCAGTCTCCGGCTGGCTATAACCCTTTGGAGAATCTCAAATCAGCCAAAACTCGCCAGAACATCGTACTGAATTTGATGGTCAAAAACGGCTACATCTCCCAGCAAGAGGCGGATTTGGCGGTTTCAGAAAAACTGAGTTTTGCCTCTGTCCCCTTCCCCATCGAGGCTCCTCACTTTGTGATGTACGTCCGCGGTCAACTTGAGAAGGAGTTTGGGCTGGAGGCGATTTACACCCAGGGCCTACAAGTACACACGACACTGGACCTGGATGCGCAAGAAGCAGCAGAGCGTATCGTCGGCTACCGCCTGGAACAACTGGCCGACACACGCGACGGGGAGCCGCCACGCAATGTGCACAATGCTGCTGTGGTAGTGATGGACCCTCAAACCGGCGACGTATTGGCCATGGTCGGCAGCCCGGACTATTTTGAACCGCGCATTGATGGCGCTGTCAACGCCACGACGGCCACACGCCAGCCCGGCTCTTCCATCAAGCCCATCACCTATGCTGCTGCCTTCGACACCACTCGCCTTAGCCCTTCGACGGGCTCAGGACGCAGCCCTCTGACGGCAGCGACCATGGTGATGGACGTACGCACCACCTTCGTCACCCGCGAGGGAGATCCTTACGTTCCTCAGAATTACGATCACCAATGGCGCGGTCCGGTTCTACTGAGGCAGGCATTGGCTTCCAGCTACAACCTGGTGGCCGTCAAAGTGCTAGACTACGTGGGCATCGAGGCGATGACAGACCTGGCCCGTGCGATGGGCATCACCACCTTTGATGAGGTGGATCGCTTTGGTTTAGCACTGACACTGGGCGGCGGCGAGGTCCGCCTCCTGGAGCTAACCGCCGCCTACGGCGCGTTTGCGAATGGGGGCTACCAGGTGGAGCCGGTGACTATTACGCGCGTAGAGGACAGCCAGGGGCGGACATTGAAGTCGTGGAACGCCAGCCCCGGACCGCGTGTTATGGACGAACGGGTGGCTTATCTGATTACCGACATTTTGAGTGACAATTTTGCCCGAGCTTCTACCTTCGGCGAGGGGAGCCCACTGCGCATCTCGCGTCCGGCGGCGGCCAAAACTGGCACTACCACCGACTGGCGCGACAACTGGACGGTGGGCTACAGCCCCGACTTGGTCGTCGGCGTGTGGGCCGGAAACGCCGACAACGAGCCGATGCGCCACGTGAGCGGCGTGATGGGCGCAGCCCCGATCTGGCACGACGTCATGGAGACGCTGCATAAAGGCCAGCCTGTGCACGAGTTTGCAGAACCGCCGGGTTTGGTACACATGGAGGTGTGCGCTGACAGCGGGCTGCCACCTACAAACAATGGAAGCTTGGAAGGTTGGAGGATTGGATGGCTGGAAACCCAGACCAACCAGCCAACCAGCCAACCAGCCAACCAGCCAACCAACCAACCGACTCTCCAAGCCTGTCGCCGCACTATTACCGAACTGTTCATCGAAGGTACTCAACCAACCCGGACAGACGACTGGCATTGGCTACTCACACTGGATACGCGCAACGGGTTGCTGGCTGGGCCCGAGTGCCCGCCACAGTTCACGACCCAAAGACTTTACACCCTCTACCCTGCCGAAGCGCAGGACTGGGTTCGGAAGCAGGGCATCTCCCAGCCACCGGAAACCTATTCGCCCTTGTGCCCTAACGAAGCGAGCACTGATAGCCAATCGCCGACAGTGGAAAACTGGAGGATTGGAAGATTGGAAGGCTGGAAGACCGGGACAGTAGCCTATAAGGCCCCTATCGGAAACGATGGTGCGGTGCCCAACCAGCCAACCAGCCAACTAGCCAACCAGCCAACCAGCCAACTGATTCTCACCAGCCCTGACCAGGGAAGTCGTTATCGCCTGTCGCCGGAGATTCCAAAAGCAATGCAACAGATCAATGTGGCTGTCCGCCCGGCTGACGGTGTGGGCTTGGATCAGGTAACGCTATTGGCCGACGGTCGCCCGTTGGCGACACTGCCTCGCCCCCCCTACCAGACACTGTGGCCGATGACAGCCGGGACGCACGTCTTCACGGCAGTGGGTATAGACGCCCAAGGTAATGAATTGTCAGGGGATCGCGTTATGATAGAGGTCACGGAGTGAGAGGATTTCAGCAGGGTTTTGTGGGGCACAGCGCTTTGGCCCGTGAGTGAAGGCTGTAAGCCGATAGAGTAAGAATCTCATTATTCAGGATTGTCAATCAACCTTTCTTGACCAGCTACAGGAGGCATGTTAATGAAAATCGATTATGTACCGTCATTCTCCCAGATCCGCCGATTGGCCGATTCGCTGATTCCCGTCTTGATCATCCTTAGCATGATGCTAACAGCGTGCCAGCCAGGTCACCAACCAGCGGCCGCCATAGCAGCAGCGTCAGGCGCAGCTTCGACGGGAACCCAGGAAGGGCGAGAAGCAGACACAACTGGCGACGGCGTGGCAGGGCCGACATCGACCCTCTTCACCGAGCCGCTCCCACCCCAAGTGATCCAGGTGACACCAGTGCCTGGTGAGGAGCAACCACTGGACGCCCCGCTGCAGGTGGTTTTCGACCAACCGATGGACGCCAACTCGGTAGAGGCGGCATTCAGCATTGCACCCGCCGTGGCTGGTGATTTTGAATGGCCCTTCCCGCATGTGATGCGCTTCAGACCAACCGAGACGGGTTTTGAGCGGGCCACGCGCTACACTGCCACCCTCGAAGAGAGCGCCCGTAGCCAGGCCGGTCTGCCCCTGAAAGAAGCAGTGCAGTTTCGCTTCGACACCGTCGGCTTTCTGGAAGTAACTGCCGTGCAGCCAGCCGGCGGCACAGCCGAGGTCGCCACCGATGCCGTGGTCACGGTACTCTTCAACCGGCCCGTGGTGCCTCTGAGCGCCATCGAGGATCAGGCCAACCTGCCCCAACCGTTGACCTTTGTGCCACCGGTGCGCGGCCAGGGGGAATGGCTCAACACGTCAATTTACACTTTTACCCCCGACGAGGGCTTCGAGCCGGCGACGGATTACAAAGCGCGTGTCACCGCCGGCCTGGATGATACGACCGGGGGTGTGCTCGGCGAGGACTTTAGCTGGGAGTTCACGACGGTGATGCCAGCCGTCGTGACTAGTTATCCGGGGCCAAATACTCAATATGTCAGCACCGAGCCGACGCTTCACGTCGCATTTAACCAAGCAATGAACCACGAGTCCGTCGAGGCTGCTTTTGAGCTGAGAAACATGTCTACTGGGGAGGTAATCGAAGGCGACTTCGAGTGGCACGATGAGGGGTTGGTCCAGCCGACAGGGGGCACCTACGAGCTCTACGAATGGTCGTGGAGCCGAGGCGATGGGCCGGAACGGGTCGGCGTGGAGACGATGAGCTTCACCCCAGGCGAAACCCTCGATTTCTCGCAGGGTTACCAGGCGACGGTCGCCAAGGGCGCCAAAGGGGCTATCGGTCAAGCCGGCACCCAGAAGATATATAAATGGACCTTTGAGACAATTGACAGCCCACGTATCATGTCCACCTTTCCTGGGGATGGCGAGGAAAAAGCAGATCCGTGGGGTGGCCTGGAAGTCACTTTCTCCAGCCCGATGGATCCTGAATCGATCAATGGCAATTTCACTATCCACCCCACCGTCGCAGCGACCCAGGTCTTCACCTATTGGTGGAACAGTGACACCCGGCTTAACATCTCCTTCCCCACCCAGGCCAGCACCGACTACGAAGTGACCTTGAGTGGGGATATCCAAGGCCGCTACGGACAGAAACTGGGCGAAGACACCACGATCCGCTGGCGCACTCGAGCTATGGACCCGATGGTCTATCTGCACAGCCCGTACCGCATCGGCACCTACAACGCTTACACGCAGACGATGGCCTACGTCACTGTCCGCAACT
This sequence comes from Anaerolineae bacterium, assembly GCA_034412795.1. Taxonomy (GTDB): domain Bacteria; phylum Chloroflexota; class Anaerolineae; order 4572-78; family NAK82; genus JAUVPY01. The sequence continues at coordinate 22,042 of DAOUMD010000073.1, forward strand.
TAAGCCAGGTCAACTTCGCCCTCTACCATATGCCATTGGAGGATTTTCTACGCGCCAATGGAGATGACTGGTGGGACTATTGGGATGGATACCAGGGCGACGCGGATTACCTGATTCGCCAATGGTCGCTGGATGTAGAGCCACAATTGAATCACACACTCATTTACGGCACCAACCTGGCCGGCGACGAAGAAGAGCAATCTCTAGCGCCGGGTCTTTACTTCCTTAAAGTATGGGCAGACGCCGAGGACGTCTATCCCGAGGCGCAAGGCTACGGTTGGTTGCCAATCCAAAACCAGATGCTGGTCGTCTCCCGGCACAACCTGAGCCTGAAGACTACCTCTACCGAAACCCTGGTCTGGGCCACGAACCTGCAATCTGGTGACGTGTTGCCCGAGCTACCGGTCACGGTGATGAATGAAAATGGGAAGATTCTCGGCGAAGGCAAGACGGACCGGGACGGCGTCTATATCGTTGAGGAGTATGAGGCAATGGGCTGGTGGACACCGATATTCGCCTTCGTCGGTGACCCGGAGCGCCCGGACGAAGACTTCGCCGTGGCCATCAACCAGTGGACCGATGGCATCTCGCCCTGGGAGTTCAGCCTGTCGGTCGAAGAGTACCAGCAACCTTTTGCTGCCTACTTCTTCACCGACCGGGCCATCTACCGTCCCGACCAGACGGTCTACTTCAAAGGCATCCTTCGAGAGGATGACGACGCACATTACTCTCTGCCAACCGGTAACGAAGAGGTCAACATCGTTATCTGGGATCCGCAAGGGACGAAAGTCTTCGAGGAGACGTTGCCCGTCAGCGACATGGGCACGATGGACGGCGAGTTCATCTTAGGTGAAGAAGCCGCCTTGGGCTTTTATTCCATTGAGGCCACCTACAAGGAGCAATACTTCGGCGCCGGTTTCCAGGTGGCCGAGTACCGCAAGCCGGAGTTCCAGGTAACGGTCGAAACGGACAAAGCGGAGTACGTTCAGGGCGACGAGATCAACACCAGCGCCCAAGCCACTTACTACTTCGGCGGGGCTGTGGCGAATGCCGAGGTACGCTACAGCGTCCTGTCCGCCGACTATGCATTCGACTACCAGGGCACAGGCTGGTGGGACTTCACCGATTACGACTTCAGCCGCAACCGGGCTGAAGCGTATTATGGCGCCTACGGCGAACTCATCGCCGAAGGAATGGGGGCCACCGACGAGGAAGGACGCTTCACCTTCAGCGTGGACGCCGACATCGCCGAATACATTTCCAGCCAACGCTTCACCCTGGAGGTGACTGTCACCGACGTCAACAACCAGGAGGTCAGCAACCGATCCGAGGCGGTCGTCCACAAGGGCCTGTACTACATCGGCCTGCGCCCCGAACGATACGTGGGCCGGGTTGACCAGGAGAACGGCGTAAACGTCATTACTGTGGACTGGAACAGCGACCCATCACCAGATCGGGAGTTGACCGTCGTCTTCTCCGAGCACAACTGGTACAGCGCCCGCAAGCAGGCTGAAGATGGGCATTACTACTGGGAAAGCACGGTAGAGGACATCCCCGTCTTCACCACGACTGTCACCACGGACGCTGAAGGCGAAGGAACAGTCGGCTTCACACCCGAAAAGGGCGGCATTTACAAAGTGATCGCCAGCGGCCTGGACGAGAAAGGCAACGAAGTACGCAGTTCGACCTATATGTGGGTGAGTGGACGCAAGTACATCAATTGGCGACAGGAGAACAACGACCGCATTGACCTGGTGGCCGACCAGCGCTCTTACCAGGTCGGCGACACAGCGACCATTCTCGTCCCGCACCCCTATCAAGGCCCGGTCAAGGCGCTCGTCACCATCGAGCGCGGGCATATCTACCAGCACTGGGTTCAGACTCTGGAGACGAACTCAGAACAAATCGAAATCCCCATCACCGAGGACCTCATCCCTAACGTTTTCGTCTCGGTGGTCATCGTAAAAGGGGAGGACGAGACCAATCCATTGGCCAGTTTCAAGATCGGCTACACCCAACTGCCGATCGACGCGGCCGAGAAGGAATTAAGCATCACCCTGACTCCCGACAAAGGCACCGAAGGGCGCTACCAACCCGGCGAGATGGCCACCTACGACGTGCTGGTCACCAACAGCCAGGGAGAGCCGGTCAAGGCTGAACTGGCCCTCAACCTGGTGGATCTGTCGGTGATCTCGTTGGCCGATCAGACGGGCACAGACATCATAAGCTACTTCTGGCACGAGCGCGGGTTGGGGGTGCGTACCGCCAGCGGGCTGACGCTCTCGGTGGACCGCATCAACCTGGCCGTAGCGCCCGAGGCCAAAGGTGGAGGTGGCGGTTTTGGGGAAGAGTTTGGCGTGGTGCGGCGGGACTTCCCCGACACCGCCTACTGGAACCCCACCGTCCGCACCGACGAAGACGGTCGGGCGACGATCAGTGTCGAGTTGCCCGACAACCTGACCACCTGGCGCATGGGCGCCCGGGGAGTCACGGCAGACACCCTGGTAGGCGAGGCCGAGGTGGATATAGTGACCTCGAAGGCCCTGCTGGTGCGCCCCGTGACCCCACGCTTCTTCGTGGTCGGCGACCAGGCGCAACTGGCGGCCGTGGTTCACAATAATACGGACCAGGCGTTGGACGTGGAGGTCGTGTTTGAGGCGGAAGGGTTGGAGATCAGGGAGTCAGGGAATCAGGAAATCAAGATAGCTGCTAACGATAAGGCTAGAGTGACGTGGGAGGTGACAGTACAAGACACAGAAGAAGTTGTGCTGCGCTTCGGGGCGCGGGCGGTTGGACAAGGAGCCGGCGTTCTCTCCTCCCCTGATAAAGGTGGGGTTGCAGCTCCACTGACTCAAGACCTGGCCGACGCGGTCGAAATCCCACTGCCGGTCTACCGCTACAGCACCCCGGAGGTAGTAGCCACCGCCGGCCAACTCGACGCCGACGGGCAGCGGGTCGAAGCCGTCGTCCTGCCGCCCAGCTATGATCCCACCCAGGGCGAACTGACCGTGCAGATCGATCCCTCGCTGGCAGCGGGCACGGTGGACGGGCTGAAATATCTGGAGCACTTCCCCTACGAATGCACCGAGCAAACGGTCAGCCGCTTCCTACCCAACGTGGTTACCTATCGCGCCTACCAGGAGCTAGGGCTGGCCGACGACCGGCCCGATCTTGAAACGACTCTGCCGGGGTTGGTCGGGGTCGGCCTGCAACGGCTCTACAATCAGCAGCACTACGACGGCGGCTGGGGCTGGTGGATCATAGACAAGTCGGACCCCTTCCTGACCGCTTACGTGCTGCTGAGCATGATCGAGGCGGAGCGAGCCGGTTTCACAGTAGACGATCAGGTAATGGAACGCGCCGTGGACTTCCTGGGTGGCAACCTGGTCAAGCCCAAGGACGTGGAAAGCCACTGGCGGGCCAACCGGCAAGCCTTTATTCTATACGTCCTGGCCGAGGCAGGCGAAGGGGACCTGGGACGCGCCGTCACGCTGTTCGACCAGCGCGAGATCCTGGACACCTTTGGCAAGGCCTACCTGGCCATGGCCTTCGGCCTTATGCAGCCTGATGAACCGGATCGGGTAGAAGCCCTGCTGTCGGACATCACCAGCGCGGCCATCGTCAGCGCCACCGGCGCGCACTGGGAAGAGGAACGGGTAGACTACTACGCCATGAACACCGACACCCGCTCCACCGCCATCGTGTTAGCCGCGCTGGCCCGGCTGGACCCGGGCAACGCGCTGGCTCCCAACGCCGTCCGCTGGCTGATGACGGCCCGTAAAGACGGCTTCTGGGAGACAACCCAGGAAACCGCCTGGTCTATCATAGGTCTCACCGACTGGATGGCCGTCACCGGCGAACTGGAGGGAGCCTATAACTGGGCGGTGCTCGTCAACGATGGACAGTTGGGCGAGGGAGATGTGAGTTCTGAAAACATCGACGAGACGGTAAAGCTGCAAATCGAAGTAGCTGAACTGCTGACCGACGAGGTCAATCGGGTCGTCATCGAGCGCTGGGCTCCCGAGGGAGCCCCCAAGGGGGGTGACGAGGGAACCGGTCGCCTGTACTACGGTCTTTACCTGCGTTACTTCAAGCCGGTGGAGGAAGTGACTGCCCTCAACCGGGGCATCATCGTCAGCCGCCAATACACCATGTCAGATTGTGAGTCAGCGAATGAATCAGGGGATCAGGTGTGTAGGGCTATAGATGAAGCGCAGGTGGGAGATGTGATCCAGGTGAAGCTGACGATCATCGCGCCCAACGACTTACACTACGTGGTGGTGGAAGACCCCTTCCCGGCCGGCGCCGAGGGGGTGGATCAAAGCCTGAAGACGACCAGCGTGGTGGGCGAGACGCCCGAGCTGACCCGTACTGATAGGCGGAACCCGTGGGGCGGTGGCTATGGCTGGTGGTGGTTTAGCCACACCGAGCTGCGCGACGAGAAGGCGGTGCTGTTCGCCACCTACCTGCCGCGCGGCACCTACGAATACACCTACCTGATCCGCGCCAGCCTGCCCGGCGAGTACCGCGTAATCCCCACCAACGCCTACCAGATGTACTTCCCCGAGACGTTTGGGCGGGGTGATGGGGGGGTGTTTAGCATTACGGAGTAGCGTGAGCAGTCGTCAACTTGGAGCGTCATAAGACTAACCCCGCCACTTACAGCGGGGTTAGTCTTATTCGTCCCCATTCGCGAGATACCTCTCTTCTCCCCTAATGCCAAAGAAGTTCCCCCCCGACACACGGACTATGCGCCCACGAGGGCTGGATATGGCCTGTCGGAATCACGGCGCCGGGGTGTTCATCGTAGCCGATACTCATTCTAACCAATTTGTAACCGGTTTGTAACCAGTAAACCCGATCAAACTTGATATACTTAATTAGATGAACATCAAGATGAAGGCCATCAACCGGTACTGCTGCCAAATAGCAGGGCAGATGAGGCACGCGCCAGACCAGCGGATAGCCTGGGGATTGGCGCTGGCCCTCTTCGGGCTGATCATGCTGGGCTGGAATGGGGCCTTTCACTCCAGCGATGGTCTTTCCATGTACGCTGTGGCCGATAGCCTGGCCAGGTACGGGCGCTTCGATACCGAGCAGATTCGCTGGACAGGTCTCCAGCAGGGGATGGTCGGGCCGGACGGCCTCCTCTACTCGCGAAAGGGCCTGGGCACCTCGATCCTGGCGCTGCCCTTGACGTGGGCCGGGCTGATCCTGCCCGGTCTGGGGCCCGTTCACACCTCGCTTTTGCTGATGCCGCTGGTCACGGCAAGCACCGGCGCCCTCCTCTACCTGGCGGCGCGCCGGGCTTTCCCCGGCCTGCCCCGTTCGGCAGCCGCCCTAGCGACTCTCGCCTGGGGGCTGGGCAGCCTGGCGTGGCCCTACAGCAAAACCTTCTTCAGCGAACCCCTGGCCGCGCTGACCACCATCGGAGCCCTGGAACGGCTGCTGGCTTTCCAGGGGGTAACTGATGAAAAGCCAGGTCAGGTAAAACGCACTTTGAGAAGTGCGGACCGAAGCCCGCCTGTGGGGTTGCACCTACGCAGGGAGCTACTTGCCGCCCTCGGTCTTGGTTTTTGGCTGGGGCTAGGGCTGCTCACTCGCCTGGCCCACGCCGTCGCCCTGCCGGTATTTGGGCTGGCCTTTCTATTCGTGATGTGGCGGCGCTATGGCCAGGGGGTGGCTCATTGGCCGCTCAGGCCCCTGCTGGCCTTTGCCGCGCCCATCGGGGTGGCGGCCGGGCTGACGCTCTGGTACAACTGGCTACGCTTCGGCGATCCTCTGACCAGCGGCTACCTGCCCGAGGAAGCCTTTAACGCCGTCTGGTGGCAGGGACTGCTGGGCCTATCCGTCAGCCCGGGGCGCGGCCTGCTTTGGTATGTACCATGGCTAGTTCTGGTCGTGCTGGCCATCCCCCAGACCTGGCGTCTGGCCCCCGTGGCCACGGCCGCCGCCGGGGGGACCTTCCTGCTCTACTTCCTCCTCTACGCAAAATGGCACATGTGGCACGGCGGCTATTGTTGGGGACCGCGTTTTTTGGTGCCGGTCCTGCCGCTGCTGGGTTGGCTGGCAGTGCCGGCCGCCGCCCGCTGGCGGCGCCCCTTCACAGCCCTGGCGACCCTGGCGACCGCCGTCAATTTGATCGGAGTGGCCTGGGATTTTGACCCGCACCAGGACGCCCTGATCCAGACCGGCCTGCGCCTGTTCCACCCGCGCACCTATTTCGATCCCCAGTACGCACAGATTCCGGGGGTGCTACGCCTGGGAAGTTTCCAGACCCTGGACGTGATATGGGTCACGGAAGGACGATTTCAACCCGCCCTGGCCTTGCTGGCGTTGGTGCTGGCCACCGTCGGGGTGGCCGGTGGCCTGAGCATAGCCGTGGGCAAGAGTATCCGGCTGCCCGGAGCGTCAGGGGAAAGGGTGGTAAACAACCTATGGTGGGCAATGTTCCTGATGGCCCTTACCACCTATGCCTTCCTGTGGGGGGCAGGAGCCGCCCAACCGGCCGGCTATCGCCGGGTTGCGCAAGCAATCACAGCCCACTCCCCGCCGGGGACTATGATCTGGCATAACGATCACTGGAACATCGCCACCTTCCTCAACCTGTATCGGGGCCGGGTCGATATCCTGGGGCTGCTGGAGACGCAGGATACCCTCAGCCCGGAGGCCGCCGAGCGCCTGGCGCCGCTGGCGGCCTCCCCCCAACCGGTCTGGGTGATCAGCCAGGGACCGGTGGGAACGGGGGACGTCCTGGACCGGACCGCATCCCAACATAGGGGAATGGTCGATGAGGTCAGCGTGGCCACGTCCCTATCCTGGTCCGCCCGACCGCCGCAAGAAACAGAAGCCTTAAAGGCGCTGTTCTACTTCGATAGCCCGGACTGGCGCGTCCAACCGCTGGACATAATGCTGGGACCAGATGGAGGAGCGTTGATTCGGCTGGCCGAGGCCGGGATGTCCCCCAGCGCCAAAGCGGGCGATGTGATCGCCGTCCGCCTGGCCTGGGAGGCGTTGGAACCGGTGACAGAAGCGTACCGGGTTTTTGTCCAGCTCATCGGTCCCGATGGAGCGCCGCTGGCCCTACAGGTCGGCCCGGCTCAGAACGGCCTGGCGCCGACCCCAACCTGGAGGACAGGGCAAGCAGTGACCGACGTGCACGCTTTCCGCCTTCGGGCCGATGCCCCACCGGGGAACTATGAATTCTTGGTTGGACTCTGGCAGGCAAGTGACTCAACCCGCCTGCCGACGACGGATGGTCGCGATGCGGTGACCATAGGGCCGATTTCGGTTCAATGACTTACCAATCCATTATTGCCCACGGAGGTGCACGATGCGTCACAAGTTGAGATCGACGGCCTTTTTCTTTCTGGGTTTCCTTATCCCTCTATTGGGGTTGCTTATTCTGTGCTGGCTGGCGGCGCCAGCTACGCTGCCATCTGCACAGGCGAAATTCCAGACGTCCCTGCCCGACCTGGCAGTTAAAAAGTATAAACAGCCCGGCGGCGGCGCATTCGCGCCCGGCAATCTTGTTAAGTACGAGATATACTTTATTAACCAGAGCAGCACTACAGCCAATGACGTTCGCATCGTCGACACGCTACCCGCTTCGACCACCTACGTCTCCAGCACCCAGCCCGGTTTTGTGCTGATCCAGGCAGGACCGGAGCAGGTCGTCTGGGTCAAGAATATGCTGTCGGTCTTCGAGGGTGGCTGGCTGTCCCTCACCCTTCGCGTCGACGATGATGCCCCGCTGGGCGACTGGGTGGAGAACAGTGTATACATTTTGTGTCTGGACTCGGAATCCAATTACGACAACAACGAGTGGACCTACACGGAAGTGGTACTCCCTCCCCAGCCGGATCTGACCGTCAGAAAGGAATTGTACCCGGGCAGCACAGTTGGACCAGGGAACGAGATAACGTACACCATCCGCTACCAGAACAAGGGCGGCGAGGCGGCGAACAATGTAGTCATCACCGACACCCTGCCCCTCTCGGCCAGCTATGTGTCCGACCAGGATTTCGCCGGCTTTACCACGGTCGTGACCGGGAGCAGTGTGGTCTGGACGAAACCCCTGGTGGCAGCCGAGGAGTCGGGCCACCTGGACCTGGTGGTCAAAGTCTCCGACGCTTTTGACGCCGGCAACGACTGGCTGGAGAACGTGCTGGAGATCTCGACCAGCGACCCGGAATTCAGCTACGACAACAACCTGAACCGCTACGTGTGGAAGCCCGAGCCCACCATGTACGGCGCGGCGGTCACCTCCGTGGACGATGGGACCATGCGCCTGCTAAACGACGGCGGCTTCGATTGGATGATTTATTACCTGGACTGGTCCAAAACCGAGCCGCAGGATGACGAATATTACTGGCATGACCTGGACGACGCCATCTGGAAGGCCTGGTGGTACAATATGAAGCTCATCGTGCGGGTGGATCGGGCGCCGGCCTGGGCCCGGCCCGGCAAAGGCGCTACCGCGCCGCCCGACAACCCAGCCAAACTGGAGGAGTTCCTGCAGGCCGTGGCCAAAGGAGAACGGTTTGTCAATGGCGAGCTGAGCTATGTCCCTAAAATCGCGGGTTACGTCATCTGGAACGAGCCCAACCTGGCCGCCGAGTGGGGTGGGGACCCGCCGGACGCCGCCGCTTACACAGCCTTGCTGCAAGCAGCCTACAATGGGGTCAAGGCCGAAGACCCAAACGCATGGGTCATCTCGGCCGGGCTGGCCCCGACCGGCGACGACCCGCCCAACGCCGTCGATGACCGCACCTTTTTGCAGGCTATGTACACGGCCGGGGCCGGGAGCTACTTCGACAAGTTGGGCGTGAACCCCATGGGCTTTGCCTCCGCGCCCGACGACACCTCGGACCCCAACGACTACAACTTCTCCCGCGCCCTGGAATGGCGCCAGATTATGGTGGACAACGGCGATGGGGCCAAGGACATGTTTGCCACCGAGATGGGCTGGCTGCGCGACACGGAAATCGACCTGGGCGATTACAACTGGATGAAGGTCTCCGACGTGGACCAGGCCCATTACCTGGCCCGCGCCTACCACAAGGCACGGCGGGAGTGGGTGCGTACTGATGGGACGCCATGGATGGGGCCCATGATGACCTGGAACCTGGACTTCGCCGCTCACTACCCGGAGACGGAGCATCCCCACTGGTTCAGCGTGACCGGCGACCAGGGGGCACCGAGCCGGGCTTACCTGACGCTCAAGAACGCCGCCACCCGTGGCCCGGCCGACTTGTGGATTGAGAAGGAACTGGTCAGCCCGGTTACGCCCGGCGAAGACCTAGTCTACGTCGTTCACTGCACCAACATCGGCGGCCAGCCGGCGGACGGCGTCGTCCTGACCGACACACTGCCGAACTATACCACCTACGTAAGCGACAGCCGGGGCGATGGGACGTTGGTTGGGGATGAAGTCATCTGGAACGTCGGGATGCTTGAGGCCGGGGCGCGGGAAACAATCACCCTGACGCTCCATTTGGCAGACACAGCGTCGCCTGATGTTTACCTGGAGAATAGGATAGAAGCCAACGTAGTGGCCGCCGAGCCGTACACCGACGACAACGCAGCAACGGTCATCACCGGTCAGAAGCCCGATACCTACATCTACCTGCCCAATGTCAAAAAAAGATTCACCCTTGACCCCGGCTTGATAGTGGACAGTCCATAGCCACCGGCGATGCGCTGACGGTTACCATCCGCAACGCTGGAAAAAGCGCCGTGGTGGATGAGTTCTGTATACCTGAGTTCGAAGTTTTCAGGTGACCGGCACTTTTTAATTTCTTTCAAGTGCCGGTCATCTTCATTATCAGGTAAATGTCAGTCATTTGTAGTCAAAATACCGGCTAAACGCCATGAAATGCGTGGCCTCCTCGGTTATAATAGGGGTAAGTAGTTCTTCAGGTTATGAGCGTTCAGGATATCTGCTCGGGTAATGAGCGTCGATGATCACGATATACTGCGAGGTGGCATCCGATTTTCTCCGCTCGCCTTCGACGACCTGGAGCTGGTAGCTGAAGCGCGAAGCGACAGCGACTTGGTTCAACGCGCCGTGCAGGCGGGTGCCATCGGCTACCTGGTCAAGGGGGTGTCCGCCGACGAGCTCGCCGAGGCCATCCGCGCCACCTATGCCGGACGGCCCGTCCTTGGCCCGGAGGCCACTCAGGCGTTGTCTCAGCGCGATGATGCATCACCCGATGATGTGTGAACGAATAGATAGCACGTTGCCCACGAATTCTGAGATAGGAGGACTCCCGTGTCGGAAGCAACTACAACCACCTCACTGAAAACCATCTTCCGCTTTCCATTTCAGAGCCCGAAATGGCAAAGTCATTTCATCATTGGGACCGCACTGATCTGGGCTGGCTTCCTGATCCCCATCGTGCCAGGCATCTTCGTTTATGGC
>DAOUMD010000074.1:0-103424 GCA_034412795.1 Anaerolineae bacterium
CAAGTATGTGAATTGGCAGGCGAAGAGAGAGAAGCAACTCGAAGCGATACAGGGTGAGCTGTTCGATTAGGCATTTTGTTCAGCGGTAAGATCGCACCTTCCAGGTGCATCATCACAAGCCACCACCTCTGGTGGTGGTAGTTGACTCAGACCTCCAGAGTTTTCGGGCTCTGTGCAAGATGGGCAAAACTTGTCTCGAAGGGGAATCGTAGGCGGAAGTTTTGTGGCCTATTATCCCGGATACCACACGATGCGCGGATCATCATCGGAGCGTTGATATTTCCACGCTGCGTCGATCAGTTTTTCCAGATCATACCCCGGTCGCCAGCCAAGCAGGAATTTTGCTTTGTTGTTATCAAGCCAGGTTGAGTAGAAGGGGGTGGCAACATCCGCGCTGGGCAGTCCTCGGGTTTCTGCCAAATAATCAGCCGCTGCGCGGTAATCTACCGGCTCGTCCATACAGATGTTGAAGGTCTGTTGACGTGCCTGCGGCACGGTGATAGCCAGCAGGATGGCGCTGACCAGATCCTCGACGTGGACGAAATTGCGTTTCACCGGCACCCCGTCCGGGTCCAGCATCACCGGGACGGTTTCGGCCTTGACATACTCGCCGGCCTTTTCCGGGCCTACCAGATCACGCCAGCGTGGGCCGCCGAACACGTCCTCGCCAAACGACAGAGAATACTTGAAGTCATCCTTTTCCATAATCCAGGGCGCCCGCAAACAGCAGCCGTCTAAGTCATACTGGATGCAGTATTGCTCCAGCATGACCTCCTCAAGCACCTTAGACAGCGCATAGCAGCCGGGATAAGCGGTGTGCTTCTGTGTTTCAGTCACTGGCACCGGATGCGGATAGAAGAAGTGACCCAGCGCTGCGTCGCCGCCGATCAAGATAAACCGTTCAAATGTAGTGCTCGTGCGGCAGGCTTCTAATAGCCAGAACAGTCCTTTGACTGCCACGTCCATAATCTGTGAAGGGGTTTCCTTGCAGGTGGCCAGGTGCAAAACATGAGTAATGCCGTCCATAGCTTGGTCGACTGTGTCAATGTCTTGGATCGAGCCGTAGACCATCTCCAGGCGATCGTGGGGCTCCAGTTTGCGGGTGTGTAACAGGGCGCGTGCCGTAAAAGCATCGTACTTTGAGTCGTTGAACAAGCGACGAAGGAACACTTGCCCGACCTTGCCAGTTGCGCCGGTCACCAAGACTCGTTTTGGGTCTGCCACGGTTGCCTCCTCAATTGAGATGTAGCCTGGCTTAACTTGACAACGTCAAGCTTAACTTGACATTGCCAAACTTAACTTGACACGTCAAGCTTAATCGGGCTTATAATTACTCAGCGTCTTCAAAGAGTTGCTCGCGTTCCCCGATCCGCTTCTCGACGTCGGTCGTATACTCGGCAAGAAACTTGCAGCGCGGGCATTCCTCGTCGTTTTCTGTCATGATGTATCCGCAGACATCACACGTGACCGTTTCCGTTTCGGCCTTGCCGGTCGGTACCAGAATAATCACCAGGCGTTGGTCACGGTGGCGTCCCAGATAGTTATGCAAATCCACATCACCCAGTTGCCAGCCTCCGCTGCTGGAGGGATAACGCAGGTTGCCTTCCAGGATTTCGGCACCAGCTTCGCGGGCTATGGTCACCAGTTGGCTAGCCTTTGCTAAGTCTATGTACATTCTACTTGTCTCCTTTGATCTGTCTCCGGGCACAGGGGCGATTGGCGGCAGCATCAGGGCCGATTTTCAACGGGATTATACCACGCGATCTCCACGTTACCAGGGCTATGGCCGTCAGTCCACCTGGCCTAACTCGCGTAACACGGCTTGGGTGATCAAACGTACCAAGTCGCTCTCGGTGTCAGGCTGGAAAATAGGCTGGATGTGTTGGCCATCTAAGTGACATACACCACATATCTCGCAGAACTCCTCTTCCTCACCCGGGTGGGCCAAGCCCATCTTCCGGCGCTGTTCCAGCAGCTTTTCTACATAGTCAGGCGGGAGAGACTCTCCACGTCCTAATTGTTGCAGGATCAGGGTAATACGGGCGACTTGCTCCAGGGATTCTAGCCGCAAGTAGGCTTCCCACGGCGTGTGGCCAACGGTCAGCGTGCCATGCCGCTGCAGGATCATACCGTCGTGATTGGCGATCATGTCTCGGATGGCGCGCACGTTCTCCTCACTGGCTGGCGTGGCGTATTCGGTGGTGGGAACTAACCCTAAGTTAACGATGACTTCGGGCAGCATGCAGTCGGCCAGAGAGACACCCGCAATGCTCAGCGCTACTGTGATCGGTGGGTGAGCATGGACAACGCCACCGATGTCGGGGCGCTGGCGATATGCCTCCAGGTGCATCGGCACCTCACTCGTGGGATGAAGGTCGCGGTTGGCAGTTGTCCCCGGTCCCACTTTGTGCCCCTCCATGTCGATCACGATGAGTTGCTCAGGCGTCATCATCCCTTTGCACAGACCGCTGGGCGTGCACAGCACGTGAACCTCGTCCAGACGCGCTGAAATGTTGCCATCGATGCCCACCACCAGTCCGCGTTCGTACATTAAATGCCCTACGCGGACGATTTCCTCGCGCAGGGCCTGCTCTTTTCCCCAATTATACTGATCACCCATATGACTGGCTCTGACTACCTGCTACCTGCTACCTGTAATTGTGATTTCGTCCACAACACCTACAACCACAGCCCGGATGGCTCCGTCGGGCTCTTTGCCGATGATCTGGCGTGCGCCATTCCCCTCATCAAGCACCAGTACCACGTCGCCCACGCCAGTCTGCACCACGTCCACGGCGATGTCGTAATAGCCGGTGGGCTGTCCGTCCAGGTCCAGCCTATCCACCAACAGCGTTTTGTGCCGGTCGAATGTCTCCTGATGTATGGTGGCGACTACGGTTCCTGTTACGCGTCCGATGTACATTGTGGTAGGAAGTCCTTACTCATTACGCCATACTACGTTCGGGATTTGACGGGAGATGTCTGGTTTATCCACTTCGTCGATAATGCCGACAATGGCCAGGTCAACCGGGACGAACTTGACCGGCATGGCCAGCGCCGCCTCACGGCTGGCGACGACGTAGGTGAGCATGCCCGGCCCGGCCTGAGCGGTGCCGTCGGCGGCGATGGTGGGATCGCCGGCAGGGTTAAGGTCTCGATCCAGCTCCTGTACCACCAGGAACTTGACGCCTTCCAGGCCCTCATATTTTGTAGTGGCGACCAAGGTGCCGATGACACGCGCAAATTTCACGTCGAATCTCCTGCCGCGTTGATTATACCCTTTTGGCTGATTAGCTACCGGAAGCCGAAGTTCTGGCCAGGGCCGTCCAGCACAAGACGTAAGTTGTTGAGCACGTCCCGCCCTAGCAACACGTGAGGGGCATCTAGGGCAACTACTTCCAGCCGTCGAAAACGGAAGCGATCCAATTCTAGGCGTATCAGGTAGGTGCGAACCTCTCTTCCAACTTCATCAAAATCTTGAACTTCTATGGACTGATGTGGCTCAACGTCCAGGTCGGTCAGCAGGACTATCGGAATACCAGATATGTCAGCGCCGGTGTCGAGTTGAGCCGTGGCCCGGTACGTCTCGCTTGTTCTTTCGATGGAACCAACCGTTACTGTCAGGGCCGGGGCTGGAGGTGTGAAACCCGTGTCGTAAGGGTACATTAGGGCACAACGCGGACGTGGGGCAGACGAAGAGCAGGCAGGGCTTCCCCTTGCTCTACCTGCGAGACAAAAATCATCTGTCCGGGATAGGCATGTTCTACGCGCCCTCGCAGGGTGACTTCATCTTCGTCGTTATCAACAACCTGACCATCAATTACTGCCACCCAAAGGCCCAGGTGCGTCTCACGTAACTGGGGCAGCAATTTAAGGAAGTCGCGCCGTCCTTGCAGCCACGTCTCATTACTAGGCAGGTCAATCGTGGTTGCGCCAGTGGCTTCTTCCAGCCGGGCCAGTTCGTCCAAGCTGACGACGGCCGCCACTGGTTGTCCCCGCCGGGATATAACAATCCGCTCGTGTCGATAGATGACCCGGTTAAGCAATTCGGAAAACCGCCTCTTGGCCTCTACAACGCTGAGGGTTTGCATATATTCTCACCCGGTTCAGATAGTCATTTTGATCTTTCTGACCAGATTATACCACGTATTTTGTGTGCATACAAGGCATTCTGCGAAATCTGGGTGATCACCATCCTTTTTCTCTGCCTGCTCGTTCCCCGAAGTAGCTGCTCACCAGTAAGTTCTCGCCCATCTCCGGGTGTATTTGCGGGATGACTACTTGATTGACCAATATGCTGGCGTCGGGCAGCGAGCCGATGCCGATTTCCGCTGCTGCTTCAACGTCTTGTACTTCTCCCTGGAATACGCAAAAAGCTTTGCCTCCCAGGCCGTCGGCCAGACGAATCTCGCGTAGAGTAACTTCTGCCCCTTTTACTCCGGCATCGGCGGCCTGGATGGTGGCCGCCACGTCGTCGGTCTCGATGATGCCTATTGCCGGACCAGTTCCTTCCACGCGGTCGCCACCAATAGCCTGTACAACGGCGGGGTGCACCTGCGGCAGAAACACGGTGTCAATAACGCTCTCAGCACCCCACTTCACTCCGGCTTGCAGCGATTCTTCCACCTCGGCTACCTGGCCGGTAACAAGCACCAGGTACTTGCCCGGTTGCACGGTGCCGGCCTTGATGCTGGCAATCGGGGCCTTTTTGACCATGGCGTCGCCCGCCTGGATGCCGATGGCGATGCTATTGAATTCGATAAGAGCCAGAGCTGGTTCCATAGTGAAATAACGAATGACGGACACTTGCCCCTGCGCTGCGCTCCGGCGCAAGTGTAGGTATGACGGACGACGAACGGCAGATAAATATTCTTTGCTCCGTTACACGATGCGGAAGCTGTCTACCAACGTGCAACGCCGCACCCGCGTGAAGTCATGGGCTGTTGTCAATCCTTCGCCCGTAGGGGTCGCAATGCTAAATGAGGTGAAACCTTCGCCACCGAATCCCAGGCCGGCCAGGTTGGGGCCGTTTTTGACAAAGATACTGCCGCCGAACTCTCGTGCCATGCGGCTCAGATTGTCCAGGTTCTTGGAGTGCATCACCGCCGTGTGACGATATCCGTGCTCTGCCTCTATGGCCAGGTCAATCGCCTCGTCGGCGTTGCGGACACGTACCATAGGGAGTACGGGCATCAACTGCTCTGTCCAGACCAGTTGGTGACGTTGATTGTCTACCTCGGCTAGAACTAGCCTCACGTCGTCTCCGGCGTCAACCCCAATTTCCTTCAAGATGCGTCCCGCGTTTTTGCCCACCCATGCCTTATCGACAACGCTATGCTCACCCGGACCTCGGTCCTCATGCAAGATCACCTTAAGCAGCCGGCTGAGTTGCCATGATGATATTTCGACTGCCCCCCGAGCCTTGATCGCCGATTTCAGTTGATCGGCTACCGTTTCGACGACAATGATTTCTTTCTCATCGGTGCAGATGACGTTGTTGTCAAATGAGGCTCCCTTTACGATGTCGCGAGCGGCCTGCTCAATATTGGCCGTTTCGTCCACGATGATGGGCGGGTTGCCTGGACCGGCGCAGATGGCCTTCTTTCCCGAGCGCATCGCCTCACGTACAACCGCACCGCCGCCGGTCACGACTACTAGCCGCACCCCAGGGTGTTGCATAAGTTCCTGTGCGCTCTCTATGGTTGGCTCGGCGGTGCAGGTGATAAGGTTGAGTGGCCCGCCTGCCTGACGAATGGCCTGATTTAAAACAGCCACCGTGTGGGCCGATACTAGCTTGGCCATAGGGTGGACGTTAAAGACTACGGCGTTACCGGCGGAGATCATGCCGATGGCATTGTTGATGATGGTGGCGGTGGGATTGGTGCTGGGGGTGATGGAAGCAACAACGCCATATGGTGCTCGTTCTGTGAGGGTGAGCCCCCGATCACCGGACCAGGCGATGGGTTCTAAAATCTCCGGGCCGGGTGTCTTGTCAGCGACCAGCAGAACCTTCTCGATCTTGTCTTCATAACGGCCCATGCCTGTCTCTTGCCATGCTTCGTAAGCAAGCACCTGGGCGTGGTCGCGAGCGGCCTGGCGTACGTGGTGGATGATGTCCTTGCGGCGTTCCAAGGGTAACAGGTCGAGTTGGCGGAAAGCAAGTGTCGCGGCATTCACAGCCGAGTCCACATCACCGAAGATACCCAAGGTATTATCCCCCAGGCCGCCAGCCTGTTGGACATCGGGTTTCAACCCGCGCACCACGTCCTGTACGATGCGCTGTATTTGGTTCTGATCCATTTGGACAGCCATAGGGACTCACCTTTGTTATTCTTTGGGTGGTCTGGCGCAATGGCCGAAGAAGCTCACCAAGGTGTGTGGCCGGATATTCTATCCGAGATCTCGTCGGCTTTACAGGGGACCGGCCTGGTGCTCCGTCAAGGTTCATTTGAGGAGCAGACGGCATCAGGCCGCACATAGGCGTGCTTACCCCTCAAATCATGGTTGACGGACCACTAGTCAAATCCTTGGAGGTCAGGTAATGGTTCAACTTTCTGGTACTTCAGATCGCCATCTACTTCCCAGGTATCAACGATGGCCATGATCACGGCGTCGCATGGGCGGCGGTCGGTAAGCACCGTCTGTCGGGCGGAGCTACCGGTGGCATACATCACCACCTCATCCAGCCCGGCACCAACAGCATCAGCAGCTACCACATAGCCGTCCATTGGCTGCCCGTTGATGTCGAGACGCTGGAGGACCAGGAATTTCAGGCCTTCCAGCTTCTCGTCCTTGCGAGTGGCGACCAGTGTACCCACGACTCTGCCCAGGAGCATCTTCTAGCTTTCTCCCAGTTCCTCTTTGACTTGCTCGGTCCGGCCCAGCGGAAGCACCAGGTCAATGTTGACATGCGGCCGTGGAATGACGTGCACTGACACGACTTCGCCGACTCTTTCGGCGCCACGCACACCGGCTTCAACGGCGGCTTTTACGGCGGCCACATCGCCGCGTACGATGGCCGTCACATAGCCACCACCGATCTTCTCGTAGTGTACTAGCTCGACTTTGGCGGCCTTGACCATTGCGTCTGAGGCTTCGACCATCGCAGCAAATCCCTTGGTTTCGATCATACCGAGTGCTTCGGCCATACGGTTATTCCTCCCTTTGCCCCGATGTACCTCCCAGGGAACAGGATAGTGTTCCATAAAAGGCGTAGAGGGGACTATTGATGATTGATGAGTGTTGGAGTTTCTGGTGTATTATTGCAGAGTCGAGATTACTCGCGCTTGCCCTGTTCAACTTCCCGGCCTGTTACGCCTTCAATTGCAGCCAGCGCCGCGCCGTAGCCAGCCATGATGTCTCGCTCCTCTCCTCCCAGGTAAACACGTCCAAAGGAGCCGAAGGCCATCACCTCCAGGATGTTGATTTCAGCCGCCTTTTCTGCTTCGTTGGCGGCCAGGGAGGCGTAGCCCGCTGGCTCAACCTCAAGGACGTATAGAGTCTGACCGGCCAGCAACATGTGCCCGTGGCGCATGCGGTTGATAAGCTGTACCTGGTGGGCGTCAATTCTGCGGATGATCTGGCTGGAAACCACACGAGGCTTGCGACGGTCCTCTTCGCGCAGCCTCAAGGCATCCAGGATGGCGGTCCCTGCGGCGCGCGTTTCGGCTTGCGATTCCGAGTGGACTTCCAGAAGGCCGTACAGACGCTCCACAATTTGAAGGCCAGGACGGACTTTGGTGGACTTGAGGGCCACGTCGGTGATGCGATTGATCTCGATGCCAGGTGAAATCTCAATCCAGAGTGAAGCATCATTGGGTAGCGGCAGAAAGCCTCGGGCTACCGTGCCCAGAAATGCAGCATGTTGCGGCTGCAAGCTATCGAGAAAGACGTAGCTGCGTAGATCAACGGACAAGGTGAATTCTCCTTCCTATCGACGTGGGGGAGTTCGCAGTCAGAGCAGCGTACTGATTTTCGGGCTCAAGCCAGTTTGCTCGATGGAAATGAAAGCTGTCCAGGGGCGCTAGCCCATAGTAGTCGCTGAAGATGTTCCACAGCCTGATCGTCATACGCTTTCTCACCGCATACGTCGCAGATGACAGCCGGCATGCGATCCACGACCAGCAGCGCATCGCCGTGCCATTGAACATAAACCATATCCCGGCGCTGAAGGCGACCGGTGTGACAGTAAGGACAGATATTCATAGACGCTTTTTAGCCTCTTGTACAATCTTAACGCCAGCACTGGCGCCAATACGGGTTGCACCTGCTTTGACCATACCTTCAGCATCTGCAAGGTTGCGGATGCCGCCGGCGGCCTTCACCCCCATTTCGGGACCCACCACTTGGCGCATCAGGGCAACGTCGGCTACCGTAGCGCCACCGGGCCCGAATCCGGTAGAAGTTTTGACATAATTAGCGCCGGCCTTCTTGGCCAGTTCACAGGCTTTGGCCTTTTCCTGTTCGGTAAGAAGCGCGGCCTCAATGATAACTTTGCATATGGCGCCGTTATTGTGACAGGTACGCGTGACCATCGCGATGTCTCGCTCTACCAGATCAAATTCTTTACCTTTGAGCGCCCCAATGTTGATGACCATATCAACCTCGGTCGCCCCATCGTCTATGGACTGTTGAGCTTCGTAGGCTTTCACCTCGGATGGGGTGGCTCCCAGCGGAAAGCCTACGACAGTGCATACAGCGACATCCGAATCTTTGAGCAGATCGTGGCAAAGCTTTACGTGCGTGGGGTTAACACAGACGGCAGCGAAACCATACTGCCGGGCTTCGTGGCATAGTTGTGAGATTTGGCTCTGAGTGGCATCGGGTTTTAGCAGGGTATGGTCAATTAGGCGCGCAATGTCGCCGTCTACGTGCTGGATCCCTAGCGTGGCGCTAAAGCGCGAAGCACCCGCCTCCATCGCTTGACGTACAAGGTCGGGGCGGTGTTGCACGCCCTGTCGTTCGCAGTCGGGGCAGTTAGGGTCGTGACTACTGTCAACGGCAGGTACGTTTGTGCGGTTCTCGTTGAGAGCCGCCAATACCTGTTGGGTAATTTCTTCCACCAGGCGTTCGACGGTAGCAGCGTCGTATTGCATACGGGAAGCTCACTTTCCCTTTAGGTAGCGTCGTTCAATTTCCATGATTTTGTTCACGCGGCGCGCATGCCGCCCACCGCCAAAATCGGTCTCCAGCCAGGTTTTGACAATCTGTCGGGCCAGGTTATTCCCAATGAGGCCAGCGCCCAATGTAAGAACGTTGGCGTTGTTATGTTCACGGCTGTTGACAGCGGTCGCTTGGTCGTAACACATAGCAGCGCGTACGCCGGGCACTTTGTTGGCGGCCATACCTGAGCCGATACCTGCTCCGTCAATGATGATCCCCCGAAAAGCGTTTCCATCGGCCACTTGACGGGCGACGGCATAAGCAAAGTCAGGATAATCGACCGACTCTTTGCTGTGGGTACCGCAATCCAGGGTATGATAGCCTAATTCAGCCAGGAAAGCTTTGAGGTGCTCTTTCATCTCAAAACCTCCGTGATCACAGCCGATAGCGACCACGTGGCTTGATCCGGAAGGGGGGGGCTCGTTGAGGGTATCAGAGACGGTAGATGTAAGTGTGATGCGACGCTCCATCGCCACTTGACGAGCCAAGGGAGTGATCAATGCCTCTTCCGGCACATGTATCGTAGTGCCTGGCTCAGACTGACTTATGTCTTCGGCAGTGACAATTGCCTGGGAAGGACGCTCATCTTGAGTGAGCACCACCCCAGTGGTATTTCGCAGTGTGCGCAGCACCACTCGGCGCACGATTTGGCGTATCTCGTTCTCACTGTAGGGCATGATAGCAACCAGTTATTCTTGGGGGATGAGAGTCTCCAGTAGGTGACCGACAGTCGCCGATGCTGAAGGGGCATCACGTGGAATCACGCCCCAATAATTGGGAGGCCAATACGAAATCCACGCTTTGCCCACAACCTTATCCTCTTCAAGCATGCCCCAATTATGTGAGTCACTGGAACTATTTCGATTGTCTCCTAGCACGAACAGTTCGTTAGCGCCGACACGGCGTGGACTCATCGAGTATGATCCGGGATACACAACGTAGGGTTCGTCGATAGGCTCATTGTTGATCAATACCTGGCCATTTTGGATCTCAACCAAATTTCCGGACACGCCAATCACGCGTTTCACATAATCTTCGCCTGGACGGTTGGGTGGTTCGAAGACAATTACGTCGCCCTGCTGGGGCGCACCCAGGCGATAACTTATCTTATCCACAATAAGGTACTGGCTGTTGTGCAAGTTAGGTTCCATACTGGTGCCCACGACACGGAAGTTGCGCACGACCGTCTGAATCAGAAAGAAGATTATCACAGTAAGGATAACTGTCTCCAATACCTCACGGATGACCGTCTTGACAGTATCCCAGTTGGTAGACGTCTCTTCTTCAACTTGGCCTTCGGTTGTTTCTGTCTCTATGGCCTCGAGGTATGGCCCAACTGGAGAATCATTTCCCATATCCTCGTCGAACAGGCTATTCAAGAGGAACTCCTCATCTCAGGTAGATTAGGAGCAATTATAGTACACTTCCAGGGGGGTGGCAAAAGGGGGAAGCGAGCTTATCTTATGAGTTGTTTGCGCGTGAAATCGGTAGCGTGAAGGTGAAAGTGGTCCCTTGATCAGGCTCGCTCTGGAACCATATCTCGCCACCATGTATTTCCACCAGGCTCTTGGTGATGCTAAGTCCCAGACCGGTGCCTGGTACATCACGCACACGAGGGTCGTCGGCGCGGAAGAATTTGGTGAATAGTTGCTGTTGATCTTCAGGTGTGATGCCCACGCCCGTATCACGAATGCTGACAGTCAGGCAACCGGCGGACGCGAATTGCGTTTGCCCGTTCACTATAATATGGATCTGGCCGCCGTCAGGGGTATACTTATAGGCGTTGCTGATCAGATTGTTGAGAATCTGGATGACCCGTTCTTGATCGCCCCATACAGGTGGTAGGGTGGTGGGAACGTCGATCTCCAGGGCCAGTTGTTTGGCTTCGATTTGCGCTTTTACTGATTGGATCACGGTATTGATGACTTCATGCAGATCCACCTGGTCCATTTCCAAGCGCAGACGCCCGGCCTCGATCCGGCTTACATCCAGCAAGTCGGCTACCAGCCGGTCCATGCGATCCACATTGGCCGAGATAATGTTGAGGAACTCCCTCTGTTGGTCAGACAAATCGCCTACGGCGCCCAAGGTAAGCAGCTTGGCATAGCCTTTGATGGATGTCATTGGGATTTTCAGTTCGTGTGAGGCGACAGACATGAACTCAGTTTTGGCCCGGTTGGCGGTTTGGGCCTGTTCATAGAGTCGGGCGTTTTCAATGGCTATCGCGGCATGATCGGCCAGCCGGATGACGAAATCTAGATCTTGTTGGACAAAGGCATTGGGGTATGGACTTTCCAGGGCGATGACTGCCCGAGTTTCGTCCTGATACAGGATGGGGACGGCCATCTGCGAATGAGTCTGGTCAACGATTGTCTTGGAGTCTGAATGTTCGCGTGTGTTTTCAATCAGGGTTGGCTGTCCGGTACGGGTGGCTTGCCCGATAGCGCCATGTTGAATCGGCCATGCTTCGTCCTGGTAGCGGTCATATTCGGCCGGGGCGCCTCGTTGTGCTACCAGGTAGAGCCCCGTGCCCTCTTCGTTCAATACTCCCACGACGCCAGTGGGTGCGCTCACCGCATCCATTGCGTGTTCCAGTGTCAAATCCATTACGCGGGCAAAGTCGAGGGTGGCGTTCAATTGCCGATCGATGAGCTGCAAGGTATGGAGTTCTTGAACTCGTTCAGCTAATGCCTGATCGGTCATCGTAAACAGTCGGGCGTTCTCAATGGCAATGGCGGCGTGAGCAGCAAAACTGAGAAGGAGTTCTGTGTCTTCTTCGGAGAAGTTGACCGGGGTACGCTTATTAACCAACTCTATGACCCCCACCAGTCGGTCGTGGCTGATCATCGGCACGCAGATCAAGTTGCGTGTGCGAAACCCTGTGGTTTCGTCGAAAGAGGTATCCCAGCGTGGATCGGCCTGCACATCGCTGACGATGAGAGGCTCTCTTCTTGAGGCAACGGTACCAACGATGCTGCTGTCGTTGACCGCAACCTGTACGCCGTCCAACTGATTGCCGACGGGGCTCAGCACGACCTCAAAGGCGAGGGCTTCCCCACTGTCATCAGCCAGCAGTAAAGACCCGGCCTCGGCATCAAGAAGTTCCAGCGCCTTCTCCATTATTAGCTGGAGAAGTTTGTCTAGATCGAGTATCTGATTTACTGCTCGGCTTACCTCGTTGAGGGTATCGAGCTGGACGGCTCGTCGCTCGGCAGCTTCCAATAATTGGGCGTTTTCCAGGGCAATGGCTGTTTGGTTGGTGAGTGTGGTCAAGAACACTGTGTCATCCTCCTCGCGGTATGGTTCGCCTGATCGCTTGGAGCCCAAAAGGACCCAGCCTATCAGGTGTTTGGTCCCGTTCAATGGAACAAGCAGTTCTGGCTCAAGCACAGCGAGCTTATCCAATTCCTCTGGAGACAAGCCGCCAGGCGGAGAACTGTTGGCACCGAATGAGAGCATAAGCGCCTCACTATCTTGTGGGCGTTCTATGCGGATAGCAGACAGACGACGAGGTAGATCGTCGCCTGCGTCAAACTGGATTCGAACGGCAAGCGGTATTGGTGTTCCGATTTGCTTGCGTATAGAGTAAGTGTTTGATGTAGGGTCGTATAGGAAGATCGCCGCTTGCTCTGGATGCAGGGCAGTCTCACAGCGGTCGAGTAACGCTGCCAGGATGCGCTCCGTCTCAAGTGGTGCTGAGGTAAGCTCGCGACCGTAGTCCTGCAACACGAGTCCATAGTCTACTCTTTCGCGAAAAAAGGCCTTGTCAACTATACCCTGCAATCGGTCGCGCACCGGTCCCAGGAAGAAGATCAGTGCTAGCACGAAGAGGGCTAACAAGACGGGATCACCGGCTGC
Source organism: Anaerolineae bacterium (assembly GCA_034412795.1). Taxonomy (GTDB): domain Bacteria; phylum Chloroflexota; class Anaerolineae; order 4572-78; family NAK82; genus JAUVPY01. Next base: position 13,021 of record DAOUMD010000074.1, read on the forward strand.
TGCTGAAGTCTGAAACATCCATCCCACCAAGCTGACGCTCACGAAATAGGCGCCGGTCACCAGCAAAGTCAGGCCCAGGTAGACCAGCGTGCGGCTGAGCACCAAGTCCAGGTTAAGAAGTCGGTAACGCAAAATTGCGTAGGTGATTGAGGCTGGGAAGAGAGCGAGGGGCGCGAAAACCACGATGAAAGTGGCCGAAGACAGGGGTATCTGGACTCCTAACAAGTTAAGGAGAGTCCAGGAAATGGTTGGCAGAAAAGCGATGATGCTACCCCATATGATGATCCGCGTCTGTTGCCGCGCGACGGGAGAAGTTGTCTCGAATCGGGTGTAAAGAAGCAAACTGATAAATCCAAGGGCTGAGAGACCGGCGAAGGCAAAACACCAGCGCCAAGGAATGAAATAGGCGCGCGGGGTGCTGAGTGTGGTAGTAGCGTAAAGCCCAATGGCCAAAGCTAACCCATAAGGCACAAAACGCAGCCAGAAATAACGTCGAAATAGCCCGGTTTCGGTAGGGAACACCAAAGCCAGGTGCAATAGGGCAGCTCCAATCAGGGGAATGGATAGGGTCCAGAGGTAGACTAGAAAATGGTAACCGTATACGTCGAAAAAAGAACCGGCGAAAATGGCAAAAAAGACGGTGAAAAGGGCAAATACCTGTCCAGAGCGTTCGTTCCTCCGCATTCGATAGACAGCGATGCCCAGCGCCAAGTAAATCAATCCAAGCAGGTAAGAGAAACCAAATGCCCTTAGGAAATCAGCCGGGGGAAAGGTGATAAGAGGGATTCTCAGCTCAATCACTTCACCTGGTGGCAGCTCACCCTCTGGTCCACCGTCTCCAGAAACCTGCTGGGTTGGATCCTTTTCAACTGTCAGTGTTACTGTTTGCCCCGGTTGCCTTTGGTTCAGAACAGCAGCTACTTCGCGCCCACTAGCAACGGGTTGTCCGTCGATTGCTAGCAGCCGGTCCGCGTTGCGTAACCCAGCCTGTCTTGCCGGCCAGGTTGGACTATGAACATCACTGATGACCAGTGTTGGTTCGAGAAACACACCTACAAACGGATTTCGGGTCCATTGCCACGCCAACACAGGTGCCAGCAGATTCACAATAACCGCCAATGCGACGGCGGCTGATATGACCAGGTGAATCATCCAGCTCCGGCTACGGGGAATTTGAGTACCCTGGGTGATTTTGAAGGTACCCATACTAGGATTCATGGTTACGCTACAACAATCAGTGGCCTATCTATAACCCCAAGTTCGAGTAAAGAGATTAGAATAGTTATCAAACTTATAAGTCACCGCCACGATTTCAGTGTAACATATCGGGATATGCAAGTCAAGGCGTATTTTAGTACTTTTTAGTATGAACTACCAGCTTTGTATCTTGGCGGGAATGCCTTGAGTGGTAATCAGGGGTCAAGTCGCAAGCCTAGTCTGTACGACCACGCTCGCGCAGGCATGGCTCAAAGAGGAAATCCTCCCCAAGCGGGAAGGACTGGCGAAGTCTCAAATGTGTTGAATCAGCAAATGGAGCGACTACGGATTTTTACTTCATCGCCTGGCTTGCGGGAGGTTTCACTCGAACGGCGGTGGCGCCAAGCATCTCAGCTAGCTTCTGCTGAAGCTCGACACAGTGATGAGTGGTAGCGTTGGGAAAGTCAAGCTGAAGGCGTCCCTGTCCATTGGGAATGGATAAGCTGAAAGTGTCGTGCCCCTGGTAGCTGGTAACCAATTCGTAGACAGACCGAAGCTGATGCCGGTCGCGTTCGGCGTCACCACTACGGCTCACCGTGATTTGGAGGTGGTATTCCGATTGCGAGTCGTTGAGCGTGGGTTGCACGTCGGGTGTAGGGGCCGAGACTTCTTGAGATGCAGGTGGCTGGGAGACTTTGGAATCGGGCGCTACGCGAGTGATGTTGTCGTCTACTTTGTCGCAGATGATCTTTGGTCCATTTCCTCCCTTGATGTCTACCTTCCCGCGCACGACCACCACCTTTTCGAGTTCCCACATTTCGTGTGTCTCTTCGTAGGTACGGGGGAAGACAACGACTTCGATAGTACCCTGTACATCCTCCAACTCGACGAAGGCCATAGGTTTACCGTTCTTGGTATAAATCTGGCGTACCCAGTTAATCATTCCTGCCACAATCACTTTGTGCCCTGCCATAGTCTCGTCGATCTGGCCCAAGAAGCACGTCACTGAGTCGCCCAGCTTGTCGATGAGCGGCTGCATAGGGTGTTCCGACACATATACGCCGACCAATTCCTTTTCCCAACCGAGTATCTCACGGCGCGGGATTTCTTCCACCTCAGGTAGTGGGTAGAGAATCGAGCCGGCGGCCGGGGCATCGAAGCCACCCATATCGAACATACTTATTTGACCAACGGCCGCTGCCTGGTGGGTTTGGCTTGACAGCCCCATCATACGGTCAGTGATGGCTAGCAGTTGCGCTCGTTGACCAAGTGGACGAAGTACACCTGCTTTGATTAAGCTCTCCAGGGCACGCCGATTCACCTGGCGCAGATCGACGCGGCGGCAGAAGTCATCTACATCAATATAGGGGTCTCCTTCGGCGCGAGCCTTCAAGATGATTTCAATGGCCCCTTCGCCTACATTCTTTACCGCACCCAACCCAAAGCGGATCGCTGTGCCCTCGTTGGTATCTTCGACGGCGAAATCGCTATCACTCTTGTTGATGTCTGGGGGGAGTACCTGAATGCCCATCGTCCGGCATTCCCCAATGAGCAGTCCCACCTTGTCGGTGTTGTGGCGTTCCACAGTGAGCAGAGCGGTCATGTACTCCACAGGATAGTGGGCTTTGAGGAATGCAGTCTGGCAAGTGATGACAGCATAGTCGGCTGCGTGTGCCTTGTTAAAGCCGTAGCGGGCAAAGAACTCGATGTCTTCAAATATCTTTTCCGCGGCCTCTTTGGGAATACCGCGCTCAACAGCGCCGTTGACGAATTTCTCCCGGTGTTTAAGCAGTTCTTCCTTTTTCTTTTTGCCCACTGCCCGCCGCATCAAGTCAGCATCGCCAGGGGAATAGCCCGAGAGCTGGGAGGCTATCTGCATAATCTGTTCCTGGTAGACGATGATGCCATACGTTTCTGCCAGGATCGGCTCTAGTGCCGAGTGGTGATATTCGACAGGTTTACGTCCGTGCATACGGTCGATGTAGTCATCGATGTATTCCATTGGGCCAGGGCGATACAGGCTGATGGTAGCCACGATGTGTTCGAATCTGGTCGGCTTCATCGTTGTCAGCACGCGTCGCATTCCCGCTGATTCTACCTGGAATACTCCGGTGACGTTGCCGCTGGCCAGTAATTCGAAAGCTTTTTCATCATTAATGGGGATGGTGTTCAAGTCATAATGCTTACTGTACTTGCTCTTGATCAATTCACACGCCTTACGCATGATAGTCAACGTAGAGAGGCCCAGAAAGTCGATCTTGAGCAGTCCGATGGATTCCAGAATCTCCATCGTATACTGGGTGATGGCTCCCCCTTCCTGTCCCTTGGTAGGGCGGTGCAGCGGTGTGTATTCGACCAGCGGTTTGTCTGCGACGATGACACCCGCAGCGTGTGTACTGGCGTGGCGAGCTACCCCTTCCAATCGTTGGGCGGTGTCGACAAGCTCGCGGACGTAGTCCACGCTTTTATACAGATCATGTAGTTCTTGTGATTGCTCAAGCCCGTTGCTGATTTTAACTTTAGGGCCGCCGGGGATGAGCTTTGCGATGCGGTCCACTTCTGGCAAGGGGATATCCATAGCGCGACCCACATCCCGAATTGAAGCCCGGGCACCCATGGTGCCAAAGGTGATGATCTGAGCTACATTCTCTTGCCCATACTTTTCGATGGTATAGTTGATCATCTCCTCGCGTCGATCATCCGGGTAATCCAGGTCTATATCGGGCATGCTCACACGACCGGGATTGAGGAATCGCTCGAAGAGAAGTTGATTGGCTAATGGGTCCAGGTTGGTAATACCAGTAGCATAGGCCACCAGGCTGCCAGCGCCGGAACCTCGCACATTCCACCAGATGTTGCGTCGTCGGGCGAACTCGCATAGATCCCACACGATGAGGAAGTAAGTGTCGAACCCCATGTCGTGAATGATCTTCAATTCGTGATCTTTTCGGGTCTGGATTTCGGAGTCGCCGGCTTGGTCGCCGTAACGTTGCTTGAGACCCTCATCGACCAGGTGGCGTAGATAGCTTTCGGCATCGTAGCCGGGTGGTACGTCAAAGGGAGGCAGATGATAGCCCCTGGGGTCCAGATCAACCTGGCACATCTCGGCAATGGCCAAAGTGTTAGCCAGGCTGTCGGGGCATTCCTTGAAGAGGTCCATCATCTCCGGATAACTCTTCAGGTAGTAGCTCCTGTCACTCATACGCATGCGATCTTGTTTGGTGACGAGTTCGCTGGTTTGCACACATAAAAGCACATCGTGAGGCCCCGCGTCCTCGGACTTGACATAATGTACATCGTTTGTGGCAATCAGTTTCAAGTCAAAGTCTTGGGCCCATTGGATAAGCTGCCGGTTGACTTGGGTTAATTCGGGGATGCCGTGTTCCTGTAGCTCCAGGAAGAATCGATCACGGCCAAAAACATCAATCCACCAGCCCAGGCGTTCGCGCGCCAGTCGGGTGTTGCCTTGATTAATAAGACGGGGGATTTCGCCGGCCATACAACCGCTGGTCGCGATGAGGCCTTCAGCATAATCGGCCAAGAGTTCCCGATCAATACGTGGCTTGTAATAAAAGCCCTCCAATTGCGAAGTTGATGCCAGCTTGAGCAAGTTTCTATATCCGAGGTCATTCTGAGCCAGCAGCAGTTGATGGAATCGCTTATCATCAACCCCAGATTGCTTGTCGGTCATGCGGCGGCCGACCGGGGTCAAATAGGTTTCGATGCCGACGATGGGTTTGATGCCTTGCTTCTTGGCCTCGCGATAAAACTCAATGGCGGCATACATCGTGCCGTGGTCAGTAAGCGCCAGGGCCGGCATATTGAGTTCGGCTGCACGTCTTACCAATTCCTTTACGCGGCCGAGTCCGTCGAGCAGAGAGTATTCGCTGTGTACGTGAAGGTGGACGAAGTCGTTCATTCTTCCTATCGGGTTGGCTACAAGGAGGGGGACTGGAATTGGTGGATCTTGCCCCTTCCTCTATAATTGAGTTTATCCTATTCGACGTGTTTGGATGTGGTCCCAAGTCACAAAAGTTAGACAGTCAGGGGGTGATACCACAAGAAGTTGAGCACAAATTCGTTTCGAACACTATATCTTGCGTACCCGAACGATCGTGCTAAATCAGGCCCGTTCCATTATACCACAGCTTGCAGCGATTTGACCACCGATTCGAGGCATTTGAAGCCTCGATTGAGGAAATTTTAAGGTAGGGTTCTATGCCGAAACTGGCAATCTGAGCTCGTGGAGGGATACGGTCCAGGCAACGAGTCTTCGCAAGCCCGCATCCTTTGATGGACTCAGCATGCTGTCTTCTCAGACTTTGCACGAGCCGTGCCCCTGTACTTCCGTACCGTTGACTTTCTGTTGGCTGCCAAGTAAAATAAGGAAGAAAGAAAAATGCCCGAACTGCCTGAAGTCGAGACCATTGTACGCCGACTGCGTGGGCCTTTGATTGGACACACGTTCTCCGGCGTGCGTGTGGAATGGGAGGGAATGGTTCATCCCTCGGCCCTAGAAGTGAGAGAGCGCCTTCTGGGTCAAAGTGTAGAAGCGATTGATAGGCGTGGGAAATACCTTGTCTTTCGGCTTTCAAAGGGAGACCACCTCCTGATTCACCTTAAGATGACGGGCGATTTGCAGGTGATGCCAGCCAGTGTCCCGGGTCATCGGCATGATCGGGTTGTTTTTTATCTGGAAAATGGATATCAACTTCGCTTTCGGGATCCGCGTAAGTTTGGTCGTGTGTATCTGACACAAGATCCAGCCTTGATACTAGGTCGGTTGGGGCCAGAACCGCTAGATGACGACTTTGCTGAAGATGAATTCCTTGCCTTGTTTGACCGTCGCTCTGGACGGATCAAATCTTTGCTGCTGAACCAGGAGTTTATTGCCGGTTTGGGCAACATCTACGCCGATGAGGCTCTCTTTCTGACGGGAATTCGACCCCAACGGAAGGCTGACACCTTGATGGAGGACGAAAAGCGGTGCCTGTATCGAGCCATTCGGCAAGTGTTGCGGCTTGCCATCGAGCAAAAAGGGACAAGCCTGGCCGACGAGGCCTACCGGGGCGGGCAGTATCAGCAGCAGTTCCTGGTTTATGGCCGGCTGGAACAACCATGTCTGACGTGTGAACGCCCGATTCAGCGTATCCGGTTGGGGCAGCGGTCGGCCCATTTCTGCCCCAATTGCCAGAGATAGGTGTAAGCTGAGGGGTGCATTTCAATTTGGAGGAGCCAACCTTGCAAAGGTTCAGGCGACCGTAGGTCGCACACCTTCGCAAGGTAGATTGCTAAGGCTGGCATGTACCAGTCGCCGGCCAGATTAAGACAAGGCTGCTGGAAAGGAAAGATGCCTATGGAAAACCTAGGCACAATGGATCCAGACGAAATACTCCAACTTCTTTCAGGGTCGATCGCTTGTTTTTTCGTTATTTTGGTGCTTATTATTGCGTATGTTGTGATCTCCCGTCGGGGAAAACGTGCGGCAAAAGGAACGGGCCTGGGTGTGCCAAGTTTTAGGCAAGAGACTTCAATGGCAGAATATCGTGCACCGACCTTACCACCGGCAGATTCCTCGATGGCTTCAACCTCGTCAGGCTCAATGGTGGCGCAGCCTTCCCCTGGTGACGATACGTCGTCTATTGATGTAAGCGCCCGTTTGGTGGGAACTGGTCGCGAGGCGTGGCTGGAAGAGGGATCATCGAGTTTTGCGGAAACCTCGGTGGCAGAGGAGCACTCTCCCGATCACGGGCAAGAGGTTCTGCGGTTGTTGCGTGATCCGCTCACCGGACAGATCTGGGTCCAGGTGGCGGGTCTGCGTTATCGGAGCCTGAACGACATTCGCGACAGAGCGGTAGGTGGACGGGTGCTCGCCTCTGTCACACATCTCTTGCGTTTCAGTAAGGGGATGGTTGCTGTTGATCAGGGTGTAGTGACACTTGAACTGCCGCCCTGCGATGCAGTGAAAGTGCCGACCGCTTTTGGGGTCTTGTCAGGGGCACGCGAATCCGATGAGTTAATGCGCCTTATGAGCGACCCTGATCGGAATTATTTTTGTGTTCACGTAGTTGAGCGATGTTATCATCGACTGGCTGATGTGGGCGAGCAGGAAACCGGTCGCTACATTCTGGAGGCAATCACTCGTCTACTGCAATTCAGCAATGGTATGCTGGCAACCAATGATGGTGTTGGAGTGGTTCCAGTTCCAGCTCTGAGGTTGGACGTCCATACCCCACTTCCCAAATCGGCTACAGAGGCTTCTCAGATTTCAGAATCGGCTGTTTCCCCTGCATCAACAATGATGGCCCCTGCTCCTCGATCGACTCAGACCTCTTCCCCGACTCCCGATTCTGCTGAGCCGATCGACGACCAGGAGCGTTTTTTGCATCAGTTGAAGAGCCAGTCGCCGTCGCCACAGGCTGAAACCCCTATCGAGCGTCCCAGTCTGATCGGCAGCCTACGCCGGGCGCGTCGGGGGACATCATCGGACGAGGCCTTACCCTCGCTGAACTTGGCAGATGAGATTGACCGTATCTTCCAGCGCAAGCTGGTCGCGTCAGGTAATACTTCAGTTGGTGCCAAGGTAGAAACAAATCCTGATGGCGGGGTTCGCATCAGGATTGGGATGGTCTGTTATGATTCGCCTGACGAGGTTCCAGACCCGTATCTGCGTGAAATGCTTAAGCTCTCTATTGCTGAGTGGGAACAGGGCTGATGGGTTCTAGCCGTATACTGCCTTCGTTGTCTTTCCGTAGGCGGGCCATGGGCGTTTGTGTGTCGTGGGGAAAGATGACCAGGGCATCTCGTTCCAGCGCCCAGTGTTGCCAACGGCGTTTGGTTTCGATGGTTTCCAGCGGTTCTACGTCATAGGCAGTTACCCAGGCCAGTCGTTCAAAGTGAACAGCTAAGGTGGCCAAGTCTCCAGTGTAGAGCACTGTCTCTCCCTCCGATTCGATCACCACGCTTTGATGAGCTCGCGTATGCCCTCGAGTTATCACTGTTTGTATTTCCCTTGAAACGCGCGTATCTCCATTCAGTAGTCTGATCTGCCCTGTCTCTTCTAACGGTAGGAAGTTCTGTGCAAGGTAGGCAGCGCGGGTTCGCTCATTCGGGAATGTAGCATCGGCCCATTCCAGCCGTTGAATCCAATATTCGGCGTTGGGGAAGGTAGGGATTAGCTCCTTGCTGCCATCACGATAGGTCGTGTTGCCGCCGCAATGGTCTGCGTGCAGATGCGTGTTGATGACGATATCGACTTCCTCTGGCACTACGCCCACTCGCGCGAGTGCCTGGGTTAGCCATCCTTTGTCTCTGACGAGACCAAAAGTCTGACGCTGTCTGTCGGTTAGGTGATTGCCCAGCCCGGTGTCTACCAGGATCGTTTTACCTTGGGAGTGGATAAGCAGGCAGTTAAGACTAAGAGGTACTCGATTCAAACTGTCCGGTGGTATGAGCTTTTCCCACCTCGCCCGTGGTACCAACCCAAAGGTACCACCCCCATCGAGCCAGATGAGCCCATCACTTACCAGGGTAATCTCAACACGACCGATCCGCAAAGTAAGGTCTTCGTTGTTCACGGGATGTTTGTTGGGTCTCATTTGTCCTGTTCGCCACCTGGGAATCGGCTGGGAGGGACTATTGTTTCAATAGCGTTCCAGCGCCGAGGGGGGGAAGAGCGTGATGGAACCAGTCAACCAATCGCTGCCGTTCGGACTCAGGTAGAAAGGCGGCTTGAGCAGCCGTCAATATCATCTGTCTCAGGGCACGCAGTGGGATACCGATACCTCTTAAGGCGACCATGTATTCGTCTGTGAGAGTTGTGCTTGAGATGCTGGGGTCATCGGTGTTGATAGTGACACGGATACCCACTTGTTGATAGGCCCATAACGGATGTTCGCTTAGACTGGAAATAGCTCCTGTTTGCAGATTGCTTGTGGGACACATTTCCAGTGTGATGCCGTGCTTGATCAAAAGGTCCATTACCGAAAGATCTTCCATAGCTCGTACGCCATGTCCTATGCGGTCAGCACCTAATAACAAGATGGCCTCGCGAATATTATTGGCGTGCCCAGCTTCGGCAGCGTGAACTGTGACATACAGTCCTTGGGCTTTGGCCCATTGGAAGACGTCAGCGAAGCGCGCTGCCGAATAACTGATCTCGTCACCCGCCAGATCAATGCCGACAAATCCTAGATCTTGAAAGGCGGCTGCGACTTCTGCTACTTGCCGTGCGACACCTATACTTTCGTCCCTTCCAATTTGGGCGATCAGGCGTGTTTGGATATCATGATCATTCTGGGCGCTGTTAGTCGCCAAAATGACCCATTCGGCTACTTCTTCGTAGCTGAAACCCTGCACTTTTGCCAAAGCCACGGGGTTAAAACGGAGTTCCAGGTACTTTATATTATCAGCGGCGGCGTCGGCTATGGCTTCATAGGCCACACGCATCACCGCTTCCCGAGTCGAATAGAAGCGACGCAGCAATCTAAACTTCGAGATAAACCTTTGAAAGTCGGGGGTGTCGTCAACGACTTGTACGTAAGGCCGTAGTTCTTCCAAGTCCCAGCTTGGCAGATCTACGCCGTGCTCCCGGGCGATTTCAGCAAGCGTTGAGAGACGAAGGCTCCCTTCGAGATGTCGGTGAAGGTCAATCTTGGGCCAAGCTGCCAGCACATCACGTATGCTGCGCTGGTTTGTGGGATCGGCTGTTGGGGTTTGGTCGCTAGATGTGCTCATCAAATCCTAGTCTCAAAAGCTGGATAATCAATCAAGAAGAGTAGGCACCGAGTGACAATATCTGGGTGGGTATAAATCACTGATTACTCGCTATCGGATGGGATAGGTAGGGCGAAGGAGAAGATGCTGCCAACTCCTACTTCGCTTTCGACAGCCACCTGACCGCTGTGGGACTCTACAATGGTCTTGACAATGGCTAAGCCCAAGCCTGTGCCACCGAAGCGTCTTGTGGTTGATCCATCAACCTGGTAGAAGCGGTCGAAAATCCTGTCCAACTTGTCCGCCGGGATTCCAATGCCTTGGTCTTCCACATCGGTACGCACAAAGGCGCCGTCGCGCCGTACTCGCACGGTGATTGTGCTATCGGAAGGACTAAATTTAATCGCGTTCCCCAGTAGGTTGTCAAGCACTTGCCCCAAGCGCCCCGGGTCGGCGTGTACCAAGGGCAGATCATCGGCCACTTGCAACTCTATATTCACACCCGACTCTTTAGCCGTCATTGCTGCACCTTCGGCTGAGCGAGCAACTACCTCGCCCAACGAGACGAGCCGAAACTCGAACTGTCCCATTTCGACCCGCTCCAGGGAGATCACGTCGTTAACCAGGCGGATAATCGCGTCGGTGCGTTCATCTACGACAGTGAGCGTTCTGCGCAGGTCAGGGTTGATCTCGCCCATAGCCTCTTCAAGAATGAGCTGTACGTAGCTCTTGACGAAGGTCAAAGGTGTGCGCAATTCATGAGAGACATTCTGAATGAATTCTGTCTTGTGTCGATGGAGTTCGTGCAGCTCTTCGATCGCCTGTTCCAATTGTATGGCCCGATTGTGGAGGTTCCGCAACAGCCGGGCGTTTTCAATCGCGACTGAGACTTGGGCTGCGGCGATAGTTAACAATCGTCCTTCGCTAGGCCCAAAAGCTTCAAGGCTTCGGTCGTCAATACTTAAGGTGCCGATAAGGGTGTTTTGGGTGATTAATGGAACAACCAGCAATGATCGGATCGACGTGGGTGTTTCTTTATTCGCTTCTCCTTCTGGCGACCTGGGGGCATCCCCAGAGGGAGTTGGGGCAGGTGTTATTTTTGTGATCTTTGGCGACCTAATGTCGGTCAGATTCACGGGCTGGCGTTTGCGCAACACCTGACGCGAAACATGACCGATGACTTCCAGGTCGGCGGCTACGTGCTCTCGACGCCCCCAGCCACTGGAAGCTTTAAGTGTTAGGCCCCCGGTCTGTGGATCGTGCAAGTAGAGACAGCATCCTTGACAGTCCAGAGCGCGATGGATGATTGTGACGGTTGTTTCTAAAATACGATCCAGGTCCAGAACAGTTGTTACCTGGTTAGCCAAGGTGTAGAGAGTGGAGACTTCTGCCAATCGCTGGCTGGTCTCTTCGTGCAAGCGAGCTTTTTCAATTGCGATGGCTACCATGTCACCCAGAGTTTGCAGCAGCCGCCTGGTTTCGTGCGACGGTAAGGCTGCGCCAAGCACAATCAGGCCGATGACTTCCTCCCGACCTCGCAAGGGTACACTGATGAGAGACAGCGATTCCGGAGTACCATCGAGGCGAATATCAGGAGCCAGCGAATCGGAGATCGGGCTGATTCCGTAATTGTCTGATTCTTCAATCTTCAGGAGGCCGAGCGCATCAAGGGTAGCTCTTTCAAAACTCTGGTGTGCAGCAACGCGAAGATCGGAAGTCTGTCCTTCCCTTAGCATCAACGCTACGCCCTGATTTGAAGACGTCAGAGCGGTCGCAGCCTCGACGGCTGATATCAGAATCTCATCCAGATTTAGCGCTCGGTTGATTGTCTCACTGGCCCTGCCCAGAGCAGCTAGAGCTTCAACTCGCCTTTGGGTTTCCCTCTGTAGGGCCGATACCTCGGAGAAGCGTCGTTCCAATTCGTTGAAGAGGCGTACATTCTCGATAACTACGGCTGCCGACGAGGCAATGAATTCAATCAAGACCTCGTCGTTACGAGTAAAGGGCCGTCCATCCAACCGGTTAATGATTTCAATGACGCCTATTACGCGCTCTTCTCCAGCTCCCTGGAAGGTATCGCCCGGACGCTGTGCAATGCGAAGAGGGGTGGCAATGAGTGAGCGCGTATCAAAGCTAATTGTCTGGTCTATCCCCGGATAATGCCGGGTGTCAAGCTCCACGTCGTTTACGCGCACTGTTTGGTTGTTCTGCACTGCCCAGCCAGCAATACCCTGGCCAATTTCCAGTGTGAAGGGCTTGATTTGCTCAATTTGTGTACCGGCCGCGACCTTAAATCGCAGGCGGCCGTCTTCGATTAGCATCAATGAGGCGGCTTCGACTTGAAAAAGTGCGTTCACACGTCCAATGATGGCATCTAGAGTATCGATCAGTTGCCTTGGGGAGGCAAGGAGCATGCCAATTTGGTTTAGGGCAGACAACTCTGCCAGGCGTTGATCCCGTTCGTTGAGAAGCAATGTGTTTTCTATGGCCATGGACGCCCGGTTAGCCAGGATTTGCAGCAGGAATACATCGTTAAGGGTGAAGGTATCTTGAGTGTTGCTTTGCACTGCCAGAATTCCTGTCACACCTTCGCTTACCGTCAGTGGGACGGCCAACACAGATTTTATTCCGGGACGGTACTGCAGAAGTTCATCTTGGGGATATCGGTTGATATCGTTGACCAGGACTGATTCGCTGCTTGTTACGACCCTTTGCAAGAGTCCCTGATCACTGATGCGAAGCGGCACATTGGCTTTCGCTTCTGAAGAATCGATATAACTCTCGCTTATCTCTTTCGAGCTAGCACGTAATAAGGCATTCTTTTTGTCGTCGCTCAGAAAAAAGACATCGACACACCAGTAATTCAGGTCCCGGTGCAGTGACTTTACCAGGTGATTCAGTAACGTGTCCAGATCTTCAAAATCCGCTACACGTTGCCCAACTTGCATTATGAAATTGAGCCGTTGTCGGGTGTATTCCTGTTCGTCTTCTGCTATTCGCGTCTTTTCCGTTTCGTCTCGAACTGTCGCGGCTACCTGCATTGCTGCCGGACGAAGCAAGCCCTCAAAAGCCACACCCATTTCCGAAGAATGCGAATCGGCTTCAGGATCAGAGCGGGTAATCAACACTTCGACGGGTATCATTGCCTGGTCGTCGTGAGAAACGAAATCTGGGCGTGAAATATGTGCTACAGGGCGCGTAGAGAAAGGGGGCCGTAACGACAACGATAGGTGTAGCTTGTTGGGCCGTGCGTTCTGAGCGTGATGCACATCTGTGGCCAGCAATCGCTCGGACAAATCAGCACGGTGTGATGGGATGAAGAGCGAGGCAAAAGGTGTACCGACGAGGGAATCGGGTGTGGTGGACAGCAATTGCGCCAGGTGATCGCTGACTTCGATTAATTGACCGGCTGTGTCCAGGCTGAAATATGCCCATTCGGTGAAGTCAAGCAATGCTAGCAAGTTAGCACGTGGGCCCCTTGCTTGCCCCTTGCTTCGCTTGTGGATTTGGTCGGAGGCTTCGCCTTGGCTACCGCGCGGGTGATCCGCTGACGCCATGACGTCATCCATCTCGCTCGGTTAACAGCCAGCTCCAGTAACGCCACGTCACCCCTAAGCCGATGGTAACGCCAATGACCATAGGTACGTGATATGTGACCATATGGAAAAGGGGGTCATTTAATAACGGATAGCTGGTCTGCCCTGTAAGCGATACAGTGATTCGCACAAATTGTGAGATAAGCGCAATTCCCAAGAAGCCGATCCCTACCCAAAACCAACGATAATAAGCGGACATACGGGTCACAGCCCCTAGTTTTTGGCTGAGCCGGGCCAGGATGAATAATAAGAACATAACAGAAGTGGTGCCCACTGGGCTCAATAGAGTGAAAAACGCAGTCATTAGCGACCTCCGGTCATGAGATTAAGCAAGTAGAATCCAAGGCTGCAAACTAGCACGCCGCCAAGGATATGTCCAAGGTCACCCCAGAGGTCGCCTACAAAGTCACCAACAAGGGCATAGCGAATGGCGCTACCCATAAAGAGCAGAATTGGCAACAAGAAGAGGGGATAGAGTGATCTACGCGACGACTTACGTTCAAAAAATCGCGCAATGGCAAAAAGGAAAAAGAGGAGAACTGAGACGCTTCCCCAGATGTAGAGTGTTAGGACATTGGCAAGGAGCGATTGTGGATCGGTCATAGGATTTAGGTTAGTAGTGATAGTATTGGCATCTATCGCTTGACGAATGCCTCCACAAAAGAATCAACCATGCGTCGGGGGCTGCCACTCATAATACCCTCGCGTCCTTCGAACTTGGACCGAACCTCAACACCCTGATCAGTTATCTCGAATTGGCGAATGTCCTTTGCGTGATCGCTGCCGCGCATCTTCAGCATCAGCAATGCTTTGTGAATTGTACTTTCGATTTCTACGTATCGCAGCAACATATAGGAATCGACCACGAAAGCAATGTTACTATCCTCGTGGGGTGCTTCGCCAAGTAGGGTAGGGCTTTCGCGAGTTAGCAGTGAGGTGAGTCCCTCTCGCTTAAGGCCGTTAATGAAACTGTATTCCAACGACCGCAATTCAACAGGGTCTTGCGTAAGACGCTCAAAATGGGTTATGCTGTCCACAAGTATGCGACGTGCTCCCATCTTTGCTACGGACGTTTCAATCATACCACCAACACTTTCTACATCAAGCCGGCTGACCTCAGGGCTGGTCATAATGACCTTGAGTTTGCCGTCCTTCTCCAACTGTTCAAATTCCCAGCCAAATTCGGCAGCGTCGTGATAATATTGCAGGGGGAATTCCTCAAAGGTGATAATCAAACCAGGCTCGTTGAACTTTGTAATTCCATTATAGATAAATTGCATTCCAATGGTGGTCTTGCCTGTGCCTGGCGCTCCCTCCACCAGGTTAGCCGTCTGAGGCAAGAAACCTCCAGATAACATTTCATCCAGGCCAGTGATTCCGGTCTGTACGCGATCCATTCGTTGACCTCCTGGTTACGATGTCTGCTGTTTATTCACTCGAACTAGCGCATCCCTCGGATGATGTGGTATACCGCTTTAACACGGAAATGGCGATCTTCGCAAGCTAAGATGAATCGATCCACCAAATCTCGCATATCCTTATTTTCTGCGAGGGAATAGATGGAAGTCCCTTCAACCTCTCGCTGCTCCATCACGCCACTTTCCACCAAGTCTTCCAACTCAGGCTTAACGGCGGCGGCGTTTCGGCCAGCATATTTGGCTATATTCTCTACTGTGTCAGCCGTGTTGGGATTTTCATAGAAGAATCGGACCAAGTCCCACTTGATAAACGAATTTACCTTGTCCTTGACGAAGTCAAGCAAAGCCGGGTCCATATCGTTCATCAGGCGAGCAGTGAAGTCATCCCCATTTGCGACCAATGTTACCTTGCCTCCTTTCCGAGGAGGATATACCTAAAATTGAGTCTGAGGTCGGAAAAATCTCCTCTTGGGTCCGTTGAAACAACTGCTGATAACACCTGGCTATTTTAGCATCATAGAAAGAAAAAATCAATGCCTTATCGCCGTCTTCGGCGACGAGGTTTGGCGGAACCCTTGCTAGTGGCTGGTTGAGAAGCTGCCTTGGCCTGTGCTGGCTGCGAGGTAGCAGTATCTTCTTGCATATGGCAATGCTTATATTTTTTGCCACTACCGCACCAACATGGATCATTGCGGCCGGGGCGTTTCTCGCGACGGACCGGCTTTTGCGCGCCATTGCCATCGCCACCGCTGCTGGGGTGTACAGCTCGCATTTGCCGGGGTTGTGGTGTTGTGACAACTTGAGCCCGAAAGATGGCGTGTATAATGTCGTGTTGGATCGCTCCCCGTAACTTGTTGTACATTTCGTGTGCTTCGCGTTTAAACGCGACCAATGGATCTTGCTGACCAAAAGCTCTCAGGCCAATCCCTTCGCGTAACGCGTCCAGGTCGGTTAGATGACGTACCCATAAGTTGTCCACCACACGCAGCATCACCGCTCGCTCGAGCTGGCGCATCATCTCTGGCCCCAGACTCTGCTCCTTCTCGTCGTATAGCTGCTCGGTTAACTCGATTAGTTCATCTTCGATGTCGTCTGGGTCCATTCTGCGCCAGCGACTGGCAGTCATTGTCGCCGGCAGTGGCATAATGGTGCGTACACTGTTGTGCAGTGTCACGAAGTCCCACTCATCAGGGTCTTCAGATGCGGTGGTGGTGGCGAGCAATTGCGTTAGTTCATCCGTCACCATGGTAAGTATGCTTTCGCGTAGATTGGGGCTGGCGAGGATACGTCGGCGCTGGGCGTATATCACTTCGCGCTGCTGATTGACGACATCGTCGTACTCCAGCAAGTGTTTGCGGATATCAAAGTTGTGGCCTTCGACCCGTGTTTGTGCGCTTTCGATTGATTTGCTGACCAGCCCGGCTTCGATGGGGATGTCCTCCTCGACACCCAGACTCTCCATGATATTTGCAACGCGCTGTCCGCCAAAGCGTCGCATCAACTCGTCTTGCAACGACAGGTAGAAGCGACTGGACCCCTGGTCTCCCTGCCGACCAGCGCGGCCGCGTAACTGATTATCGATCCGGCGTGCTTCGTGGCGCTCAGTACCAATGACGTGCAGACCGCCCTGTTCTAGCACTTGCTTTTTGTTTTGTTCGCACAAGGCGTGTTTTTCAGACAGCACCTCGGCCCAGCGTTTAGGATACTTCTCGAGTGGGTCATGTCCTCGCCGCAGCATGTCAACGGTGTCGTTCCACGCCAGGCTGGGAATTTCGGTCAGGTCAAACTCCTCTTTGCGGAGTTGGTCACGAGCCATACCTTCTGGATTGCCGCCCAACAAGATGTCCACGCCTCGACCAGCCATATTGGTGGCAATCGTGACCGCACCAGGTATCCCGGCCTGGGTAATGATGAGGGCTTCTCGTTCGTGTTGTTTGGCATTCAATATCTGATGAGGAATGCCCCGTCGCTTTAGCAGATTGGACAGGTATTCTGATGTTTCGATAGCCACAGTTCCCACCAGCACTGGGCGACCTTGTGCGTGCGCTTCGGCAATTTCTTCGACTACGCCTTTGAACTTGGCTTGAGGACTCTTATAAACCTGATCGGGATAGTCAACGCGCTTCCAGTAGAGCTCGCCCTTTTCATTATTCTCATAGGTGATGATCTCTACCCCATCCTCGTGGTGGGTTACTGTTTCTAATTCACCCTGCATAGCTCGATATTCAACGTTGGTGGGTAGAACCACCACATCCAGATCATAGATTTTGCCGAATTCTTCAGCTTCCGTGGCAGCCGTGCCTGTCATTCCTGCCAGCTTGTTATACATACGGAAGAAGTTCTGGAAGGTGACAGTCGCCAGGGTGAGGCTCTCTCGCTGAACCGCCACGCCCTCTTTTGCCTCGATTGCCTGGTGCAGTCCTTCACTGTAACGTCGGCCATGCATCAGGCGTCCGGTGAACTCGTCAACGATAATAACCTGGCCATTTTGAACAATATAGTCTCGATCCCGGTGGTAGAGGACGTTGGCACGCAGGGCGTTGTCAAGGTAAGGTGTCTTCTGCCAATGATCGGGGCCGTACAAATTGTCTATGCCCAGTATGCGCTCGACCTTTTCCACGCCTGCTTCGGTGAGGGTGACGATACGGGATTTTTCGTCCACCGCATAGTCACCGTCGGGCTCCTTGTCTTCAACGCTCTGAGGGCTGCTGGGCTTTAACTGTCGCACAACGCTGGCGAACTCGCGATATAGGTCGCTGCTCTCCTCGGCAGGACCGGAGATGATAAGGGGGGTGCGCGCCTCGTCAATCAGGATGTTATCTACCTCGTCAATGATGGCATAGTGCAACTCTCGCTGTGTCATTTGACCCAGGTTGTAGACCATGTTGTCGCGCAAGTAGTCGAAGCCGAATTCGTTATTAGTTCCGTAGGTGATGTCGCAATGGTAAGCTTGGCGGCGAGTAATGGGTTTCAGGTACAAATAGCGATCGTCGGTTGCCTGATAGTCGGGGTCGAACTGATATGATGCTTCATCCGGTCGCCCTCCGCCAGCAGACTGGATCACCCCTACAGACAAGCCAAGCAAATGGTAGATAGGGCCCATCCATTGAGCGTCGCGCTTGGCCAGATAGTCGTTCACCGTGATCAAGTGCACGCCCCGTCCTGTCAGTGCGTTAAGCACCACAGGCATTGTAGCAACTAATGTCTTACCCTCACCGGTCCGCATCTCGACTACGCTGCTCCGGTGCAGTACTGCCCCTCCTACGACCTGTACATCGTAGTGGCGCAGACCGGTAGTACGGACGCTTGCTTCGCGTACGGCAGCAAACACCTCAGGCATTATCTCTTCCATCAGGCGCGCTTCCAGCTTGAGCAGGTCCTTCTCAAGCCGTTCGACTTCGATTTCCAGACGGCGGCGCACGTCACCGCTAGCTGCATCACGTTCGGTGCGCCGATTGTTCAGCTCTCCGCGCAGCACAGTCGTTTCCTCTGCAATATCGGTTCGGAAACGGGCGATCGTGTCGCGTAACTCTTGGTCGCTTTTGCGCTCCATCTCCGGCTGCAGCCTGTTCAATTCCTTGACTAGAGGTGTAAGGCTATTGATGATTTTTTGATTGGGGTCGCCTAAAACTTTGGTGACGACATTCCTAAGCATCTTCAAAATACTCCCAGTCTGATCATTCTGTTGAAACTTATGAACCATTATACCATAAATGCGAAATATGCCGAAAGAATGGAGTGTGTTATGTTTTGCTGGTTACTACACACTATTTGGCTTGGTGGGGCATAAAATGTATGATATACCATAAATCCAATGATCTGTCTGATAAAAGGAGTGGTCGCTATGCGTACTTTGCTCGATTTGAGTCATACGCTTGAACCTGATATGCCTCGCTTCACTGGCTTTGATGTGCCACATATAAAGTCTGTATGGACTCACGCCGACGCGGCCGAGCGTGGCTACCAGGATACCACCTGCGAAGTGACCGAGGTGCGTTTTGTCACCAGTGTTGGCACTTACCTGGACGCACCTTTCCACTTTGATCCCCATGGTGCGGACATCAGCCAGTTGAACCTATCCCAGCTTGTGCTTCCTGGAATGACCCTGGATCTGCGTGATTGGGCTGCGCCTGACAGACCTTTGCCTGCCGAGGCACTGGACGGGCTTGATGTGGAAGGCAAAGCGTTGCTTCTTTGTACGGGTTGGAGCCGCTATTGGGGTGATGACCAATATCATCATCATCCTATTGTGCCGCGTGAGATGGCTGACCGATTGCGGGCGATGTGCCCGGCTCTGGTAGGCATAGACACGCTGGTGATTGACAGCACCCAGGATCCCACCCGGCCTGCTCATACTTTTCTCTTGCGAGCCGGGATCCTCATTGTGGAGAACCTCACTGGTTTGGAAGATCTGCTCGCGGAAACATTCACGTTCGTGGCCGTGCCTGTCAAGGTGGCGAGGGCGGCTGCTTTCCCCGTTCGGGCATTCGCTATCGTGGAATAGCTACATCGAAGGTGAATGATGAGTGCTATCCTGTCCTTAGAGACTATTGCTTTGTCCATTGGCATCAAGTATAATAGATATTGGAGAAGGTCGTCCGTGCCTAAAAGCGATGCCCGCAAAGTGACTCTGAAAAGAGAGTCTTTGTAGTGGCAAAAGGAACCTTGTGGTTTATACAAAAGGAGGCAAGCGTCATGGAGCAAATTTTAGGTTTTTTCACAAGCGTCGGGGTGTTGATCGTCATTCTGGTCATTCTGCTCTCATCGGCTATCAAGATTGTGCAGGAGTATGAGCGCGGAGTCATTTTCCGCCTGGGCCGGTTGGTAGGAGCCAAGGGGCCGGGGTTGTTTTTCATTATCCCCATCGTGGACCGCATGATAAAAGTAGACCTGCGCGTTGTAACTCTCGACGTGCCCACTCAGGAGGCGATCACCCGGGACAACGTGACGGTCAGTGTAAATGCCGTTGTCTTTTTCCGGGTGCTTGACCCGTCGGATGCCATTGTTCAGGTCGAAGACTATCGGCGGGCAACCTGGAACCTCTCCCAGACGACGCTGCGTAATGTCATTGGGCAGAGTGAGCTGGATGAATTGCTGGCTCATCGGGAGCAAATCAACCAAAAGCTCCAGCAGATCATCGACGAGGCCACCGAGGCGTGGGGCATCAAAGTCGGCCTGGTCGAGGTGAAGGACGTAGGGCTTCCCCAAACCATGCAGCGGGCCATGGGGCGGCAAGCTGAGGCCGAGCGCGAGAAGCGGGCCAAGATCATCCACGCCGAAGGCGAGTATAGCGCTGCCCAGCAGTTGTCCGCGGCAGCGGGCACCCTATCTGAGAATCCGGCGGGCCTCCAATTGCGCTATTTGCAGACGCTCACAGAAATCGCCGTTGAGAAAAATTCGACGATTATCTTCCCGGTCCCTGTAGAGTTTTTACGGGCTTTTACAAAACAATTCGCGAAGCTTGAGGAAGATGACGAGCAAACTGGTGAGTAGGTGGCTGGACGGTCTGATGTGTTGATTCTGGGTAGTGTATTAGAAGGGGCCGAGGAGAATGCAAACTCCTGAGACGGGGCAGACGGGGACGGAGTGGAGTGAGGCCACTAAGCGCACCGTAGCCATTGCCGGTGTGCTGATTGGCGTCTTAGTGCTCTACATCAGCCGCCCGGTGATTCCCTTTATCATCCTGGCGGCTATCATCGCCTTTTTGCTGAACCCCACAGTTGTGTTCTTCCATACGCGCTTGCGTATGCCGCGTTGGGGGGCGGTGCTGCTGACCTATGTGTTGCTACTGGTGGCGGTGGTTCTATTGCCGCTTATCCTGGCGCCGGCCTTGGTCGACGCCCTACGCGATATAGATATCGATATGGTGAGCCTATTAGCAACGACAACAACTGGACTTGAGCGGGTACTGGAGGAGGTCCGGTTCATCGAAGTAATGAATTATCGGTTCGACTTTTCTCCTGCTGTGGACTCTGCACTGGCGATGTTGACTGGTGTCGTGCCTGAGGCGATGATTCCTTCGCCCGACCAGGTTTATAGCTCAATACCCTCGGTGCTGGAGCTGGCAACTGGCTTCGCTTCGACGGTAGTGGGTACGTTGCTTTGGGCGATATTGGCCTTCCTGTTTACTCTGATTTATTCTATTTACATCAGTTACGATTGCCACCGATACGGCGAATCGTTCTTGGGAATAATCCCTGTTGCGTATCGCGCCGAGTACATCTATCTTGGTAGACAGATGCGTCGTGTGTGGGTTGCTTACTTTCGTGGTCAGCTAATCCTGTCCCTTCTAATTGGGTTGATCATTGGCGTGGGCACCGCATTATTGGGCCTACCGGGTGCGCTGATCTTGGGCATAATGGCTGGCCTGTTGGAGGTATTGCCCAACATCGGTCCGGTCTTGGCTGCAATCCCCGCCATTCTCCTTGCACTCTTGCAGGGTTCGTCGGTATTGTCGGTCTCCAATCTCGTCTTTGCGCTTATCGTGATTTTGTTCTACGTTGTCGTCCAGCAGTTGGAGAACAACATCATCGTGCCTCGGCTTATTGGACAGGCCGTTGACCTCCCGCCTATCCTGGTGATGGCTGGCGTGATTGTGGGTGCCAGTGTAGGGGGGATATTGGGCGCGTTTATGGCTGCACCTATCATCGCCACTGGACGTATCCTGGCCCAATATGCCTATAACAAGATTTCAGGCCGTCCCTCCTTCTCTCTCGAAGTGGAATCTCCTCCGGGGCAAGTTGAAGTTGAACCTACCCCCGCAGACCACGAACCCTCTGTCCTGTCGGCAGTGGAAGATGAGGAAGTAGAAAGGGAGTCCCTAACAAGTGCTGCTCGTCGCGTGTCCGGTGAGGAGCACGAGGTCGAAAGCACGACTACAAAAGCGGAGTCGGTCGAGGGTTGATGGGACTGGAAGATCTCCCAAATGCGACCAAAAATGCCTCTCTAATGAAATTCTATCATGCGTCTTGTGTAACTCAAATACAAGTGGCTTAAACTTTACGAGAGGCTTGCGTTGGCTTTGAAGCAACCTTTATTGAACGAGCATAATGCGTCGATTGGGAGAGTGCAATGTATTGGGATGGAAATCCTCAGCCTGTCCGCAGAATCCCGGTTCCGGTTGTAAATGATCAAGACGCCTCCAGTTCCCAGGAGGTGCAACCAAAGGAAATAGATGAAGTCGCCGAATCATCCCTGTCTGTCAGCGATGAAGTCGCTTCGCCGGTCATGGATGAGCTTGATTGGCAATCTCTGGCACTGCGTCTGCAGGCTGATATGGATAATTATCGCAAACGGCAGGCTCGCCGGGCGGATGATGCTATCGCGGCAGAGCGTGAGCGATTATTGCGCCTTATGTTGCCGGTTGCCGATAACTTGACCCGGGCGCTAAATCAGGACGGACAGAGGGACGAGGTGCTGAGGCAGGGGGTTGAACTGACCTACCGCGAATTAATGCGGCTTCTGGAAGCTGAAGGCGTGACGCGCATTGAGGCAGTCGGACAGACTTTCACCCCTGAATTACACGAAGCTGTGGCAACCGTGATGAGTGAGGCCAATGCCGCCGGCACCGTTGTTGAGGAAGTGGAAAGTGGCTACAAGCTAGGGGAAAAACTACTTCGCCCGGCCCGGGTAGTCGTGGCTGCCTAGGTTGTTGATCTTTGAGGCTGTGTTCGATGGATTATAAAGATTATTACAAAGTTCTGGGTGTCGATAGGAATGCGACTGAAAAGGAGATAAAATCCGCCTTTCGGAAGTTGGCTCGCGAACACCATCCGGACGTCAACCCGGGTGATCCTCAGGCTGAGGCGCGCTTTAAGGAGATTAACGAAGCCTATGAGGTACTCAGCGACCCTGAAAAGCGAGTAAAATATGACCGGTTAGGGGCCGACTGGCAGCGCTGGCAGCAAGCTGGTGGCCGGCCTGGTGATTTTGATTGGAGTCGATGGACGACTACCTCCGGTGGTGGGCGGCCTCACGTACGCTACAGTACTCCCGAAGACTTGGAAGATCTGTTTGGCAGCGGTAGTATCTTTTCCGACTTTTTCACTAGCGTCTTTGGAGGATTGGGGGGTGGTACGCGCCGGTCGGGAGGCTTTGGAGGCTTCGAGGGGTTTGAATATCAGTCTCGACCACAACGCGGTCAGGATCTCGAGCACGAGGTGGAAATCAGTCTGGCTGAGGCCTACTATGGCACTACCCGATTGCTGAGCAAAGATGGACGGCGTTTGGAGGTGAAAATACCTCCGGGGGCCAAAACTGGTACTCGTGTGCGCGTGCGCGGTGAAGGGGGAACTGGGACGGCTAGCGGTCAGGCCGGGGATTTGTACCTTAAGGTCAAGGTTGCTACTGACTCCCGTTTTGAGCGCAAGGGAGATCATTTGCATGTGGCCGTACCGACAGATCTCTACACGGCCGTGTTGGGCGGTGAGGTGTATGTGCCCACCTTGACCGGCGACGTTAAGCTGAAAGTCCCGACCGGTTCACAGAATGGGCGAGTTTTCCGCCTGCGGGGCAAAGGTATGCCCAAGTTGCGTAAGCCCACCGAATACGGTGACCTGTATGCTCGACTGGATGTACGTTTGCCTACAAAGCTGACGCCCACACAGCGTGAGCTATTTGAGCAACTGCGCAGTTTGGAATGAGATGGGCGGCGGATGGGATTTAGACCTGACAGGTTTCAGCCGACGGCACGTGTCGGACAACCTGTCAGGTCTGATCCCTCCGCTTTAGGTTGTTAAGAAATCTTTGACTTTTTGCCTCTTCTGCGTATAATTGCCTTTGTTGTCTTGTCCTATGCCTCATGAATAACCCACGATAGAGAGTCTTATGCCGGCGCCAAAGGTGGCGTCATTTTCTACTTTATTCATTTCATCCAGATCCAAGAAAGGAGCATTTAGTCGTGTTTCGAGGACGACACGTAGGCTACCTGGAAGGGTTGCGCTATAAAGGAAAAGAGCACATGCTTGCCTGGGCCTTACATCGTATCGCTGGTCTGGGCATTCTCATCTTTGTAGGGGCTCACGTGATTGCTGCCTTCTTTCTGAATGCGATTGGCGATGATATCTCCACTACGATCACTACCCTCTACGAGTCAACCCCAATGCAAATCTTTATTTATTTCTGCGTGCTCTATCACGCACTCAATGGTTTGCGTCTCATCGTTGAAGATCTCTGGCCCCCCTTATTACGGTATCACCGGGAACTTCTGTGGTTCCAGTGGCTTGTTTTCCTGCCGGTCTTTGGGCTGCCGGCCTTTTTGATGCTCACCAGCATCATGTCCGGTGGTGCTTAGGAGGAGGATAGCTTATGCGTTCCCGATACCTCAATCGTGGCAGTGCTTTCGAGTACTATATGTGGCTCTTCACGCGTCTGTCCGGTGTGCTTATGCTCCTGATGGGCGCTTTTGGCATCGTCTACGCTAATCTGGCAGGCGGTCGCACCCTGATGGATATGTCCACTCAATACCGGTGGGGCTTCTTCCCCATTTACTGGCATGTGCAAAACAGCGACATCCCTGATGTGTTTCCAAACTGGTCCAACTCGTTCTGGCAGGTTTATGGGGTTCTCCTTTTCTTGATCGCTGCCATGCATGGGTTCAATGGTTTGCGGGTCGTCGTCGAGGATTACGTTCATCGTCCCTATCTCCTCCTCTTTGCCAAATGGCTGGTTTTTATCTTGTTCCTGTTCACTTTGTTTGCGGGGGCTGTCATTGTCTTTGAGCTTTTCGTCTGAGCCTTGATCCTAGCCACATTGGAGTGAAACCCTATGTATCACAAGTACGATGCAGTAATTGTCGGCGCTGGCGGTGCGGGATTGATGGCTGCACTTTATGCCTCTCGGGGAGTAAAGACGGCCGTTATCTCGAAGCTGTATCCCACACGCTCGCACACCGGAACGGCCCAGGGAGGGGTGGGCGCGGCGCTTGGCAACCACGAGGAAGATAACCCTGAATGGCACACCTTCGACACCATCAAAGGCAGCGACTATTTGGCGGATCAGGATACGGTCAAAGTTATGTGCTATGAGGCTGTTGACGTTGTTTATGAACTGGAGCATATGGGATTGCCCTTCAACCGCACAGAGGAGGGCAAGATTGCACAACGTCCATTTGGAGGACATACGAACAACGTCACCAAACAACCGGTGCGACGTGCGTGCTACGCAGCCGACCGAACCGGTCATATGATTTTGCAGACGCTTTATCAACAATGCATCAAGCACAACGTGACATTCTTCGACGAGTTTCACGTGCTTGATCTCATTGTTGAAGATGGGGTGACTCGAGGCGTCGTAGCTGTGGAGATTGCCACCGGAGAGCTGCACGTTTTTCAAGCCAAGTCTGTTCTCTTCGCCGTTGGTGGCTGGGGCAAAGTGTGGCGCGTCACCAGCAATGCTCATACTCTAACCGGCGATGGTCCGGCAATTGCCCTCCGCCGGGGCATTCCCTTGGAGGATATGGAGTTCTTCCAGTTCCATCCTACCGGCATCTATAAGATGGGTATTCTCATCACCGAGGGAGTGCGTGGCGAGGGTGGTGTGCTCACTAACAGCGAGGGGGAGCGGTTCATGGACCGCTACGCGCCCACCATTAAAGATCTCGCCTCCCGCGATGTGGTTTCTCGTGCCATCTACCTGGAGGCACGCGCTGGACGGGGTATAGATGGTAAAGATTACGTGCACCTGGACGTGCGACCTGAAACTGTTAACAAATATTTTGAACGGGATGGGATAAAGAATCCCGACGGCACGCCTCGACGTATCACGGCCTCGGACATCGAGACCAAACTACCTGACATTGCCGATTTTACTCGTACCTACCTGGGAGTCGATCCTGTCAGCCAGCCTATGCCTGTCCAACCCACGGCTCACTATGCTATGGGCGGCATCCCCACCGACGTCTGGGGGAGGGTGGTGATTGACGAGGAGAACACGGTCATGCCAGGCTTTTACGCCGCTGGCGAAGTGGCCTGCGTATCCGTACATGGCGCCAACCGGCTGGGAACAAATTCCTTACTTGACATCATTGTCTTTGGCAAGCGAGCTGGAATAGATATGGTGCGCTTTTGCCAGGAAAATGAGCTGTTGCCTTTGCCCAAAGAGCCGGAGGCTTTTGCCCGCGAGCAATTGGAAGCACTGCGTAGCCGGCAGAGCGGGCGCGAACGAGCTGCCGACATCCGGCGTGAGATGCAGGATGTGATGATGGACTATATAGGTGTCTTCCGCGAAGAGGAAGGTATCAAACAAGCAATCGACAAACTCAAAGAGCTGCAAGAGCGATATCAACAGATTGCCCTCGACGACAAGGGGAGACGATTTAACACCGATGTATTGGAGGCATGGGAATTGGGCGCGTTGCTTGACATAGCTGAAGTAACCGCCGTGGCGGCGCTCGATCGTACTGAAAGTCGAGGCGGTCATTACCGTGAAGATTATCCCCAGCGTGATGACGAGAATTGGCTCAGACACAGTCTGGCCTGGCGTAGAGATGACCAGATTGTGCTTGGCTTCAAGCCGGTGACGATCACCGATTATGAGCCCAAGGAGCGGGTATACTAGAAGGGAAAGGGTATCTGTCGTATGAAGGTCCAAATCAGAATTCGCCGCTTCAATCCCGAAACTGACAAGAAGCCTTGGTGGGGCAAATACGACGTAGAGGTTGAGCCAACCGACCGGATATTGGATGCCTTGCACTACGTGAAATGGTACCAGGATGGTACCCTGACGCTGCGACGGTCGTGCGCTCATGGCATCTGTGGTTCTGACGCGATGCGAATCAACGGGCATAATCGGCTGGCTTGTAAGGTGCTGATCAAAGACGCAGGGCGCAAGATCACCGTTGAGCCAATCCTTGGGCTGCCGGTCATCAAGGACTTGGTGGTGGATATGGAGCCTTTTATGGATCACTATCGCTCGGTGATGCCTTATCTGGTCACCGATGAGCCACCGCCGGGCACAGAGCGTTTGCAGAGCATTGAAGATCGTGAACGCTTTGATGATACCACCAAGTGTATTCTGTGTGCTGCTTGCACTACTTCGTGCCCATCATTCTGGGCCAAGGGGGAATACGTAGGCCCCGCAGCTATTGTGCAAGCTCACCGTTTTATCTTCGACAGTCGGGACCAGGCTAGCCAGGAGCGCCTGGGTATTTTGGCCGCTTCTGACGGGGTCTGGCGCTGTCGGACTATCTTCAATTGCACGGAGGCCTGCCCACGAGAAATCGAGGTTACTCAGGCCATCGCTGAGGTGAAGAAGGAGATGCTGCTACGTAGATTGTAGCTGGTTTTTGGTGCGAGACTCTGTAGCTGGCGTACACCTGCACCAGTCCTGCCGGACGGCGTGGGCAGGTGTGCGTCAGCGGCGAGTATGGGGATGCACCGCCGTTCTGGGCCGGGAACTGGCTAGACGATGGCCGGGCAGCGTCGCATAGGCTGATCATACAGCCTCCCCCGTCACCGGGGCGAGGTTTTGTTTTGGTTCCCGGTCAACTACAAGCCTGTTGTCGCCAATAGGCAGATATGTTATACTTGCTCAAAGTGGTTGAGAATGATTAACTTAAAGCTGACATAATTCTGGGCAGAATGTCCGTTTGTTCTTTGGTGGTAGCACCATCTGTACGTTAATACCTGAATACTGTCAGGAGCTTAGCATCGTTCTCATATGCGGTGTTCTACCCCGGTTCGGGTACCTGGAGTGAGGGGAGGCGATACTGTGTTCGATACTCTAATTCTGAAGATTGACCCACCATTGCCTTGCGCGGTGATGGATGGCTCCAAAACTTGCGACCGACCGGCGCATATGGCCTATGCGTATCCTACTCGCGGCCCGAGGCCAGGGGTGTGGCTAATCATGCCGGTTTGCGATAGGTGTGCTGATATGGATACGGTGCTAGGCGCTGATGATAATCGTGATAACCCCATACTTGACGCAAAAGAATAGTGCGCTGTCAGATAAATTCCGGCAGTTGACGTAAGGGCTACTGTGCCTACGCCCGTGTGAGAGTTGTGGCAAGTATGCTGGCCGTAGCTGAATCGAGGATGGCACCTTGAGACTGGCTACTGACCCCGTATCCAGTATCTTTACCTCATTGACAGCACTGCTCCATTATATTATGATGTAAATGTTACCTCTCGGATTTTGACTTCATTCTAAAATCTAATAGACATCGGGGTTTGATATGCCTTGCCCCTTTTGTAACTATCCGAATCCGGTCGATCATCTTTACTGTGGGCGTTGCGGCAAGAAGCTGCCGAAGACAGCGCCTCTTGATTTAGCGACGGGTGCACTCCAGGGCGAGCGCAAGCAGGTTACCGTGATGTTCGCTGACATCTCAGGCTTTACGGCTATGTCGGAACAACGCGATGCAGAAGAGGTGGTAACCCTGGTCAATGCTTGTCTTACTGAGCTCAGTGAGTGTGTCTATCGTTACGAAGGGACCATAGACAAATACATAGGTGACGCGATCATGGCCATCTTTGGCGCACCCCGCGCGCACGAAGATGATCCAGAACGCGCCATACGTACTGCCTTGGCTATGCGCGAGGTTCTGGACGAATTTAATGCCAAACCTCCATTGCCCTTGGCTGATCCGTTGGGCATTCACGTCGGCATTGGGACCGGTTATGTCATTGCCGGCTTGATTGGCACTGAGCGTGATCGCAAGCCTACGGTGATGGGGGACGCGGTCAATTTGGCCTCACGTCTGGAGGATGTGTCGAACCGGGGACAGATTTTCGTCAGCGAAGATACCTACCGGCTCACCAGCCGCCTCTTTGTCTTTAAGGAACTGGATCCGGTTGCCGTCAAAGGCAAGGCTGATCCAGTAAAAATTTACGAAGTGCTTGGCGCTCATGAACAGCCAGGCTCAATGCGTGGTCTGACCGGGTTGCAAGCCTCGCTGGTAGGGCGTGACGCAGAGGCTCAGAAGGTGTCGCTGGCGGTAAGCAACTTACAGGCGGGGCGAGGCGGCATTGTGTTGGTGGAAGGTGAGGCCGGTATTGGTAAGAGTCGCCTGGTGGCAGAGGTCCGACATCATCTGGATGGCACGCCTCTTGCTTGTCGATGGCTGGAGGGCCGTGGGCTTTCGTATGGAAGATCGCTCAGCTATCACCTTATGGCCGGTGTGCTACGCCACTATCTGGAATTGTCAGACGAGGACGATGAAACTCGTGTGTGGCTCAAATTGCGGGCGATGGGGCCAGATCTCTTTGGCTCACGTACGGACGAGGTTCTTCCCTACCTGGCTATGCTGCTTGGTTTGCGATTGCCTGAAGCGATGGCCGAAAAGATACTACCGCAGGCTGATGATCCCCAATTGTTACAACAACGGGTCTTCATTGCCTTTGGTGAGTGGGTCGAGGCGGTGGGCGTGGAAGGGCCGCTGGTGCTGGCCTTTGATGACTTACACTGGGCTGATCCCAGCTCGGCTAGCCTGATCGAGTATCTGATGGCCCTTACATTGCGCAATCCCCTTCTCATTCTGTGTGTCAGTCGCCCAGACCGGGAAGCTCCTTTTTGGGAAGTTCGAGAGCGGGCAATGGCTGACTACGCCAGTAGCCTCGTCCACATCCCGCTGAACCCCTTATCACTCGATGAGAGTCGAGATCTGGTGGATTCTCTTTTGCAGATGGAGGATGTGCCCCCCGAAGTTGAGGAGGTCGTTCTCGGTCGAGCCGAAGGAAACCCTCTTTTCGTGGAGGAGGTATTGCGGACCCTTATCGAGGAGGGCACACTGACCAGGGATGATGGCACCTGGCAGATCACCCGCGCTGTGGATGTGACTGAGATCCCCGACACATTGCAAGGGGTGCTCACTGCTCGCATCGATCGTTTGAATGACTCAATGAAACGAGTTGTGCAGATTGCTGCCGTTGTGGGTCGAGTCTTCCAGCGTTACGTGCTCGATCGTGTGGTGGATGATCCGTCTATCCTTGACGACTGTCTGTCGCAGTTGCAGATTGCCCAGATCATCCGCGAGCGATCCCCGGAGCCGGAACCAGAATTCATTTTCAAACATATTCTCACGCAGGAAGCGGCTTATCAAAGTTTGCTCAGCCAGCAGCGTAAGGCTTACCATCAGAGGGTTGCCGACGCTCTGGCTCGACTCTTTTGGGAGCGGGGTGAAGAGTATGCCGGCCTGGTCGCCGCCCACTATGAGCGAGCCGAAGCCTGGCCCCGCGCTTTGCGTTATTTGCAACGGGCCGGGGATGCCGCGCGCACCAGCTTTGCTATCAAAGAGGCGATCGATCATTATAGTCGTGCCCTCCAAGTGGCCGACCAGTTGGGTGATGTCGCCGAGCCAGCCGAGCGGCTGTCGCTATATGAGCGCCGGGGGCAACTGCTGGCCCGGCTGGCGGATGTGGATGGGGCACTGGACGACTACGAGCGGATGTGTGATCTGGCACAGACTATCGGGGACAAAGGGGCTGAACTACGCGCCCTGAATGAAATTGGGGCGTTGCAGGTCGGTCGTCGTGATTTCGTGCGTGCCGCCGACTATTTCAATCAGGCCCTGACGCTAGCGCGTGATATTGGTGACGAGGCGGGCATTGCCGATAGCCTGAATCGTCTAGGTGGGGTTCATTTTAACACCGGCAAACCTGAGGAAGCCCAGACTCGCCATCGGGAGGCTTTGGAGATCGCTCGTGCCTTGGACGATAACGCGCTGCTGGCAGCCAGTCTGGATGGACTGGGACAGATCGATTTGTTGAGAGGTCGAGTTCGGGCCAGTCTCGATAAATACAGGCAGATCGCCGATTTACATCGGCGACTGGGAAACCAGGCTGGCTTGATGGAGGCTCTCAACTCGTTGGCAGTCGCCTATACTTGGTTAGGAGAATATGAGCAGGTTGCTGATGCTTGTGAGGAGGCGTTAGCCTTTGTCAGCAAGGTAGGCAATCTGCCGGTAGTTCCCTCACTTCATACCTATTTGGCCATCAGCCAACTCAATCGGGGCGAGCTGGGTGAAGCAGGCGACAACTTGCGGGAGGGGCTTTCGGTTGCCCGATCACTCGATCATGTTGCAATGCAGGCCCTCTGCCTGTCGTGGATGGGTTATTATCATCTTATCCTCGGGCGATTTGATAAGGCTCTAGAGGTTGTCGATGAGGGGGTAAGCCTGGCGCAGAAATTGGGATCGCCCTTGTGGGAGATGCGCGCTCGTATGAGCTTGGGCATCGTTCGCCTCTATCGTGGTGAATTGAGCAAGGCCGTTCGGGTTTTGAGTGAAGTGTACGATGTGGCCTGTACCCTGGACCTTGCCCCAGATCAAGCTGTGGCGCTCTACGAGTTGGGGCGTGCCAGTCTGGTAATAGGGGATTTGAAAGCCGCTGCGAATGCGTTGGATGGTTTGCTCGACGTGGCCGATAAAGGCGAGTTGCGTGAGTACCAGGTGCGCGGGCGCTGGCTGCAAGGCCGGCTTGCCTTCGCTAAGGTTGATTTGGACGGTGCATTGGAGGCGCTGGAAGATGCTCACGGACGCGCGGAAGCCATAGGCGGGCGGCTCATCCTGTGGCGTGCTGACAGTGCCCTGGGTGACGTTCACCACGCGGCTGGCCGTAGCGCGGAAGCAGACGCCGCTTATCGGCGAGCCTGGGAGACTGTTCAGACAATGGCGGCCACTTTGCCCGACAGAGAGGCTCACGAGAGTCTACTGGCTTCACCCTCAGTTTCTGAGCTCCGCGTAAAGGTAAAGGACTGAGTAGATTCGGATTTGAGGAGCCAGCACCCCCAGGTGCGGTTCCGCTCGGCATGTGGGCGTGTCTCACTCCTCGAAAGTCGGATCTACTGAGACTGGAGACTAGAAGTTGACTCTGGTAGCCCGTGTGCGTGATGCCATTGAGCGTCACCGCCTGGTAGTGACGGGCGACAAAGTCGTTGTCGGCGTTTCAGGGGGACCTGATTCTCTCTGCTTGCTTCATGTTCTGCGTGATCTGTCGCCAGCTTTGTCCCTGGACTTGCACGTTGCCCATCTCAATCACCAGATGCGCGGTGCGGATGCCGATGCCGACGCTCATTTCGTCGCCAAGCTGGCTGGCGATTGGGGTCTCCCGGCCACGATAGAGGCGGCTGACGTACTTGCATTGGCCCGTACTCATAAGCTTGCGCTTGAAGAGGCCGCGCGACGCGTTCGCTATGCTTTTTTGGCTCAAGTGGCAGGTCAAATCGGCGCACGAACCATCGCCGTGGCTCACAACGCCGACGATCAGACCGAAACGGTGCTTATGCACTGGCTACGGGGATCTGGCCTGGCTGGGCTGCGGGGTATGCTCCCGTCCACTCCGATGGGGGATTTAAGATTAGAGATTGGAGATTGGCGTCGGGGTGACCAATACCCAATCTCCAATCCCCAATCTCTAGTTCTCATTCGTCCGCTGCTGGACATCCCCCGCGCCGACATCGAAGCCTATTGTGCCCGGCACAATTTGCAGCCACGCTTCGACCGCTCCAATCTTGATACGACCTACTTTCGCAATCGACTGCGCCACGAGCTGATTCCCCATCTGGAGACATATAACGTCAACATCCGGGAGGTTGTGCGGCGGTCGGCATCCGTCATCGCAGCCGATTACGAGTTGTTGCGCGATCAGCTTGAGATGACTTGGGTGCAAGTTGTCCGCACCGTGTCCGATTATGGGGTGACTTTTGACCTGGCGGCTTGGCGGGCGCTACCCCTGGCCCTAAAACGCTCTACCATTCGGGAAGCGATTCATCGGTTGCGGCGTGCCTTACGCAATATCGACTTCGTGCACGTGGAGAACGCCGTCGAGATTCTAATGCGTGGTGAAACTGGAGCCCAGGTCACGTTGCCCCGGGGGCTGATGCTGACGATTGGCTACGGTACCTTCACCGTCGCAGACGAAGATTTCCGAGACCTGCCCGATTTGCCGTGGCTTCTGACCGATCAACCTGTGGTGATCGCGGTGCCCGGGGGCACCGGGTTGCCAGAATCGGCCTGGGTGTTGAAGGCTGAGTTGTCTCCTCGCCCCAAGGTGTCCGACGAGGACCTGGTTGCTGCCAGTGGTTGGGAAGCTTATTTGGATGCAACGGTCGTAGGACCGTCACCTCTATTGCGTCTTCGCCGCCCCGGTGATCACTTTTGTCCGCTTGGTATGGGGGGACGGAGCAAACGGGTCAACGAATTCATGATCAATGAGAAAATCCCAGCCTCTTGGCGTGATCATATCCCGTTGATGGTTAATGCAGACGGGCAGATCGTATGGGTTTGTGGCTGGCGCGTCGACGAGCGCGCGCGTGTCACCACGGATACTCAGCGGGTGGTGTGGCTTCGCTTTGTGCAATAGGGACGGTTTAGGTTGGCCGGGTAAAGCCGGGGGAATCGATCCCTTGCCAGATAACGAGATTATGTGTCCTCCTCTGTTTGCTGTTGTCGGACCCACTGCGGTGGGCAAGACGGCAACGGCCATCCGTCTGTGCGGTGATTTCCAGGGCGAGGTCATCTCCGCGGACTCGCGCCAGATTTACCGAGGTCTGGACATCGGTACCGCCAAGCCGACGCCCGACGAGCAGGCAGCCGCGGTCCATCACCTGATTGATGTGCTCGATCCTGACCAGGTGCTGGGTCTGGCTGAATTTCAAGAGATGGCTTATGCAGCCGTCAACGACGTGCTAGGCCGGGATCGGGTCCCGTTTCTGGTTGGTGGGACCGGTCAGTGGATCAAGGGGGTGATTGAAGGCTGGGGAGTGCCCCGCGTGTCGCCCGACTACGCACTTCGGGCCGAGTTGGAAGCGGATGCGGATCGCGTTGGAGCACGTACACTCCATGCCCGGCTGGCAGAGGTGGACCCGGATGCGGCTGCCAAGATTGACTACCGCAACGTGCGGCGAGTGATCCGGGCGTTAGAGGTCTATGTAAAGACCGGCATCCCCATCAGCCAGCATCAGCGCGCCCAGCCACCGCCATACCGAGTCTTGCAGATTGGCCTGACTATGCCACGCGAGATGCTTTACGCACGGGTAGATGCTCGTGTGGAGCACATGCTCGAAAAGGGATTGGTGGACGAGGTGAGGGGGTTGGTGAATCAGGGTTATGGTCTGGACTTACCGGCTATGTCGGGTCTGGGCTATCGCCAGATAGGTCAGCACTTGGCTGGCGAAGTTAGCCTGGATGAAGCGGTGCGTCTCATCAAAAAAGAAACCCGCCGCTTCATACGCCAGCAGTACAATTGGTTCCGACTCGATGATCCGACTATCCGCTGGTTCGATGTTAGTGGCGAATTCTACGACACGCTGCGTAAGTTGATTGATGAGTTCCTTACTTCCTAAGGAAGCGTCCAGAAATAACTTTCTCTTTTCAGGCCAAAATTCCGAGTGAAATATTTCAAGATGCACAAAGTTATTCTTGGACGCGGCCTAATTGTTGGTAGCTATTCCCTGCTCCGCCAGCCAGCGCTCGACCAGATCGTACTCATCATCCAGGGTTATGACCTGGCCATCCAGCCGGGCGGCACGCAGGTAGTCTAAAATCTGGCGATAGAGTGGGCCGGGGCGTAGGTTAAACTCCTGGCTTAAAAAGTGTCCATCAATGATGGGTTCCACGCCGCGAAGCTCTCTCTGGAATTGCGCTATTTGGGCGCGGGCGGTTTCCTCTTCACAAGCCAGCCATCCGACCAATAGGGCCTCGCTGGCCAACGGTTCTAACATATGATGAAGCTGACTGGGACGCCTTGGCTGGTTAAGTTCAGGCAGAAGCGATTTGAGTATTTGAACCTGCTTCAGCGTGGATGCGTCTTGAGTGCGGATACGAAGCCGGATGATGATCTGGTCCAACGTTTTTTGTGACATTCTAAAGATTAATAGACCCAGGTAGTGGACATCTTTTGGCTGCGTACTGGCCCAGGGGCTATTATCAAGACCGCTTCGTATCTCTTTGAATCGTTGGACAACCCAATCGTCTATGCAAAGGCCGGAGTGAATCTGGCGAAGCACGCCGAGGTCGTCCAGGCGCAGTAAGGCACGCTCTGGCATCGCCTCGTAAAAGATTAGATGCAGCTCGTGATAGATACGTTCGCCGCTGACTGGGTCAAGCAGATCCAGGGCATCGCGTAGCAATTCCTCGGTGCGGTCTTCAATGCGGAAGGCAAGACGTTGCTCCAGACGGGCAGCTCGCAGCATACGAGTTGGGTCTTCTACAAAGCTTAAGCTGTGTAACACTCGGATGAGGCCACGTTGCAGATCGTTTTCGCCTCCGTAAAAGTCGAGTAATTCGCCGAAGCGGTCCGGGGCGAGCTGAATAGCCAGCGTGTTGATGGTGAAGTCACGCCGGTGAAGGTCTTGTTTGATCGAACTGCGCTCTACTTCTGGCAGGGCTGATGGGTGTTCGTAGTACTCGGTGCGCGCGGTGACGAAGTCCAGGGATTGAGGAAGTTGTGCGTCGGACGCTGAGATTTGGGAATCACGGATCAGCCATTTCGCGGTGCCAAATCGTTGGTGACTTCGTACACGCCCGCCGTAGCGCTGTGCTAACTGCCGCGCCAACTGGATCGCGTCGCCTTCGACTACCAGGTCTATGTCGAGAGTTGGAGTACCCAGCAACAGGTCGCGCACAAAACCGCCGACGATGAACAGTGAATCGCCTTGCTTGGCTGCCAGGCGACCGGCCTCACATAGTAGGCGGAGCATCGGTTTGGGTACGGCCGTAGCTAGCCGCTCGGTGATTTCGTCGGCGCGGGACGGTTGGGGAGGTTCTACCCAGAGTTTTATGAGGTCAGTACGGGTGACAATGCCGACAATCTTTCCGTTATCGACTACCGGAACCTGACCCAGTCCCTCTCTCATCATCAAGGCTTGGAGCTTCTCAACCGAATCCTGAGGAGAAACGTAGAATGGTCCCTTGCGCATAAACTGGTGAATGGCCGTATTTCCGAGTTTATGATGTAGAGCCTTGTCTATCTCGCCGCGGGTTAATACACCCATAATTTTGCCGTCTTCGACAACCGGAAAGCCCTCGTGACCGTAACGTGTCATCATGGCTGCGGCTTCGGCTACCGTGTCGGTAGGACTCAGGGTGCGCACACCATGGGACATAATCTGGCTAACTGTGATGGGTGGCCGGATGTGTTGGTGCAAAGCTGCGAGCAGTTGGTCGTGAATCTGGGCCAGGTTGACGTGCCGGATGAGCGCGGCCGCGGCTCGGGGGTGGCCACCCCCACCAAAGTGAGCGGCTACGGCTCCTACATCAACGGCATCGGTGGTGGAGCGGGCAACGAGTTGGGTATGATCGTCCATGGCCACTACCAGGAAGAGGGCGTCAGGTTCGAATAGGTCGCGCAGCTTGTGTGCCAGGGTGCTCACTTCTTCCACGTAGCCCTCGGCATGGGCAACTGCGATCATGATGGTGCGCCCTTCAATTTCATGGGTCTCGAAAACGTCCGTCAGCCGGTCGTACAGAGCACGTTGGCTGTCGCTGAGCGGATAGTTGAGAAACTGGCGAGCTACATCAAGGGAAGCGTTCTGTTCCAACAGCCAGGCAGCGGCGCGTACATCACGCGGAGTGGTGCTGGCGTAAGTGAGAGAGCCGGTGTCTTCATAAATCCCCAGGATTAACAAGGTGGCCTCGTTGGGAGTGAGCCGGATGTGGTGGTGTTGAATCTCTTCCACCATCAGCGTGGCGGTAGCGCCGGTGTATTGCAGGGTAGTCTGCGTGCCGGGTGGTAGATCTCTCGACAGGGCGTGGTGATCAATGACGTGGAATTGGGTTTTCTCATTTATTCCCTTGAGAGAAGGGAAATGCTGGCTATCTACCAACGTCACGCGGGTCACCCGAACAGGTTTTTGTGTGAACACATCTTGCGGTCGGAGGAAGGGAAACTCGTCCCAGTAGAGGTGTAAAAAGTCGCGAACGTTGCGATTGATGCGTCGGGGAATCGCCGGCACTGCGCCCGGATACAATTTCGCCGCGCCCAGCAGCGACGCGATCG
This sequence comes from Anaerolineae bacterium, assembly GCA_034412795.1. Taxonomy (GTDB): domain Bacteria; phylum Chloroflexota; class Anaerolineae; order 4572-78; family NAK82; genus JAUVPY01. The sequence goes on from DAOUMD010000074.1 coordinate 49,882, forward strand.
CGTCAAAATCGGCGTTGTCGTGTGTAGCAATCAAGTGCATATTAACTCAAATCTTCACGTTGGCCCATAGCCGACAAAAGGCGCATAGGCCGGGTGCTGTGGTTGGCTGACCACAGCGCTCACAGGCGTGCATCAAGGGTGACAGCACCTGATGACGATCATTCAGAAAGCCATTCTGCTTTGCTCTTAGGAAGCTGAGGTAGAAGTTTTGCTTGGCTCCCGGCGATTTGCGTTCCAGCTCGGCCAACAGTTCTTTATGGGCGATACTGGTAGCGCCAAGGGAATAGGGGCATTCTTCGTAGATGTAATCGATGCCGCGTATCAGGCAATAAGCAGCCATTTCTCGTTCGTATAGGCGGCAAAGTGGTTTTACCTTACGGGCGAAGCCGTCACTTTCAGGGAGAACTGGCCCCTGACGGGCCAGATAGCCCACCTGCCAGGTCATCGTGTTGCCAAAAAGGACGGCTGCCTCGTCATCCAAATTATGACCGGTTGCCAATACCGAGTAGCCCAACTCGTGAGCGATCCGATTCATTTCGTGGCGCTTGATAAGCCCACACACCGAGCAAGGTTTGCCGTGCCCGCGTTGCACTCGTCGCGCGACTTCAGGGATTGACTCGCTGTAGGTCTCCGGGATGCTCAGGGTGTGCAGCTTGGGGAGCCAAGGGTCAGGGGGCGGGGGATCGGGACTCAGGGAATCAGGACTCAGGGAATCGGGGAATCGGGAAGAGGGGTCTCCTGATTCCCCGATTCCAGATTCCCTGAGTCCTGATCTCGCAGCCTTTGCAAATGCTTCGCACTTACGCTGTGACTCGTCGGAATAGCCGAAGCCACCATCAATACCCAGACCCAGGTAGAGACCGTCGGCGCGATAGCCCAGGCTGAGTAGAATGTCCCATAGCGCCAAGCTGTCCTTGCCGCCCGAGACGGCGACAACTATCCGGTCCTGCGGTGTGAACATCCCGTACTTACGTATCGACTTCTCAACTTGGGTTGGCACCCACTGTGTGAAATGGTCCGCGCACAGCGCTAGCTTGTGCTGGCGCATGTTGATCACAGCTACTTCGCCACACTTACGGCATTTCATTCCTGCTGACCACCTATCCCCCCGAAATGACTGCAACCAGCTTGACGACATCCTCGGCTTTCAAGTGTACGTCCTCGGTGATGAGTTTGCCATTTCGGGTAGCCAGGACTGTCTCGGGGTTTAACCCCCCTTTCTTGATCGCGTCCCGCACGGTGATGTTTTTAGGTACTTCCCACTCATTATCGCGATGTATAATCTTAGGCATAGTAAACAACAGCCTCCCCGCGCAGGTATTGTACTCGATTGCGGGAAGGCCGTCAATAGATCGACTGGAGAGACCTTTAAGATTTACGGAACTTAGAGGCCACGGAAACTGTCAGCCCGTTCGGGGACCGGCAGCGCGTATATCCTCGTCTACCATGTCTTCAAACTGTCGGAAGTTGTCGATGAACATGTGGGCCAGCTTACGCGCCTGTTGGTCATAAGCCGTCTTGTCTGCCCAGGTGTTGCGTGGTTTGAGCACTTCGTCGGGCACGTCACAGCAGGCAGCGGGCACTTGAACGCCAAAAATCGGGTCGGGCTCAAAGCTGGCTCTGTCTAAACTGCCGTCGAGAGCGGCATTGATCATGGCACGGGTATAGGCAATTTCCATCCGGTGGCCTACGCCGTAAGGGCCGCCCGTCCAACCCGTGTTGACCAGCCAGCACTGAACTTGGTGCTTCTCGATCTTCTCACCCAATAGCCTGGCATACACGGTGGGATGCAAAGCCATAAAAGGTGCGCCAAAACAGGTGCTAAACGTTGCTTGCGGCTCAACAACCCCCTTTTCGGTGCCAGCTACCTTGGCGGTGTAGCCCGCGAGGAAATGATACATTGTCTGTTGCGGAGTGAGTTTGGCGATGGGCGGCATGACGCCGAAGGCGTCAGCGGTGAGAAAGATAATATTGGCCGGGTGGCCATCCATACCGGAGCGGATGCAGTTGGGAATACTGGTAATGGGATAAGCGGCGCGTGTGTTTTCGGTGAGCGTATCGTCGTTTAGATCGATGCGGCGGGTGCTGGTGTCGATAGCTACGTTTTCCAGAATAGTACCAAAACGACGCGTAGTCTGGTGGATCTCCGGTTCGGCTTCTGCTGAGAGACGGATGACTTTGGCATAACATCCGCCTTCGAAGTTGAAGATGCCCTGGTCGCTCCAGCCATGTTCGTCATCACCGATGAGCCGGCGGCGGGGGTCGGCGGAGAGGGTCGTTTTTCCCGTTCCGCTCAGCCCGAAGAAAAGAGCCACGTCGTCGTTCTCGCCCACGTTGGCCGAGCAGTGCATGGACAGAACACGCTCCAGCGGCAGAAGATAATTCAAAATGGTGAAGACCGACTTCTTGATCTCTCCGGCATAGCTGGAACCACCGATAACGACCAGTTTTTTGCCAAAGTGCACGATAATGTAGACTTCAGAATTGGTACCATCCATGCTGGGGACAGCGTGGAAGCGAGGGGTGTTGATGATAGTAAACTCCGGCACAAAGTCGGTGAGTTGTTCGGACTTGGCTTGGATGAACAAGTTGCGGGCAAAGAGGTTGTGCCATGCCGATTCGGTGATGACTCGGATAGGAATTTGATACTGTGGGTCAGCGCCAGCGAAACAGTCTTGCACGAAGACGTCTTTTAGTTGTAAGTAGGCTAGCAGTCGAGCATAGAGTCGATCAAAACTGTCGGGGTCAAAGGGTCGATTGACGTTACCCCACCAGATATTGTCTTGACTGGAAGGTTCCCGCACGATGAATTTGTCATTGGGTGAACGGCCAGTGTGGTGGCCGGTGCGGACGACCAGGGGACCCAGATGTGCGACCAAACCTTCGCGCCGTCGCACTGACTCTTCGTAGAGGGCAGGGCTGGATAGATTCCAGTAAATATCATTGACGTTGACGATCCCATGATTGTCCAGTCCGTACTTACTTAGTCGCGCGCCTTGTTCTCGCATATTCAATCTCCTCAGTATATTGACTGATTGCTTGTTCTATACGTTTCAGATAAGGCCGTTCCAGAAAAATAGTTGTCGCAAGTTTCGTTGATTTCACCGTCATACTCGTGATTTTGGGGATGATCTAAATTCTGGAACTTCCCAAGCCCGGTTCAGGGCGAGCACACAGGTTCTTCGCTCTACAACTACGGCGTTTTTCGTAGGGGCAGACTTGCGTGTCTGCACCGGCTAAATGACTGCAACATTCTTATTTGAACGGTATTGCGTCTGGGATGTCTATTGCGAGACGGCCGTCTGATCTGGGGTGACAATCGCGACTGGGTTAAATGTCACTCTCGCCTCACCACTGTCAGAGCCGTGGAAAAGCATACGTTGATCGGTAAGGAGATAGATACTACGATTGCCCGAGGCATCTCCGTCTTCGGTTGGGATGGTGACGAATATCTCCTGGATGGCCATATTTTGGGGCGGGATTGATATCTCGGCCAAATCGCTATTCAGGTTTGGATTGCGTGGATTGCTGATTCGCCATATCGCCCCATCACTTTTGAGCAGATACAGGTAGTTGCCTGCTGCGAAGATTTGGGCCGTGCCGGTCCCCGGATCAATTAGCTTCAGATCCTCAGTTTCTGGTCGGCCGTCGTCGTGATAACGCCACACATTTCCGTTATCATGGAGCAAGTAGAGGGTGCCATTATCGGCCACAAAGATCTCCTGAACTGACGCGGCAGGGGTCAATGCTTGGGACTTTGAACTGTGTCCGTCCAAGTCGACCTCGGTGCGCCACACAGCTCCATCGGCAGCCAGCACGTAGAGTTGGTCTTCGACTGGGAAGATCTGTCGTGCGTCGGGTGCTTCAATGACCTGCCGAGGCGGGCAAGCGTTTGTGCTGCCAGGTTCTGCGTCTGGCTCGCACCAGTAGATTTCCCCCTCGCGATTGAGAAGGAATAAATTGGTTCGCCTGAACTGGCTGGCGGAGGTGCCGGCCTGTTGCACCCCTCTCAGGGCGCGGCCTTCGATCAGCACCCCTGGCGTTTGATTCTCTTCCGGCGCTTCATAATCGTAGGTGTACACTGCGCCGTCTGGTGAGATAAACAGTAGATCGGAGTCCGTGTAGAGGCCAACTTGCCGAGGGTTCCGGTCAGAGAGCAAAAGATTGGCATCCAGAGGGCGGCCACCGGCAGCAGCTATGTTTCCCATCTGGTCTACCAATACCACGTCGTTGCCGAGCGCCGAAAGATGGCGACCAGGGCCACGCAGCGGTAATTGTTTGAGTGCATCCGTCCGCACTTCAAAGTCCTGGAATTCCAGTCGTCCTAAATATTGGTTGAAAATAAGGCGTTGTGCGTTGGCCTGGTCTTGAATACCGGCTTTGTAATACAAGCAGGCCAGATAGGGACGCAATAAGCTGCTATCGCCATTGGGATCTTCGCGAATGGCGGCTTCCATGGCTTGTATGGCGGGGTCGAAGCGAACCGGGAGGGCATCGGGTTGATCCAGGGCGAGGTGGTAATAAGTGAGGCCCAGCATGGCGTCAACTTTTTCGTCTAAGGGCGCGAAGTGATCGGCAACTTGGTAGAAGGCCTGCGCCCGTTGGTAGCGTTGTTCGCGAAATGCCTGGTTGCCCATTGCAAAGGCCAGGTCCTTGTCGGAGGGGGCCGCGTCGAGGCCGCTGTCTTTGATTAATTCTGGATTCAGGTCAAGCGCCATTCGCAAAGCCAGGTACTCTAGCATCTCTGGAAGGATATCACTCGGCCCGGCGATTCGCCAGGCCACGGAGGGGGTTTTCGACGAGATCGAGATTTCCAATTCACCATTGCTTTCGCTGATCTGCCCACTGAACTCCCAATAACCGGTGGGCAGCATATTGGTGAGGAACTGGGTCAGGATCTGGGAGGGGATGCTGATACCACCAATGGACAGATTGCCGAGATCCAGTCGACTGCCCTGAGAGCCGGCAAGCACGCGGGTGAGAGGGATAGATTGGGATCGGCGGGTAAAGCTGCTGGGACCTTGGAGCACTGTGTCGCATTCTTCCAACGGAAGGCTACGACGGGCGGTCACTCTTCCTCTCGAAGTTCGTGGCTCCTGAAGTTCCCACAGAACCAGGACCGGTGTGGGGTTTCCGACGCCTACCTGGTTCAGTTCTGCGATGAGCTGGGCTGCTATCGTCTCGCCACTCAACGGCGTGCTCTCGGTTTGCCCTACCGTGAAGGGTGGAACGATCCAGGTGCCGTAGTTGTTGGCGATCCACAGCACGATGAATAACAGGATGACCCCGAGCAGGAGAGACAGACGGGGGTGCGCCGCAACTCGACGAAGTATCCAGCGCAGGAAGTCATCAATGTGGCTTAGCCATTTCAGACCAAATATCAAGTAGACCAGAACAAGCGCCACGGCAATTAGTGGAATGGGATGGCCAATCAAGATTGGCCAGTACAGACGAACCTGGGCGGTCAGCCAGTCCCAGGCATTGATCAACCATTGCTCGCCAATGACAATGGCAATCGCCAAGCCAATAGTTAACGCGACAACATAGGGGCGGCTTCGCAGCCAACCGAGGCGTTCTCGTTCGGCGCTGATAAATCGTCGCCAGAGAGGGGGTGGAGGTTCAATGTCCTCTTGAGGAGTGTCTGGTGTTGTTTGACTGTTTGCAACCGGTTGCTGCTCTGCGTCTTCCTGTTCGCGATCTGATGGGGGCACCGTTTCAGTTGGCCTTTCCAGGTTACGGGCGGCTATATGCAGCAGATCTATAAGCTTCTCGATCATTTGGGAGGTGTCCTATCACCATTGAACGAGCCCGGAAAGGTCACGAAAGGTGTATCATAGTGCTGCGGATCAACTCCACCGACTTCTCCAGTGCAGCTCGTTCTTCAGGGGTGAGACTGATCTCGATAATCTCTTCGGCTCCGTCTTGGCCTAACTTTACCGGTACGCCGAAGTATATGTCGTCGAGGCCATATTCTCCTTGCAGATAAGCCGAGCAGGGCAAAATGAGCTTCTTATCTTTGAGGATGGCTTCGACCATCTGGGCAACCGCCGCGCCTGGTGCGTAATAAGCGGAGCCTGTCTTGAGCAGACTGACAATCTCACCTCCACCTTTGCGCGTTCGTTCCACAATGGCTTCGACACGATCTGGAGGCAATAGCTCGGTAATAGGAATGCCGGCCACAGTGGAGTAACGAGGCAGGGGAACCATCTCATCGCCGTGGCCGCCCAGCACAAACGCGTTGGTGCTTTCCACCGACACACCTAGCTCCATAGCGATAAAGGTTCGCATTCGGGCCGAATCCAGCACGCCTGCCTGGCCAACGACACGCTCACGAGGGAAGCCACTGACTTGCTTGGCCAGATAGGTCATCGTATCGAGCGGGTTGGTGACGACGATGAGAATCGTATTTGGTGATGTGGCCGTAATTTTGTTGACCACGTCTGTGACAATCTTCTGGTTGGTGCCGATCAGATCCTCGCGGGTCATACCGGGTTTGCGGGCGACACCGGCGGTAATGACCACTATGTCGGAGTCAACTGTCTCATCGTAATCGGTAACGCCTGTGATCCGGGTACCATAACCGGCTACTGGGCCTGCCTCTGTCATATCCAAGCCTTTGCCGGCTGGCATACCCTCGGTCTGCGGGATATCTAGCAGCACAATGTCGCCTAACTCGCGTTCGGCCAGCCAATGAGCTGTGGTTGCTCCGACGTTACCTGCTCCAACGATGGTTATTTTGTTGCGCATTTCTCAAGTCTCCTCGTCAGATGGTTGTTTCTCTTAAAGCTTGCGGAATCGTTCTTCCAGCTCTTCTAGCATTGCGGCCGCTTCTACCAGCTTGTCTAGCGGGTTCTGGGCGCCTCGAAAGTAACGATAGTCGCACGGCATAATGTCAAGGGTTTTGACCAGATCCAAATGGCACTTGCGCACGGTAGACGATTGCGCGCCGTACCATTCTGCGATCTCTCTCAGAGGGGCGTCGCGGAAGTTGACCTTACGAACCGTTAGATCAAGGGCGGCTGCCCAGGGAGTAGCGTTACTCGTATCAAGCGGACGGCGACCTACTGCAATGCGGTACTCCATCCACATCTGGATGGCTGCACCGATGACGTCCAGGGGAAGATTATGCTGGGTCATTACTCTTGTCAGCAATGTCTCTACCTCGTCCATAGCATTTCCAAAAAGGCGTTCGAAGCGCTCAGTCAGCACGGGGTCAGATTCTGTGCGCAGGAATTCGCCTAATGCTCGGAGGGTACCCTCATAATCGCCAAAGCGAGCCAGGGCGCGGGCGAGGTTTAGATGGTAGTCCGGCTGGCCAGGTTCCATCTCGGCCGCCTGACGGAATGTCCGTACCGCTTCTTCCACTTCCCAGCGGCGGTAACGTAGCAGCCCCTCTTCGTTGAGTTGTGCAGCTCTACGTTTATTGGAAGTGGGTGCCATGTTTGACCCCTTCGCGTGTTGAATGATGTGTGCAAAAGGTTGCCGTATTGCCCTCAGAGGGCCGGCACCGAAGGTTTACAGTGTCTTCAATCCGATATGCTTAAGGCGACCGAATTGGCGGGGACGGAGGAACGGCTCATCCCTCAACTGTGGCTGTCGACGTTGTGGCTGTCGATGTGCCGATGATGGCCCTGGAGTCGGCCTCCGTCTCGTCAGTAGTTACCAAGTGCTCTTCGACCAGCAGGCGTTGCAATGCCGCAATTGCCACCTCGAGCATCGAGGCGTCAGGTTGGCGGGTAGTGAAACTCTGGAGCCAGAGACCTGGGGCGATGAGGAGCCGCACCAGCCCATGATCTTGGTGAGCTGCACTGAATTTGATGAACTCGTAGGCGATACCGGCGATGACAGGAATAAGCACGATTCGCGATACAATGCGCAGTAGCAACGGCGGGCGGCCTAAAAAGGAAAAGACGAGAATCGACACAACCATTACAACCAATAGGAAGGCGGTGCCGCAGCGTGGATGGACAACGGTGTGGCGTTCAGCGTTTTCTACGGTCAAGTCGTCACCCGCTTCGTACGTGTTGATGGTTTTATGCTCTGCGCCGTGATAGCTGAAAACTCGTCGGATGTCGGGGATAAAGGCGATGGCACATACATAGCCCAAAAACAGACCCAAACGGATGACGCCTTCCAGCAGGTTGCTGACGAAACTGGAGGCTATATAACGATCCACAAGGCCGAGCAGTAACAGTGGCCCCACAAAGAAAATGGCGACGGCCATGGCTAGCGAAAAGGCGATCGTTCCCCACGCGATGGGGCCGGAAAATTCGATCTCTTCTTCGCCCATCGCCACGTCGGCGGAGAACATCAGAGTTCTAATCCCCAAACCCAGTGTATCCCATAACATCGTCAGTCCTCGCACAAAGGGGATTTTTGCAACGAAGCTGCCGTAGATTTTTGGATTGAGCGGTTCGCAGTGGATGACGATTTTGTCATCTGGGGCGCGGACCGCCACGCACATTTTCTGAGAGCCGCGCATCATAACGCCCTCGATGACGGCTTGTCCCCCATAGTTAAATGGCTTTCCCATGGATACCCCTTAAACAAGATTGTTGAGATTTTACACCTAAGGAAGCGGACTGTCAAGGTCGATTTCTGTAACCCACGGCTATTGAAGCGGTGAAGGAACGCGAAGTCAAATCGGGTGCCGTCATACCTCCCGAAGAGATGGTCTTCTGATGATGGAGAACACGTTTTTGTTTGTTGTCGTGCTTTACTTGTGTTATAATCGGCGCGCATGTCTTGGCAAATTTGGAGATTTTAGGTGTAAGAGGAGGGCAGTCCATGGTGGAGGTCACCACTAAACAGTTCAAGCGTTGCGACTTGGTCAAGGCGATTGGTCGCGTAGATAGTCATACCGCGCCAGAACTTGCAGAGGCATTTGATGCCATCATCGAAGCTGGGCGATTCAAGATTGTATTTGATATGAGCGAAGTGGAATACATCTCCAGCGCGGGGCTGCGGATTATGATCAATGTACAGAAGACGTGTAAACGGTGGAATCGGGGTGAACTGGCCCTGGCTGGGGTACCAGAGAGGGTTTATGGTGCTTTAAACCTGGCAGGTTTCGTGCCTCTCTTCAATATTTACGATGATACGACCGAAGCGGTTGGCAAGTTTTGATCTGAGGGTTGACACTCTGGTATTGTCCCTGGAGAGCACTTTCCACAGGAGAGCACTCTCCGCAGGAGAGCACTCTCCACAAGCTGAACTGAGCTCGTCAAGAAGATCCTGAGTCTTGTGAAGGACCTTCTTGATGGGCTCATATGCGCTTTCCATTGGCAATCCAGAAAATAGTTGTGATGCAATATCCGATGGATGACTCATCCTCGAGTTCCTTAACTCAGACAAGGACATTTCCAGGGCAGTTCGCTAGCTTAGTTAAAATTGGCGAGTTCGTCACCCGGGCTGCTGGGGATGTAGGTTTGAGTGACGAAGCAGTCTATGCTGTTGAGATGGCAGTGGATGAGGCGTGCACAAATATCATTGAACATGCCTACGGCGGCGAAGGACGCGGTGATATAGAATGTACGTGTCGGATCAACGGCGATAAACTGACGGTGATGCTTCGGGACCGTGGCTGTCCTTTTGACCCCTCCAGTGTGCCTGAGCCGGACGTTAACGCTGCTCTCGAAGACCGCCAGGAGGGTGGACTGGGTCTCTATCTGATACACAGGCTTATGGACGAAGTTTATTTTGAGTTCACGTCTGATTCGGGTAATGTCTTGACCATGGTCAAACACAAGGAGACAATCTCTTGACCGACCAGCCGCAACTTGCCGACTGGGTTGGGTGGCGGCAGCTCCTCAAACTGGGTGAGCAGTTGATGGCTGCCCCTTCGGTGGCCGCTCAGGTTAGGCTGATTCTTGAGACGGCTGCTCGCCTGTTGAGAGGTCAATGCGATATATGGCTTGCTGATGTTTTTTATTGGCTGCCGTGTTCAGAGGAACTGCCCTCTTTCAGCGCCCTTCCCCCATCTGAGTTGATGCGCTCTGCTGTCGAGACTCGTCGCATCTACCCTCGTGATGCAGCCGACGCGGAAATCCGTCCGCTTATTGTGGCGGCTCCGTTGATGGTGAACGATGTCCTTTTGGGCGTACTGCAAGTCGGACGGCCGGACGGACCTGCTTTTAGCGAGTCGGAGATCCAAATCCTGAGGGGGTTGGGAGTCCAATCAGCCATTGCTTTGCACGCTTCTCTGCAGGTAGAAGTTGAGCGCTGGCGAGTTGAGCAACTTTCGCTGGTGCGCATGGTGAGTGGACAGGTTGCTAACGTCCTCGATCTGGACGAACTCTTCCAGCGTGTAGCTGACCTCATCCTCGATACTTTCCGGTATTATTACGTAGCTCTTTTCACTGTCGAGCCAAGCAGCGAAACATTACGATTCCAGGCCAGTGCCGGTCCCGGTAGGTCTGAGGCTAATGGGGAGAAGCACTTCAGGGCAGTATTGCAGGTTCGGCTTGGAGATGGCATTATCGGTCACGTAGCCCGGACCGGCGAGGAAATTCTGGCCAATGATGTCAGTTGCGAACCTCGTTATCATTTCGAAGATTCGTTGCCCGAAACCCGCTCGGAAGCAGCCTTGCCATTAAAGATCGAAAACCGCATCTTGGGTGTGCTCGATGTGCAAAGTGACCAGCCGAATGATTTTGACGATACCGATATGCTCGTCTTGCGCGCCCTGGCCCACAGTATCTCCATTGCTGTAGAAGATGCCCGTCTTTACAGTGATCTCCGACGCCGCGCTGATCAACTGTCGACCGTGGCAGAAGTTAGCCGGGCCGTCGCTTCTATCCTGGACCTCGACGTGCTCTTCGAGGAAGTGGTAACCCTTATTCACCGACGCTTTGGTTATCCATTTGTGCATCTCTTCACGGTGAACCCTGGTCGCCGGCAGGTTGTCTACCAGGCGGGCAGTGGACCCCGCAGCCAAGCGCTGCGAGCTCAAGGGTTGACCTATAACCTGGATGATCCCAAAGGTATCATTCCCTGGGTTGCCCGGCACGGAGAGACGGTGCACGCCAACGACGTGAAACGTGACCCTCGCTACCGCCCGTCGGATTTGCCCCCGACCAACACCTGCGCCGAATTGGCTGTACCTTTGATCTTCGGCGGTGAAGTGTTAGGTGTGTTGGACGTGCAAAGTGACCGCCAGCATACCTTCGGGGATGATGACAGGGTCCTCATGGAGGCTTTGGCCGACAACGTAGCTATCGCCATCCGAAACGCTAACCTATACCAATCGGAATTGTGGAGGCGCCAGGTGGCGGATAGTTTGCGCGAGGTCGCTGGTTTACTTTCTGCCGACGTGGCCCTCGACCGGGTGTTGGACGCTATCCTGACCGAACTGGAGCGTACCCTTCCCTGCGATGTGGCCGCCATCTGGCTACTACAAAATGATGCGCCGTCTACACTTGAAACGCAAATGCAGCTTGCGGCAGTCCACGGCCTTACACCTGCTGAGAGGGCAAGTGTCGAAGATCTTCCGCCTGGGACTGGCTCGTGGCTCGACCAAGCACTTAGTGCCGACCAGCCTACCATCCGGAATTCGCGTACTCCTGCTGAGCCGTTGGGTGCTGTGTTGGAATTCTCCTCTGACTACTCCTCCATTGCTGCGCCGCTAAAGGCCGGTGACCAGCGGCTGGGGTTGTTGACATTAGTCCACCACACCTCTGATCGCTACGGGTCCGAATCCCAGTCGATGACGGCTGCATTTGCCAGCTATGCTGCCGTGGCCATTGAGAACGCCCGCCTTTATGAAGATGCCCAAGAGCAAGCCTGGATCTCCACGGTGTTACTCAAGGTCGCTGAGGCTACTCAATCGCTGACTACGTTGGACGAAGTGCTTGAAACCGTGGTACGCTTGCTCCCGATGCTGGTCGGTGTAGACCGTTGCGCGTTGCTTCTGACCTCGCAGGAAGAAGAGAGTTGGGGTAAGACCGCCCAGACTCTTGTGCCGGCCGTCGCATACGGGTTTACCCCGTCGCAGAAAGCTTTCTTCGACAAATGGCACGTTGCTCAGGGTGACGTATTGGCTTTGGATTACGTGTGTCTCATCAAGTCGCCTATTTTCATTCGGGATGCGGCGCACGATCGACGCTTGCCGGAGCATGTTACTTCGACGTTGGACCTTAAGTCACTTGTGATATTCCCGCTGCTCGCCCACGGGGAGGTGTTGGGCGCGATTCTGGTGGACTGTCAGAGCGACCGGGCTGAATTCGAGGAGGAGCGACTGGCGATGCTTCAGGGCATCGCTCACCAAACAGCGGCTGCCATTGAGAATACCCAACTTCTGGAGGCGCGACAAGAAGATGCCTATGTGTCGGCGGCGTTGCTTCAGGTAGCCCAGGCAGTCGCGAGCTTCAACGATTTAGATGACATTCTGAGTGCCGTTGTCCGTATTACGCCTATGTTAGTTGGGGTGGAGTGGTGCATCATTTTCCTGTGGGAGGAGGCGCAGGCCAACTATAGACCAGCGCAGGCCTATGGAATAACTCGAAGTGACGAGGCAGCGCTTCTTGCCCAACGCTATGCTTCGGATGACTTTCCGCTGTTGGATGCCGTCCGGGAGGGCCAGGGCATAGTGACTCTGGACGGTTTTTCTGATTGGGGTGACCTGATCCCATCTGGCTTTGCAGGCGATTTTGTGGCGTGGTTACGCACGGCGATCGTGTCGCCTAGCGTTCGCCAGGTTGAGCGTGAAACACATTCCGTGCTGGCTCTCCCTCTGTCGGTAAGAAGCGATGTGCTCGGCGTAATGTTGGTGGAAGAATCCGCCCCGTCTAGCCGCTTCCGTGAGATGCGGGTGGAGATCATTGCCGGTATTGCTCAGCAGGCGGCTTTGGCTATCCAGAATGACTGGCTCAAGCAGGAGATGGCCGAACGCGAGCAACTGGAACGCGAGTTGCAACTCGCGCGCGAGATCCAGCGGACATTTATGCCCAACCAGGTGCCGCGTCTAAATGGTTGGGAGTTGGTCTTTACCTGGCGGGCCGCACGCCAAGTGGCAGGCGATTTTTACGACTTTTTTGAGTTACCTGGCGGGCGATTAGGGCTGGTCATTGCCGACGTGGCCGACAAGGGCATGCCGGCTGCCCTGTTTATGGCGCTTACTCGTGCCCTGTTGCGGGCGGCGGCTTTAGAAGATGAATCTCCAGCGGATGTGTTAGCGCGAGTCAACGATTTGCTTTTTCCCGATGCACAGCACGGGATGTTCGTCACCGTCGTGTACGCGGTTTTGTCGCTGGAGACGGGAGAGATGGCGTATTCCGTTGCCGGACACAATCTACCTTTGCTGTGGAGGTTCCGTAAGCAGGAAGTGGAGCAATTCGACAGTGGGGGAATGGCGCTTGGTGTTCTGGAGGAGGTAAACCTGGAAGATCGAGTGATCTCTTTGGAGTCAGGCGATCAGGTGATATTTTATACTGACGGCATCACCGAGGCATTCTCTTCTGAGAACGACGTCTTCGGCGAAGAACGCTTGCGGATGAACATCCGGGCTAATGGTGACAGTTCGGCCCAAGTTATGTTGGAAGCTATAGTTGATTCGGTGGCTGCCTTCGTCGGCGACCGCCCGCCCTCGGATGACATTACCCTGATGGTCTTGCGCAGGCGAGTCTCTTAGAGAGTGCATTAAAATATGCCCAATAAACATGCCCATCCTCGGGCATACCCAACTATGCCCTCATCGGCTCAACTGGAAAAGCGTCTCTTACACAAGGCACTGGTGGCCCTCAACGCGCCGGCCAAATGGCCGGCCTGGTTGATTGGTTGTGTGGCGCTCGTTCCCATCGGAGTGGTGGCCGGCCTTTGGTGGTTCTTGATAGGAGCCAGAGAGGCGCTTTACCTGGCGATTGTGCTCACGCTGTTTACGTTGGCTGACGCGTTGATATTGGTCGGTTTGCGGCGCTGGCGCATCTCTTTTGGTCTGGTGGGACCACAGCTCTTCACTCTGGAGTTACCCCGCCTGGCAGTTGCAGTACTGGCCATCCCGGTTGCAGTCTGGTTAGGACCAGTGCTTGCACTGGTTGGGGTGGTGGTCATCAATTTGGGCGCATCGTTGGCTTTGGTTTGGGGTGCATTCGTTGAGCCGCAGCGGCTGGGCCTCTCCAAACTGTCGCTTAGCATCGGCTCGTTGCCCGGGGGTCTCCCACCGCTGCGTTTGCTTCACATCAGCGACCTGCACGTGGAGCGGTTTGCGCGTCGTGAGGAAGAACTTCTGCGTATGGTGCGAGGGATAGCGCCCGATCTCATCTTATTGACCGGTGATTACATTAATCTGTCCTTCGTTGATGACCCTGCTGCACGTGCCGACGCCCGGCGTGTACTGACAGCGCTTTCATCGGACGGCGAGCGTCCGGGACCAGGTGGCGTTTATGCTGTGCTTGGCAGCCCACCGGTGGATCGCAAGTCGGCCTCCCTCTTCGATGGTCTGGCCATCCGTTTGTTGCGTGACGAAGTGGAGACAATAGACCTGCCCGTCCCTCCCAACGCGCAGCAGAGGGCCGACGTGCGGGGCAGACGGTTGGCGTTGGTCGGCCTGGATTGTAGTCACGACTCGGAGCGCGATGCTCAACGGCTGGCGGAGGTTTCCGACCAGATCCCAGCCGGTGCTGTTCGAGTGCTCCTTTATCATTCGCCAGAGCTGATCCCATTTGCATCTAAACTTGGTATAGACCTGTATCTGTGCGGCCATACTCACGGTGGTCAGGTGCGTTTGCCTGTTTATGGTGCGGTTCTGACCTCATCTGAGCTGGGCAAGCAATATGATATGGGATACTATCGATTAGAAGACACGCATCTCTACGTCAGCCGGGGAATTGGCATGGAGGGGCTGGGTGCGCCACGAGTACGCTTTCTTTGTCCACCGGAGATCACTCTCTTCTCAATACAGGGGCCAGAAGATAGGCAGAAAGAGAATGAGTAGTATCCAGATCAGGAGCGTCAAGGGAAGACCCACTTTGGTGAAGTCGAAGAATTTATAACCGCCCGGGCCAAAGACAAGCACGTTGGCTTGATGGCCGATTGGGAACAAGAATGAGTTAGAGGCAGCGATGCCAACTCCCATGACAAAGGCGTGCGGGTCGACCCCCAAGCTTTGGGCGGTGCTGATAGCGATTGGGGCGACTAACACGGCGGCGGCAGCATTTGACATAAACTCTGTGATAATCGTTGTCAGAACAAAGAGGCCCACCATGATCATCTGAGGTCCCAGGTCGCCAACGGCTGCGATGATTTGATCGGCCAGAAATTGGGCGGTGCCCGTTTGTTCCATCGCAATCCCCATCGGTAACATACCTGCAATGAGAAAGACCGATTTCCACTCAATCGATTCGTAGGCCTCGTCCATGGTCAGGCAGTGAGTAAGGACCATCAGTATAGCTGCCAGTACGGCTGCGGCTGAGATGGGGAGCCAGCCAAGAATTACCGACCCCAGCATGATGGCGAAAACCGCCAGGGCGAAGGGAGCCTTGTCGGTGCGGCGCGTCTCCAACTCGACTGGTTCTAGCAGCAAAAAGTCGGGATCGGTGCGTAGCAGGTTGATACGATCGCGATGCCCCTGCACCAATAGCACGTCAGCGAATTCCAGCGGCTCGCTGGCCAATTTGCTGCGGAGCGGTTCGCCGTGGCGCCATAGGGCCAGTACGGTCACGTTATACCTGTGTCGGAAGGTGATCTCCTTCAGGGTCTTTCCGACCAACTCTGAACGGGTGGGGATGATCACCTCAGCGATGGAGGTGTCGTCAGTTGTCAGTTCGGCTTCACCCAGTTCGACGTCGGGAACAATCTCCAACCCCTGGCTCTCTCTGATTTTCAGGATGGTGTTGAGGCTGCCCCGCACAGTAAGCACGTCGCTCTCCTGAATGCGCGCGTCTCGGCGCATGGTCTGGCGGTGCTGGCCCCTGATCCTACCTACGATGTTTAAGTCATAGTCCTGGCCGAATCGGCTCTCGGCGCTTGTCTTGCCCACCAGGGGTGACTCTGGCAGCACACGTACTTCTGTCAGATAGTCGCGCACCTGGTAGCTTTCAGTCAAATCGGCAGCAGCCTCCCGTTCTGGTAGCAAGTGTCGACCTACGAGCACCATATACAGGATTCCGCTGAACATAATGATTAGGCCCATCGGGGCGTAGTCGAACAATCCAAAAGGTTCCAGCCCGGCTGCGTACAGAGCATTGCTCACCAGAAGGTTAGGGGGGGTTCCGATAAGGGTCGTGACGCCTCCCAGAAGAGAGCCGAAGGCAAGGGGAATGAGAAGCTTGGAGATGGATATCTTCACCCGGCGGGCGATACTACTTACGGCCGGCAGGAGCACCGCTGTGGCCCCAATGTTGTTCATAAAGGCAGACATTGTGCCCACTGTCAGCATAATGATCCCGATCAGGCGGGGCTCTCCGGTGCCAGCTACGTTCAGGATGCGTTGGCCAATGAAATCGGCTACTCCAGTGCGAAAAAGGCCAGCGCTGACAATGTAGATGGCCCAGACAGTAACGACTGCCGGGCTGGAGAAGCCTGCAAATGCGTCGTCAACGTCAATCAGCCCCAGCACGAGCAGACTGAGCAACACGAGCATCGAGACGACATCCACTCGAAGCTTTTCGCTGGCGAACAGAACAATTGCAACACCCAGGACAGCCAGCACCAGCGCGATTTCTCGTGTCACGTGGTTTTCATCCTTCCTGACACAGGGTCGAAGATGGACGTGTGTGGGGGCTAAATAGATGCTCATTATAGCGCAACTCTCAAAATTGTGCGAAAGAGTTGTGACAAAACTTCGGATGTGTGGTAGACTTGCCGTGTGAATAACCCGCAGAATGACATGCTCGACGATGTAGATTTTAGGTGGCTTGAGGAAATCATTCGAGCCGCTGGTGACATTGCCCTCAAACACTTTCGCCAGGTGACGACGGTGCGCAAAGCGGACAATACCGTCGTGACGGTGGCGGATCGTGAGGTCGAAACCTTTTTGCGAGAAGCCCTGCTTCAGGCCTTCCCGGCCGATAGTCTGCTTGGTGAAGAATTCGGTACTCGGGGCGGGCATAGTGGTCGACTGTGGGCTGTGGACCCTATAGATGGCACCGCTTCCTATGCCGCCGGGCTGCCGGTGTGGGGGGTGTCGGTGGGAATCCTGCAGCATTGGGAACCAGTTGCTGGCATATTCTTCATGCCACTGCTGGATGAACTGTACGTCTGTCACGGACGTGATGCACTCTTTAACGGCCATTCAATTCACGCAGACGACAGCAATCACATTGACGACGAGTCGTTTTTGACTGTGACCTCGGCCGCACACCGCAAATACCGCATAAACTTCATTGGCAAGACGCGTGCCCTGGGTAGCATGGCCGCCAACATCTGCTACGTGGCCCGCGGAACGGCGGTCGCAGCTTTGTTGGGACGCCCTTCACTGTGGGATATCGCAGGCGTCCTGCCCATCTTGAGGACAGCCGGGGGTGACCTGCGCAGCCTGTCTGGGCGTCCTCTCGACCTGGCCGCGCTAGTGGATGGACGTAGGTGCCCCGACCCGGTATTGGCCGGCACTCCCTGGGCACTGGAGTATTTCTCCCAGCGTATTGAAGTATTGCGGAAGTGATGCATATAAGGGCCATCGACGCTCCTTACCGATAACTCCAATGAAGGAGAACTGCCAATGTTACGTCGCTTATTGATCACACTTTCTCAAAGCGAAGCGATGCGTCGTTTCGTTACCCAGTTTGGGCCGGCACGGCGCACTGCGCGTCGATTTATCGCGGGTGAGACACTGGACGAAGCGATCGCCGTGGTGCGTGATCTTAATAGCCGAGGCATTCTGGCAACCCTTGATCACCTGGGTGAAAACGTTGCCAGTCGAGAGGACGCCCGTCGCGCAGCTCGCGAGTATCAGGGGCTTTTGCAACGTATCGCTGATGAGGGGGTGCAGTCCACGATCTCGGTCAAACTTACCCACGTGGGTCTTGACTTCGGCGAGAACTTTTGTTGTGACGCGATGCAAGGGATCATTCAAACCGCCAGGTCAGTTGGAAATATAGTCGAGATTGACATTGAAGGTTCCGAGTACACTCAAAGCACCCTCAACGTTTTTCATTGTCTTCTCGACGAATACCAGAACCTGCGACTTGCTCTGCAAGCCTATCTCTTCCGAACTGAAGGAGATCTGCGGGGGCTCATTGAGCGCCGAAGTAGTGTTCGTTTGTGCAAGGGGGCCTACGATGAGCCGCCCGCGATTGCCTGGAAGGACAAAGCGGAGGTGGATGGCAGCTTCGCCCGGCTAATGGATGTGATGATGAGTGAAGACGCGATCCAAAACGGCTTCTATCCGGCCCTGGCTACCCACGATCACGCGCTGATTCTGCGCGTTGAGCGGGAAGTGACCGGGCGGAGCATTGGCAAAGATAGGTTTGAGTTTCAAATGCTACACGGCGTCCGACGCGACTGGCAGCAGCGCCTGGCCGCTGATGGCTACCGGTTGCGCATTTACGTGCCGTACGGGACCCAGTGGTACCCCTATTTTATGCGCCGTCTGGCCGAACGCCCGGCAAATGTGTTGTTTATAACACGTGCGTTTATGGGAGGTTAGCGCGAAGAGAGGATGTCCGAACACATTTCAGACCGATCTTTGTACGGGCGTGTCGCACTGATTACCGGCTCGTCGCGGGGCATTGGCCGGGCGATCGCGCTGGAGTTGGCTGCACGCGGTGCTGATGTTGTAGTCAATTATCTGCGCAAACGATCGGCCGCCGAAGAAGTTGTCGCCGCTATTGAGGCACACGGGCGGCGTGCCATTGCCGTCAAGGCGAACGTAGGCAACGCTGACCATATCGACGCTATGTTCAACCGGGTTCGGGCTGAGTTTGGGAGGTGTGACATTCTGGTGGGCAACGTGGCCAGTGGTGTGGTGCGACCGATTACTGAAGTGGAGGATAAGCATTGGGATTGGACACTGGACATCAACGCCCGGTCCATCTTGCGTTGTGCCCGGTATGCAGCTCCGCTCATGGAAGCCGAAGGCTGGGGGCGCATCATCGGTATCACGAGCTTCGGTAGCACTCGTGTTTTCTCCGAGTATGGAGTCATTGGTGTCAGTAAGGCGGCGATTGAGGCGCTTGTGCGCTACCTGGCAGTGGAATTGGCCCCCAAGGGCATTGTGGTCAATGCCGTCTCGCCTGGCATCGTCGAGACCGGGGCACTACAGTACTTCCCAATTGACGTAAAAGAGACTCTCATCAAAGCGGCCGAGCGGACGCCGGTTCGTCGCGTGACGACGCCTGAGGACGTGGCGGGTGTCGTTGCCTTCCTCTGTTCTGACGACGCCGCCATGATTGTGGGGCAAACCATTGTGGTGGACGGCGGCTGGTCAATTCTGGCTTGACGACCGCCGTTTTTTAGGAGGCAGTACGTGAGCTTTCAGGACTTGCTGGGACGGTTGTTGGTTGAGCCATCGCCATCCGATTTACTGGCCCTGCAGACGTGTTTACTCGTCGCAGAAGCTGATCCCGCGAGAGCGGATGCTGCTCGCCAGGCACTTGAGGTATCGCGCGAGTTTCATAGCTACCTCAGCGAACTTGAAGCCAAATTCGGTGCCCGACAATACAGTGAGTTGGCCTCACTGCTGGATATTGGCGCGGTGGGGGCTGTGGCCTTGGAGAACCTGACTGAGGCGGGTGAAAGCTTAAAGCAGCGCATTCTGCTGGGGGGACTGAGCGAGGTGCTGATGGTGCTTGCCTCGCGCCAATACGTGAGGGCCTGGGGCCGTGAAATGAAGCCCATTCACATGCGAGCGGTCTGGTTTCTGCGTGCTGAACTGTGGCGGTTGTCGGTTGCAGGGCGGCCTGATATAGGGGCTGAAGAGCGGGTCGTTCTGGTTGATGGGCTACTGGCCCCAGCCTTGGAAAGCGAGGCCACTGACGAGGTCTGCTTGGCGTTGCTGGGGCGGCTCTTCCAGATATTGCTGATCATTCACCTGGCTCAGGTACTACCAGACTGAACAGACCGCTGGCGCCGTCGGCAGTACTCACTTTCTATGCCGGATCACATAGCGGAGCCAGTAATGAGATTGTGTATTAGGTGGTGGAAAGTGCCAACTCTCAATTATGACAAAATTGCATCCGACTATGCGCAGCATCGTCAGGTTCATCCAGAGGTTTTGAAGGGTCTTGCCTCAGCCAACGGGATTTCCCCTGACTCTAGCGTGCTCGAAGTGGGCTGCGGTACTGGCAACTACATCATTGCTTTGGAGCGGCTGGCCGGCTCTGATTGTTGGGGGATTGATCCGTCGGAAGGGATGTTGTCGAAGGCAAGGGAACGATCGAGCAGCGTCCATTTTCAGCCTGGCCGGGCAGAGGCCCTGGATTTTTCCTCGGGTCTCTTCGATCTGGTCTTTTCCGTGGACGTGATCCATCACGTCGATGATCGCCTTTCGTATTTCCAAGAAGTGTACCGAGTGCTGAAATCGGGCGGGAGGATGTGTACCGTCACTGATTCAGAGTGGATCATCCGTAACCGCCAACCGCTGGCGGTTTACTTCCCAGCGACGGTTGAGTCTGAGCTGGATCGTTATCCTCGTATTCCTGAGCTTAGAGATTTGATGGAGCACGCCGGTTTCAGCCAGGTGACCGAGGAGCTGGTGGAGTTTGCGTACCAACTGGCCGATGGCCAGGCGTACAGAGATAAGGCCTTTTCAGCGCTTCGCCTGATTCCCGAGGATGCTTTTAGGCAAGGCATTGAGCGTATGGAGCGGGACTTGCGTAGCGGACCGATCCCTTGTGCGTCACGTTACGTGTTGCTTTGGGGGACGAAACATCTGTCTTAGGTCCGTTCTCCGCAGTTCGCGCATCCGAACGTGCAAAATCTGCGTGCGACCGACCTTCTGATTGAACCACAACCGAGACTATTTTCCTCTTGTCAGCACATAAGATGCGTGTTACAATATCTATGTCAAGTTGAGAGCTGGAGGCTCGTGTGCCCCGTTACACCAATCGGCAAGTGGCCGAGATGTTTTATCAAATAGCCGATTTGTCGGAAATCAACGGTGAGGCCATCTATCCGGTGTTGGCCTATCGCAAGGCGGCCGATAACATCGCAAACCTGGGACGTGACATCAACGAGGTGTGGCGGGAGGGTAAACTGGAAGAGATTCCCGGCGTTGGTGTGGCCATCGCTGCCAAAATCAGTGAACTTCTCGACACCGGACACATGACCTTCTACGATAAGTTGACGGCCGAGGTGCCTCTCTCGCTGGTGGATGTTTTGCACATCCCTGACGTCGGTCCCAAAAAAGCGCGTGCCATGTGGCAGGAACTGGGGCTGAGCACCGTGGCTGAAGTGAAGGACGCGGCCGAGGCTGGTGAATTGCGTGCCTTGCCCGGTTTTGGACCCAAGACCGAGGTGAAGATTTTGGCAGGCATCGAGTCACTGGTGCGTCGCGCTACAGGCCGTGTGCATATGGGGCTGGCTTTTCCGGCGGCGCGTGACTTGGTGGTGGCGCTGGCGCGTATGCCCCAGGTGCAGCGTGTTACCTATGCCGGTAGCCTGCGCCGCTTTAGCCCCACTATCGGCGACCTGGATATCTTGTGTGCTACCGAGGCCCCTGCTGAGGTGATGGCTGCCTTCCGCGAGTTGCCCCAGGTAGAAACTGTTCTCTTGAGCGGGGAGACCAAAACTCGTGTACGGTTGCTGAATGGATTAGAGACATATCTACGCTGCCTGGATGAGACGCGATGGGGGACGGCGCTGCAATACTTCACCGGCAGCCAAGCCCACAACGTGAAACTGCGTGAACTGGCGCTCAAGCGAGGTTTTAGCCTCAGCGAATATAGCTTGACCCGTACTTCGCTTGCAGAAGCGGGTAAAGATGGCTCGGAGATTCTTTGTGCTGAGGAGGACGACGTCTATCAAGCATTGGGTCTCCCCTACATTGAGCCAGAGCTGCGTGAGGATCGAGGTGAGATCGAGGCAGCCTTGGCCGGTGAGCTACCGCGTCTGGTATCGATCCACGATATCCGGGGCGAGGTTCACTGCCACTCAACCTGGAGTGACGGAGTGGCCAGCATTGAGGACATGGCGATGGCTGCTGAAGAACGAGGTTATGAGTATCTTGCCATCAGTGACCACAGCCAGAGCCTGGGGGTGACGGGCGGATTGACTCCAGAGCGGCTGTACCAACAGCGGGATGAGATTCAAGCAGTCCAGGAAAAGCTGCGCAGGCTGCGGCTGATTCACGGTACCGAGGTTGAAATCAGAGCTGACGGTTCACTGGACTTCCCCGACCAGGTGCTGGCTGAACTGGACTTTGTCGTGGCCTCGGTCCATTCTGGGTTGCGCCAGGATCGGGACACCATGACGGCCCGCGTGGTACGTGCCATGCGTCATCCACACGTGCATGCTCTTGGCCATCCCTCCGGACGTCTACTCACCCAGCGCGAAGAGAGCGCCGTGGACCTGGACGAGGTTTTGCGCGTTGCCGCCGAAACAGGTACAATGATAGAGGTCAATGCTGCCCCGGAGCGGTTGGACTTGGATGATGTCCATGTGCGGCGTGCCATTGAGTTGGGGGTGCGATTGGTTATCAACACCGATGCCCACCATCCCGATGGCTTCGACAATCTGCTCTTTGGTGTGGCCACGGCCCGCCGCGGTTGGGCGGGGCCAGAGCACGTCGCAAATACACTGCCGCTCGGGGTGCTATTGGCTCATAGGAAAGGAGGCGTATGAAATATGCCCACTGTCCTTTACGCTGAGGATGACCGCGACTGTCGGGAACTCTTTGCTTTTATGCTGCGCCAGCATGATTACCAGGTATACGAAGCCATCAACGGCGCACAAGCGGTGCAAATCGTTCGCGACGAGCCGGTTGATTTGGTGATCTTGGACGTGCGTATGCCGATGATGACGGGCTACGACGCGGCTCGCATGATCGCCGAGGAGGCTCCGCATATCCCTATTATGTTTTTGAGTGCCAAAGGCCTTCAGCGCGAAGTGCAAATGGCCTTCGATTGCGGACCAACGGTAGTAGATTACCTGATAAAACCAGTGACACCCGACCAGTTGGTTGGGCGCGTGGACCGGATCCTGCAGGATGCCTCTGTATTGGGGCTGGAAGCCGTGCGACGAGGGAGTCTGGCTCGCGAAGAGATGGTTTACGTACAGCGCTGATCAACCCGGCAGAAGGCTCATAAGGCTCTTTCTCCATTCTATATTCTTCTACTTACTACTCCTTCGTTCCCCAACTAACTGAGCACTCTACCTCACGTCGCATCTTATGAGCCACGCACAGAGACTCTTCAAAGTATCTCTTCTCTTTTCATGACATTTGTTACAGTAATCATATGACAAATGTCACTATCTTAGTGGTATATCAGTGGTATAGTCTGTGGGTAAAAATACCCATATGAATACCCATTGTTGCATAAATCTGTTGAGTCCCAAAGTCGTACTGTGTTTGCTTGAGATAAATCTTGTCGAGCTGGGGGGCGCGGGACGACTCTTTGGCGTTGGCCGCGCAATCAACCTTGAGAGGGTTTTCTCCCTTCGGTCGAAATGACACACGGGAAGTTATTCTTTTATGAACCCTAACCGAAATGGATAGGATATAGGAGAGGAAGTGAGCAAAATCACTGGATGGTTTTGGGGTTTACGACGACCAATACGCTGGATTGTGGCACTGGCGACCCTGATCGTTTTGCTTGTATTAGCCGTCACGGTCAGCGCTACCACATGGGAGTATACCAATAGCCCCGCGTTCTGTGGCACCACCTGTCACACGATGCCGCCGGAGTACACTGCGTATCAGATTTCGCCTCACGCCCGGGTAGCTTGCGTGGACTGTCACTTGGGGCAAGAGACTGTGTTGCTAACGGTACCCCGGAAGGCCAGGGAAGTCAGTCACGTCGTCAACGCGCTGACCAAGGCCTACGAACCGCCAATCTACGTCAAGAGTCTGCGCCCTGCTCGTGACACCTGTGAGAAGTGCCATAATCCAGAAAAGTTTTCATCTGATACCTTCGTTGAAATCAAACGCTTCGCCCAGGATTCGGCCAATAACCCAGAAAGCATCTATATGGTGCTCAAGACAGGGGGTGGCAGCCGACGTGAGGGGTTGGGACGAGGTATTCATTGGCATATCGAAAACGAGGTCGAGTTCTATTCCGACGATCCCCTTAAGCAGACCATTCCCTATGTGCGAGCGGTCGGCCCCGACGGAGAGGTCACCGAGTACTTTGATGTGGAAGCGGGTCTGCCACCCGACTTTGGCCAGCAGGTTGAGGACCAATTGCACCGCATGGACTGCATTGACTGTCATACCCGCATTTCTCATCTCTTCCGCTCGCCTTCCGATGCTATGGACGATGCCTTGGCTCGTCGACAGATTGATAGCCGCATACCCCAAATCAAATTACTTGGCGTGGTAACGCTAAGCAAACAATATGCCAGCACGGAAGAGGGCTTGCAGGCCATTGAGGCTCTCGAAGACTGGTACAAGGAGAACCACCCCGATTTTTACGCCGAGAATCAGGGGGCGGTGCAAGACGCAGTCGAAGAGATCAAGCGCATTTTCACCGTGACCGTGTTCCCCAACCTGGGCATTGGCTGGCAAACGCATCCCAGCAATGCTGGTCACCGGGAGTTCCCTGGCTGCTTCCGTTGCCACGACGGCAAACATACATCTCCTGAGGGCGAGACGGTGCGCTTGGAGTGCAACATCTGCCATTCTATTCCTGAGGTCGTGGCAGCGGATATGGCCGCGCCCGCGTTGAGCATTGACAAGCCGGGCGAGCCGGAGTCGCATCTGGACTCCAACTGGCTGGCGCGACACCGCTACCAATTTGATGAGACGTGCGCCACATGTCATGATGTAAGTAACCCTGGCGGGACTGATAACACCAGTTTCTGTTCCAACAGTGCTTGTCATGCCACTCAGTGGAAGTACGTTGGATTGGATGCACCGGCCATTCGAGCCCTGGTGGAACCACCGCCGGTGCCCGGCTCTGGCGAACCCAGACCTGTGCCGCACCCCATCGGGTCGCGCACCGATTGCGAGGTGTGTCACGCGACCGGGGCGGTGCATCCCTTCCCGACCGAGCACGCCGGCTACGAGCAGGCTTTGTGTACCCAGTGTCACCAGCCAACCGTAGTCGAAGAAGGCAGCGAAGTGGCGAGTGCATCAATACCGCCGGTGCCTCACACTCTGGAAGGCGGGCGGGACCAGTGCCTCAACTGTCATGGCGTCGATGGTTTCAAGCCCTACCCGGAGGACCACGTAGGGAGGATGACTGAAACTTGCCTTTCGTGCCACGAGGTGGCGGGGACAGTGGGTGCTGAAACTGGCGCAACGGGAGAGACAGAGTCACCAGCCACACTCACCGCTGAGACCCAGTCTGAAGAGACTCGCGAGACGGAAGCTGAGGCCGAAGTGACTCACGATGAAGAATCTGAGGCTGATGGCCCGTCATCTATTCCTCACCCCATCGAAGGGCGTGATGATTGCTTGCTTTGTCACGGTCTGGATGGTGTTAAACCCTTCCCCGCCGACCACGAAGGGCGGACAACTGAAACCTGTTTATCCTGCCACCAGGTGGTGTTGTCGACTGAGGCCGAAGAGGCTCACGAGGAGGAGTCCGAGGCCGAGGGCGACGAAGAAAAGGACGAGGGTCCGCCCTCAATCCCGCACACTCTTGAAGGGCGTGACGACTGCCTGCCTTGTCACAACCTGGATGGTGTCAAACCCTTCCCGGCCGATCACGAACGGCGCACCCCGGTGATGTGCCCAGCTTGCCACCAATTGGGGGGCGAGGGGGATGATTGACATACGGGCAGGGTTCTATACTGAGACCTTCCTGGAAGCTCTGGGCGGTCAGAGCGCCGTTTAAGCTTCCAGGAAGGTTAAAAGTGAAGGGGGGTGATTTATAAAGGAACGTAATTCATCGCGCTTGTCTTCCACGTGCGGCCACAACGTCTTGGGGACAAGGTTCCACTCAAATTTACTCTAAGAAAAAAGGAGGTGCTTATCGGGTAGTGATTTGTCAGCTCTTGTTCCTCCGAGAACTGCCACGGATTTTGCGGGGGAACCATACACTACTTTTCTGAAAGGGAGGTAAGAAGGTTGTGAAAAAAACGACGTTACTTGCAGGATTGTTCGTCGTGTTGGCGTTGGTGGCTGCTCAGTGGCTGGCTAGCACTCTGCCGGGAGTGGCCAGTGCCCAGGAGCCGGAGGGTGAGTTAGAGGTTCCTTTCCTGGAGGAGTGGTTGGGCTCCGGACACGCCGATGCCGAGGCCGAAGCCTTTACTCACTGGGATGAGGATGACCCTGCGGTGGTGGAGGTTGCCTGTGCCAAGTGCCACAGCACCCCCGGCTACCGGGACTTTCTGGGGGCGGATGGGTCCGAGCCCGGTGTGGTGGACGAAGCGCCGCCCGTCGGCACAACGGTTGAGTGTGTCGCCTGCCACAACGAGGTAACCATCACCAAGGACAGTGTGGTCATGCCTTCGGGTATCGAGATCACTGGCCTTGGCGACGAGTCCCGCTGTATGGAGTGTCACCAGGGACGCGAGTCCACCATCAGCGTCACCGAAGCCATCAGCCAAGCGGGCGTCACCGATGACGACGCCGTTAGCGAGGAACTGGGCTTCCTGAACATCCACTACTATCCGGCGGCGGCTACCAAATACGGTACGCTGGCCAAGGGTGGCTACGAGTATGATGGAAAGTCCTACGACGCTTTCTTCGCTCACGTCGATGAGTTCGAGACCTGTATTGGTTGCCACAACGTACATACTCTCGAACTTAAGGTGGAAGCGTGCCAGGAATGCCATACCGGGGTAACAGGCGTTGAAGACTTCCAGGACGTCCGCATGGCCGGCTCGCTGGTCGACTACGACGGCGACGGAGACATGGAAGAGGGCATCTACTACGAGCTCGCGGGAGTGCGCGAGATCCTCTACCAGGCCATCCAGGCCTACGCCGCCGACGTGGCGGGGACGCCCATCGTGTACGATGCAGCTAGCTATCCCTACTTCTTCATCGACACCAACGAGGATGGCGAGCCTGACGAGGACGAGGCTGTCTTCGCCAACCAGTACAATGCCTGGACGCCGCGCTTGCTCAAGGCGGCCTACAACTACCAGATGGCTACCAAAGATCCGGGTGCGTACGCTCACGGCGGAAAGTACATCATCCAGCTCCTCTACGACTCGACCGAAGATCTGGACGCGGCCATGGTCGAAGGCTTGCAGCGGATCGATCATGGTCACTTCGCCGGGTCGGAGGAGGCCTTCCGGCACTGGGATGAGGATGGCGAAGTTCCTGGTAGCTGTGCCAAGTGCCACTCGGCCGGTGGCCTGCCCACTTTCCTCAAAGAGGGAGTCAACGTCTCCGAACCACTCCCCAACGGGTTCCAGTGCGCCACTTGCCACGATGATGTGAGCACCTTCACTCGCCGTCAAGTGGGCGAGGTGGAGTTCCCCAGCGGTGCGGTGCTCAGCTTTGGCGAGGGTGAGGAATCCAATCTGTGTCTGCAATGCCACCAGGGACGCGAGTCTACGGTCAGCGTCAACGAGTTAATCGAGGGACTGGACGATGATGAGGTATCCGATGCTCTCCGGTTCCTGAACATCCACTACTTCGCCGCCGGCGCGAGCCTGTTTGGCACAGAGGCGAAAGGCGCGTACGAGTATGATGGCCAGGAGTACCTCGGCCAGAACACACACGTACCTGGTTTCGCCATGTGCACCGACTGCCACGGCGCGCACACCCTTGAGGTGAAGGTGGAGCAGTGCAG
The DNA here is from genome assembly GCA_034412795.1 of Anaerolineae bacterium. GTDB lineage: Bacteria > Chloroflexota > Anaerolineae > 4572-78 > NAK82 > JAUVPY01. Next base: position 77,658 of record DAOUMD010000074.1, read on the forward strand.
CACGTGCCATACCGCAGTGGAGACCCTGGAAGACCTCGAAGCCATCCGCATGTCCACCCAGGACTACGATGGCGACGGCGATACGGATGAGGGTATCGCGGGCGAGGTCGAAACCATGCGCGAAGCTCTCTACGAGGCAATGCAGGCGTACGCCGCAGACGTAGTCGGTACTGGCATCGTCTACGATGCAGCCAGTTATCCTTACTGGTTCACGGAGGACGAGGAGAGGTACGCCACTTGGACTCCGCGTTTGCTCCGGGCCGCCTACAACTACCAGTATGCCACCAAGGACCCCGGCGTTTATGCCCACAACGGCAAGTACATCCTCCAGGTACTGTATGACGGTCTGGAAGACATGGGCGTGGACGTCAGTGGTATGACCCGACCTGAATAGAATATCCTAGTTCCCACAGGTCAGACTTAAAGACCGGGCACTGGGGGGTGCCCGGTCTACTTTGATAACTAATGCCAGGCCAGCTAGCGACCGCAGGACCTGGGGTGGTGTTCCGGACAGGTTGACCGCCACCTCCGTGTTGATGACGTTGGCCGGGAAGAAGGGAGCTGGCGGCACAAATTGTTCTGTTGTGAATTTTGAAAGGCAGGATTAGTAATGGAAGAGGGATTTCAACACGATAGTGACTCCAATGATCAAGATGGGGCCATAGGGCGCCGCAGGCTGATAACCTATCTGCTTGGATTCTCCGTCGTGGCCACATTGGGGGGCGTACTCACTCCCATTGTCGGGTACCTGTGGCCGCCCAAGAGGGCATCGGCTGGGGGGAGTGGCCGGATGCAGGTAGGCACCACCGCCGACTTCCCTGCCGGTCAGGGCAAGGTTGTGCCGGTCAATGACAAGCCGGTTATCATGGTCAATACGGCACAGGGAGGGCTCAAGGCTTTCTCGGCCATCTGCACGCACCTGGGTTGCATCGTAGAATGGGACCAAGCCCGGCAGCTTATCCTGTGTCCCTGCCACGATGGGCGTTTCAATGCTATCAACGGCGCGATCATCTCTGGCCCGCAGCCTGCTCCCTTACCCGAACTTGCGTTGACGGTGGAGGACGACGCTGTTTACGTGAGCGAAGGCTAATAACGCAAGGCGTGAGTTGTATTGACCAGGAGGGAATGCACGATGCAAATTCAGAAATCAGTTGTCTGGCGTGTATGGGATTGGTTGGACGGCCGCTATCAGTTAGCCTCCCTGATGGATGCTTTGCTTCACGTCGATATCCCCCGTGCGGCCCGTACCTATTACCTGGGAGGAATCACCCTTTTCTTCTTTATTGTCCAGACCATCACTGGCATCTTGCTCTCCCTATACTATCAACCTTCCCCGGACCGGGCTTACGACAGCATCCTCTTTATTATGAACGAGGTGAACTTCGGCTGGCTCATCCGCAGCGTCCACGCCTGGGGCGCCAACCTTATGATCCTTTTCTGCGTGTTCCATCTGTTGCGTATCTTCTTCCAGGGGGTATACAAGGCTCCACGTGAGATGACTTGGGTGGTGGGCGCTCTCCTTCTGGCAGTGACTTTGGGCTTCGGCTTCACTGGTTACCTGCTGCCCTGGGACCAGCGTGCCTTTTGGGCCACCACCGTTGGCAGCGAGATTGCCGGGGCGGTGCCGTTGATTGGGGAACAGGTGCTAGTCCTTCTGCGCAGTGGCCCCGAGGTGACAGCCCGCACCCTGAGCCGTTTCTTTGGCGTGCACGTGCTGATACTCCCGGCCTCGCTGTTGATTTTGTTGGGTATACACCTGGCGTTCGTCCACCAGCAAGGATTAGCCGATCCCAGCCGCAAAGTAGAGCCGCAGGGTGAACCAGCGGTGGACACTACGCCGGCAGCTAAGGCGCGCGAGGAAAAGAAGAAGTTGTTGCCTTTTTTTCCCAACTATGTATTGGATGAAGTCATCGCCTGGTACGTGATGCTGGCCGCCCTCATCGTGCTGGCCTCGCTCTTCCCGGCCGGGCTGGAGGAGCCGGCCGATCCGCTGCGCACACCGGAACACTCCAAACCCGAGTGGTATTTTCTCTTTCTTTACCAGGGACTTAAGATTGTGCCGCGCATCGTGGGGGTGATGCTCCCGATCGTGGGGGCCCTGCTACTATTGGTGTTGCCCTTTATTGATCGCAACCCTCACCTCGCCCCGGCCAAGCGGCTGGTCGCCATCGCCATTGGAGTTGTGTGTGTCATCGGTATTGTGGCCTTCACCATTTGGGGCTGGCTGAGCTAGTGGTCTGTCGACGGGAGGAATTGAGAGATGAATCACCTAACTGTCCGGCGCCTGAGCTTTGTGCTCGTCGCTCTCGTCGCTGTGTTGCTCATCCCGGCTTTTATTCTTGCGCAGGATATCCCTTCCATCCCTCACCCCTTGGAGGGGCGCGATAACTGCCTGGCCTGTCACGAGACAGGGATAGCCGGCGCCTCGCAGATTCCTGAAGATCACGCCGGTCGAACTAATGAGATGTGTCAGGCCTGTCACCAGCCGGTGCCGACCGCTGAAGAACCCACGCCGGAACCGAGCACCGAGCCCGTTCCGGCCGCCGAGTCGCCCACGCCGGAGGTGTCACCAACTGCAGCCGGTCCGCTGCCGGTGCCACATACGTTGGAGGGCCGTGAAAACTGTCTGGAATGCCATGTTTCGGCGGAGGCTACTGCGGTTCCTGAAGGCGTTGCGCCAGTCATCCCGCATCCACTGATCGGACGCGAAAACTGTCTGGCTTGTCACGAGGAGGGGATCGGTGGCGCGACCCAGATTCCTGAGGATCACGCTGGTCGCACTAACGACATTTGCCAGGCCTGTCACCAGCCGGCCCAGATTCCGGCTGCCCCGACACCGACCCCGCCGACTGAACCGATCCCGACCCCGATTGTCTATCCCCGGGTGGAGGGAGTAAACACTTGTTTTGACTGCCACTCTACGCTTGGAGGGAAGCACGTCGAAATCACTGATCAGTGGCAGCGGAGCATCCACGGCGAGCGTGACGTGACCTGCGCTGATTGCCACGGCGGCGATCCTTCGGCCAGTGATATCAACGAGTCGATGTCGCCTGAGGCTGGCTACATCGGTGTCCCGGCCAAGACTGAGATCCCTGCCCTGTGTGCCAGTTGTCATGCCGACGTCTCTCTGATGCGCCAGTACGACTTGCCCACCGATCAGTACGCCAAGTACCAAGAAAGCATTCACGGCATCCGTCTGGCTGAGGGTGATAAAAACGTGACCACCTGTTTCGACTGCCATGGGGGTCACGAGACACTCAAGGCTAACGATCCGGCCTCAACCGTCTATCCGGCCAACGTGCCCGAACTGTGCGCCAGTTGCCACTCGGATGAGGAGTTGATGGCTCCCTATAACATTCCCACCAATCAGTTTGACCTGTACCAGCAAAGTGTCCACGGCCACGCCCTGCTCGACAACCAGGACTTTCGAGCGCCCAACTGCGCTACCTGTCACGGCACCCACGGTGCTGCGCCACCTGGATTCGAGGAGGTTGCCAACGTATGCGGTAGCTGCCACACCGCAACACAGGATCATTATTTGAAGAGCCCACACGCCAGCGGAGGCGAGGACGCTCCTAAGTGTGTCACCTGCCACGGCCGTTACGATGTGAGCAAACCAAGTGAGGCGCTTTATCTAGGGGCAGAGCCAAGGCACTGCGGTTCCTGTCATATTCCCGACGGTCCGCCGGGCCAAGTTGCCCAGTCGCTCTACGAGAGCATCACATCAGCTGATCAATCCATTGAAGAGGCTGAGGCTGCTGTTGAGACAGCCCGCAGGGTAGGCATGCTGGTTGGGCCAATGGAAGCACGGCTGCGAGAGGCGAACACCAGCCTCATCACGGCCCGAGCCGCCCAGCATACCCTGGATGTCGCCACGGTACGCGATCAGGCCGGCGATGCTCGCGAAATCGCTGATGAGGTGACGGGCAGTGCAGATGCGGCCGTGGCAGAGAGCATTTTCCGGCGCCAAGCAATGATCGTGGCCATAGCAATTATCGCCTTGATTATCGTCGCTCTCTACTTACTCAAGCGGGAGCTCGATCGACAACTGGATATTGGAGCTACCCGGTCGCAGCGCACGGACACCCGTGATTCATAATCTTCGCTGCTGAAGCATCTCCTTCAGTGACATGTGTCATATGTTCTTGTGACACATGTCACTGCATTTATTCTGAAGATGCATTATATTGTGGTGTATGGGTAAAATTACCCATGTGAATACCCGCAATCTGCATTCCATTGTACTGAAAACAACCCGTACCGGCATCCAAGCAATGAGTGTCCACCCTTGCAGGGTTGTGCTCCACGGCCTTCGAGACCTCAACATTACTTTTTCTGGAGAAACCGCTAATTACAACACTTTGTTATGCAACGGTTCCTCGTTTGACTTAAGGGGACAACTATTGCATCATAAGGGTCACGTAATGTGATGTCTGTTTTGTCCCTGTTGGATCCGAGCGGGTTGCCGGCGCGGCGAGAGGGTAAGCACCCCAATTGTAATTGCGGATTCTCTGTTTATTATGGGCCGGGTCTGCCACACCGGCCCCTCTTTTTATTAATCTGAGTCTAACAACCTAATGAGGATGTTCTCTATTCTGAGCCGGAAAAGGGAACCAGATTGGTCATCAAAGTCCCGCTTGAGGTAACGGGAGGGATGGAACATGCCGCCTATAAGGCTGATGCTGGCTGATGATCACGAAATTGTGCGAGCCGGCTTGCACATGTTGCTGGACGCGCAACCGGATATAGAGATTGTGGCTGAGGCCAGTTCTGGCGCAGAGGCTATTGAGTTAGCACAAACTCACCAGCCGGATGTGATCTTGATGGACGTTGCTATGCCGGATATGAATGGTATGGAAGCCACGCGTGAAATAAAGGCACGTTGTCCCTCCGCCACTGTGCTGGCTCTGACGATTCACGAAGAGGAAGACTACTTCTTCCGAATGCTGGATGCGGGCGCGTCGGGTTACATTCCCAAACGAGCTGCACCTGATGATTTGTTACAGGCCGTTCGTACCGTTCATAGCGGTGAAGTTTTCTTGCATTCCTCGGTTGCTACTTTGCTGGTAAGGGACTACTTGCAACGCGGTGGTCTGACCACCGAAGCAGAGTTGTCCAGGCTTACGGAACGTGAGAGAGAAGTACTGACCCTCATTGCTGAGGGATTGACCAACAAGCAGATTGGCGGGCAATTGGGCATCAGTCCCAAAACAGTCGCCCGCCATCGAGACAATATTACCAGAAAACTGAATCTTTCCAGTCGCGCCGAGTTGACCCGATATGCGATCCAAAAAGGTCTGATAAGTCTTTCCGATGAGTAATGTGGCAGATACTTGGGGGGCGTTGATTGATGACGTGATTGCCTGCCGCGCCTGTCCCCGACTGGTGGCTTGGCGTGAGCAAGTTGCCCGCGAAAAACGGCGCGCCTATCGAGAATGGGATTATTGGGGTCGACCGGTGCCTGGCTTCGGCGATACGGCGGCACGGCTGCTTATTGTGGGGCTGGCGCCAGGCGCTCACGGATCGAATCGCACCGGTCGCATGTTTACTGGAGATAGCTCGGGCGATACACTATACGCTGCATTGTACCGCGCGGGGTTTGCCAGTCAGCCAACTGCCCAACACTGCGACGATGGGCTGCGGCTAACCGATGCTTTTATCACCGCCATCGCTCGCTGCGTGCCACCGGGTAACCGGCCCACGGCCGATGAGATTGCCACCTGCCGCGTCTTCCTGGCCCGTGAGTGGGTGTTAATGCCGCACATACGTGTCATCCTGGCTCTGGGCCAGATGGCATTCGACGGCTGCTTGCGTCTGCTGCGTGATGTCGGGCACAATGATCTGCCGCGGTTGAAATTCAGCCACGGCTTGAATTACTCATTCTCCTCCCCGGCCGGATCCAGACACCTGGTCGCTTCTTATCATCCCAGCCGCCAAAACACCCAAACTGGCCGGTTGACCCCTGCTATGCTGGATGAGGTCTTTGCGTTGGCTCGGTCACTCTTGTCAGACTCAGTCGATCCGATTTTCGAGGAGTGAGGCACGTCTGCGTGTCGAATGGAGCCGCACCTGGGGGTGCCGGCTTCTCAAACCCGGATCTACTGAGACTAGAGATTTGAGAGTGGAGATTCTTGAAGCTAGAGGCTGACTTGTTGAACTGGCTGTTGGAGCCCCAGAATCCGTCGGCGCGTTATCTGACGTTGACCGAACTGCTTGATCACGTGCCTGGTGATCCAGACGTGGTTGCTGCTCGCGCTGCTATCCTTGATGTTGACCCGGCCCGCGCCATCCTGGACGCCCAGTTCGGTGGCTCTGGTGCTGACGACGAAGCAGCGGGATATTGGATTAAGCCTGACGTGGGCTACAGCCCCAAATACCGGGCTACCGTATGGCAGGTAATCTTCCTGGCGCAACTGGGGGCGCCTCCTGTTGAGCCAATCCGCCGCGCCTGCGACTACGTGCTGGGCCATAGCCGCCGGTTGACGGACCGGCAGGGCAACCCCGACGGTCGCTTTGTGGCCGGGAAGGCAGCTCGAACCGCCACCATCTGTCTGAATGGGAATTTGCTGTGGGCGTTGGGGCGTTTGGGGCGTGGGGACGATCCACAGACTTTGGAAGCGCGCGAGGCAACAGCCCAGGCCATCCTGAAACGCGGCTTTGCCTGTTATTATAACGGTGATTTGGCTTGTGCCTGGGGGGTGATTAAGGTGCTTCGGGCATTCTTGGAGGTATCGCCTGGCGAGCGCTCGATAGCAGTGGAGACCGCTATCAAGCAGGGGATCGAACTGTTACTCAGCGTACCGCTGCTAGAGGCAACCTATCCCACTTCCAGTCAGGTCAGCGGGCGTTGGCTGAAGCTGGGCTTTCCTCTTACCTACCAGGCCGATGTCCTGGAAGCGATGACCATCTTGACGGAATCAGGGCATGGCGATCATTCCTATGTACAGGCCGGCGTCGCGTGGTTACTGGCCCGGCAGGATGCGGATGGGCGCTGGGCACTCGATCAGGTACCTGGAAAAACGTGGTCTAGCTTCGGTCGCGTAGGACAACCCAACAAATGGGTTACCCTGCGGGCGTTGCACTTGCTGAAAGCCGTGGGCGCGTTGACTTCTCGAATCACGTTGCAGGGTGGGGACTACGGAATTAGATCAAGTTGATTATTGCTACTCGATGAAGTAGCCATTTCCGCCGCCATCCTCTTCTTCGGCATAACCATTATAATACTCGTAGTCGGTCTCATAATCGGGCTCGGTGATTTCCTGAAGCATTTCGTATTCGTCCAGGGCAGCCTCGGCGAGTTGGCGTGTTTTTTCGTCTTCCGTGGGATCTTGAGTGATGTCGTCGAGGAACTGCCATACCTCGAGGGATGTCATATGCCCTAATGCCCATATCGCTTCGTGACGAAGGTTCTGGTCGGTGGTCGAGCTGACCAGAGTTACCAAAACAGGCGCTGCTTCTTCAAGGAACAGTTCCCCAGCCGTGCGCACTGCTTCGAGTTGTATCTGAAGAACCGGGCTATCCAGCTCGGCGAGAACGTAACGATCCCAGTGTACCAAGCCGGAGCGCCCCATAGCAAACAGGGCGCTGACTTTCATCTCTACATCAGGCGCCTGGTAGGCCTGCTCCACCAAGTCGACGATCTCTGGCTCGGATGAGAATCCCAGGGCCTCAATGCTAAAGCGCCGCGCGTCCAGGGATTTAGATGGATCGCGGGCGATGTCGAGTAGAAACGCGACAGCACGCTGATAGCTTTCCTCAGGCAATTCATCTTCGCGGATTATGGTCTCCAGTTCGCCCCAATCGTAGTCGTAGTCGGCCATTTCCCCTTCGTACACGTATCGCCCCAAAGCCGTAATCGCACGGTTACGCACTTGCTGATCCGGGTCACGTTGTACTATGTCTATCAGGGGATCTATCAGATCCGGGTCAGGGTAATCCCATAGACCTTGGATAGCCAGCGTGCGTACTTCGGGGTCGGGGTCAGACAGGTAGGCCTGAAAAGTTGATTGATTGTCGTAGAATACGTCTTCGCTCTCAATAAGTCTCTTAAGCAACGCGATTTTCTTTTGCTTGCTTGATTTATTGTATGGAACAGACACAATTTCCCCTCCTTGGCCCTCGTAAGGGGTGCTTCCAGACCTCCGCCCTCCACTCTGCTTCGGGGGGTGAGGGCTCGTCCGTGCTAACGAGGTCTCAGGACGAGCTGCCCACCTCGGGTGCGTAGTTGGTACCCAGTGCCGGGGACGGCGACCAAGAAGCGAGGATTGGACGGGCTAGGTTCAATTTTGGCGCGCAAGCCGTCAATGAATGAAGCGACGATCATCCGACTGACTTTGCTGGTGCCATATAGAATCTCTGCAATCTCGCTGGTGGTTGTGATTTTGCGTCCCTTTTGATGCATAAACTCCAAGAGGCTGATCTCCGACGAAGAGAGGCAGGCGACCGGTATTTTCCCGTTGACCAACACAAGCCCATCAGCCAGGTTAACAAATATCGTCTGAGGTGTGATCCTTCCTGTCTCTGGTAGGAACTGCTTGAACTCCTCAGGCAATTCGTCTTCGTTCCAGATGATCACTTCGGCTGGCCCAATCCTGACGCGATCACCGATTTCCAGGGAAGCTTGTTCATCAGGAGGTACTCTGTGGCCGCTGACGAAGGTGCCATTTGTGCTCTGGCGATCAACCACAAATAGCTCTTGACCAGTGAAGAGGAAATCGGCGTGAAAGCGCGATGCACCCTGCGTCTCTATGACGAGATCACATTCCGGGTCACGTCCGGCCGTGATAGCCATGTTAGGTGTCATTCGGCATCGCTGCTTGAGCTGCCCCTCTTCAATAAGCAGCAACTGGAGAGCACCTTCCATAGCTCGTGAGGTCTGGACCTTAAACCGTGCGATCCAGTCCTCCAATTGTAGCCAGAAAGGAAGCTCCAGGCGAGCTGTCGCTCCTTGGGTTTCGGCAAATTTGGTTGGGTAACGTGATTGCAGAACATACTCTGCCAGACGCTGATGTAGATCTTGGTCGTTGGCGTATTCCAGTCGGCTGGCCTGCCGGAGGATAGGGGGGAGAGCCTCAGGTTGTGAAGTGATCAGGAGCCAGGGACGTCGCATACTGATGGCCATACCCAGCGCAATGAGTTGATGTGGATCACACGGGGCGCTCAAATCGAGCAAAGTGAACTCCGAGGCGAGCACAGCCAAGCGCGTCTCGCATAGTAGGGGCATAACTTGGCCTCTGATCTGGCTGAGGCAGATCGGCGTAAGGCCGGTGGGTTCAAGCGCGTTTTGAATCTTGTTACGTAGATCCTTCCATTGGGGGGCCGTACCGTCGAGCAGAAGGAAGCCCTTGCCGCCGGCCAACTTGCGCCAGCCCTTGCACAGTTGCTGGCAAAAGTTGCAATGAATGTGTGCCTCGTCCTCTTTCTTTTCTGAAGCGTTGTTGTTATCCAGGGAACGCAGAACAGCCCGTCGGAGTTCTCGATTGGATCTAAGTGGGGGTGTGTAGAGCCAAGTGTTAGCCCGGTCAAGAATTGAGGGTATGGCCGAGGTCATTCCCTGTCCAGCGATGATTAATGCTGGCTTGTTCAGCCCCACGCTGATTCCGATCTGTAGATAGGAACCTGGCTTGGCGGCCGAGAGGTCATAGATGCCGATGGTAGACAGGTAAATGCGTTGGCAGTCGGCCATAAGCGAGGGAGACGAACCAGAATTGGCGTTCGCCTCGTAGGATTGAAGGCCGGTGGGAGCTAATGACTCTTGAAGGGCCTGGCAGAGGTTGTCGGCCTGCGCTTTAGCCAGGCCATGTTCGATGAAGTACAAGCCACGCATAATGAACCGTCTGCCTCAACTATCAAACTTGTGGTCTGTTTCCTGCAATGGGCCGGTGATAATGGCTTCGACTTCGGTCCCGGCAGGAAAATCGCCTTGCTGATAGGGCAATACCAACAGCGCATTGGCGCCATGCATTGACAGCAGGCGTCCCGAGCCCTGAAATCCTGTGGTCATGGCTGTGTATCCACCGCCGGTGTTAGTGACAATTGCTCGCTGAAATTCAGTGCGACCGGTCGTATGGGGTACGTCATGAGCTAACCTGACCCGACGCCGCGACCGGTGCAAGCGAGTGTGTCCAGCCATCTTGAGTAGTGCCGGGCGCACGTAAATTTCAAAGCTGACAAGCGCGCTTACCGGAAAACCGGGCATGGCGAAGACCGGCGTACCTTCTATTGTAGCAAAGGTGACAGGTTTGCCGGGTTTGGCACGCACTCGCCCAAAGTGGACCTTCCCGCGCTCGGCCAAATACGGCTTCACCAAATCCAACTGCCCCATACTTACACCACCGGACGTGAGCAAGGCATCAGCGGAACTCAGCCCACGTTCGATGGTCTCTTGTAATGTTCCGGCTTCGTCCGTGACCTTTCCCAGGTCGATGGGGATGCCACCTGCTTCGTGCAACGCGCTCATGAGGCTGAAGCGGTTGGCGTCTCGGATTTGGCCCGGCTTAAGAAGGTCGCCCGGTTCTACCAATTCGTCGCCAGTAGACATAACTCCTACACGTGGCGCGGGGTGAGCCAGCACTTCCGTCTTGCCGATCATGGCTAATAGGCCGATCTCTGGGGCTCCCATCAGAGTGCCGTGTGCCAGTACGAGTTGCCCTTCAGCTAAGTCCTGGCCCACCGGGCGAACATTACTACCCGCTTCGACGGTTGTCTTAATCGTGACATAGCCATCTTGCTCTTCGGTGAATTCCACCATGACCATTGCATCAGCGCCTGGGGGAACAGGGGCACCCGTTGTCACCCGCACTGCCGTTCCCGTCGTCACCTGAAGGTCATTTATATAGCCGGCTGATTGATCGCCAACTACTCGTCGAGCTGGCGCCGGGTCGGTTGCAATGACTGCGTAACCATCTACCGAGGCTGCCCTGAAAGGGGGCATAGGCTCGGCGGCGTGAACATCTTCAGCCAGCACCAGGCCCAACGCGTCGTTGAATGACACGCGCACAGGCTGCAGCGGGTGTACGGCCTGCAGAATGATATCTATCGCTTCTTCGACTGGAATCATGGAGTAAGGCGACTCGGGCAAGTCAACCTCCTAAGCCCTGTGTTCGAAGTCGGTTCCCTCAAACGCTTCGCGGAAACGGGTTCTGATTAGTTCGTCCAAACCATTGCTGAACTGCTGAAAGCGTCTGACATACTCGGTGCCTTCTCGAGTGAGTTGAGCTCCCCCTCCACCGTGGCCACCTGTTTGGGTGTCGATCAGTTTCGCGCCCAAGCGTTCCTCACATTCGTGAACCTTGTCCCATGCCCGGCGATATGGAATCCCCATGCGCTCGGCTGCTGCACTGATGGAGCCGGTCTCGTCAATCGCTAGCAGCAGGGAGACTCGCCAACGGCTTAACACCACTTCGCCGTCTTTCTCGACCCAGAAGTTGGATTTGATCTGCATATTGTTCAAAGGGCATTGATCTTTTAGAGATCGACAAAGTAGCCTTCGCAGGCTTGATCAATGAGATCCTTGGTCAACTGCGGGGGCATTCCTTGGAAGCGGGCAATGTCGGTCAGATGGTCCAAAATATCACGTGGATGGCAAGCCCGGAGTCGTCGATTTGGTTTTACATAGTAATCCTGCAGAAGATAAGTCAGGATCTGTTCGTCGTAGTCGATGTCTTTGGACTGAGCGACCCGCTTAAAAATCTCACGATACTCGTCGAAGGTAGGGTCCTGGATGTCAATTTTGTGACGGATACGCCGTAGAAATGCTTCATCTACCAGGTCTTGAGGTTCGAGGTTGGTAGCAAAAATAATTAGCATATCGAAGGGAATCTGGATGACGTTGCCAGTTTGAAGCGTGAGATAATCGAAGCGCTTCTCCAGAGGGACAATCCACCGATTCAGCAAGTCGCGCGGACGGATCTTCTGCCGGCCGAAATCATCAATGAGAAACATTCCCCCGTTGGCTTTCATTTGCAAGGGGGCCTCGTAATATTTCTTGACGTTGTCCCAGTTTAGATCCAGGCTCTCCAGAGTGAGTTCGCCACCGGTAACGACGACTGGTCGTCGAATCCGGACCCAGCGACGGTCCAACCGTTGAACGTCTCCTGGCAGTCCGTATTTGTTGATGGCTTCATTGGGAATTGCTTTGTGGCTAACGGCATCGAAAACCTTGATGACCTGTCCGTTCACCTCAACGGCGTACGGTATAAACATCTCATCCTGCAGGATCATAAAGCCGACTGCTTCGGCAATAGTCGTTTTGCCATTGCCTGGATGTCCAAATAAAAATATGGAACGGCTGGAGTTGACTGCAGGGCCAATTTGGCTCAGGGTTCTTTCGCTCAGCACCAAGTGTGATAGGGCGTTCCGCACTTGGCTGGGACCAACCGCTAGATTCTGAAGAGCCTGCTTGCGTATGGCGGTCTTATAACTTTCCAAAGTGACTGGAGCTGCGCCAGCATACTGATTTCGATCCATAATTTCGCGGGCCCGCTCGATGCCTCTGCCAGTGATGACATATTCATAAGCTGCTTCAGCATAGGCACCACCGCTGCTTCCTTTTACTTCGATGAATCGATCCCGCTTCAGGAACTCCAGAATTCGATCGGTGATGTTCTTGAACGGGAGCTTGGCGGCCTCAGCGACTTCGTATCCAGAAATGTAACCCTCGAAATAGAGAATCTTGAGTACCAGGTCTGCGAGAAAACCGACAGAAAGCCCCGTTTCTTCGATAGTGTGCGGGGCAGGGACGGCGAACCTGTCATTATCCGCGTCGTTTTGACGAATCTGGGACGTACGGCTGTCAACTAATGACGAATCCATACTGTTTTGTTCCGTGGTTTCAAGATCGCTCTAGGACCTCAGCTATCTTTGCCAAGAGGTCACGTACTACGAATGGCTTGACTACGTAATGTTCAAACTTATCGGCGTAGGTAGCCGTTTCGTCTTCATCTTCCAGGTAATGACGAGCAGTGAGCATAATGACAGGGATGTGTCGTAGATTCTCGTCAGCCTTTACTTCAGTCAGCACCTGCCAGCCATCCATACCGGTCATCATAATGTCAAGCAGGAGCAGATCTACGTAGCTGTCTTCTTGGCGCAACAGCTTTAAGCCATCGGCGCCCCCATAGGCAACCAATACCTCATAACCCTCGCGCTCTAGGATTAGTTTTCCAAGGGTGACCATTTCCCTGTCGTCTTCGATCATGAGAATGTACTTGGCCATAGTCATCAATCCCTGATGTAAGTAAGCTGGAGTCTGATTAGTGACCCTTATGTTCCCATTGATTTGACCTGGCAGGAGGCCAGGTCGTCACCTCGCATAAGTATAACATAGACTAACTGTGTGTGCAACGTTTTGAAGCGCGCCGGAGAGCGGCCGATTGGGATTGTAATGGTCTTGAAAAACACGCAAATTGCTGCTACAATTGGGGATGGAGGAGATCACTATGAAATCTTCGCGGCGAAGCGACGAGACATTTGAGCCAGCCTACTTACGTCTTTTGCGCAGCGGTGAGCTACGAGAGCGTGTCGCCCAGGCTTATGAGCACCTCTCAATCTGCGACGTATGTGCCAGGAATTGTGATGTTGACCGTCGGGCTGGGCAGGTAGGTGTATGTCGCACTGGTGAGCAGGCCAAAGTGAGTAGCTATGGCCCCCATCTGGGTGAGGAGGACCCTTTACGTGGCTGGCGTGGGTCCGGCACCATTTTCTTCACACGGTGCAATCTCAAGTGCCAGTTTTGCCAGAACCACGATATCAGCCAGGCTGACGCTGGCTACGAGGTTGAGCCAGAACAATTGGCATCGATTATGCTGGAGTTGCAGGCTCAAGGATGTCACAATATCAATTTCGTGTCGCCCAGCCATGTAGTTCCCCAGATTATGGCTGCTGTTCTCATAGCTGCCGGGGCTGGTCTGCGTGTGCCCCTGGTCTATAACACGGGTGGCTATGACTCGATGGCGACGCTCAAGCTCTTGGATGGAGTAGTTGATATTTATATGCCGGATATGAAGTATGCTGACGCCGAAATCGCCCGTCGTTATTCGAAGATCGCTGATTATGCCCGTGTCAATCAGGCTGCCGTCCGTGAGATGCATCGCCAGGTGGGTGACCTGGAAGTCAACAGGGCGGGCCTTGCCTTACGCGGCTTGCTGGTACGCCACCTGGTGCTACCTGATAATCTGGCTGGTACGGACGAGATTGTTCAATTTCTCGCCGCTGAGATTTCCCCCCATACTTATTTGAACCTGATGGATCAATATCGCCCGGCTTATAAGGCGCATCACTTTCCTGAGCTGAACCGTCGTATCACTCGCGACGAGTACCAGGCCGCGATCAAGATGGCTCGAGATGCCGGGTTGGGACGACTCGATGAACGCCGCGCCCACTTCTGGATCGCACGATGAAGCGAAACGCCCGGCTCAATGTCCGGGCGTCTTATTTGGGGAGATGGTTGGCGGCCAGCCTATTTTTTGTTTCTTTTAGGGCGGTAGACGTGCGTGCTTTGACCATAGAAGACTTCAGCGGCTTCCATTACAGTTTCCGAAAGAGTCGGGTGGGGATGAATACTCAGTTTGACGTCGGAAGCCAGGGCTGCCATTTCAACGGCCAGTACGCCTTCTGAGATCAGTTCACCAGCGCCAGACCCAACAATGCCGACTCCCATGACCCGCTCGGTATCGGGGTCTATGACGAGCTTTGTCAAACCATCGGTTCGGCCCAGGGTTAAGGCTCGGCCGGAAGCTCCCCAGGGGAAACGAGCTACTTCGATTGGGCGTCCTTCCTCCTTGGCCTGCATCTCGGTCAGGCCACACCAGGCTACTTCCGGGTCGGTGAATACCACGGCCGGGATGGCGTGGGGCTCGAAAGCGACCTTGTGGCCTGCAATGGCCTCGGCGGCTACGTGCCCCTCGTGAGTTGCCTTGTGGGCAAGCATCGGCTCGCCGGCAACGTCTCCAACGGCGTAAATGGTTGACTCAGACGTGCGACGTTGCTCGTCCACTATAATAAAGCCGCGCTGGTCAATTTCCACGTTGGTGTTTTCCAAACCCAGGTCACTGGAGTTAGGTCGGCGACCCACGGACAATAGGATTTTCTCAAAGATGTGTTCTGGTTCCTCGGCGTCCCCTTCGAGTTTTACTTTGATACCGTCCTTTACCTCGTGCATTTCGACGACTGTGGTGTTGAGCATGATCGAATGGAACAGCTTCTCTAATCGCTTGGAAAGGACTCTCACCAGGTCACGGTCTGCTCCTGGAAGCAAGCCTGGCAACATTTCCACTACCGAGACCTGGCTACCCAGTGCAGCGTATACTGTCCCGAGTTCAAGGCCAATATAGCCTCCGCCAATAACAAGCAGCGTTTTTGGAATTTCATTCAATTCCAGGGCGCTTGTAGAGTTCATCAGGCGTGGGGTGTCAAGAGATAGACTGGGGATAGTGGCTGGCCGAGATCCAGTTGCCACGATTGCATGATCAAATGCCAGGGCCTCTTCCTGGCCGTCTGTTTTCTGAACATTCAGGGTATTGGCATTCAGGAACGTAGCCCGGCCCTGGATGAAGTTGATTTTGCGTTGTTTGGCAAGTTGCCCTGTTCCGCCGGTCAGTTGCTGGACCACACTTTCCTTCCAAGCGCGTAGTTTCTCCAGGTTGATCTTGGGCTCGGAGAATTCGATGCCCCAGTCGGCTGCCTCACGTGCTTCAGCCAGGAGTTTGGCCGCGTGGAGTAACGTCTTGGATGGAATGCATCCCCGGTATAGACAGACGCCTCCTGGCCTGGGTTCCATATCAATCATGGTTACCTGTAAGCCAAGGTCGGCTGCCAAAAATGCGGCAGGGTAACCGCCTGGCCCGCCCCCGATGACGGCTAACTGCGTTGCGTTCGTGTTTGTGCTCATGGCTACTCAACCCTCCAAGCTCAGCAGGAACGGCTGCTCAATTGCCTGGGCAACCCATCGCATGAAGCGAGCAGCATCAGCCCCGTCGATGAGGCGATGGTCATAAGATAGCGACAGGGGCATGATCAGCCGGGGTTCGAATCCATCGTCCTTGAAAATAGGCTGCACACTGGCACGTGAGACGCCAAGAATGGCTACCTCCGGGGGGTTGATGATAGGCGCAAAATTGGTGCCGCCAATACCTCCCAGGTTGGTGACGGTAAACGTGCCGCCTTCCATATCTTGGAGGGTAACTTTCCTGTTTCTGGCTTTCTCCGAGATCTCAGTCAATTCAACCGACAACTGAATGATGTTTTTCTGATCGACGTCGCGGATGACGGGGACCAGTAGCCCGTGTTCGGTGTCTACCGCTACCCCGATATGATAATATTTCTTGTAGACGATCTCTTGATTGGCCATATCCAGGCTGGCATTCAACTTGGGGAAGACTTTTAAGGCGGAGGCGACCACCTTGAGGATGATGGCCGTTACCGTCAGTTTGCCGCCGGCGACTTCGGCCTTTTTTGCGTAGCGTTTGCGCAGCTCCTCGAGTTCTGTGATGTCCGCTTGGTCGTAGTGGGTCACGTGAGGAATGGTTACCCAAGCCGCGCTCAGTCGCCTGGCCGTTGTGCGGCGAATACTCGTCATGGCCTCCCGTTCTACGTCTCCCCACTTGCTAAAGTCTGGTAGGGTGATGGACGGAGCTTCCACCGTTGCAGGCCCGGCGCGCTCAGCCTCCAAGTTGATCTGGCGGACGTAATTCTTGACGTCTTCCGCACTGATCCGCCCCCCCGGACCAGACCCCGGAACGCGGTTGACATCAACTCCCAGTTCTCTGGCCAGTCGACGAACGGAGGGGGCAGCCGGAGCGATCGCGCGGGGTGCTTCAGGCCGTTGATCTGCGGCCGCCGGTTTGCCAGTCTCGATTTGGGGCATGGCCTCTTTGCCATCAGGCTTTACTTCAGGGGGCTCTGCTTTCTCGACAATGTCTTCCCGTTCAGCAGGCTCCCTCTCCGCGACTTTTTCCGGCGCAGCTTCTTCTCGTTCTTGTTTCGGTTTGCCTTCGTCTTCTGAGACGGCTTCTACTGTCAGAATCGGCTGTCCGACTTTGATTTCCTGGCCCTCGGTTACGTGGAGCTCCTTGATGGTCCCACTGATAGTAGCCTCAACCTCAACTACGGCCTTGTCCGTCTCTAGCTCTAACACAGATTGGCCGGCCTCGATCGTGTCACCGGCACTCACCAGTACCTTGACCACCTGGCCGGTCTCAATATTTTCACCAACTTCAGGAAGCCTGAATTCAGTTGCCATCGCAAAGATCCTTTCTCACGAAGTCATGGGGTTGGCCTTGGCCGGATCGATTTCCAGATCATGCATTGCTTCGTCGACGTCATCAGAGGCGATTGCTCCTTCTCTCGCCAGGGCGGTTAGTGTGGCCAGTGTGACGTATCTGGCATCAACTTCGAAGAAATCGCGCAAAGCACGCCGGCTTTCGCTTCGCCCGAATCCATCTGTCCCAAGAGAAAGCAAGGGTCTGGGAAACCAGCGAGAGATAGAGTCAGGGAGAGTCTTGACATAATCGGAGGCCGCAACGAATACCCCTGGCGCTTCTTCCAGACATTGACTCACATATGGAACCCTGGGTTTCTCGGTTGGATTCAGCATATTCCAGCGGTCGACGTCAAGTCCGTCGCGGCGCAGTTCTTTATAGCTGGTCACACTCCATATGTCAGCAGCAACGTCATATCGTTCCTCGAGGATCTCTTGTGCTTTCAGCACTTCGTTCAAGATCGCGCCACTGCCAAGAAGCTGGGCGCGGTACCTGGCATTTGGCTTGTCCGAGGGCCTGAACTTGTACATGCCTCGGAGAATCCCCTCTTTGATCGTTTCATGTGCGGGCATGGGAGGCATGGCGTAGTTCTCATTAGTCACCGTCAGATAATAGAAGATATCTTCCTGTTGGGTATACATGCGATGGATGCCGTCTCGGATTATGACGGCCAACTCGTAGGCGAAGGCTGGGTCGTACGTGACAATATTGGGCACGGCGTAGGCCAGCAAATGGCTGTGGCCATCCTGGTGTTGGAGCCCTTCGCCAGCCAGTGTAGTACGTCCGGATGTCGCCCCAACTAAGAAACCCCGGCTACGCATGTCGCCGGCTGCCCAGATGAGATCGCCGATGCGCTGGAAGCCGAACATAGAGTAGTAGATGAAGAAGGGGATCATGTTGATCCCGTAGTTGGAATATGCGGTACCAGCGGCGATGAATGAGGACATCGAGCCGGCCTCGGTGATGCCCTCCTCCAAGATTTGGCCGTCTTCGGCTTCCTTGTAGTAGAGCAAGCTGGCCGCGTCCACCGGTTCGTAGAGCTGGCCGGTGTGTGAATAGATTCCTACTTGCCGGAACAAGGCTTCCATACCGAAAGTGCGTGCCTCGTCAGGAACGATGGGCACTATCAGGTTGCCTAGCTCTGCGTCCCGGAGGAGTTTGGCCAATATCCGGACGAAAACCATCGTGGTGGATACTTCGCGATCCGCGGTACCTCTGTAAAATTCCTCAAAGAGTTCTTCTGAGGGGGTTGGCAGGGAAGTGAGGTTAACGACACGATTGGGGAAGTAGCCCCCCAACTTATGCCGGCATTCTTGTAGATATTGCATTTCGGGGCTGTCTTCTGGAGGACGGTAGAAGGGAGCCTCGGCTACTTCCTCATCCGAGATGGGGATGCCGAAGCGGGTACGGAACTCCCGCAATTCCTCTTGATTCAGTTTCTTTTGTTGATGAGTGATGTTCTTGCCTTCCCCCGCCTCGCCTAGGCCGTATCCTTTGATGGTTCTAGCCAGGATGACGGTTGGCGATCCTTTGTGCCCGACGGCAGCCTTGTAGGCGGCGTAGACCTTTTCGGGGTCGTGGCCACCGAGCCTCAGTCTCTCGAGTTGCTCGTCCGAGAAATGCTGTGCCATCTTCCGCAGGCGTGGATCGACGCCCCAGAAGTGCTCGCGGATGTAGTCGCCACCTTCAACTGCATATTTCTGGTACTCGCCATCCACAATTTCTCCCATTCTTCTTGCCAGAACCCCCTCATCGTCGCCCGCTAATAGCTGGTCCCAGTCGCTTCCCCAAATCACCTTGATGACATTCCAGCCAGCGCCACGGAAAATGCGTTCCAATTCCTGGATGATATTGCCGTTGCCTCGCACCGGACCGTCTAGCCGCTGCAGGTTGCAGTTGATTACGAAAATCAGGTTGTCTAGCTTCTCGCGGGCGGCCAGGGTGATCGCGCCCAACGCCTCCGGTTCGTCCGTCTCCCCATCGCCTAAGAAGGTCCACACCTTGGCCCCTGTGTCTTGTTTCAAGCCTCGGTCTTCGAGATATCGGTTAAAGCGTGCCTGGTAAATGGCCATAATCGGGCCCAACCCCATAGAAACGGTGGGGAACTGCCAGAAGTGGGACATCAGCCAGGGGTGGGGATAAGAGGAAAGCCCACCGCCGGGCCTTAATTCACGACGGAAGTTTTCCAGGTGTTCCTCGGTTAGACGTCCCTCCAGGAAAGCCCGGGCGTAGATACCTGGTGAGGCGTGACCCTGAAAGTAAATCATATCACCGTCGTAGTTATCCGTCCTGGCCCGGAAGAAATGGTTGAACCCAACCTCATACAGAGTCGCCGCAGAAGCATATGTGGAGATGTGTCCCCCAATGCCATCTTCTTCGCGGTTGGCACGTATGACCATCGCCATAGCGTTCCAACGAACCAGACTCTTGATGCGCCGCTCAATTTCACGGCTACCTGGAAAAGGTGGCTGTTCTTCGGCCGGGATGGTATTGATGTAGGGCGTGTTAGCCGAAAAAGACATACGTACCCCGGCACTGTAGGCATGTAGTTCCAGTTTTTTCAACAACTCCCGGACTCGCTCGGGGCCACCTCTCTGAAGCACATAGTCAAGAGACTCCAACCACTCTTGGGTTTCTACAGCTTCTAATTCAGTGAGTTTCCTGTCCCTGTCGTTTGCATTACTCATCTTTCTACGCGTCCTTTGATTTGCCCATGACTGCCTACGCGGCATTCGACTTAGTTGCTCTAGATAATAGCATTTTACTGCAATTCAGGCAATGCCCTAATGCCTTTTTATGGTCAGCCTGTCGACCTCCATCCACTGGCGGCCTGGGACGTCCAATCGCCCCCACCCGAACCGGCCCCAGGGCGTCACTACCATATACTGGTTGTCCAGCCACATCACAAAGCCAAGCGGACCCTGAGGAGATGGGGCATCCTTAAGAATCGTAGTACCGTCCACGGCAAACTGTGATCTTTCTCTTTCCCAATCGATACTGTAAGTGTGCCACTGGTTCAACTGTGTGTTGACCAGCGATTCCTTAACGTTCACAGCCCGTTGGATGCCTGGCCAAATGGCGCGGTAAATGGGGGGAAGATTCATCAGCAATACTGCCATTGGGGCAAGGGGTGCCAACAGCAGGGCCTTGGGGCGCGTGGCGTCTATCGTGGCGACTTTCCATCCATAGCCTGGCACGTGCAAATCTAATTTCATATTGGAGGGTGGGGAGGCATAGAAGAACCAGATGGCGCGTGGTAGCGCCGGCCTGCGTGCACCGGTCATCAGGAAAGGATCGTTCCAAAAACCGAAGCCAGCCGTGCCTCTAATTCCCCCCGAGCCGTTTTGCGCTGAATGTGAGAAGCGAGCTCGCACGGTCAGCCTTAGGGGGGGGTGCCAGAGGAAGCGACGTCGGGGCAGGTTCTGGTAGTCGTCTATCTGGGCGTTGGTATAGCGTCGGGAAGACGCGTCGGTATTGACAAAACGAAGGGAGGAGTTGGTCAGTTCTAACGCGCCGTTGCCCAGGATGTAACGTTGCCAGCGTCGGTCAAGTGGTACCGAAAAATCCTCGAATATATCCATCATGGGGCGTCAAGGTTCTCTATCGTTTTCTATTCACTCGTGTCGCCCGGAGCAATAGAATCCCCAACCCGACAGCTACTACCAAAGCTCCACCTCCAAGCCAAAGAAATCCGACTGGACGCCGGCGAGCGACTGGGTTGACACGGACCACGGGGGTGCTGGTCGCTGTAGGGGTAGCAGTGGGTGAAACGACCGGCGTCAAAGTAAACGTGGGTGTGGGAAGGGGGGTAATAGTCGGAATCGGCGTCGGGGTGGGCGTGGCCGATGGTGTAGGGGGGAGCGTCGGTTGGGTTGGCTGGGGAGTGCGAGTGGGCACAGGAGTCTGTGTAGACACAGAAGTGCGAGTGGGCACAGGAGTCTGTGTAGACACAGAAGTGTGAGTAGGGCTGGGCGTACGGGTTGTAGTGGGTGTTGTCGCGGTCACAGCCACCGTAGCTGTCGGCGTTAGTGCAAGCGTTGGGGTGAGTGGTTCCTCACCTACAATTGGTACCGAGTCCGGGTCGCCCACGAAGGTCACAAAATCAGCGATAACCCAACCCCGTCCATCATCTGCACTAGCGAACTCGATTTGCCACCATGACGCATTAGCATTCTGGCCCATCACTGGCGCCGTCTCACCCGGCCATAGCTGTCCCACCCGTTCGTATTCGGTGCCAGGACCGGATCTAACGCGCACAGCCTCTTCAGCTCGGATGTAGGGCTCGATGATCTGTACGATGCTGCCAGCTTCCTGGCTCTGGCCGCTTGGTTCCTTCGTGCTGGACTGTTCTTCCTGTACTTCAGTAACCAGGAACTGGTTACCTGATTTGAACTCCGTCGCCAGTTGACGAGTCAAATCCAGATAGAAGTCGCCGTAGTTAACGCTGGGTTCGATCATCGTGCCTTCGATCCACTCATTGAAGCTGGTGATGATAACCCAGTCGGGTTGGCTGGCCGCAGCGGCAGACCATGTTGCGCGATAATAACTCCCGTCTTGCCGGTCCACGGCGAACGCATCTGCCCGGTCGGTACGTGTGTCGTCGTAGCCGGGCATTACGGTCGCTACCCACACACGATTTGCTCCATTCTGCGACTCAAAGCTGCGCACCCGGAATCCCCAGTCAGTCAACGTATGTTCCACATCAGATGACCATGCGACACTGTATAGGTGATGCCCATCGAAGACGGACTGGTACGAGATATCGACTCCCTCCGCGATCCACAAGCTATCGTGGCCGGGATCAACCTGGGCCCGGATGTCGGCCCACTCATCGATCCCGAAACGCTGTTGCCGCCAGAAGAAGACGACGGGTTTGCCTTGATAACGCAAGTAGGCTGGGTGTTGAGCGTGTACTGCTAATAGGTGGCGTAGAGCATCAACTACCGAGGCCTGGTCGGTGAAAAACGGGCCGGTCGTCTCGAAGTCTACGGCGGCATGGAATCCCTTAACGGCGGCTACATCCAGCAGTGTCTGGAAGTTTGTTTCCGTTTGGTTGTCTGTTTCGCGTGGGCCGTACCACGATTGAATCAGTGCGTCTAAGCCGGCTGCTTGTGCTTGGCTCACGTGGCGCTCGATGGTACCTGGATCGCTGGATACGTAAGGCTGGAGAGGTTGGTCGGTGGATAGGCCCGAATCCCACGTGTTCTGATCATACCAGGCATAGTAAAAGGCCAGCACCAGAGGAGAGTCCTCGGCATGCGCCGGACCGGAACTGGGTATGAGGAGCACCAAGCTTATACAAACAGTCAGGATGACAAAAGGATGGAGGATACGTTTCTGTATCATTCTGCTGTCTACCATCCACAGAGTATAACACATAAACTCGCATTGACAAGAAGTGGTTGACCATAGTAAAATCGGCAAAGTGCGCGGAGGGCGTGCGAAAACAACTGACAGTCTGCATAAGGGGGGTGCCATGGCCGACAAGTTGGTTAACCGCAGTGACTCGATGGAGGGGGAAGTCTACAATCCCTCGCCGGACGTCTTAGAAGCAGCCCAGGTCAAGGAGTATGAAGCTCTTTACAAACAGTCGTTAGACGACCCGGAACGCTTTTGGGGTGACCGTGCCGGGGAATTGGAATGGTTCCAACGGTGGGACAAGGTACTTGATGACAGCGACGCGCCTTTCTATAGGTGGTTCGTCGGTGGCAAGACGAATATAATTCATAATGCCATTGATCGTCACCTTAAAACCTATCGCAAGAACAAGTTGGCCCTAATCTGGGTCGGTGAGCCAGGTGATGTGCGCACTTTTTCATATTTTGCTGTCAATCGCAACGTGTCTAAGTTCGCAAATGTGCTCAAGAGTATGGGGGTGAAGAAGGGCGACATTGTTACCATCTACCTGCCGCGCTTGCCGGAGCAGATGATCGCTATGTTGGCCTGCGCCAAGATTGGTGCGGCGCATAGCGTCGTTTACGGGGGGTTCAGCGTCGAAGCGCTGGCCGAACGTATTGAGGATGCCCAGAGCCGTATACTGGTCACGGCTGACGGTGGCTGGTTGCGGGGAAAAATCGTCGCTCTGAAGGACATCGCGGATGAGGCCATGGCTCGCCAGCCGACGGTCGAGACGTGCATTGTGGTCAAACGTACCGGGCAGGATATTTATATGGAGGCAGGACGTGATTATTGGTACGATGACCTGATGGGCTTGCCCATCGCCAGCCCTATCTGCGAGACGGAGCCTATGGATGCCGAGGATATGCTCTTTATCCTTTATACCTCGGGTACCACTGGGCGGCCTAAGGGGGTGATCCATACTCATGGCGGTTACATGGTCTATACCTACACAACGCTCAAGTACGTCTTCGACGTTAAGGATGAAGATCGCTGGTGGTGTGCTGCCGACCCGGGCTGGATCACCGGTCATAGTTACATCGTCTACTCACCACTGATCAACGGTGTGACCAGCTTCATGTACGAAGGAGCGCCTACTCATCCTTATCCCAACCGCTGGTGGCAAATGGTCGAGAAGTATGGCATTACCCTCCTTTATACTGCGCCAACGGCTATTCGCGGCCTGATGCGCTACGGCGACTCGTGGCCTAACCGGCACGACTTGAGTAGTTTGCGATTGCTAGGGAGCGTGGGTGAGCCGATCAACCCAGAGGCGTGGAAGTGGTACTACGCAGTGATCGGCCAGGAGCGCTGCCCAATTATGGACACCTGGTGGCAGACGGAGACGGGGGGCTTTATGATTACGCCTTTGCCCATCACGCCTCTTAAACCAGGTTCGGCCACGCATCCTTTCTTCGGGATTGACGTGGATGTGGTGGGTGATGATGGCCAACCAGTCTCAGCCGGCGAAGAGGGTTACCTGGTTGTTAAAACGCCCTGGCCCGGCATGCTGCGCACTGTCTACAAAGATCCTGATCGTTACCGTGAGCAGTATTGGGGCAAATTCAAAACGATGTACCAGACCGGCGACTCGGCTCGTATAGACGAAGATGGTTATGTGTGGGTCATCGGCCGAATGGATGACGTGATCAAGGTCAGTGGCTATCGGTTGGGCACGGCCGAGGTGGAGAGCGCGCTGGTGAGTCATCCAGACGTGTCCGAAGCCGCGGCCATTGGACTGCCTCACGAGCTGAAAGGCAACGCTATACATTCTTACGTCATCCTGCGGGCCGGTGTCGAAGGCACTGAGAAGCTGGCTGAAACATTGCGAGATCACGTAGGGCACGAGATGGGGCCCATCGCCAAACCGGAGACCGTCAACTTTGTAGATAGTCTGCCCAAGACGCGGAGCGGGAAGATTATGCGTCGTTTGCTCAAGGCGCGTGCCTTAGGTCTGCCGGAGGGCGACGTCAGCACATTGGAGGAGTAGCTCACCAATCCTGCTTATTGAGAAAAAAATTGAAGTTTGCCATTAAGGGCGAACCCGGATGTTCGCTCTTAGTAGGGGCAGACACCCAGGTCTGCCCCTACTAAGTACAGCACATGTCATCCTGAGCGCCAGCGAAGGATCTCGTTCATCACCAGACAACGAGATTCTTCACTTCCGCTGCGCTCCAGTTCAGAATGACCTGTTTCTTGCACAATGAGTGACGCCACATGTCATTCTGAGGCGAAGCCGAAGAATCTCGTTCTTGCACTCGAGGACGACTTACATTGCAGGAACGAGATCCTTCACTGCGTTCAGGATGACGTGTCATTGGATGACGTGTCATTGGATGACGTGTCATTGGATGACGTGCTCATGCCCCACCTGTTTCTTGCACAATGAGTGACGCCTTAGCGTCATGGCAAAGCTCAGGATGACATAGCCGCGCGCAAGCGAGATTATCGACTCACGGACGGAAAAGAACACTGACAAAATTCTCGCGGACGGCGCAAATGTTGCCGGATAACTATGTAATGATTCGGGGCGAATGCGCCTTGCGAATGTGCCTTCAAGTAATCCACCGAAATAAATTGGGTGCATTCAGAATGAGTTGGTGAACTGCTGCAAGTGGACGACAGTCCACGGCTCGACCCGCCGGATTGTCATCCGGCTAGAGCTACGGTTCTAACTGGTTTTGAACGCACCCAAATAAATTACACGGAGACGCGGGCTTCCAGGCTTCATAGCAACACCAGAACAGTGCAGATAATTTCGGTGGATTACTCACGCATCACGTTTTACGCGGTTACTTTTTTTGGTGGTCCCCCTCTTGGGTGTTGTTACTGTGTCGGTGCTGGTTCAGAACCACGGATCTGCAGAAAACCGCGGATTAGAAGCGAAAAAGATCCGTGTTTTTCTGGCAATCCGCGGTTCTTCACGATTTTCAGATCAGCAACACTCAACAGGGGGACTACCCTTTTTTTGATTTGACCGGTAAGAATCTATATTCGGCATAACATAAAGTGAATCCGCTCAAGCGGACCGGCACCTTGACAATTGCAGAGAAGTCGGTTACTCGTTGAGTGACAAGCAACAACCACAATTCACAAGGAACCGACGGATGTA